>JBAQYF010000023.1:0-113888 GCA_049299895.1 Candidatus Altarchaeia archaeon
AGGCCATTTTTTAAGTAGAGTAATAAGTAATTTACTTATTACAAGTATAAATACCACAAAAGAAAAAGCAAACACATAGAACACAAATCAAAAGTCGTGAGGAAAAACCAGGAGAAATTCAGGAAATCAAGGACTACCTCAGACGCCAAGACAAGGAAATACTCCAAGAGCTAACAAAGCAGAATAATCGAAAAGAGAAACACAACATCACCATGATAGCAAACAACCTCAAAGAGTCGCCAAAGTCCCTAAGTTACCACCTCAACCAACTAGAGAAAAGAGGTCTTGTAAAAAAGGATCGCACCAGCAGAATAGCCGTGCCAGAACTAACACATATGGGGCAACTGATTTTATCTCTTGACTAATACACTTACTAGTTTCTAATTTCCCATCGTCCCCCTTTGGCGGGGCCGATGCGCCGTATGGTTTTATGCTTCTTTAGCCGCTGTATGTCCCTTTTGATGGTTTTTTCATTTACTCCTAGCTTTTCTGATAGCGCCGGTATCGTAATTTTAGGGTCCTGTCTCATGAGTTCTATGATTCGGGTCGGCCGGTTTTCAGGGACATTTTCAGGGACATTTTCAGGGACATTTTCAGGGACATAGTCCTCCGGCGTTTTTCTTTTGAATGTCGTTATGAATATGCCCGCAACCTCTGAAAACGTCGTCTGCGGCGCTTTGGCTAAGATCAATTCAATCCCGCGCCCCCATTTCTCGACCAGGTGTATCTTGTTGAACATATCCGCTATCAGCTCGTTTCTTCTCTTGGAGACGTGTTTTGTCGTGATGTCTTTGATCGTGAGTCCGCCGTATAGTCCTCCTGGGCTGCGTATCTCCACTCTGTCCCGGAATATAGCGATATTCACCGAGTCGTATTCGTTGTAGTCGCGGTGGCAGAAGGCGTTTATTATAGCCTCTCTGAATGCGTCTTTGTCTATCTCCGGCACATCCACGCGGTATAATCCTTCAAGTCGCATACCAACGTGTATGTTCGTTAAAATGTATTGCTGAGCAGTCTCTATTAGAGTGAAAAGGTCGCCGGTAAAATCCTGCATATCTACAGGCAAAGACGTATCCTTGGTTGCAAAAACTGCGCACCTTAGACGAGCGTTTGGAAAGAACTTCTTTGGATTTTTCCCAAACAATATGACTGCTGCATTCAATATCTTGCCGTCGGATAATAGGCCAAGCTTTTGCAGGGCATTCTCTATCGTGTCGAACTTCCGCCCCGCCTCTTTAAGGAAGTTTCTAATCTTCCTAGGGCTTATGTCGGCAAAACCGGCCTTCTCGCATACGGCAGTATCCCAACGCAGTTTATCCCTGTTCTTATGAAGGATTATCTCTTCAATCTCCTTGGCCGAAAGCTGCCGGTCCTCGTCAGCTACACGGATATAAGCCCTTCCGTAAGCGTAATACGGTTTGTTATTCCCAAAGAATTCAACCTTGATGCAAATCTTACCATCTATATCCTCCTTGTTAATCTTCGGATAAACCCTTGGCTCAATGTTTTCGGATATTGCCTGAGACACGTCCCGCATAGTCCTCTCGCCCACGTCCTGACCTAAGGCCCGGCCATCATTCCTTACGCCAAAGTACAGAATACCTTTCCCATGCTTGTTTAGCATCGAAGCTATGGAGATCACAGCCTCCCGGAGTTCGGAAGTGGATTTCTTTAACTCCAATGTCTCAGTTTCGGAAAGATCAGGCCTTGCCATTATGATAGTAATAGCGTCTTGGCGCTTTATATTCCCTAACAGAGCAACAGAAAAGTAAACACGTTGCGGACGCCCCACCCCCTAATTTATGACGGAACTGGGGGCAACAACACGAACGACGTAACGGGGGCTCGCTTCTGAACTTCTCGTCGCCTCTTTCGGCTCCTCGACCCTGCTGGGGCGCATAACAGGCTTTTTAACGGCTCGTTCGCTTCGCTCACTCGGCCCAAATTCTGGCTTCGCCAGAACTTCGTAAAAAGCCGGACGTTATACGTAATTCAAAAATCTGCCCGTACGAATGAAACGATTTTATTTTGTCTTTTAAACTATGCTTGTGATAATAACAGAGTGAGGACTATGAAACAAAAGTTCGTTTTTGGGGGCATATTGATGGCCTGTTTATTTATGGCTGTGCTATGTTCCGTTCCTGCTTATGCGGCACCTTCAGTCTCGATCACTTCATATACTGGCAGCATTGAGCTTGATTATTTGGGTAGCGTTCAGTGGACTATTTCATCTGACACCAAAGAGACGGGAGTGAACTACGCTTACAAGAGCGATAAAAGCGATGCTAAAGGGGTTGTTTCTCCAAGCACCGGACTTACTTCTTATGCTGCAGTCGTCGTGCCTAAAAGAGGTAACTGCCAGATATACTTCAGGGTCTACGCCAAAGGAAACAACAACGTAATAGTCTACTCGCCGTGGTACATGATTTCCACCGCTGCCTATTGCTCCGCCTACGCCAAAACAGCCTACAGTCCCTCGATGAACCTAGAGCAAGTTCCAGTAATGAGGGACGCGGAAAGCGGCCAAACCTTATATGCAGCCGCTTCCACCTGCACGGATAAAGAGATACCGTTTGAAATACAGGAACTAGACTACGCATACATCGCAGGAGACACAGTAAAAGACTTCGTCATAGGCGGATGCATGAACAACGGAATAGTAAGCTTCAACTGCGCACTAGACATAGGAGGAATACTACCCATAACCAAAATAACAAAAATACCAAAACTAGCCAGATTCGCCAAATTCACAGCCGGACTAAACAAACTAAAACAAGGATACACAACAACCAAATTCCTAGGATCCATACAAAAAGTATCCTCAGCCGTGAAAAAAATGTTCGTATGGAGCTCCAAAGGAAAGAAAGCCACAAGAACAGGAAAAGAAGTGGCTGAAGGAGTAAGCCAAGGAATACTACGCGAAGAAATAGCCAAAACAGGAAAAATATTCCAGAAATCAGAACTGCCAAAACTGGGTGACTGGGTACTTGAAAAAGGAATGACCTCGGTAAATAGATTAAAGAGTAACGGAGCAACGAATGACATGCTTGAAATAGTAGTAGCTAAAGGGTCTAACCTTGATAACACTTTTGGTGTGGTGAAAAGAACGGACAGCATAAAAGTTGCATGGCTTGATGATTATGGATGGAATTATATTTCTAGCCCGACAAAAAACCATAACATCCAGCTACAAAAAGTTTTTGGTCTCCCCGATTCTGGCACTTCGGTGAAGAACTTAATAATTGAGGCTACCAAAAATGGAAAGAAGGTTTCTAATGATGCCTACGCATTATTATATACCAAATACAGCCCATATTACAAGAAGAACTATAATGTACGAGTCATAATCCGGGATTTATCTAACTCCCCAGTGAAAAATGCATATCCCGAGGCCATATAACGGTGTGAGGAAGCAGATTTATGAAAAAAATAATCCCCCTAAAAGAGCATATTTTAGAAGGAGAACTGCAAAGTTTTGAGGATTCCCGAGGAGATGCAGCATTAGTAAGAGTAAAACAAAGGACCCTAAGATGTTTTTTTCCAGAGTACAGCAGTTATGGATGGAATGAGTTGGATAACCTAAGTAAGTTACATACTCTTGAGGGGAAGAAAATAAATTTTTTCTTTAAATTGTTCTATCTACCGGATGAAATCGAATACGCAAGAAAAAAAAATATGGAGATCACCTTGAAGCAAAACGTGACTTACGACATAAACGGTATAATAAAAGAAGCAATCAACGCACCCTCTAACCTTGCTGTCTTAGATTTTGGTTTTCCTGCTTATCTTGATGTCGCCGATCTTGGGGCCATGAATATTAAAGAGGGAGATTGGATAAAAATTAGGGCAAGGCTTGATGCGTATATTGTTAACAAATAAATCGTGTTCAGAAAGAGATTTTTGGATCGATTTGAGTCCATATCCTCTTGCAGGACTGCGACAAGATAATCATGCGTTTGTTGGATAAAATATTTAGGGAACTGCAAAGAAGCATGGCAAGAGATGATTCACCAAAGGGAGTAGGAGAAATAGAGTCCTTTTTCGTCGACGCCCGGTTCTTGCAGTACGTCATTATCCGGGAGGACAGCGACGAGGAAGGTGCGGGAGAACGCGAGGTTTTATTGAAGGTTCTTCCTTCCTACGCAATCGTCGAGTGTTTTGTCGGCGCATTCCAAGAGACCGGATTTGTGAAACTTGAAAGATGGGACAGGATACGCTGTGAACTCGAATTAAAAGAAGACAAACTGGAAATAACAAAGCAGCGGACAAAACAGTTCAGGCAGGATGATAAAGTCTTTGGGTCAAACAAGACCCACCTTACCGGCCGAATAGTCTATTCGAAGACAAGGAAAGAAAACCCGGATCTTTTGGATTACGTAATAGACTGCGGTTTTCCGGTTTTTGTCCTATGCGACAAAGAAAAAATAAACCTCAAAAGAGGGGCCTGGGTCGTGGCCTCCGGAAGACTTGATGTATTCCTTCATGAGGTGTATGCGACCCGCACAAAAAATCTCGATGAATCAGTAGAACGCATCCGTGAACCAGGTGAAAAAGACCTTGAAATCCGCATGGAAATAACCGAAATCGACGAATCATTCCTTTACGGAAGGAAAAACTCGAAGCAAGAATAACAATCTTCAAGGCAGGTTTTTGAACTTCTCGTCGCAGCGCTCCTCGACCCTGATGGGGCGCATAACAAAGGACGCTGTCCCATAATCAAAAATCACGTTACGAATTGCGGTTTATACGGCTTATAAAACCATTTTAAATTTCAAAATTCTCAAAAAATCGAATTATGGGACAGCCTGAAAGTTTTTAAGGCTCGCTCCTACGTCGCTCGTCCCAAATTGCCTTAAGGCAACTTCTTAAAAACTTAGACGTTATACGCAATTCCTAATCCTGTCCTTTGACGGGCGTTTTTTCGATATTTTTAGGTTTAATCAGTATATTCACTTGTATGAAATTCAAGATCGTTCTTGAGAAGGATGAGGATGGCGGGTTCGTCGCTACGGTTCCGTCTCTTCCGGGCTGCGTCTCCCAGGGGGAAACCGAGGAGGAAGCTTTGGCTAACATAAAGGAGGCTATAAGCTTGCATATGGAGTCCTTGGCAGCCGACGGCCAGCCTATAGTAAAAGCCGTCAGCAAGAAAATCAAGGAATCTGTTGTCTCGGTTTCTTTGTGATTTCAAGGAAATGTCCAAGCTTCCTCTTGTTTCTGGAAAAGACACTATTAAAGCGTTAGTGAGAGCAGGTTACTACGTCCGCGACCAAAAGGGAAGCCATGTACATCTAAGACATCCGACTAAACCGCCTCTGACAGTTCCAAACCACAACACGATCAAGCGAGGAACGCTCAACGCCATTCTGAAAGCTGCGAACATAAGTATTGACGAATTCAAGGAGTTACTCTAAAGCTGCGCAGGATTAGGAACTCTTCGCTCCTTTCAGTCGCTCGTCCCTTTGGGAGCGCATAACAAATTTTTTAAGGCTCGTTCGCTTCGCTCACTCGGCCCAAATTGCCTTACGGCAACTTCTTAAAAACTTGGACGTTATATTCAATCGGAGTGCACAGGTGAAAAAAAAGATTGCCGCGCGACTACGAACGATTATCAATGTGTTTTATTTCGCGAGATTATTTTTGAGTATATATGCGGAGCCGAAAAATATAGCCCGGACCTATACCAAAAGGCAATAGTTCGCGCTCGTAATCATTTAATAGACATGTTCAGCTATAGTATATTAAGGTATCCTTATGCGAATCAACGTCAACGAATATGTCGTCGTAGACTCCGACATCTGCCACGGCAAGCCCACTTTCAAGGGGACCCGGGTGATGGTCTGGCAGGTGCTTGAAATGCTTGCCTCCGGAAATTCCGTCAAAGAGATAATCGGGGCCTTTCCCAGTATTACCCCCGAAGCGGTCAAAGCATCCCTCAGATATGCTGCAGGGCTCGCACGAGGCAGAGATAATGTCATCCTCCAGATCTCCTCCGGAACTTAAATTCCTGCCAAAGGAAAGGATCAATAGTTTTGTAATGCAGTATAATTGACAGCGTTATATCCCCTGATTCTTATCATTTGTTCGGTCATATTTAATTGAATCACTTATAGTATTGTTCATCCCATGAAAGCTCTCGTCTGCACCAAATACGGACCACTCGACAGTCTAAAAATAAAAGAAGTAGATAGACCCGTTCCCAAGGAGGGGGAAGTCCGAATCAAAGTCCGTGCGGTATCCGTGAATTATTCCAACATTGCTCTTGTGACCGGTAAGCCGTTTCTGGTCCGTCTTATGGGCTTCGGGCTGCTTAAACCGAAAATTAACATACCCGGTAGTGAGATAGCAGGTACGATAGACGCGGTCGGCAGGAACGTTGTGGGATTTAAGCCGGGTGAGGGGGTATTCGGAGACTTGTCCGACTGCGGCAGGGGCGGTTTTGCAGAGTATGTGTGCGCTCCCGTTAATGCATTAGCCCATAATCCAGTGAATTTATCGTTTGAGGAGGCTGCATGCGTCCCTGAAGCGGCGCTGGTCGCCCTGCAGGGTCTGCGCGATGCGGGAAAAATCAAAAGGGGCTGTAAGGTTTTGATCTGCGGCTCCTCCGGCGGCATCGGTTCGTTTGCGGTGCAGATAGCCAAATCCTTCGGGGCGGAGGTCACCGGTGTGTGCGGCACGCGGAATTTTGACCTGGTCCGAAAGATCGGCGCAGATCATGTCATCGATTACGCTAAAGAAGACTTTTCGCGTAACGGGCGGCAGTATGATCTGATCCTTGCAACTGCCGGGTATCGTTCTATTTTCGATTACCGGCGTGCATTGTCTCCTAATGGGATCTACGTTGCTACCGGAGGCTCCTTAAGACAGGTCTTCGAGGCTACGCTCCTGGGACCGTTGCTATCCGCGGGAGGTAAGAAGATGGGCAGTATGCTCGTGAAAGTAAACAAGGATCTGGCCGATGTGAAAGGGCTTATTGAAGGGGGTAAAGTAAAACCCCTCATAGACAGATGCTACCCTTTATGTGAGGCTGTTGAAGCGCTCGGGTACTACCAAAAAGGTCACGCTAAAGGGAGGGTTGTTATAAGCGTGGAACATAATAAATAAAGTGGAAAAGAAGCCCGTGCCGTTGAAATCTCTCCTGGTTTTGTTTTCGTATCATCAGAAAAATACCCGGAAGATCGCCGATGTATTCGCAAAGGTCCTTGATGCGCAAATAAAAACGCCAGGGCAAATAAGTCCTGACGTGCTGCAGGAGTATGACCTGGTAGGCTTTGGCTCGGGGATATATGATGCAAAACACCATGTATCCCTGCTGGACCTGGCCGATAAACTGCCGCAAGTCATCAATAAGAAAGCGTTCATTTACTCGACCTGCGGCGTTCCGGCAGGATTTTTGACAAAAGAGCTTATTGCAAAAAATCATTCTCAGCTAAGGGAAAAACTGCACTCCAAGGGCTATGTTATCGTCGGCGAATTCAGTTGCGCAGGTCTTAATACTAACAGCTTCCTTAAATTGCTCGGGGGGATAAATAAGGGCAGACCCGATGCAAAAGACCTCAAAAATGCGCAGGAGTTTGCAGGGAAACTGAATAGTTAGTTTTTTAAAAGTGTTTCAATCGCTCCTTGATACGGAGCCGTTTAATTCTCTTTTTGAGAGTGGATCGCATGCATAAAAGTTCGACCGCATCCGGAGGGAAATGATTATGAAAGACCGCAGGGAACCAAAAACAGTCGATGGATACGTCCGGATATTTCCGGAAGATGCACGGGAGGAAAAGATAAATTGCGCATTGTGCAAAAAGCAGATCCAAAAATATCATCCTGCTTACAATCACCTGGAGATCGACGAGTCATGCTCTGCGGACATATGTTTGGAATGCGTCGACAAATTTTCCAGATGGCATCAGAGGGTATTATCGGATCTTTTCCCTACAAAGGCTGCAAAAAAGAGGTACGGGAGAGCTTGAGTTGATTTGTGCATATGCAGGCCCGGGATGGAAGATCCCTTTAATAAAAAATAATAAATAGACTGTTAGCAGTATCCCCTGGATCGAAGCAGTCCAAGCGAGTCGTTATCTCATATAGCAACACTATGATATCCGTGACAAATGACATTATGTAGGAAGAAAGGAAATAGAAAACAGACGATAGAAGCATTACTTTTAAGCCGTAATCAAAACCCGCCGACTGTTTTAACCTCTTTGCATTCTCCCAGGGTCTTGTCAATGAGCCGTGGATATCCCCGTAGACCTGTTTGATAAATTCTTTGAGTGACATAAAAAAAATATTAGAAGAACTATTATTAATAAGAAATCTTGTGCCGTTCCAGGGAGGATGTTCTACTTTAAGCCTCTGTAAACGAAAATAAGTCTTATTCGGCGCAGCATTGCGCGATCTCATGGAAATCAAAATAGACCATTTGCTGAGCGGCGCAAGGAGCGCAAAAGGCCTTGCTGTCATAATAGACGTCTTCCGGGCGGCTACGACCGCGGCTTATATCATGGGGAACGGGGCGGACGAGATAATACTCGCAGGATCCTTTCCCGAGGCTTTCAGTTACAAGAAGAGCGATCCAGACTGTGTTCTCGTAGGAGAGAGGCACGGTCTTTCTGTTCCCGGCTTCGATTACGGGAATTCCCCTTATAAGGCGAGCCTTGCGGATTTTACGGGAAAAACCGTAGTCATGAAGACAAGTTCCGGGACAGAGGGCATCCTTGCGGCAAAAGACGCCGAGGAGGTGCTTTTCGCATGTTTCGTGAACGCTTCTGCTACCGTGAGACGCATAAAGAAGGATAACCCCCGCATTGTGTCTTTCGTCGGGATGGGCTGGGAGGGCAAGAAAAGGACTGAAGAGGACGAGTTATGCGCCGAATACCTGAACATGCTCTTGTCGGGGGGCGTCCCTGTCTTTGACGGGATAAAGGAGCGCCTGCGCCGGGCCGAAAGTTCGCAGCGTTTCTTTTCGGACAAGCCCGAATGGTCGGAGAAAGACTTTTATTACGCCCTCGATCTTGACAGATTCGATTATGCGCTGAAAGCATTGGAGAAAGGGGATAAGAGGATACTCGTTAAGGCTTAGAACTGTTATCTATGCATGTAAAACATATATAGAATAGAACATGGAAGATCTTATTTACGTGGATTCCCACGCAGCCATGAACGCCGCCTTGAATGACTGGGAGGGCGAGAACGTACTGGGAATAGACACGGAATGCGAAAACAACCTGCATTACTTCGGCACGTTCATTTCAATAATACAGGTCTCCTCGAAGGACAAAAACTGGATAATAGACGTGCTGAAGCTGCAGCAGATAGAGCCCGTCCTCTCGATGCTGGAAGACCCGGGAATAGTGAAGATATTCCATGACGCAAGCTTCGATCTCATGATATTATACCACCAGTTCCGCTGCAGGCCGCAGAACATATTTGACACGCAGGTAGCGGCGCAGTTCCTCGGGAAAAAAGAGCTGGGGCTTGGGGCGCTTCTCGCTGAATACTTCGGGGCGAAGAAAGAGAACCACTTTCAGATGATCGACTGGACCAGGAGGCCGCTGTCCAGGGACATGCTCTCATACGCCGTGGGCGACACAAAATACCTTCTCAGATTAAGGGACATACTATCTGAGGAGCTGAAAAACAAGGACCGCGTACACTGGGTGGACGAGGAGTTCAAAGTCATCGAAGAAAAAGGCCTCGCATACGAAGAAAAGGGCTACATGGAATTTCCCGGGAATGCGTTCTTCACAGACCGCCAGAGGTCCGTCCTGAAGAACTTGTTCGATCTGCGCAAGGAGATGGCAAAGACGGCCAACAAGCCCGCGTATTACATCATCAGCACAAAGCGAATGAACGAGCTTGTGAAAAACCCCCTGGTTTCATTGGACGAATGGAGGAACGCATGCGGCGTGCATCCGATCGTCAGGAAAAACGCGAGGCTATTCCATGACGCGGTCCAGGAGGGGCTCAAGTGCGAGATAAAGAGGCCGCCAGTGCACAGGATACATTACACCCCCATGCAGTCGGAGCACATGAAAAAGCTCTCGGAGATGAGGGAAAAGGCGGCCGCAGAGTTAGGGATACCAAAACACCTGCTTATGTCCAAGGAACAGATGCACGAGATAGCCATGACAGGCCACGTCTCCTGCCTGAGGAACTGGCAGAAGGAACTATTTTCCGTTGACCAAACTGATTGATCTTTTTTTTGCATAACATGATGGATCGCTTCAAGAGCATACTTGCCAGGGCTAATACCCCGAGCAGGGACAACGGCCGATGCTTTACCGAATCGGAGCGCCTGGATAACATAAAGAAAATTCTTGCTGACAGCAATTACGTTCCCCTGAAGGAAGGCGGGCTGAGTTACATCTACCGGCACAGGGGATACGAGACGGACAAGCCTGCGATATTGATCTCATGCCACATCGATTCCGTGTATGCAAAATACCATCACGGCAATTACAATGACGCAGATATCCTCGGGACGTTCGACAACAGCATATGCAATGCAGCTCTCCTTTGCCTGATGACGGAAAACAGATTGCCTGCCAGTGTGCTCGTTGCGTTCACCGGGGACGAAGAAAACGAGTGCAGGGGCGCAAAGGAAACAAGCGAACATATAAGGGATAAGTATCCTTGCATCTGGCGGAATCTGGAGCTTGTTATCGTACTGGACATAACCTCTGAGGGATATGATAACTGCTCTTTTACGCTGGAGAATTTTTTTATAGAAAAAAATCCTGCGGAAAACGCCCGTTTGAGATTTCCTTCCAGAGACGTTTTCAGAGATTATCTAAGGGGGAAACTTTCCAGGTATGAAAATATTAAATCCATCGACGCGGACGCGGACCCCGACGAGTCATGGGAATACGATAAATATGACCTGAACTGTTTCACCTTTTGCTTCCCGGCAGGGCCTCATCCGGATAACGGAGAAAAGGAAGCGTCTTACTGGATGCACGACGATAAAGGAATGCTGATCAAAAGAGAGAACATGACAAAGTATCCGGATGCTCTTTCGCTGCTTTTGCAGGGGATCGCGGATGATTTCAAGAATTGAGGTTATTTCTCTTCCCGGAAAACAAGTGCAGCGGAATTTATGCAGTACCTCTTCCCGGTCGGCGGCGGTCCGTCGTCGAATAAATGGCCAAGGTGCCCGCCGCAGCCTGCGCACAGGACCTCGGTTCTTTTCATGCCGAACGTATTGTCTTCTTTTAGTTCAACACTTTTCCCGGAGGAATCGAAAAAACTGGGCCAGCCTGTGCCTGATTCGAACTTCCCGCAAGAGCTGAACAGTTCCTGCCCGCATCCGGCGCAGACGTACGCCCCTTTCTTCTTGTTCTCGAAATATCTCCCGGTGAATGCGCACTCCGTTCCCCTCTCCCTGAGAACGCGGTACTGCTCCGGCGTAAGGATCTTCTTCCACTCTTCCTCCGGGCGCGCATTCTTCGACATTTTTAGGATCAGCGTATCACGGCGTCTACGACGTCGAGTGCTTTCCTGCACTCGGCAACGTCGTGGACCCGGATGACGTCCACTCCGCCCATTACAGAAAGGCATACGGTCGCCAATGTTCCTGGCAGCAGTTCCTGGTTGGTCTTCGCGTCTGTCAGTTTTTTTATGAAGGACTTCCTGGAGGTCCCGATCATCAGCGGATACCCCAGATCCCGAAATTCCGACAGCCTGCGCATTATCTCGATATTGTGCTCCAGTGTCTTTCCGAAGCCTATCCCCGGGTCCAGCATTATCTTCGTTATCCCCGCCTTTTCCGCGGCTTCTATCCGGTCCTTGAAAAAGGCCATTATCTCGGCGATTATGTCTTCGTATTTGGGCGCATCCTGCATCGTCTCCGGGTTCCCTTTCATGTGCATGATGATCACTGACGCCTGATACTTTGCGCAGACTTTTATCATCTCTTCGTTCCTCAGGCCGGTTATGTCGTTTATTATCAATGCGCCTGCTTTCAGGCATTCCTCGGCGACCTGGGGCTTGTAGGTGTCGACCGAGATCGGGACCTCGGACTCCGAGAGGATCTTTTTTATAACCGGGAGCACGCGCCTTATCTCTTCTTCCGCGGAAACCGGCTTTGCTCCGGGGCGGCTGCTTTCGCCTCCGATGTCTATTATGTCCGCGCCCTGGGACATCATCTCTTTTGCCCGGGCGACTGCGCTCGCAACGTCAAAGAACATGCCTCCGTCGGTGAATGAATCGGGCGTAACGTTCAGTATACCCATGATAACAGTCCTTTCCGCGCATTCCTTTTGGTCTTCCATCTTCTAGCTCCAATTCGCCCATTTCGCATATTGCATTTCCTGCGAGGAAAGGGCTTTTTCCTTGTTGAACTTTTTTACCGTAACGCCTGCCCTAAGTTCTTTTGTAGTAGGTATGTAGACATCCGAATCCGCGCCCTTGAACAGGCATACGGGGTAATTGGGGTGCTGCTCTCCTGCGCGTACCCCGGTCACGCCGGATTCGGGGCAGGTCCCGTTCATGTATCCCCTGCACCCGGCAAGGCCTCTTATGAGGGGCAGCTCTTCGGTCAGCTTAAAGTATAACTGAGCGGCTATGCACCTGAACTCCGGGGAGGACCTCACGCACAGGCGCAGGGACAAAAGGTTCAGGAGCGAACGCAGGTTCATGGTCACGTGATACACGCCTACTGCCTGCGCGAACGGCAGGGCGTAGCGGGCTATTTCCCTGGGGGTCCCTTTGGAGAGTATCTCTTTGTAGTTTGCAACGGATCCCTCGACAGAGGAGGAAAGCAATCGGTCCGCCCCCTCTTTTTTCAGGCCGTCTTTCAGCAGGTGAACCGGCAGTATGACTTCATACGCCGGCTCTTTTTTGTCCAGGCCCTGGCTTACTTCGATATACCTTGTAGAGTAACCGGAATGGCTGGCCATGCGGTGCTCCAGGAATTCGGGAGCGTTGCCCTTGGACAGCTTTATGTCGAATTTGATTATGACGTGCTCGACAGCCGAACGATAGTCGTTTGCAACAAGCATCTTGAAGACGTCCTCGTCTTTTACCTGGGGGGGTACGCCGCTCATACGCGCAGAATATACCACTTCTTTCCATGCGTCTTTTCCGCCTACAACCGAGAAATTCCAGATCAGGGGTTTCACCAAATGCACGTCCATTTTACGTAAAATATTTGCTTTCGAGATAAGATATATCAATCCGTTATCAATACAATAAAAAGGATCAAAAGGATGATAGACCTGGAAAAGCTCCCCCGCGAGCCGGGATGCTACCTGTACAAAGACAGGGACGGGAGGATCATATACGTCGGCAAGGCAAAGGATTTGAGGAAGCGCGTTTCAAGCTATTTTACAAAGAACGATCTCGACCCGAAGACTGCCAGCATGGTCGGGAATATCGCGGACCTGGACTACATAATCACCGGGAACGAACTTGAAGCACTCATCCTGGAGAATAACCTGATAAAAAAGAACCTCCCGAAGTACAACATAAACCTGAGGGACTCCAAGCGCTACGCTTACATAATGCTGACGAAGGAAGAATTCCCCCGCCTCGTGATAGCCAGAAGAAAAATAGACGACGGCATCTACTTTGGCCCGTTCACGTCGGCGGAGAAAAGAGACGCCCTGCTCAGGATGGCATCAAGCCTCCTGAAGATGCGCAAATGCAAAAAGCTCCCGAAGAAAGCCTGCCTGCGCGCACATATGGGGTCATGCACCGCACCATGCATTAAAAAAGTATCAAAAGAGGAATACGGAGTCCAGGCCGGGGACGCAAAGCTGCTCCTCTCGGGCAGGAACAAAGAACTCCTCCGGGACCTGAAGGACCGCATGGCCAAGGCCTCCGCACGAAAGGAATACGAACAGGCAAAGATATTGCGCGACCAGATAGCCGGGATCGAATTCCTGCAGGAGAAGCAGAGCATGGAGACCGATCGTGCCTTCGACCAGGACATAATCAATTACATAGTAGACGGGGAGAAGGTGCATCTATCCGTTTTCAATGCCGAGCGAGGTATCCTATCAAACAAGGACGAGTACGAGTTCGACTATCGACCAGGATTCCTGGAAGAATTCATACTGCAATACTACGACGCAGGAGACATACCAAAAGAGATAATCCTCCCGGAGGACGCGAGCGACGCACTCGCGTCCTACCTGTCGGAGAAGAGGGGAACCCGGGTCAGGATCATCGTCCCGCAGAAGGGCGAGAAAAAAGACCTCCTCGACCTCGTTAAAAAGAACGTGGAGAAGCTGTACCTGGAGGACGACCTGGCCTTGCAGGACCTCCGGGAAAAGCTGGGCCTGGAAAAGACGCCCCGCGCAATAGAGTGCTTTGACATATCGCATATCCAGGGATCTGACAGCGTAGGCTCCATGGTGCGCTTCCTCGAAGGAAAGCCGGACAAGAGCAATTACAGGAGATTCAAGATCAGGACGATAGATGGGATAGACGACCCGGCGATGATCGCGGAAGTCGTCGGCAGAAGATACAGGCGCCTGAAAGAAGAGAAAAAGGAATTCCCGGACCTGATCGTTATCGACGGCGGCAGGACCCAGCTGTCAGCAGCCCATAGAGAGCTGCAAAAACTAAGCCTTAGAATCCCGGTCATCGGCCTGGCCAAGAAGATGGAGGAAATATATTTCCCGGGCCTTGCGGAGCCGCAGCGCTTCGACCACAAGACGAGGGCAATCAGGCTCCTGCAGAACATACGGGACGAAGCGCACAGGTTCGCGATAAAGTATCACAAGGTGCTCAGAAGCAAGAGGATCGTCAGGAAAGGCCCCGGATGATTTTTCTATTCGTCAAAAAAGTGAGGTACCGCATTCATCCTATCCGATCCCGGCAACACGTTCAGGTTTTCCAGCAGTATCTCCCCGGTCTTGTATGCTTCTCTTTTCAGGTACCTGCAGTCCATTACCATCCCTTCATTGTATATGCAGGCAACGCCCCGGTCCCAATCGGCGTACAATCCTGAGAACTTTCCTCCCGCCGTTTTTCCCTGCCATTCCCAGTATTTGTCCCCGTTCCTATAGTAATGCACTACAACCCCGGTCCATTCGTCGCCGTCATAGTATTTTTCCTGCATCAATGAGCCGTTCGGATAATACTCATTTTCCGGGCCGTATTTTTTCCCGCCGACGTATGAGACGTTGCTCCTCAGAGGGCCTTCTTCATAAAAAGTCCTGCCTGTGCTGCTGCGTTTTCCGTTCAGGTAGGTATATTCCTCTTTGAGTTCCCCGGAGGGATAATATGCCCGGTATAGTCCATTCAGCAGGCCCGCATCATAGTTCTTTTCAGTTAGCAGGACTCCTTCGGCGGACCATTCCATGGCCGGACCGTCCTCTTTTCCGTGCAGGCCGAAACACGTCATAGACCTTGTTTTTTCTTTGTAGGAGTCATACCATTCCGCATATGGCCCGGCGTATGCTCCGGTCGGCAGGACGTAGAATTCCCTGTAGCCGTTGGAGTAGGACATATTTACGCGCTTTGCACCTGCAGGTATCCCGGAGGGGCATTCGAAGACCCATTCTTTCAGGGGTCTTGGGAAAGTAGTAGTGGTCGTATGTGTGCTTGTAGTAGTGCTGCTGGCTGTCTTTTTTTTCTTTTCCTGTGATACTGTCTTATTCGGCTGAAGGGTTCTATTTGCGCTCTCCTGGCCGGAGTCGTATGATGCGACCATTCCGACGGCGTTCTTTCCCGGCAGGTCGAGGGATGGCATCCTGCCGACGCCTAACGCGGTCAGAACCAATGCACCCAG
This sequence comes from Candidatus Altarchaeia archaeon, assembly GCA_049299895.1. Lineage (GTDB taxonomy): Archaea > Altiarchaeota > Altiarchaeia > IMC4 > QMZM01 > CAIYYO01. Next base: position 15,734 of record JBAQYF010000023.1, read on the forward strand.
GATGAGCTGGCACAGCAGGATTAATATAAAAGTGCTTTTTTCCATGATTATTGAACAAAAGATAAATAATATATGAATTAATTAAATAATAATCAAATTTGGGCGTTACCCTCGTTCTGCGGCTTTTCTCCAAAGCAGCGCATAATATTATCGGTGGTCCGCATGGTCTCTCTTTTTGAGTACGCAAAGGAACGGGAGGATGTCATAAGGCCTAATGGCGTAGTCGACGTCCTTTTGTTTTACGGGATAGTGGCATTGCGCCTGGAAAGATTCCTCGCAGGAAAAGAGATCGCTTCAAGGATATGGCTGCCTTCCGCAGGCAGGGGGTACGTGATAAAGCGGGGCTCGGATATTGAGCCGTTGTATGCCGACGTACTTGCGGAGGCCGTTACGCCAGACCTCCTGAGGCTCAGGGCCGGCGGAGACCTCGCACATGCCGGCAGGGAATTGACAGAGACGCAGCGCAGGGTCTGGAGCTACTATGTCCCGAGGAGGCTATGCGATCTCTTCTATGCAACGAACAACGAGGGAACAGGAAAGCCGATAGAACGCATTTTCTTCGACCTTGACAGGGGGAAAGGGATAAGCATCGAACAGGCTGTGCAGGCGACAATATCGTTTGTAGATATCATCCGGGAGGACAAAGAACTGGAGGAACTTTTAGGGCCCGTCGAACCGTTCGTATCATGGACCGGGAGGTCGTTCCATGTCATGCTGTTCCCGGACAAACCCAAGCCTGCGTCGTTCTACGAAAAGCATTTCCAGTACAGTAAAAAGAATCCCCTCGCCAATTACACAGGCCGCTGGGTCGCAAAATTAAGCGACAGATTAGAGTTCAACGTATCGGGCGGACATGAAAAGAGGGATAACGTATTGACCGTGGATCCCTCCCAGACGCCTTCCGGGAAACTGTGCAGGGCGCCCCTAGGTTCCCTGCACATGAAAGACGCAGGCACCGTAGACGGGGTTTCCATACCAGTAACTGGGAAGATGCTGAAAGAGAAAGGCCTCGCAGAAAAACTGACGGGATATACGCCGAAAGACGTGCTTTTGAATCTAGAAAAACACGCGCGCGATCTCCCGGAAAAATTCATCATACCATAGATATTCGCTTCTGGCAGCAGCCGTAATTTCTTCCCGTAAAACAATATCCTACGTAGAATGCAATCCGGCCAAAAGTTTGATCTGGTCGCCCCCTACAAGCCGAGGGGATCGCAGCCTGAAGCGATAAATAAGCTGGCGGGCAATTACCGCAGCGGCATGAAGGCTCAGACTCTCCTCGGCGTAACCGGGTCGGGAAAGACGTTCACGATGGCAAACGTCATAGCGGAACTGCAAATGCCTACGATCGTCATCGCCCACAACAAGACCCTTGCGGCGCAGTTATACGGCGAGTTCCAGGAGTTCTTCCCGAAGAACAGGGTGGAGTATTTCGTCTCATACTATGACTATTATCAGCCGGAAAGTTACATCCCTCAGAAGGACCAGTACATAGAAAAAGACGCGGACATAAACCCGAAACTGGAGCAGATGAGGCTCTCTGCGACCGCGTCGCTGATGATGAGGCGCGACGTGATAATAGTTGCTTCGGTCTCCTGCATCTACGGCCTGGGCGACCCGAAGAATTACTCGGGCCTTGCGACGGTCCTGGAAAAAGACGCGAAGAGCTGTCGAAAAGAACTCCTGCTGAAGCTCGTTTCCATGCAGTACGAGCGCAACGACTCCGATCTTTCGCCCGGAAAATTCAGGGTCAGGGGGGATACCATCGACGTCGTCCCGAGCTACTACAATAACATTATAAGGATACAGCTATCAGGCGACCGCATAGAGAAGATAGCGGAGATAGACAAGCTCAATAATACGGTAGTCGACGTGTTCAATTATTACTATCTGTATCCCGCGAGGCACTTCGTCGTGCCGGATTCCTCGAAGAAGAGCGCGATCGAATCCATCAGGGAAGAACTGGAAGAGACCCTTCCGGGAATGGACCTCCTGGAGGCGCAGCGCCTGAAGAAGAGGACTCTTTACGACATAGAGATGATAGAGGAGACCGGATACTGCAAGGGCATAGAGAACTACTCAAGGCACTTTGACAAGCGGGCGCCAGGCGACAAGCCATACTGCCTGCTGGATTATTTTCCCGGGGATTTTCTCATGTTCATCGACGAATCGCACCAGACCATCCCGCAGCTCAACGCGATGTACAAGGGCGACCGCTCCCGCAAAGAATCCCTGGTGAATTACGGATTCCGCCTGCCGAGCGCCTACGACAACAGGCCGCTGAAATTTGAAGAATTCGAAAGATTCATGAAGAACGTGATATTCGTATCGGCGACGCCTGCCAAATACGAGCTCGGGCGTTCGCAGGACGTCGTGGAACAGATCATACGGCCCACCGGCCTCGTAGACCCGGAGATAATCATCCGGCCCACGGAGAACCAGCTCCACGACCTGATGGAGGAGATAGAGAAAACGACGGAGAAAGGGAACAGGACCCTTGTTACGACCCTCACGAAGAAACTCGCGGAAGAGTTATCCGAGTTCCTCTCAAGGGAAGGAATCAAAACAAGGTACCTCCATTCCGAGATAGACACCCTGGACAGGACAGAGATAATAAGGGAGCTGCGCCTCGGGAAATACGACGTGCTCGTTGGGATAAACCTCCTGCGGGAAGGCCTGGACATACCGGAGGTGGGGCTCATAGGGATACTGGACGCGGACAAAGAAGGATTCCTGCGCGATGAAAGAAGCATCATACAGACCATCGGGAGGGCTGCAAGGAACCTCGACTCAAAGGTCATACTCTATGCGGACAGGATGACGGACTCAATCAACCGGGCGAAGGCCGAGACGGAAAGGAGGAGAAATATACAGCTCGCATACAACAGGGAGCATAAAATTACGCCCAGGCAGATAGTAAAACCCGTCAAGGAAAAGGAAGTAGAGATAAAGGACGTAAAGCATATACCCAAGAAAGAGATCCCCAACATCATAATAGAGCTGTCGGCCAGGATGGAGGAAGCCGCGGAGAAGCTGAATTTCGAGGAGGCGATAGCTATCCGGGACAGGATAAGGGAGCTGGAGAAAAGAATAAACGGATAAAAACCAATTTATTGAACAAAATACCTCTTTTTATCCATAAAATCTAAATATTATTCTTATATGAAAAGAGGAATATTCTTCATTTTGCTGGCCATAGCATTGGCGATCGCATTCATCTACAGCCTTGCGCCCGAAAGCGCGAAATCCAAAGTAGAGGGCGCTTCTATTTCAATCAATATTTCCCAAAAGAACGAGTCGGCAGAAATAGCAAACGAGCCTACGACGACGTCTACGACCCGGGCGCCTCCCATCATAATCGGCGAACCGTCCGAATGCAGGGTGAATGCCGACTGCGGGATATCATATCTTGCAAGCTGCCACTGCGACGGAGACGACCTGTATGCTACGCAGTACATCCCTTTGTGCGTGGACGGCTCATGCGTCTGGAAGAGCAAGACGGATGAATTGTTCTGCAGGGGAAGAGAGTACGAATCAAGCGACAACAGTACGGGGCAGCGGTGCGTGAACGGCTTCGGGCGGTGCATGAAGAACAGCGAGGTTGAAGGATTTTTTGTCCTGCGGCCGAATGTTTCGGAGATAAACGACACGAACGAGGTGGAATACTCCAGCGACTACAGGGGATACCGATTCAGATACAACGGGTCGGAGTTCTATTCCGGAGCGTCCCTGTGCTACGAGAACCGGTACTATATCTTTGATTACAAAAACAAGTACAATGAGCCCGGGCAGATAATAGTTTCATGGAACAGGAGCGCGATATTAGGGAGTATCGTCGTCAAGCTTGGCGGGATAATAAAAGATCTCAACGGCTCGGACAATCCAGTCCTCTGGGCAAGGAAGACAAGAAAAAACGACACAGGAGCCTTCTGAGGGATTTATATTCCCTGCATTCTTAATCAGAATAGAAAAACATAACATGAAAAACACCCGATTCCTGCTGATAGCAACGGCAATATTCTTATTATTTTCCTGCGGCTGCACCTTAAAACCCAAGACTGCGGAACAGGCACAAAAAGAAGACGCGATAACTGCCAGGACCACGCCGGCTTCAGGCTGCGAGAGGCCTTACGCGAAGATCGGCGACGAATGCTGCAGGGACGAGAACGACAACCGGGTATGCGATCTGGACGAATCGGGAGAGACACTTGAGACCCTGCCCGAGGAAGAAAGGACTACGACTCTGAAAGTTTCTCCCACGACAACGAGCTTGCCCGCGTCATCCACGAGTACGTCGCAAGCCCCATCTACATCCACGACCGCGCCCGGGATAGCAAATGCAACCACAACGACACAGGCGCCGGCAAACGCTTCAAACCAGTGCGCGCTTAACGCCGACTGCGGCACCGCCTACTACGGAAGCTGCATATGCAGCAACAGCAACGTGGTGCAGACAAAATACATCCCCATGTGCCTCAACGGAGTATGCAAGTGGAGGAGCAAGTCCGAGACGATAAACTGCAGGAGGGTCGCGGAGTCCTCTGACGAAGCAAAGAGCAACGCCTCCGAGCGATGCGTGATAGGATACGGGCGCTGTATAACGAACGGGGAATACGACGCTTTCCTGACCGCGGATGACGACACGACCATAATAGATAAGGTGAGCATGGATTCATTTTCCAAGGCTTACAAGGGCTACAGCTTCAGGAACAAGAAAGCGGCATACTATGCCGGCGAGTCCAGATGCTACGAGAACGTCTATTTCATGGTGGAAGTCAAAAATCCCGCGGGAGAGACAAGCGAGATAGAGATCACGTGGAACAGATACTCGACGACGGGCGCAATTAAGGCAAAGGTCGGCGGAGTAGTTAAAGACGACAACGGAAAGGACAATCCGGTGATCTGGGTAAAAGAGGCCTAAAAAAAACTCTTTACACTTTTCCAGGATATGCTTTCGCAAACAGGTCTTTTGCGTCCTTTGAAGACATACCGCTTCCAGTCAGCTTGAAGGAGTATTTCCCGCCGGACGCCTTGATCTGTATTTCCGTCTCATCATAGTGCTGACCGTCTCGCTCAACGTGCTTGTGGTTTATCTTTATCTTCTCTATTGTTCCCGCATCGATGCAGAAATTGCCCGGGTTCTCCTGTAGTATATCCGCCGGAAGCATAGTATAATATTTCTTGTATACCGAGTACCCGGAGAACAACGTGGAAAAAGTCCGCGAAAGTATGCCTGCACCCTGCTCTTTCTTCTCGGCCGCGACCTTCGCAGCCTCCTTCTTTATCATGCCGGACGTAAGCTCGGCGGCAATGATCCGTTTATCCGTCAGGACAAGGTTGAAAGACTGCTGCGAAAACCATCCCTTCTTGCGCGTCGTATTCGGCACAATCCCTGTTATTGTCTCTGCTTCCATTTATTTTTTCTTCTTCCTGCTCACAACGATCACGACAACTATTAATATGACAACCAGGCCCGCACCCATTAATACCAGCAGGATGCCTGCGCCCCCGAGCAGTAGAGAGGTGCTGCTCATACCGGAACCGGTTCCCTGATCCGGTTGTAAAGTCCCGGTTTCCTGGGTCTGTTTTGTGGCCGGGCCTTTTTCATCGATGACTGAAACATCTTCTTTTATCCCGGTCGGTTTAATCTCAAAATCGTGCACGTCGACGAATCCACTGCCCACCTTGGCGGCATAATATTTCGAAACATATTCCTTGTTAGTCGTCTTATAAGGCTTATCCGAAGAATACGCAATAGTGCCTGGTTCAACTGTTATTTCCGCACCCAGGTCTTCAGGGATCGGCGCCACGTATACAAGTCCGTCTTTTACATCGACGCTGTATTCATAATCTTCTCCCTGGCTTGCGTCCGGGAAATGCACCTTGACTTTGTATTTAGTCACTGCGGGATCGGATGCTTTAACATACGAGTCCCGGAGTTTGACTATAGAACTGCGGTTCTCTCTTTCATAATTGGTCGCTTTCCCGATTGTTTCGCCTGCGTCGTAGCTCATGTTCGTGTCGTTCAGTACTCCATAATCAACGTACTGCTCTCCTGCAGTATATGCGCCATCGCCGTCTGCGTCCCTGAAAGGCTCGAAGCCATCCCATACGCCGTTTCCTCTGTCCTTGTCAGCGAAGAAACCGTGTTCGATGAATATCTTGTCGATGGCGTCGGATTTATCTGGATACGCCGCCTTGAACGCTTTGTAGTATTCGTAGAAATTCGGCCTGCGCACCTTTAGTATACTCCACATTTCGCCAATGGGGAGGGATACTGTGTCTCCTTTATCGTTTTTTTCGTCGTATAAGTCCCAGAGTATTCCTGCTACTCCAAGCTCCTCGTCATAGCCCCTGTGACCCCACGCTTTATAATTTAGTTCAAGGCTTCCGAATCCTGCATAAACATCTGGCTTCGGCTCGCCCCGGTACTTTGAGCATGCCATGGCGCAGAACTCCGCGAATCCTTCAGTATACGAATCCCCGGTGCCCGTGTTAATGTAGCCGTCATGGTTCGCGTCCCCTGGTCCCCGGAGTCCCGAACCGTTCCATTGAGAGAACAATATGTGATGGCAGAACTCGTGATATTCGCGGTTATCGGGCCTGTCGCTTGATCCATACACTGAATCATCGATATTGATATTGATGGTCGATGTGTCCCGGCTATATGCCGTCCCGCTCGCAGAGGCGAAGATGACATCAACAGGGAGCTTGTAGTCGATGTCGGCTTTTAATTGCGTCAATGCAAAATCCGTTATCTCGCTCAGGTGATAATACACCGGAGCTATGTGCTTTATGTTATTCAGACTTGAACTGGAACCCATATCAGTAAAGGACGTTGTCCCGTAATCAAAGTCCTGGGTTTTGTCCATCTCTGTTTCAAGCGAGAACTTTTTCTCCACGCTGATGAGTTTATTTCCCGCCAGGCGATCCAATACATTGAAATAATTCCTGCCGTCGCGGACGTAAGACAGGTATACTCTGAGAACGCCCACTTTTGGATTCTTGTCATCAAAGTCAAGCGAGGGGATCTTGAGTTCATAGTTTCCGCTCTCATCAGTCCTGCCGTCGTAACTGCGGCCTTCGTATTCGATAGAGACCGTCATATAAGGCATCGGGTTATTGTGTCCGTCGGTTATCCTGCCGGTTATCGAGTTCTCTGTTTCACGCCTGAGCATGTCGTAATAGTGCTTTGGTTTGAATCCGGGTGTCGGCGTGCCTTCATATTGCACTGAATAACTTGCCGCGAATTTTTTTAGGTCTGAAAGAGCCTTGTCTATCTCGCCCTTAGCTCCCCCTTTGGAAGTGCAGCCGCTTCTGCTCATTGTTATATGCGCAAGACCGCTGTTTTCCGGGCTTACCCCTGCGAACATCTCAAGGCTCACAGAGTACCCATCCCACTGGCTTCCACCGGAATCTTTCGTTATTATCTCTACTGCTTTTCCGGAAAGTAATCCTCCTGGCCCGCTTGTTTCCGAGACAGTGGTCTTTCCGGAAGCGATCCCTGCTTTGTTGTACCTCTCATTGTTCTCCTTCAGAGAAGCAAAAACAGTATCCATCTGGGTCATAGAATCTATTTTGATGCCAAATGAATCGGGGCACGTTATAGGAGTCCCGTCGCTGTGGAACTGACCCGGTACCGGCTTGTCTTCGTCGGTGTAGCTGTATGACAGGTATCCGGGATTTGTTAACAAGTCCTCGTCGGTCCCTCTGTTGTCGACCCATTTATATCCTGCAGGGAGATTTCCTGCCGCTCTAGACGGGAGTAATTCGTATTCCTTCCAGACGATGGCTAGTTGTTTAACACAGACCTCACAGCCATCTTTTGTATTGCAAAAATACGACGTATAATATGTCGAGCAATCCCATTGATAATATTCTGAAGAAGGATCATCCGTACTTGGATCGGTTCCCTCGGGGGGCTTCTTCATCTTATAGAAAGCGAAGTAAAGTCTGTCAGGCTGTGAATTCTTCAGTTCATTGATCCAGAAACTATTGGTCTTAAAACCAACGGTAAGAGACGACTCGCCATTGTATGGAATGAAAGTCCTAAGGTCCCCGCTGCTATCAATATAGACCTTCTTACCCGTCGTATAGAAATTACTGTTATCGGGGTTCGGCTCCACAAGATTCGCCTCGGCCAAAACTACAGGGTCGTTGACGTAAACGGTCACAGTCACAGGCTCCATCCGGTGTATGGCAGAAGGCATGTCGATATAGAAGAGGTCTCTTTGCGAGGACACATTCTTATGCACCCAGGGATCTATCCAATCTGCGGAAACGGTCACTGAAGCAAATAGAATAACCAGTAAAACAAATATTTTCTCGTTCATTTTTTCTTCTTTTTCAATAACAATAATACGACGACAACACAGATAACTAAAAATAGTCCCCCGCCGATCAGGAGAATGCCACTCCCTATCGCCCACAAAGGAACGGATACGTCGGCATTGTTTTCTTCCTTGTTTTCTTTGTCTGTTTTTGTCTGTTCCTCGGTTGTTTGCTCCTCACTGATGCCAGGGTCTTCTTTTACTCCTGTCGGTTTGACCTCAAAGTCGTGCACGTCGACGAATCCACTGCCCACCTTGGCAGCATAATATTTCTCTACAAATTCCTTGTTGGTCGTCTTATAAGGCTTATCCGAAGAATACGCAATAGTGCCCGGTTCAACTGTTATTTCCGCACCCAGGTCTTCAGGGATCGGCGCCACGTATACAAGTCCGTCTTTTACATCGACGCTGTATTCATAGTCTTCTCCCTGGCTTGCGTCCGGGAAATGCACCTTGACTTTGTATTTTGTCACTGCGGGATCGGATGCTTTAACATACGAGTCCCGGAGTTTAACTATAGAGCTGCGATTCTCCCGCTCATAATTGGTCGCTTTCCCGATAGTTTCGCCTGCGTCGTAACTCATGTTCGTGTTGTTCAGTACTCCGTAATCAACGTACGGTTCTCCTATATCATGCCGGCCGTCGCCGTCTGTGTCCCTGAAAGGCTCGAAGCCGTTCCATTCACCGTTTCCTATGTTTTTGTCCTCAAAGAATCCGTGCTCGATGAATATTTGGTCTATTGCATCGGATTTATCAGGATACGCGGCTTTGAATGCTTTGTAGTATTCATAGAAATTCGGCCTGCGGACCTTTAGTATATTCCACATTTCGCCAATGGGAAGGGATACTGTGTCTCCTTTATCGTTTTTTTCGTCGTATAAGTCCCAGAGTATTCCTGCTACTCCAAGCTCCTCGTCATAGCCCCGGTGACCCCATGCTTTATAATTTAGTTCAAGGCTTCCGAATCCGGCATAGATGTCCGGTTTGGATTCGCCGCTGTATTTTGAGCACGCCATCGCGCAGAACTCCGCAAACCCTTCAGTATACGAGTCCCCGGTACCCGTGTTGATGTATCCGCCATGATTTGTATCCCCTGGGCCCCTTAGCCCCGAACCGTTCCACTGGGAAAACAGGATATGATGGCAGAACTCGTGGTACTCTCTGTTATCCGGCCGATCGCTAGAGCCATAACCGGAGTCATTAAAAAAGATATTAATGGTTGACGTATCCCGGCTATACGCCGTCCCGCTTGCAGAAGCAAAGATCACGTCGACAGGTAACTTATAATCAATGTCTGCCTTAAGTTGAGTTAATGCAAAATCAGTTATCTCGCTTAGGTGGCCGTACATAGGACCAATGTGTTTCAAATTGTTCATATTTGAACTGGAAGCCATATCGGTAAACGACGTTGTCCCGTAATCAAAGTCCTGGGTCTTATCCATTTCAGTTTCAAGCGAGAAATTCTTTTCTACATAGACGAGTTTGTTTTCCGCCAGGCGGTCCAGTACATTGAAATAATTCTTCCCGTCACGAACATATGACAGGTATAATTTCAGCGTCCCGACCCCGGGATCGTTCCGGTCGATCTTTAGCGACGGGATAGCTATCGCATAATTCCCTCCCGCGTCGGTCCTTCCATCATAGCTAATGCCCCCGTATTCGACTGAGACGGTCATATACGGCAGGGGATTGTTGTGTCCATCAGTTATCTTCCCGGAAATCGCTGAAGGCATTTCCCGCTTCAGGATATTATATTCATGCACGGGTTTGAAATTTACCGGCCTGCTCCCTTCATATAGGATCTGGTAGCTTGCGGCAAAGGCTTTTGCTTCCCTTATCGCCTTGTCTATCTCACCTTTCCCCTGTCCACGGAGAGCGCAGCCGCTGCGTTCCATCGAAAGACCAAGAGACCCGCTCTCGGAAGGTTCCATAAGAGCTATCAGCTCGTATTTTACTGAAAAATAATCGACCTCTCTCTTTTCCTCTTCTTTGGTTACGTCCTGGGTTATAATCTCTATCGCCTGGCCCGGGAAAAGGCCCCCGGGACCGCTTGCATCTTTGACTGTGGTTCTGCCTTCGGATATGGCAGCTTTATAATGGTTAATTTGCCAGTCCTTCAGGTATTTCATGTCAGCAGGCATGCCATAATAGCTCGTGCTGAGGGAAAGCGAATACAGATTGGAGCAGGATACTGGTTTTCCGTCGCTTCCCGCCTCCAAAACAACCTTGCTGGATTCATGGCTGAATGAAAAGGAAGACAAAGACTTTCCGCCGTCTTTTTCCTTCTGGTCTACGAAAACATAATCCCCCGGGAGCTTGACCGACCCGCTCGAAGGCAAGAGGAAATAGTTTTTTACAACTGTGCCGATAATTTTAGAGCAAACAACGCACCTCTCCTTTGCAGGGCAAAAATACGGATTACTTTCCGTGTCGCAACTCATCCCATAGTACTCGGAAGAAGGATCATTCACTCGCGGATCCACGCCTGCTGCGACATTCTTTACTTTGTAAAAATAGAAATACACAATCGGCTGGCCTACGTCCGGTTTGTCGGCGCTGGGATATGAACTGTCTTTATATCCGACAGATACCGATCCTTCCTTATTGTAGGGGATAAACGCCCTCAGGGTCCCGCCATTACTCCTCTGGATCTGTTTACCTGTCGTAAAAAATTTATCCGATACCTCAAGAACCACAGCATTCGCCTCGGCCTTGATAACAGGATCGTTAACGTATACGGTCACAGTCACGGGTTCCGCCTGATGGATCAGATCAGGCATATCGATAAACAACGGATCCCTCGTCGTGGTTGCATTCCCATAGTTCCATGTATCTACGCCGTAAGCAGTCAGAGAGCACAGGAAAAAAACAATCAATAATCCGAGTATTTTTTTGTTCATTTTTGTTCGCTTGAGAAAAATATAGTATTATACGGATTCAGTAAAAGAAAAATGACTGGGAAAAAGGTTTTGCTCAAAACGAGCATGGGAGATATTATGATCGAGTTGGCCGAAGACGTGCCGGTAACAGCGGGCAATTTCGAAAAGCTGGTGGCCAAAGGCTATTACAACGGCACTATTTTCCACCGCATAATATCAGGCTTCATGATACAGGGCGGCGACCCCACGGGAACGGGATGCGGAGGACCCGGCTACGCCATAAAGGACGAATTCGGAAAAAGCAATAAGAACGACAAGGGGACTATATCGATGGCGAACGCAGGACCTAATACGGGCGGAAGCCAGTTCTTCATCAATTTGATCAACAACAATTTTTTGGACAAGAAGCACCCCGTATTCGGTAAAGTAGTATCAGGGATGGATGTCGTGGAAAAGATGGGCAAGGTAAAGACAGGGTCGCAAGACCGCCCGGTAACGGAAGTGAAGATAATAAGCGCATCTATTGTGTGATCTTTTTCTTTTTTTCTTCTTTGTATATCCTTCTTATGCGCAGTACGTAATGGGACCATATGCCGCATAATCCCGCGGCCAGCAGTATCTGGCGTTCGAGCGGCACTTCGCGGGAGAATTCCTGCAGCCCCTTTATCGTCTTGTCCAGGAAAGACTCTTTCGGCGGCTCCGGGATCTTATAGTATGCGACAGTTGTGTTTACAAGTGTGCCGGTAATATTCTCCTCTTTTTTCACTTCCACGTATACGTGCTGCTGCTGCGACTGGATCTTCGGTATTACCGGGACTGTTTCCTTTTTCTTGAGGATGCTTCTTTTATTGATGAGACTCACCGCGGCTTTTGTGAGTATCGCTTTTCCTTCGCAGTCCGTTCGCCCAAAAAATATCACTTCATCAGGGGTCTCCCAGTAATCCATATTGCCCCACAACTCGAAATCCGAAGCATAAGGGATGTGATCATCAATGTACCAGTCGACCGGGTCCCCGGATTCTTCTATCAGATCGGCGAATGATTCCAGTCTCTGGCTTGGGTATTCGGCGAGCGCATCATAGCCCATGTACGTCCTCTTGACTTGCTCGAATCCCAGGGGCAGGTTCGGGAACATAACGAGGATAAAAAAAATGGATGATACAGTAACTGCGAACGCTCCTTCCCGTATTATCCGGGGGTTGTAGAGAGGCATATTATGAATAGATTAGTCTGAACAGGTTAAAATCCGCATTCACCCGGGTTATTCGGCGGGCCTTTTTCCGTGTTTTTCCAGGTATTTTGTTATCGCATTGCGCGTATACAAATCGACATTCGAGTCTTTTGTCTCATCAAGCGTTACCCATATGTGATCGTGGCCTTCTGAATTGAGAACGACGTTTGTTGTCTTTGTTTTGCATGCGTAGTCCAGGAAGATGAAATGGCGTTTCTTCCAAAAAGCGTTGTCGTAGATGAATTCTTGTATGCATAGAAACTCGATATCGTATATATCGAGTGCAGTCTCTTCTTTTATCTCTCTTGCAAGTGCTTCCTCGGCCGTTTCCCCGAGTTCTATGTGACCGCCGGGTATCACATAGGTATCATGCCATTTGTGCGACTTCATCAAGAACATTTTTCCTTCGCTATTGAATATCAGGGCTCCGACAGTGGGCTCCGGGAATCTCTGGTCTGTCATAGGTAGATTATGGGCAGAGCAAATGAAAAATGAGAAATAGATGTATTGGATTATACATTTCACAACATGGGAGACATATAAAATGCTTGAAAAACCACATTCCCGGGTTTGTTTCCTTTCGGGACCCATTATTTGCCTTATCCTGGTTTTTCCTGAATTTTTTTCAGCTTTATTAGCCTAAAGCAAGACCCGGAATTTTATGCCATTATGCATAAACATCATTGCGATATATGCATTATAGGCTAAAAAAACGAAAGCTTTTTATATGGGATTGTATTAAACTCTTAATCCAACCAAAAACAAAAGGACGAGTATGCCACCCCACCCCAAGCAAAAAATGGAAACCCAAAAAAAATTGTTCGGCACACCCGGGAATAGTAAGAACAACCGCCAAAACAGTTCGCCCCTGGGGAGAGAAGGGAGTGACAAGGGTATAAGCCGCAAGGCCGCCCCCAGCATACTTGTCCTATTGCTATTGTTAACTGGAATAGTGGCTTGTTCTGCGACGATATTACTGGTCCAGACCACGCCCGCTCAGGATAATACACCCACGGAATGGTTCGACGAATCAGTGACAGACGAGACTACCACGACAACGACGCTCCTGACAGACCCAACCCAGGCCACCTCATCTACGACTACAACAACCGAAGCGGCCCAGACTACGACGACAACCACGACTACGACAACAACGATTGCCGCCGTAAAAGCGGCATCCACAAAGAAACTTAGAACAAAGAACATCGCAACAACAACGACTACCACAACACTCCCCTGTGGTGGCGACATGCAGCCTCCGTGCCAGGCGGGTGAAGAAGGCTGCGACAAAGGCAACATACTTGGGGGAGATGACATATGCCATACTCCAACATGCCTGCCGTCTGAGGACAGCGGGCTGCATGAGGGAAACTGCGGGGCTTTTGCCTTAAGATTCTGCAAATAGGCCCTTTAACTACTTAGTTTATACATATCTGGCAGGGAGTGACAGGATATAAGAAAAGAGGGAGGAATATTCTTTGTACAGGCATAGAGCGCATCCTCCGGGCCGTACCAACAGATATAAGGTGTATAAGCCGAATAACATCACAAATACCACCAAGACTTTTTCTATCCTTTGATCCATAGTACATTATATATTGTTCGATTCGTTTCCATATATTTATAGAGTAATTACCTATTTATTACTAATGTGTGCAGAAAAACGTGAGCTTCTAAACTGGATAAAGGACGTATCCAAGGTTTCAGGCGTTGAAACGATGGTCGTGCGGGAGCATGAGTTTTCCAGGCCCCTCACCGAAACATTGCTTCTGTTCACCGTACTGATCACTATGACCCTGGCAGTCTCGGCCGCCTATTACCTCCAGATACCCAATTCTCCGCAATATCTGCCGGACCAGCCCCAGAATCAGATGCAGGGATTTACGGCAGAACCGGTGGTAAACGAAGCGACTACGACAACCGAGGCATCGACCACATCATTCCCGGACACAACCGAGCCTACGACTACTGAGCCGCCTGAGACCACAACCACCGAGGCGACCACATCGACGTCCACGACAACCTCTTCCACAACCACGACAAGCTTCAAGTGCGGATACGACATGGAGCCCCCGTGCATTATCGAAACCGGGCTAAAATGCGCGCCGGGGAACAAAGTAGGAGCCGAGGGCCTATGCCACCAGTTGTCATGCGTAAAAACCGTTCCCAGCGGAAACACGGACGGAAGCTGCGGGGCTTTTGCGATGTCTTACTGCGACGAAACCGAATAAGACCAGTTCTCTTTTTATTTATATCTGACCGGATATATTTCTATAATAAACATCAGATGAAAGATATCTTAGAACCTGAAAAAACATTTAACGGACTTTCTAGCGTCCAGGCTGCAGAAAAGCTCAGAACGGAGGGCTACAATGAGTTACAACGCGAAAAAAAGAACACCTTCCTGCATATAGCGCTTGAAGTGGCAAAGGAGCCGATGTTCCTCCTCCTGCTCGCGTGCGGGACCATCTATTTCCTGATAGGCGACGTAGGCGAAGCAATGATGCTCATGGCCTTCGTATTTTTCGTCATGGGCATAACAGTATACCAGGAACGTAAAGTAGAGCGCGCCCTGGAAGCGCTAAAGGATCTTTCAAGCCCCAGGGCTCTTGTGATACGCGACGGAGCCCAGAAGAGGATAGCCGGCCGCGAAGTGGTCACGGGAGACATCATCCTGCTGAACGAGGGGGACAGGGTCCCTGCGGATTCAGTTATCCTGTCTTCGAGCAATCTCATGATAGACGAGTCCCTCCTGACAGGGGAATCCGTTCCTGTAAGGAAAACAGAGTACGTCTCGGGAGAAGAAACAGGCAGGCCCGGAGGAGACGACCTCCCATATGCGTATTCAAGCACGCTCGTCGTGCAGGGGCACGGGATAGCAAGGGTCACTGCGACCGCCGGAAGGACAGAAGTAGGAAAAATAGGGAAGGCGCTCCAGACCATCAACGTAGAACAGACGCAGCTCCAGAAAGAGACGGAAAATCTGGTAAAAATATTCGGGTCCGCGGGCCTTATCCTGTGCACTCTTATCGTGGTGTTATACGGCCTCACCAGAGGAGACTGGGTAGAAGGATTTCTTTCAGGCCTCGCGCTGGCAATGGCCATCCTCCCCGAAGAATTCCCAGTCGTCCTGACAATCTTTCTTGCACTCGGCGCCTGGCGCATGTCCCAAAGAAACGTACTGACAAGAAGGCTTCCCGCGATACAGAACCTGGGGGCCGCAACCGTCCTGTGCGTGGACAAGACCGGAACTCTGACGATGAACCGCATGACGGTAAAAAAACTGTATGCATGCGGCTCATACTACGACCATAAAGAAAAAAACAAAGCGCCTGAAGAATTTCACGAGCTGATGGAGTTCTCAGTCCTCGCAAGCCAGAAAGACCCGTTCGACCCGATGGAGAAAGCAATAAGGGAAATGGGCAAAGAGCATCTCTCGGAGACCGAGCACCTGCACGATGAATGGACCCTGGTAAAAGAATACCCCCTTTCAAGGGAGCTTCTGGCTCTTTCCCACGTATGGCGCTCACCCGATGAAAAAGATTATGTCATCGCGGCAAAGGGCGCTCCTGAAGCGATAATAGACCTCTGCCACCTGGATGCGAAACAAAAGGATGAGATAATGCGTAATGTACTTACCCTGTCGGATTCCGGCCTGAGGGTCCTTGGAGTCGCAAAAGCAGTATTCCGAAAGGAAGAGCTGCCGACAGACCACCACGTTTTCAAATTCGAGTACATAGGACTGCTGGGTTTCGAAGACCCGGTCAGGACGAACGTAGCAGCCTCGGTTGCAGAATGCTACGCTGCGGGGATGAGGGTGATCATGATAACAGGAGACTACCCGGGGACCGCGCGGGAAATAGCAAGACAGGCAGGCTTTGCGTCGGAGGGGATAATAACCGGCCAGGAACTTGACTCAATGAGCGACAAAGAGCTGAGCCAGAGGATCAAGGGGACAAACATATTCGCAAGAGCAGTCCCGGAACAGAAATTACGCATCGTACAGGCCCTCAAAGAGAACGGCGAAGTAGTCGTGATGACAGGAGACGGGGTGAACGATGCGCCCGCATTGAAAGCCGCGCACATAGGCATCGCCATGGGAGGACGCGGAACGGAAGTCGCAAGGGAATCCGCATCCCTCGTGCTCCTGGACGACGATTTCTCGTCGATCGTAAGGGCCGTGAGGATGGGAAGAAAGATATACGACAACATAAAGAAGGCTATGTCTTACATAATCGCAGTCCACGTCCCGATCGCGGGAATGACCCTGATACCCGTCCTCATGAAATGGCCGATGCTGCTCGGGCCGGTGCACATCGCATTCCTGGAGCTCATAATAGACCCTGTATGCTCGGTGGTCTTCGAAGCGGAGTCAGAGGAAAAAGACATAATGACCCGCAAACCCAGGCGAAGGGGCGAACCGCTGTTCGACAAAAAGACTATCCTGCTCGCGGCATTCCAGGGCCTCAGCATACTCCTCATAGTGGCCGGGGGCTTCGGGCTCGCGCTCTACAGGAACCACACCGAATCGGACTCAAGGGCGCTCGCGTTCACCACGCTGATTTTCGCGAACATTGGCCTGATCCTCACCATGAGGTCGCAGACCAGGACTATTGTAGAGACATTACGCCAGAAGAACACTGCTTTATGGTATGTCATAACCATCGCCCTCTCGTTACTGGCGCTCGTATTATACGTTCCATTCCTCCAGGTACTGTTCTCATTTTCAAGCCTGCACCCAATAGACCTGGCAATATGCCTTGCAGCAGGCCTTGTAAGCGTGCTTTGGTTCGAGGCGTTCAAAGTGATCGAAAGACGCAGGGTGAAAAATGGATAATGAACACAAGACGACATTGTTATACGCCTGTAACGGCGTGTCTGCCTACGGCCAACTGACGAACGAAGCGTCCCATGAACTGGAAGACAGGGACGTAGGACACGTAGCATGCCTCGCCGGCGTAGGCGCGGGAATACCTTCCAAGATAAAGGCTGCAAATGAGGCGGACAGGAGAATAGCCCTCGACGGATGCAAGCTCTGCTGCGCAAAAAAGATACTGGAAAAAGCAGGGATAAAAGACATTATCAGTATCGTTGCTATCGAGTCCGGGACGAGGTTCTCCAGCGAGAGGCCGACTGCGGATGAGACCAAACAGTTTTCCGATTACGTTGTAAAACGCCTGCAGGAGGAAAAATAAGCCTTTTTGTAAGAGAAAAAAAAGGATTTATCGATGTAATCCCAATGAATATTCCATAGAATACTAAAATGGCAGAAAACGAAAAAAAGAAGAAGGGATTCCTGTCAGGGCTGATAAACAAGGCTGACAAGAAGATGGAAGAAAAAGAGGAAGAAGACTGCGGATGCTGCTCCTGCTGCCAGCCCAAGAAAGACGAGAAAGGAAAGGGCAAGAGCTGCTGCGGCTGAAAGCCTTTTTTTCTTTTATCTGATTTAATTATTTTCTAATTCTAAATGAGAGGCTGGAATCTCTCAAGGAGAACATCTAACCATCTCAAGAGAATTTTAGGATGAATTTTTCCACATCCTCAGAACAGGTAATCTCTAGTTTCTTTATCTTCCCCGTTCCCTCGACGTCGGGCTTTATAGATTCCACTTTGCAGATATATTCCGGTCCGCACGTTATCTCCACGCTTTCCAGGTCGCTTCCAAGGGACACACCCTTGTCCGACTTGTATTTGCGTATCTGGGCGACGATATCTTTTGCGATCTCTCCCAGTTCTTCCCCATCCTTGTCCAGGAGCTCGGGATCCGCGATCGGCCACAATGGCGCCTTCGCGCAATCTTCATTCAGGAGGTTCTCTCTTAGTTCATCTGATATGAACGGCGTGAAGGGATACATCATGCGGATGATCGTCGAAATAATCGTGCTCATGGTATACTGCGCCGACTTCCGCTCGTCCACGCCGTATATCTCGGGCTTGTATAAGCGGTGCTTCACCATCTCCAGATAGTTGTCCGCAAGGTCTCGCCAGATGAATGAACGGATGTCGCTTATAGGTGCGTTGAACGTATAGCGGTCCAGGCTCACGGTACTGTTCTCTATGAGTACCTGCAGGCGGGAAAGGATCCATCTGTCTACGGGATTAAGTTTCTCCGGCTTCTTTCCATCGTAGTCCGCAAGGTGCATCTCCATGAACTTGGCTATGTTCCAAAGCTTATTCATAAACTTCTGCGAATGCTCGCATTCCTGGAAGCTGAAGGGATAATCTTCTCCCAGCGTGCCTCCTGCGGCCCACTGCCTAATGGAGTCGGCGGAGTATTTCTTCATTGGTTCCTCTGGCGCAACGACGTTGCCCAGGGATTTAGACATCTTCCGTCCGTCCGGCCCGCAGACCATCCCATTTATGCACAGGTCCTTGAAGCAGGCCTTATCAGTGAGTATGAGGTTTCTGTATATCGTGTAGAACGTCCAAGTCCTTATTATCTCGTAGCCCTGGGGCCTAAGGGACGCAGGATATGTCTTCTTGTGGAACTCGGAATCTACGTCCCACTTCGTCACGCGCAGAGGCGACACGGACGAATCGACCCAGCAGTCGCATACGTCGGTCTCTCCTCTAGCAACGCCCCCGCATTTGGGGCATTTTTTGGTTGTTCCACGGGGATCTATCGGAAGCTCGTCCTTTGTCGCCGGCATCACTGCGCCGCACTCGCATACCCAGAAGGGGATGGGCGTTCCGAATACTCTTTGCCGGGAGATTATCCAGTCCCAGTCCATCGCTTCCGTCCAATCCGTGAGTCTCTGGAGCATATAATCCGGATACCAGTTCATCTCCTTTGCCTTTGCTACGATGTCGGGAATGGATTCTCTTACTTTGATGAACCACTGCTCCATAGGCAATAGTTCGATAGGCGCCTTGCAGTTGCTTCGTTCTACGTGGCACAGGACATTGTGCTTCAGGTCGTCTATCTTCCTGATAACGCCCGTTTGTTCCAGGTCTTCTGCTATGGTTTTCCTCGCTTCTTCCGCGTTCATGCCGGCGTATTTTCCGGCGACCTGCGTCATCTTGCCTCGCTTGTCTATCGCTTCTATTACGGGGAGCTTGTATTTTTTCTGCCAGGCCATGTCCTGCTCGTCTCCGAATGTACAAGTGTATACAACGCCTGTTCCAAATTCCTTGTCCACGGCGTCGTCCGCGATGATCGGCACCTCTCTTTCGTAGAGCGGGAGCTTCGCTTTCTTGCCTACGAATTTAGTATAACGCGCATCCGTGGGATTCACGAGAACCGCCACGCACGCGGACATCATCTCGGGCCTTGTCGTCGCAATAGCCAGTTTGTGGCCATCGCTCTCCAGGTCGATATGATACAATCTACCTTCTTTTTCCACATATCCGATCTCTGCCTTGGCAAGGGCTGTCCCGCATTTCGGGCACCACAGGATCGGGTGCTTCTCCCTGTAGAGCAGGTTCTTTTCGTGGAAAATCAGGAGCGTCTTCTGGACCATCGCCTTGTATGAGTCGTCCATGGTCCTATAAGTGTAATCCCAGTCGGTCGAATAGCCGATGGAATTGAACTGGGTCTTCATCCGGGCGATAGCGGTGTCCGTCCATTCCTTGCACTTTGCCAGGAATTCTTCGCGGTTGTCCCTTCGTATCTTAAATTCCTTTTCTACGCGCTGCTCCGTCGGGAGGCCATGACAGTCGAAGCCCTGAGGCAGGTATACGTTGTAACCGGTCATACGCTTGTATCTTGCTATGATGTCGATCCACGTATGGTTATAGATGTGGCCCATGTGCAGTGTCCCGGACGTGAAAGGCGGCGGGGTATCGAAGGAGTAGACCTTTTGCTGCTTCGCAGCATCGAATTTGTTCACGCCTGATTCATTCCACTTCTTTATCCACTTCTCTTCCAGCTTCCGGAAATCGTAGGTTTTGTCTAGGATGATAACCACCTTGGAAAGTAATCGTTTTTATTGGGATTAGGGGAATTTAATATACATAAGGAATGTTTTGTAGTTTAGTAAAATTTTGTTACAACCAAAAGCGTTATAATCTTAGCAAGATGGGTGTGTTTCAGATAAACTTCTTGAATTTTCAATGGAATTCATAACAGTCGCTAAAAAATCTTTACTTTGACCGTCAAAGTTTTCATTCCTTACAGTCTCATATGCAATTCCATTAATTAATTCCACCGGATTTTTCCCGGTTATTTGTTTTCCTTTCAGTAATCTACTTCCAATCCCACTTACCTTGTCTCGGTCTTTAAAATCCTTCCAAGTAAATCCCCATTCATTAATTTTCTTTTTTGAATCCATCTCGCCGTAACCATCCAAGATCGCAGCTACACCTTTTGAGGATGCTGGATCATATTCCAAACTATCTATTGTTTTGTCTGAATCAAAAAGATAAAGATCGTTACATGGATCTAATAAGAATTCTTGAATGAATTCAGTGGTATAACCTAAAAATTCTTGTAAAACAGTGGTACATAATTTTATTCGATCCTCAAAATTAGGATGCGTAGTATTTCTATTATTTCTTAAGCGTGTTTTGCCAGTAATCGAACTATAGGATAGTACAAAAGAGATAGGATATGCAGGACCGGTGATTGCTGTAGCCCAAAAATCACATTTAAATTCATTTTCTATATTGGGTCTTTTCAATGCTGAATGTATTAATTCATGTGCCATCGTAGCCCAAGATAATGGAGAATACAAGTCAATGGATGGAATAGCAGTTACTGTTACGTTCTGAGCAAAGTTGAATGCATGAGGAACACTTCCATAAGGGACTACGAAAGTTGGATTCACTTTGTGACAACTCATATTATCCAGGATATAAGCACATTCATTTTGAAAACGCTGAATACAATGAATTGCTCTTCTATGTAATTTATCGTTTTTGCAAATACCAACATGGCAATGTATAAAGCTAAGAATGTTACATGCGTTTTGAAGTTTAGTCGAACAAGCTATTGCTGCCTGAAGTGCAGAAGTGTCATCGCATCCTCCAGTTTTTTCGAGAATCAGTATTTCACTTCTAAACGTTTTTAAATCCTGTTTAATTTCGCCTACGCCGCTTAGAAGGGATATATAGCTGTTGGAGATTTCCGGGCAACAACCGCCGTGTTCCTTAAATGACTTGATACAACTTTCAAGATGATTAACTTGTTTCTCAAGGGACGAATATTGACGTTTTAAACCTGGAGGAGATGCCACTTTTATTAGTATTCATATTGCTGGTCAAGGGAATTTACTCCGAAGATCCAATTTTTAAAAAGATTGTTACTAGTTCTGCCTATCTCATCTACAGTTCTATTCATTCTTAAATTATCCAGCTCTGCGTTCTTAATGCTCTTTTTACTTTTTATTTTTTCGAGATGCATTTTTAGATTTTCCAGCTTTTTAATAGCCTCTTCTAATCTTTTAATGTCCGACGCATCTAAATTATTTTTCAATACGCTATTAGCGATTAATTCATTTCCATTAAGATAACAGAATACTATAAGAACATCATACAAATAGGCTTTTTCTTTAATTGTCGTATCTCCATCCAAACGTTTCTTTACATACCCCCTGATTTTTTCAATTTCAATTATTCCAGACCTTAAACCAGAATCAACAGAGCTTTTTAGTTCTGAGGGTAAAGAATTATAGGTACAATTTTCTTCGGTTTCACATATCAACAAAATTTTAAAAGCAGTATTAAGAGACATAATATGTGAGATATCATTCCCAATCTCAGAAATATTAGAATCTCTAAATTCATCCAAAATGAGGGAATTGATTGGCATTTTCAGTTAAACAAAGCTATGGAATAGTAGATATTTTAAATACTGCTCAAATAAATACATGATATATTATATATTTTGTTTAGATATATAGTAATTACAAGAATAAAACTCGAAATATTATCCAAAATTTGAGTATTTATGGGCTTTAGAGAGTTCATTCTTAAAATATATTTTTTTTCAGCAGATAAAAAGTACTAACTCAAACGAAATATTTTCTTTCGTTAATATTTCACTTCAAATTTTAGATAAAAGAAGAGATGGAAGTCTAACATTAAAATAATCTCCGTCACTCCGCTTATCTCTTCTCTATTATCCGGGTTGTTTTCTTTTTGTCGTCGTACTCCAGGAGGAAGTTTTTCGGTTTTCTGTCTTTGCCGGGCATGTTGATCCTTTCTCCGTCGCTTGGGAGCATGAACAGAATTATCTGTTCTTTGGATCTGGTCAGGTATTTGAAAAGGACCTGCGTTTTTTCCTTGTCGAGAGGGGTTATCGGTCCGTATACGATCAGTGGGATGTCCAGCGAGAGGATCTTTCTTATGGCGAATACATATGAGTAAGTGACCAGTAAACGCTCGCCGGTTGATAGCTTCCTGAGGGGGTCTTTTCCGTTGAGAGCATTCCCGGACAGGTCTTTATAGATCTTTGCAACGTTTGCGCCCAGTTTTTCTTCGGGTATGCCGTTTTTCCTGGCATATTCTTCGTAAGGCGTTAAGTCGGCCTCTATTGCGGAATTTATGAACATCAGGCTTTTTGTTTCGACCGGGGCAATGTTCTCCGCCAAAATTTCCACGCCTTTTATGTTGCTGTCGATAGATTCCTGCAACGCATTGAACAGGATCGTTTTTCCGGTTCCTGCCTCGCCGATTATCATGTTGAGGTTATTGCCTAAGTCGATTCGTTCATTGATGAACTGGTTATAATACGATAATTTAACGGAGTTTATCTTCATTTTTGGTTAAGCCTTATCTTTGGGGCATTGTATTAAAACATTCTTCTAAGACTAATTAAATCAAAAAGCTTTCAGGGATAACTCTTCAGCCTTTTTGCTCATCCGGATAAGCACTTGATCTTTCCAGCAAGCGTCTTCTCAAGGACAGGGCAATAGTTTAGACGACGATGCCGCCCGGACCATCAGGATAATATACCCGTGAAAAACTAATATCATATAAGCATCATGGACCAGCAGCGCATCTTCCTGGATATAGGCATGATCCTTGTCGCCGGGCTACTGGGCGGAACGCTGTTCTCGAAATTGAAACTGCCTGCGGCTGTTGGCATAATACTTGCGGGAGTGGCATTAAGCCCCTTTACTCCCGGTTATACAGTCAATGCGAATGAAGAGATCGTTTTCATCGGGCAGATAGGGGCGTTGCTTATCATGTTCACGATAGGCCTTGAGTTCGATCACCGTTTTCTGGAGAAGATAGGCAGGAAGGCATTCCTGCTTGCGGCGGTCGCGTGCACTGCTACTTTCCTTGCGGGGCTTATGCTTGGAACCGCTTTGGGTCTGCCGCGGCTTGAAACCATATTAATAGGGATGTTTTTCATATCAACTAGTACGCCCATCGGCCTGAGGATGATTGATGAAATGGGCCTTTCAAGATACAAGAACGCAAAGGTACTGCAGGCGGCGCTCGTCATCGACGATCTGTTCGGCTTCCTCGCGCTCACCGTCTACACGTCGGAGATAGGAACGCAAAACCCGTCGGTATTGGGAATATCGCTGATGGCTTTGTCTGTTTTGGCGGCGGTCATTGCGATATTTTTCATCGGAGTAAAAGTCATTCCCATAGTTCTTTCTCACGCGGAAAAGCAGATGAAGGATTCCTCTCTGACACTCGCAGTCGCATTCTGCCTCTTTTTGTCTTACGCCGTCGTGTCAATGAGTATCTCGCCTCTTATAGGCGCATTCCTCGCAGGGACCATCCTGACGGCGTCCCTCAGCCACAGAAACATCCTGGATGCGTTGAAGCCGCTTATGAATCTATTCGGCGCAGTGTTCTTCGTGTCTATAGGCTTAATGCTGGACCCAAAGCTTATTCCGCCGATCATCGGGGTAGCCGTTCTCTACTCGGTAGTCGCATTGTCGACTAAAGCTGCGGCCGCAGCAATCGCCCTCAGAAAAATGGGAACGCCTCCCGGCGAAGCACTCAACCTGGGGATCGTCACCGGCCCCAGGGGGGAAGTGCTCCTTATAATGGCGCAGACATCCGTTCTAGCCTCAGCTGTCGGTCAGGAGTATCTAGCCATTGCAACGGCAATAGTTCTCATAACCGCGGTAGCAAGCCCGGTATTGATCAATCTCCTCAAGAGACATACCTGGACTACAGCGCAGAATTAGGAGTCTATTCTTGGATAAACTATTTATTGCATAAAGTGGAAAAGATAAATACATAACAAGCAAATGGCCAGAGACACACTCAAAAAGATGCTCGCGGAGCAGGCAACCGGGATGGGATACGTGTCGGACATTCCGAGGCTTTACGCAAAAGACGCGATGATTAAGCCGCTGATATTCTATGAGGACGATCCGGTCGCAAAAGTCCTTTCCAAGCTGAAAAGAGAAGACATAAACGTCTGCGTAGTGGTCGACAGGGACGGAAGGTTCCTGGGCGAGATAGCAGACATAGACTTGGTCAGGATAATGGCACATACTGCCTTGAACGAGCCGATAACGCGGATCCTCGACAGGGCGTACAACAAAGAGCTTGCAGGTTTGAGAGCAGGCGACCTTGCAAGAAGGCATAAGAACGTCGCGCCCGAAAACACGCCGATCAATGCGATCCTCAAAAAGGCGTACATGGGCGCCGATCAGAACATCGTGGTCGTTAAAGCGGACGGCAAGGTATCCGGCATCATAACATTAAGCAGCCTTCTGCGTCTACTAAGCAGGTACTGAAAAATGGTCTTGTTCAATGCGCTTCTGTTCTTCGCGTCATTGTTCGTCGTCGTCAGAAGCGCCGAGTATTGCACAAGATACGCAACGCAGCTTGCAAAGATGCTGCATCTGTCCGAATTCACTGTCAGTTTTTTCATAGTCGCGCTCATTTCCACTTTCCCTGAGGCGAGTATCTCCATCTTTTCGGCAATCAACGGAGTCCCTGAACTCGGTCTTGGGACGCTGCTCGGTTCGAACATCGCCGACTTAACGTTGGTCTTCGGCATCGTCGCCCTGATGTCCCAAAAAGGTGTGCACGTAAAGAGCGAGATACTGAAGAAGGATTTCCTTTACCTCGTCTTACTGCTCTTCCCGATAATCCTCGGATGGGACGGCTTCTTTTCAAGGATGGACGGATTGCTCCTGGTCCTTGGAGGCGTTTTCTTCTTCTTTTCGTTATCCATTGAAAGCAGGATGTTTCGGAAGAAATGGAACAACCTGCGTAATTTTCCCGCCGTAAAAAACATGTTCTTCCTGGCTTTGTCCATGGCCGCGCTCATGATAAGCGCCGAATTTACGGTGAAATACGGCACGGACTTTGCATACGACCTCAGGATGCCTGCAGCGCTAGTGGGCCTGACGATAATCTCCATCGGGACGTGCCTTCCGGAACTGATATTCTCGGTAAAGGCCGTAAAGAACAAACACGACTCCCTCGCGCTCGGAGACATCCTGGGAACGGTCATAACCGACGCGACGATCGTCCTGGGAGTAGTCGCCATCATAAATCCATTCTATTTTAAGCCTGCGCTTATCTATCTGACGGGATTCGCCATGTTCCTTGCAGGCCTGCTTGCGGTAGTATTCATCTCTTCGGAAAAGACGCTGACAAAAAAAGAGGGAGTATACCTCCTGTTTTTCTATATATGCTACCTTGTCGCAGAATTCGTCATGAATAAGGTGATGTGAAAAAAGCATTCCGTATATGTTCTACTCGGACACGCACTTTATCTTTCCAGAGAGCTTCTTTTCCAGGTCGAGTGCCATGGTCGCAACCACATTATTGACGACGCCTTCTATTTCGCCCCTGAGCTTTTTGTCTTTTTTGAAGAAATCAATGTCGTCTTCCGCCCTGCTCGCCGCGCCATGGGTCCTGTATCCGAAACCGTAAGGCGCCATGACGTATCCCATCTGCTGGAAATAGACGTAGATGTCCAACGCAGTCTTTAATGCGCCGTCTTCGTGGCCGTTTACGAGTATCCCGAGCGTTTTTCCCATCGTGAGACTGGGTTTCCCCAGGAGGCAGACGTTCTGTATGCAGGTCAGCCGGTCGAGGAAGTCTTTCAGGCGTGCAGACATGCTGTTCCAGTTGATCGGAGAGCATATGATAACTCCCTTGCAGTCCAGCAGCATCTCATGGAGCGCCGGCACATCATCCAGCTGGTTTCGGCAGGGATAGGTGCACGCCGAGTCGCGCATGGAATAGCAGCACCAGCAGTGCTGTATTTCGAGCTCGTTTAAGTTGAAGCGGCGGTATGACGCCTTTTTCTTTATCAGGACTTCTTCCGCGATGTCTGCAAGAACCGAAGTGTTGTGCGCCTTGTGGGTGCTTCCGTTTATCAATAGGACGTCGAATTTTTTCCCGTCGTATCTGAGCCGCTCTAGCTCTTTGTTCTCGGTAAAATTCTCCCAGTTGGAACTGCACTGCGGGCATTCAACCGGGGGCGCATCCCCTTTAAGCATGAATCCGCAGACTGTGCATTTCCATAGTTTCATTTTTTAGTTGCCTGTTCTTTTACGCTTCCCCTGGTGCAGTACAATACCTTGGTATAATCCATGCTCTGCTGTACCGGGCATGCGGGGCATATGCAGCCCTGCTCCTTCTTTATACACTTGCTTTTGCCTACCGAGGGAAAACAGAACGCTTTTTCCCCGCAGTCCGCATACGAGGGACATGACGGGCATATGCATGATCCCTTGGCCGTCTTCTCATCCATCTCCTTCTTTTGGGCTTTTGCCATGGAGAATTATTGTTTATTTTTCTTAAAAAGCCATATTAAGGGGTGTAATGAAACTCTGCGTCCTGTTCTCGGGAGGAAAAGATTCCATGATGGCGCTCTACAGGGGAATGGAAGAGCACGAGATAACGGTGCTTCTTTCGATGATACCGAAAAGCGACGACAGCTACATGTATCACGTGCCCAATATCAGGCTGACGGAGTATTCGGCGAAAGCAATGGGTATACCTATCGACATGAAAGAGACGGTCGGAAAGCCCCCGCAGGAAAACGTCGACCTCAAAGATGCCCTACGGGACATAAAGGAGGAGTACGGAATAGATGGGGTTGCCGCCGGAGCGATAGGCTCGAATTACCAGTATAATATCGTCGCCGATATCTGCAAGGAACTGGACCTGGAAACGTATACGCCTTACTGGCAGAGAGAACATGAGATACTCATAAAGGATGCGATAAGTGCGGGATTCGATATCCGCATGGTCGGAGTCGCCGCAGGAGGCCTTGATTTTACGTTCCTTGGGAGGAAGCTGGACCTGCGCACCCTGGAAGAGCTGAAGGACATCAGGAAAAAGCACAGGATAGACATAGGGGGCGAAGGCGGGGAATACGAGACATTCGTCGTCGACGGCCCCGTATTCAGGAAAAGGCTGGACATCGTCAGATCGCGCAAAACATGGGACGGAGTCAGGGGCGAACTGATCATAGAGGAACTGCGCTTGGCGGACAAATGAGTTTATAACAGGAGACTGAATAAAAGCGGCGTATATACAAGGCCGATTGCCACGCATACTGATAACAATGCTGATGCGTATTCCACGTCCAGTCCTTCTTCTACGGAATATACCAGGGTGAACATAGCTGGAGGCACAGTCGATGCTGCGAGCGCCGTAAGCCTCTCGGGCCCCTGGAGGTTGAATGCCAATACGACGATATACGCTGCCGCAAGGGCGTAGCCGAACCTCACGAATATTGCTGCAGCCATCGCTTTTGCATGCCGTATCCTGGGCTCGACGAATATCCCGAGAGCTATCATCACAAGGGGTATGGTCGAGTTATGCAGCATGGTGATCACGGGTTCTATAGGCGCGACCGCCTGTGTCAGTCCTGAAACGTTTATGCCGAGTGCGAATGCGAACGCCCAGAGAACGGGGGAGGATAACATCTTCCGCACGATATGGGAGATGCCCGCTTCCCGTTCGCCGTATTTTATGGCAAAATAATATGCTAGGGTGAATATCAGGATTATCTGTCCCATATCGTAGAATGCGACGTATGACAGTCCCTGCGTCCCCAGGTACATGAGGAAGAACGGATAAGAGAAGAGGCCCTGGTTCGTCGAGCCGCAGGCTATGAGAAACGTTCCCGTCGTCTTCCGGTTCATGCCCAGGAACCCGGCCATCGCGTAGCCCAGGAGGTAACAGGAAAGAGAGATGACAAAGCCTGCGAGCGGCAGCAATAGCAACTCGTTTGTTATCTGCAATATAAGGAGCGAATGAAAGATGCTCGCAGGAAGAAAGACATAGAATACCAGGTTTATCAGGTGGTCTGCGGCCTCCTTTTTCACCGCGCCGGTCCTTTTGAGAAAATATCCCAGGAGGACAAGTATTATGGGCGCTGCCTTGTCCAGGTTATTCAGGAGTATGCTTGAGTAGTCCATCCGTTACTTCTTTAGTTTAAGGATGCGCAGGGCCAGGTGTGCGGCGTTCGCTCCGTTGTCTATTCCCACGCAGGCGACCGGTACTCCTTGAGGCATCTGGGCGATGGATAACAGCGCGTCCAGGCCGCCCAGTTTCGAGGAAACAGGTACGCCTATCACCGGTTTGTCCGTCATCGCCGCAACGGCTCCGGGGAGCGCTGCGGACAGGCCCGCTATGCATATGTAGACCTTTGCCTGGGATTTTTTGACGAGTTCCTGCAGGCGTTCAGGCTCCCTGTGAAAGGAACAGCACTCTATCGCATAGCCTATCCTGGCCTCTTTCAGGACTGTTTCTGCCTTGTCGACCACTTCCTTATCAGACTTGCTGCCCGCTATGATTAATATATCCGCCATGTTTAATTATTTAAACACGATGATAAAAATCGCAATAATCGGTTTCGGCCGGATGGGAATGGGGATACTCGCGGAGTGCCTGAAGGAAAAGCTGCCAGTCGTCGCAGTAGTCGATTCGCCCGACAGCCCGCTGATCGGAAAAGACGCGGGCGTTGCCGCCAGCGGAGAGCCTTTGAATGTATTGGTTTCCAGTTCTTCAGACCTGGGGAAAACCCTTGATAAAGCCAAACCGGACGTGGCAATAGATTTCACCAGCCCCTCTGCGTGCGTCAAAAATTCTGGCATCATCACGGAAAAAGGCATCAACATGGTCATAGGGACGACCGGGCTGTCGGAAAAGGAGGTCGCGCAGATCAGGGATGCCGCCCGGAAAAACAATACAGGCGTGGTCCTTTCGCCGAATATGAGCATCGGGGTGAACGTCTTTTGGAAGATAGTTGAAAAAGCCGCAGAATTGCTCCCGGATTACGACATAGAGATCGTTGAAAAACATCATCGGTTCAAGAAAGATGCGCCCTCAGGGACTGCGCTGAAGACTGCGCAGGTGATAGAGGACGCGCTCAAGAGAAGCCTGGAAACCGACGCAGTGTACGGGAGAAAAGGTCTCTGCGAAAGAAAGAAGAACGAGATAGGGATACACGCGATAAGAGCAGGGGACATCGTCGGGGAGCATACGGTCCTGTTCGGAACCCTCGGGGAACGAGTGGAGATAACTCACGTAGCGCATTCGCGGGGCACGCTCACGAAAGGGGCAGTCACTGCGGCTAAATACGTTCATGGAAAGAAGGGATTCTACGGCATGAGCGATGTTCTTGGATTAAAATAATAGGGGGATTTTTTTATTCGTCCGTTTCGCTATAGTTGCAGTTGCCGTCGTCGTAGTACCTGCACTTCTTGCAGCAGTCGCTTCTCTCGTCGCAAGACGCATATTGGGGGCAGTCTTCACAGCACATTTCGTTTAACAATATGCACGAGGAAGTATATAAATACAAGAAAATCAGTACCATCCGAACATCTTTTTATTCTGTTTTCCTTTTGATGTCCCCCATGATACCACTTCCAGTCCTGCGAGTAGGACGTCGGAACTGCGCCTGTCGACTGATTTTTTTATGAGCATAACAGGGTAATCGGAGACTGCCTTCTTTGCCATACCCGCATCCATACCGAGAGTTATCCCAAGAGAATATAAGTCCTGAGGCGCGCGCATGCCATATATATCCCTTGCGCCGCTGGTTATGATTATCGGGGTCTTATATTTTCTCGCAAGTTTGATGTTCTGCCTCATGCGCCCCATGACCTGCGCCCTCACGACACCGTAGCAGGACAACAGCTCCGAGAGGCATATCTCTATTGCAATTCCGCGTTCCGCCATGAAACGGGCCATGACGTCGTCTATGCCGGATGATTTCTGGTCCAGGGGATCCTTCCCAGATACGCGCTCCGGATGGCAGAGAACGTCGACCTCCCAGCACTCGGATGCCGCGCGGTTTATCTCTTCGTCTCCGCCGGCGACAAGTATCATATCCGCGCCCGATTCAAGAGCGGAACGGGCCATCTTCTGGACAGAGTCTGGAGTTTTAGGGGATAAAATTGCACCCTTCATCAATTGAAGCGACTGATCAACCGATTTTTCATGGGGAGTATTTGGACCAATGTCTCCCGGCGAGGAGTTCTGTACAATGCATGCTCCATCCCAGCCCAAGCTTTGGAGCATTTGACGCGTCTGTTCCGAGTGACCCGCTAGCAAGTGCAGGTCATAGAAGGGACCTTTCATTTTTGTTATAATTATGTATTTGACAGGTATAACCCCGTGCCCAGAGGCGAAGTCGCCCTGATATTAGGATTCTACGGCCTCACAACGATGACATCCGCAGGAGAACCAATACTCACGGCGTCAGAATACGCAGTGATCGCTTCAATGTCTTTCCTGGCAACAGTCATAATCCCGCCGATGCTGCAAAAAGCGCTTAGATACGGAGGATACATATAAGCCAGCGACGATATATTCGATAGTGCAAACGGAACACCGATGCGGGTTTTTGAATAAAGCATAACTCCGATACTTGCAGGCTATACCTCCATATTTTAACCAGTTCATACCATAATTTACCAAGAGTTCTAAAGGATAATCATAGACAAAAGCTTGGAAGACGACAATATGTAGAAGACAAAAAAATGCCCGCTAATTTCATTCAAATTTCTCTGATACCCAGAATGAAGAACACAAACCTCTTTTTTATCCTTGTTTTATTGGCGTGCGTCTCAAGCTCGTACGCAAATCCCGCATGCAACAGCTACTGTATAGGGAAAGGCTATGCCGGCGGCTACTGTTTTGATTACAATAACGGTAATGGGATACAAGACGACCTGACAGACGCAGTGTTTTTGGGGGGAAGAGACAGCGCGTGTTCGAAAGACCTGAAAACCTGCTACTATGGCTTCGGAGGCGGCTTATGCCTTTACCTGGACGAAGGATCAAAGAACGTCTGCGGAACATGCGAAGGGATGAGCGTCAGGATATACTGCAACTGCTACAATAAAACAGAATGCGCAACGAACTGCAGGAGCGAATGCGACGCAAAAGGGTGCATGAACTCGCAGGTGATCCCTTCTGACGCTACCTGCGAAACGTTCTGCAAAGCCAGGGACTGCAAAGGGGAAAAATGCACGGGAGGATCATGTACAGCAGCGCCCGGCCTGGGGGAGGCTTGGAGCGGAGGAGTCTGCTATTTCGGCATCACTTATGAAAAGAATGCAAACTGCCCTGGACAGACAGACGCAGCCGGCTACTGCTCATGCTGGAGAGAGCATCCCTGCCCGGACACTAGCGCGGAAGGCCTTGAGGGAATGGCTGAAAACCAATGCGACGCCAATCTAGGCTGCAGGACCCCGGGTTATGTCACCCCCACCCCAAGCCCTACTCCCAGCCCTAGTCCGTCACCCACAGAAGGCACCGGATCAAGCGGTGACATCATCAACCGGATAAAGACCGCGGTATACAAGATAGTTATCACCCTTTATTGCCTGGTACTCTATCTGGCGACGGCGGTTGCCGCTTTGTTCGCCGTCATGACTGGCATAAAATACATGTCCTCCGACGATGGGAGCAGCAGGGCGGAATCAAGGAACCGGATGATCTATGCTCTTCTAGGTCTCATGATAATAGCGCTCGCATGCCCCCTGGTGAACATATTGTTCGCCGGGACGAATATCGGGATACCTGAGAACGGGAAATTGGTCCCATGCAAGGGATGCCCTTATATCAATGAGATATCTACCGCAGGGGGAGATCTTGGGGGCTGGGAAGGAGGATATTCAGGAGGGGGAGATACAGGGGGGAGCTGGTATACAGACGAGAGGATCAAGGAGGCAAACAGCTTCCAGACATGCTCTGCTTCCGAACCATGCCCAGATGGTAGAGTATGCGCCGCTACAACCGGGGAATATCGTTGCTATCCCAAGATAGCGGACGGCTATTCCATCAGCGCCTCTGATCTGACGCCCCTTTCGGGGATCAACGGGGATCTGTGCAGTTCTGGTTATGCCAACGGGGACAAATGTATTAAGAACCCCAAATGCTCGAAAGCTTCAGGATGCGCCAGCGGGCAATACTGCGGAGCGGACTCATACTGCAAGACAAAATTAGCGGAGGAGGATGACTGCGCCGCTTCCATGATGCTTGGAGACACGAACCCGGACGTCATGTGCAAGAGCAAATGGTGCGTCGACGGAAGATGCGTCTCGGCGGGTAATTGCATCGGTCCGGACGACTGCAGCAGGCATTATTCCGGCAAGTACTGCGACGGGAACGGGGTATGCAAAACAAGGCTGTCAGAGGATAGCGTTTGCAAAACAGGCCAGATAATCGGCGGAACCGCAGACGAGATGTGCAAGGACGGGCTGAAGTGCACGAACGGGTTATGCAAGAAGCCTTAAGCGCATCGACCCTCAGCGTAGGATGCATTCGATCAGGATGAAAGATATTTGCTAAAAATGCGCAACAGGACTACGTTTAATCAAAAGGCATCCATTGGCCTGCTTTTATTGATCCTTTTAAGTATTCCTGCATCCGCAGACTGCACGCTCTGCTGCGTCAACAAAAGAGGGGTCTTAGGCTGCGACAAGCCAACCTGCGAAAACACGTGCAGCAACCTGGAAGGCGGATGCTGGTTCACAAGCTCCGGCGGCGTAAACAGTTGTCATTCCTGCACTACGGGCGAATGGATAATCGACAAATGCGCGACGTATCCGTCTGATGCATGCCTTGAAAACCCATGCCAGGTCAATATTCCGGGGGGGTGCTTATATGAAAGGGGCACGTGCATCACTGCGCCGGGAGCTGAAAGCGAGCTGTCAGAGTTTATCGACGACGTAAAAACAGGCGTTTACGAAGTCGTGATCCTTTTGTACTGCATAGTGCTTTACCTGGCGTCTGCGTTAGCGGCGCTCTTTATCATCCTGACCGGGCTCAAATACATGTCATCGGATGATGGCGCAGAGAGATTGAATTCCAGGAAACATCTGACTTATGCTCTTATAGGCCTGCTCGTGATAGCGATGGCCTGCCCATTGGTCAATATGTTCTTCTCGGGAGGGGACATCGGGATACCCGACGGAAGCGGGAACAATGTACCATGCCCCGGGTGCCCTTTTATATACACTTATACCGGCGGGGACATAATAGTGTCGGATGACGATCCCGTTGAAAAACCCACTCCAGAGCCATCGCCTACCCCGGCCGTATCTCCTACTCCAAGCGGTTCGCCTACCCCAAGCGTATCACCCACCCCCGGGCAGAGCGGAACGGAGGAACAATGCTCCAGGGCGTGCATCGATGCAGGATACGCCGTCGGAAAATGCGCAAGCGACTGCGTCTCTCCCGATAATCTTCTTTCGTATTTTACATGCGCCGTGACAGGCAAGACCAAATGCTGCTGCACGTCCTCCGGATTGGGCGGATATTCCTCCTGCGATGAAGCGTGCAAGGACCAGTTGGACGGAACAAGAGCCCCCAAATATACGGGAGGATCCTGCAGGGGGGAATGCAGCAGAACGGGAATAGAGGCATACAGCGGATTCGACTGCCCCGGGGAGGGGCCTGTCTGCTGCTGCGTGAAAGCCGGGACGATCGTCAACCCGGGAGAAGAAGGCTCAGCCTGCCTGCACTCCAGCGAATGCAATGAGGGACTGTATTGCAGCGGGGGCGCAATCGACATATTCGAGCGGGGCAGATGCAAAAAGAAGCTTCCGCTGTTCGGCTCATGCGACTCGAAAGAGGAGATAGACCGCAATCAGAATCTTATCTGCGATTCGGACACTATCTGTTACGAAGGAGATGCCAGGGAGGGATTCGATCCGAAGACATGCGCTCCGAGGAAATGCAACTGGGTGTACACCGGCGCAATATGCTGCACTGCGAGCCAGGAATGCGGCACGCCAAGAGAACAGCCGGGTCTGGCGATACTCGACTGCCCGGGCAGTTGCTGCAACGAGTGCACGGACAAGACGCCGTAAAAAGAGATTATTTGGCCTCAGGGGAAAGCAGGGTCAGCGCGTAGTCGTCTGTCAGATACGTCTTTGCCGCCTCTCTTATCTCTTCCTTTGTTATCTTCAGTATGTGTTTTTCTTTTTCCCGGAAGTCGTAGGGTATCTTGTATATCTCGGTCTCCAGCAGCATCGCCGCCCTGTCGGTTATCCGCTCCAGCGAGTCGTCGTATTTTGAGAGCATCAGGGTCTTTGTCCCGTTGAATTCCCGGTCTGATACGAGATTCTTTTTCAGGTCGTCGTATATGCCGAGGATCGCTTCCTGCGCTTCATCCAGGCGCTTCGGATCGAATCCTTCTACGTGGGTGAGGAACATCCCCTCGGTATCAAGCGGGTAGTAGAAGCTTCCCACGCCGTATCCTATGCCTCTTTTGTCCCGGAGTTCCTGGTACAGCCGGGACGACAGGCCTTCCGAGAGGAGGCTTGAGAGCATCTCCAGGACGTACGTATCTTTGCAGTCGTATCCCGGGACCTTGTATCCCATGCACAGATAGACTTGCGAGATGTCTTTTCTTTCTTCGATCGTTTTGCGTTTCCGGTTCGTGAGGTCCGCTGCGGGGTCCCTTGATGGC
The DNA here is from genome assembly GCA_049299895.1 of Candidatus Altarchaeia archaeon. Classification (GTDB taxonomy): domain Archaea; phylum Altiarchaeota; class Altiarchaeia; order IMC4; family QMZM01; genus CAIYYO01. Next base: position 50,984 of record JBAQYF010000023.1, read on the forward strand.
AGTTTCTTTTCTTCGAGCGATCCGAACAGGTCTTTTACTTTGGCTGTCAGGTCTTTTTCATCGTATTTTCCGACAGCCGTTATCACCGTGTTGTTCGGGGCGTAGTATTTTTGCTTGAATTCTTCCAGGTCTTCTTTTGCGACAGAGCCCATGGTGTCGACGGTCCCTTCTATCTTCTTTTCAAGGGGCGTTCCCTCGAATAGTTTCGGTATGAACAATCCGGTCAGGGAATAGCGGTCCGGCGAGTTGATGAAGTTCTCTATCTCGGTGAGTATGACCTGGCGTTCTGTCGCGAATTCCTCTTCTTTATAGGAGTAGTTCGTCGCAGCCTCGTATATCACTTCGACCGCCGTGTTCAGGTGCTCGGACGGGGATTTTGCGGTAAAGGCGGTGTATTTCCAGGTGGTGTAAGCGTTTATCACCGTCCCGGAGTATTCCAGGTCTTCGGCGATGCTCCTCGCGTTCCTGTATTTATTGCTCTTGAACAGCAGGTGCTCGTTGAAATGGCTTCCCCCGTTCACTTTTTTGCTTTCGTCTACAGAGCCTACGCGCACGCCTGCGAGCAATGCCGCTTTCTTTGTGTTGGGCGTCTTCTCCAAAAGGAGTACGAGGCCGTTGTCGAGTTCGACCCTTTTGATACCTTTTAGTTCCACTTTCAGAAAAAACATTCGATTACAGGATGATTAATAGCTGCCGAGCCTGGACTGCGAAACTTTCGCGGGCATGGACTCGACGAGGGAATCAAGGTCCAGCTCCATCCCGTCCCTGGCTGCGATCGTCCTTACGCCGGTCTCGTCCTCTATCATCTTTGCCTCTTTGGCAGGATCGCAATTCAGCATCGTCATCCCGAAATGCTGAGTTATCGCAACCTCGGGTTTGGCCTCTTTTATTATCGATGCGGCCCCGCGCGTGTTCAGGTGCGTTTCTATTTCCTTTGATGCCGGGACAATGGTGTTGAGTATGAGCACTTTTGCGCCTTTGTAGTTTCCTGCGAGGTCTTTTGAGTACGCCGTATCCGAGGAACATATTATCGTCCCGTGTTTTGAGTTGAAGCGGAATCCCACGGCGTCTTCGTGATTCATGGTCGGGAGGCATTCTATTTCCAGTTCCCCAATCGAGAATTTCTTTTCCGGCTCAGCCACTATCAGTTCAACGAAGCTCTTATGGTAGGATGAGACGTAGTCCAGGGTGCCTTTGTTCAGAACCAGCACCCCCCTCTTTGTCCGCATGCCATGAGTCATTGCTTCTACCAGTATCTCGGCGTCGTTGTAGTGGTCTATGTGGTGGTGCGAGACAAGGATCCCGTCCAGTTTCTGCGGGTCTTTTTTGAATTGCAGCGCCCTTATGAGCGCCCCGGGTCCGGGGTCCAGGGAAATCTTCGATTCCAGATCGAGGAACAGTCCCCCGGAGTAACGCCTCTGATTTAGGACGACGAATCTTCCGCCGCCGGTCCCGAGGAAAGTAATGGAAGCCATCTAGCGTTAGTTAATTAGGATTAGGGAATAAATTAGTTACCGGAATGGCAAAATACGACCGGCGCAGGATACTAGGGGCTTTCTCGCTGGCATTGCTCGCAGTGCTCATAGCCCAGAGCTACTACGCCGTTCCCCTGCACTGGGGGAATATGCCTGCGACCCAATACGTCGCAGACCACGTAAAGGACTTCGAAGGAAAAGAGATATACATAGACGGCACTGTTTCGGACGAAACCGGGAACGGCACGGCATTCTACCTAAACACAGTCGCCAGGGGACTGTCTTCCGGGATTGCGGTACGGACGAATGATTCATCCCTTGAGGACGGCCAGAGCGGAGTAAACGTCCACGGGACGGTCAGGAACGGCGTACTCGAAGCAGACCAGATAAGGGTCTCGCCGATCCCCGGGTACATGGAGTCGTTCTTTAATCTCACAGGATTCTTCTTTTTCATATATTTTTCCCTGAAGGAGTGGAAGGTAAAAAAGAAATTCCCATTCATAGAGGAGGCGCCATAGATGCCAAGCCTCCTTGCACACATATTTCTCGGGATTTTCCTTGCATACGTATTCAGGGTGAAAAAAAAGAGCATGCTGCTCTTTGGAGCCATCCTCCCGGATATAAAGATTTTTCTTTATTTATTGGCGACGCCTCTATTGGGATTGTCCGCGGCCAATATGTTGATAGTGCCGGTCCATTCGTTATTCGGCTCCCTGCTTCTTGCGTTATTTTTCGCATCGCTCCTACCGAAGGATGAATATGGAAGAAATCTTTTACTTTTGTGCCTGGGCGCTGCCGCACACTTTACGCTGGATGCGAGTATCTACCCGTTCTACGGAATAGAACACTATCTCCTTTTGTACCCTCTCTCATGGAGTACATACGGGATCGCAGCAATGGATTACATCTATAGTATAAACATGCTGGGCTTGTTCTTTCTTGCGGCGGTCATGCTGGCAGACTATATTAAAAGAGGTGAGAGAATAGTATACTAGCATGAAAATCCTGTGCATAGCTGACATACACGGAGACTTGGAAGACGTAAAAAAGGCGGGAAAATATGCCGAAAAAAACGGGATAAAAGATATCCTGATATTAGGGGATTTTCCGGGACACGGAGTATTTCACAACATAGTCACGAGCATGGAACAGATACGCATCGTCCTAGAGGAATTAAAAAGTTATAACGTAATGGCCATACCCGGGAACTGCGACCCGCAAAATTCTTCGGAACTCTTCGAGGAGTATGGAGTGAACCTACACGAAAAAGTCTTGGGAATAGAGGGCGTGAAAATAGTCGGCTTCGGCGGGTCCAACATAACGCCTTTCGGCACGCCGTCCGAGTACTCGGAAGTCGATATCTATGAAAGGCTGAAGAAACTCATGCCTGAAAATACAGGAAAAACGATCCTTGCGGTCCACTGCCCGCCTATGGACACCAAATGCGACAAGACCGGAAACGACATGCACGCGGGAAGCAGCGCAATAAAAAGGATCATTGAAGAATACCAGCCGGTTCTTTCCGTCTGCTCGCACATCCACGAAGCGGGCGGAGCGAAAGACCTGATAGGAAAAACAGTTGTCGCAAACATCGGGCGCATTTCCGAGGGACGCATCGGGATATTAGAGATAGGGGAAAATATCGGGATATCCCTCGGGAACATGCAGGAGTAGATAATCGCCCGGGCATTTCTATTTAAATGTGTCTGCTTTAATTATGTAACATCAACAAAAAATATGCTATTAAACCAAGAGGCTTAAAATGAGAAAAATCATTTCTTTCACATCCGTTACGCTGGTATTATTGTTTTTCCTCGCAGGAAACGCTGCCGCAGTCAACATTTATTTTTACCAGGCTAAGACAACAGGAGACTACACAACAGATAAAGAGTATTCAGCCTTCAAGGATAAATTGACAGAGAACGGATATGAGATAAACGATCTGCTGGTGGGATTATCCAGGGACTCGCTTGACCAGGTTAATCCGGAACCGGACATCATAGTGATACCCAATCTTGGTTCAGACCTCTCGGCCGAAGAAACAACCGCGTTATTCGAATTCGTAATAAAAAGTGGGAAGGGGGTTTTCCTGTGCGGAGCGACCCCATCCACAAACAAATTGACTATTCCATTAGGCATGATGGCGTCAACAGACCTTTTGGAAGACGATGTGAACAGCGTGAGAGACAGCATAACCGGGCAGATGGTAACAGATAAAACCACATTCTATGTAGAGCTTCCCGCCAACCGCCCTGATCCCGTAATAAGCTCGCTTACCCGGGGAGTGAACACATTGGATATTTTCACCGCGGGAGGCATATATGTTTTCGGGGACTCGAAAGGCGTTGTTTTCGGCGGAGACGCAGTTAATACCCCTAAAGCGCTGACTTTCCCGAAGAAGAGCAACCCACCCCTGGCAGCATACATCCAACTCGGCACGGGATGGATATTTTTACTGAGCGACCCGGATATACTGGCAAACAAAAACCTTGATTCTGCAAGATACCGGCATGACAACCTGAAATTCGGAGTAAATATCATAGACTGGCTTTCCCAGCCGGCAACCGATCCAACCGCATCCGAAGACGAAATAGACAATATAATAAGATCCCTCCGGACGGAGACACTGGACCTGAACAGGACTATAGCATACCAGGAAAATGAAAAATCGGCCCTGAATGACAAGATAATAACACTGACCGCTGAAAAAGACAGCCTCTCTGAAAGGATAGACACCCTGAGCAAAAACAGTTTCATGGGCTTCAAATACGAAGTATGGGCCATGGGGGTACTATCACTCTGCTTCCTTTTGACAGTTGGGGTAATAATAAAAAAGAACAAAAAAGTATCCAAACTGGAAAAAGGAGACATGGGATATGAATTCGACGAGAAAGAATTCGGAACAGGGGGAGCGGATAACAGCTTAAAAGGAGACGGAAAGATAAAGGAAGAAGACATAGAAGAACGACTCAAAGAACTGCAGAAAGGAAGCCAGTAATTTCTTTTTCTATATTTTTCTTTAATTTTAGAAAGTTTTTATATCAAGAATGATATCCGGGACTGCGTCTTTTTTACTTGGTTGCGGGCGTTTCTAACTGGTCTTGAGAAGCTTCCTTTTTTCCAGATCAAAAGAGCAGGGTACTCATCATATTCATTTATGCTCCCAGTCTATTAGTCAACGAGAAGGACTTGCCATGATGGATGTCATTAGAACTACAGTATTTTAACCAATCAAACAAAATCATCAAAGAAACAGTTACTTCGACTCGATGGTTATCTTCGTCTCCTTCTTCTTGCTGCGTATCTTCTCCAGGATCTTCTTGAAGTTCTCATCGGATAACTTCTGTGGGAGCTGGCCTCCCTGGTATAATTGTATAAGAAGTATCTCTATCTGTCTTGCGAATTCCGGAGAAGCTAGGCGGATATTAGAAAGACGGTCTCTTGCAGCAGGCTCAAGTATCTGGTTTATGATAGTCTTTATCTGGGAAGCTACCTGCTCTTCCTGCATAGCCCTCTGCATCTGCTGGGAGCCCTGCTGCTGCATTTGATTCTGCATGAGCTCCTGAAGCCTGCGCCTCCGAATCTCCTCCAGATCATCAGCCATTTTTTTTTTAGAATATACCCCCTGAAGTGGCCCTAAGGGCTCATTTCTTCAGGATATTCCCTGCTATTTTGTCCAGATACGACTGGCCCTTAGAGGTAACGCGTCTGCCACACTGGCCTTTGGTTACGACTTTCTCGGTAAAGCCTAGCTTGTCGAAGTCCTGTAATATAACCCTAACGTTCTTCCCGCCCGCTTTGCGGAAGGCGGAAGGCTTTACTCCGCGGTTCTCTGTGCTGCCGTATGCAACCCTCAGGCTCTGCACGCCGACCGGGCCGTTGATGTACACCTTCCTCAGAACTGAGGCTGCCCTGTGGAACCACCAATCAGGGTTCTCGGGTATCCGCTCCACATGGGCCCCGGTCTTGACATATTCAGCCCAATCGGGTTTCTTGATTTTTACGTTCTCTTTTAAGTCTTTTGCAGCGGCCGGAATCAGGTCGCCTGGGGAAACTTCATAAACTGTTGCCATTTTTAGTAATTTACCAAATCCTGTTCATTGAAAAATATAGGTAACTCATAATCCGCGGACTCCTTTCCGTCGGATGCGTGTATTATGTTCTCCGAAACGACCATGCCATAATCGCCCCTGATGGAGCCCATCTCGGCGTTCAGGGGGTTCGTCGCTCCGACGACCTTCCTGACCAGTTTGATCGCGTCTTCAGCAGGGAGGTCTATCTCCAGCGCCAAAACCGCGACCGGGCCGGACGTTATGTACTTCATCAGGTCGTTATAAAAAGGCTTGCCCTTGTGGACGGCATAAAGCCTTTCGGCCTTGTCTTTGCCCATCTGTATGACCCTCAGGCCGGCCAGGCGTATCCCGTATCTTTCAAAACGGGAAACGATCTCGCCTACAAGGCCTCTCTTGACCCCGTCCGGCTTGATCATCACAAAGGTCCTCATTTTTTCTTCTTAGGCGCGGTTTTTTTGACTTCATTGGATTCTTTCGCCTTCTTTACGGGAGCCTTCTTCTCTTCTACAGGGGCTGCTTCTTCTACAGGTTTAACCTTAGGAGCTTCCTCCTTGGCGACCGGAGCAGGCATGCCCTTGGTCCTGATGTCCTTCTCCTCCTTGTATGCGACAGTCCACTTGGTCTCACGGGGCTTCCTCCCCAGCTTGTTCATGTTCTTGTCGCACTTGGAAGAGCAATAATACTGAGCCTTGCCCCTCTTGTTGACGAATATCATCTCGGTTCCGCGGGGGATGTCCTTACCACAAAAGCTGCAATTCATTTTCTTACCTCAGGGGCTTTGCCTCTCTCTCAGCTTCGGCCAGGCTCAATATATCTCCTTCGCGGACAGGCGTACGCACGTTCCTGCGTATCACACGGCCGGACGCGGGACCTTCCAGTATCTTGCACATGACCTGTATGACTTCTCCATAGATACCGGTCCTACCGATTATCTTAACAACTTCAGCAGAAACCATTTTTCAAAAAGAATTATTTCTTCGCCTCAGCAATCTTGCTAACAGCTTCAGCGATCAGTTCCTTGGCATTGCCTTCCTCGACGATCGCGCCAGCGGCCGTGGGGACATGGACACCGACTGCTTCGCCGATATCGGCCCTTGATACGAACAGGTATGGGATCTTCTTCTCCTCGCAGAGCATCGGGATATGCATCACGATCTCCGGGGGATTCACGTCGTTTCCTATCAAAACGAGTTTTGCGCTTCCGCGCTCGACCGCCTTTGTAACTTCGTTCGTCCCTTTCTTTATCTTCCCGCTGTCCCTGGCGACCTCAAGAGCCTCCAAGGCCTTATCTGCCACTTCTTTTGGCACTTCAAACTTTACGTAACCCATTTTTTTACCTCCTCATCTAACAAATCATCGTCATAGGTATAGATACTACAAATAACGAAAGTTTAAGATTATGGTATTAAGATAATAAATATGGCCTGGAGAGGATAGGTTCGACCAGGGGCTCTCATTAGATCTCCAAAGAAACGTATTTCATAAACTACTTTTTCCTTAAAAGCACGATGAATTCGTCATGGCTCAAGGACGCGTCCCTCATTATTTTCCTGAGCAATCCGATACCCAAATCCTCTCCTTTATGGAATGGAACAACGGTGGTCCTGCCGTCCTGGTGCCTTAGAAATACGTGGCTGCCTTTCTGCCGGATGATCGAGAAACCCGCCTTTTCCAGAACTTTAATGACCTTTTCAGGCGGCAAGTGGGGTGATCTTTCCGTCCATCATACGCTTGACGGCACAGGCACGCGAATCTTCTGCAATCCCACAAAAGTGGGGGCTTTGCTCTCGGAAGAAACTTCCAGGCATAAAGCGACAGCTTCCTTCATCCTCTCCATAAGCGCCTCAACAGTCTTTGCCTGCGTGTGGCAGCCCGGCAGTTCTACTACTTCCCCGACATAGAAACCGTCCTCGTCCTGTTCCACAACTACAGTATAATCCCTTTTTCCCATTATGGGACGACAAAATTTCAAAAGGATATGAATGCCATTATTCTGGCAATCCATCACAAAAATATTTAGATTTTTGTTGGATTACAAAGAAGCAGGTAGAACATATCGGGACAAGCAATAACTCAAAGAATCTTGTTAAGTCAATCGACGAATATAATTACTCAAAGTACACAAAGGGATGGATATAAAAGTTTGAACTGGTCTTCTTCGCGAGCATCGCTTCGTCGTCGCGGGTGTAGAGCGGGAACCTTTCCAGTATCTCCCTGTAGCGCGGATCGAACAATCCTTCCCAAACCCCCAATCCTGCTTATATATTTCCGGAATCCGCATATTATCTTATGGAGCTTACTGTCGTCATCCGCAAAGAGGGTAAGTTGTTTAGTGCGTGGGCTGCTGATCTTGACATCGCCTCTCAGGGGAAGACTATCGAGGAGGCCATGAAGAATATCAAGGAGGCGGTTGAGCTTTACATGGAAGACGAGGACGCCAAAGTCAAGACTGAAGACGTGCTGATCTATCCATTGAGGGTCAAAGATGCCGAAGTTTCCGCATCCGCCTGCTAGGGATGTTATAAAGCTCCTCGCCAGGAACGGCTTCTCTATAGTGGGCAGGAAGGGAAGCCACATCAGGCTTAAAAAGAAAGACTCTGTTTCTACGCGAATCGTCGTAGTTCCAGACCACCAAGAGATGACTCCTGGGACGCTTCACAGTATCATCCGGCAGAGCGGCATAGAAAAGGAAGAGTTTCTTAGGATGCTGGAAGAGATTTGATTCTTTAGGTTTGACATCAGTGGTCAGATCACCCAGCACGAAGGTCCCCTGTCAGTTTAAGTTTACTTAAGCTCGTAATCTTCCATCAGTATTGCGGGTAAAACCAGTAGGCCAGTGTACCTTGAGGTGCACGTTCTATGAGCCTGCTGGTTCTGCACTCTCGTTCTGATGATCCTTTACCAGACGTGGAATATCTCCGGTTCTACCCAAAAATAACTTGAAAAGGGGGCTTATACCTAAGGCTTTCAGCGGACCCTATTGTTTCAATCAGTCAGCACTGCCTGAAATGCGCATCCTTTGCCCCCTATTTTCCGGACCAGCTCGGAGTCGTCGAAGTAGGCATAGTTCTGCGGCGGCCTGTATTCCGGACAGGCCTCGTATGGGTCGATCGGCGTCTCAAATCTTCCGTATTCATCGATCTCGAGTGCGTGGATCATTGTTTTGTCTGCGCAGTAAGCAAAGAAATTGCCGTGATCTATTCCTCCATATACCTTGCATTTCTCCCAGATCACGTGGGGCGTACCTGTCAGTATTTTCTTTACGGTGAACCAGCCTACGATGTGCTGCGTCGGACTGGATTCGTACACGTAGACTTTTTCGATCTTTTCCTTTGGGGTTTGTTTCCGAAACTCGTACTTTTTTCTCCTGAGAAGATTTTCTCGCCGTATTTGGGTTTGATCGACAATATAATGTCCATGCTTCTTTTTACTGACAGCAGGCCTTTGTCAGTCTCATCCCAGTCTTTCCGCGCTCTTCATCGCTTTCTCTACGTGTTCATCCTCGAACCAGGGTTTTGCTTTTTTCGTGAATTCTGCGATCTCCTTTTCGCCGGATAGGTTCATGGCTTTTTTCGCGAAGACCACGGTTGAGACTAGTTCATATGCGTCCGGTGCCTTGTTATATTTCTCCGTTCTGGAGAGCGAGCCTGCCAGGGGCTTGATCTTTTCCACGATCTTTTTGTCCTGTTCGGTGGGTTCGTATTTCAGATCTTTTCCTTTGTGGTCGTAGAGGTCGACCGTCAGCTCGGATGAGTACACGCCGCGGACGTACCAGCCGTAGTCGTAGTTCCAGCCGATGCCCATGATCTGGGCGATGTAGCCTGTTTTTTGTATTATGAGCTTGTCGTCGAAGCTGTCCAGTATGGGTTCTCTTCCGAGTATTTCCCTGCAGAACCATTTAAGTCGTCCGTTTGTCATTTTGCACCATTATCTTTTTGTTTCTTTGCGTTATTAATCTTTTCTATCTGCTCCTTTATTCCCTGGTGTAGGTTATTTATCCTTTTCACGAGTTGCTGTGGATCCATTTTCTCTCCTCTTTCCCTTGAGGACACATATTCAGGGTAGAACTCTAGACTCGAAGAATTCTTCTTTGCTTATGCCTGCATCTCTCATTATTTTTCTGAGCGGCCCTATGCCCAGGTCTTAGCCTTTGTGGTATGGGACGACCGTGGTCCGGCCGTCATATCCATAGTTCTCGAATGGATGAACCAGTAAGATTACGGGAAGAGATTTGATTACAGTTGATTTGTCTGCTTCTTGTGAGCTTTCTAGGCTGGTTGAAGTATTAATACCCCTTTTTTCCATTATCTAAACACGCCCGGAAAAATGAAAACCCATTTAGACGCAGGAAAACAAAAAAAGCTTTTGGAATCGATTATACAGAGGAGCGCAGTCGCTACGTTCGTACTTGACGCAAACCACAAGGTCTTATACTGGAATGAAGCATGCGAAGAGCTGACTGGGGTGAAGGCGCAGGATGTCGTGGGCACGGACGATCACTGGAAGGCTTTCTATCTTCTTCGTCGGCCGTGCGTCGCGGACATAGCTCTTTACGGTCTGTCGGAGGACTTCAGCAAGCTCTACAAGACGCCCTCCAAGTCTCTGCTGTCAAAAGAGGGCCTCCATGCCGAGGACTGGTTCCTTAACCTGAACGGGAAAGACCGATACGTGATATTCGACGCTGCGCCCGTATACGACGAGACGGGCGAGATAGTAGCCGCCGTCGAGACCCTGCAGGACATAACCGCACTCAAGCGCTCGGAGGAAGCGCTAAGCGACCACGACAGATCGATGACTGCGGCCTTCAACGCGCTTCCCGCTCCCGCAGCCATCATATCCATAGACGACAGGACATATCTTGAGGTCAACAGGTCCTGGGAAACGCTCACAGGTTACTCCCGCAAAGAACTCGTAGGAAAAACTGTCTTACGGCCCTCCCTTTGGTCCGACGCCCTGGAGCCCGGAAAGCTCATAGAAAAAGCTATCAGCGCGGGCGGGTTCAGGAATGTCGGGGCAGGGATCGATCCGAAGAACGGGGAAACGAGGACCTGGCTGATATCGGCGGAACTCCTCGAATACGCCGGGCGCCTCTGCGTCATATTCTCAGGGCAGGACATAGGCGCAGGGACGAAGTGAGTTGAAATGACCGGAATGACAAATCCACTGTTTATGAACATGATAAAATAATCCGGGCGAACGCAACTCCTGCTTGCCGTAACGCTTCCGCCTCCCGGAGACTGCGCCTGCCGGGATCGCCTACTCTTTCATGATGCCTTCGGTCTACTTTAGGTACTCCGGCCGATTATCCGCGTGGTATGTTGTGTTCTGTCCCTCTTTTCCGCGTTTCTTGATCTGTCCTTTATTCGGAGTCAGAACCCCAGCCCAAGGAAGTGCATCAGCACAACCAGTATCACTCCCGGTATCCCTGCGAGTGCGACGACGAGTATCGACAGCCAGTTTATAGGTATCCCGAGGCCGAAGAACTGGTTCAGGGCCCAGAATGCTATGATCCCGATTATGGAATTCACCGCAAGCTGTGTTGCATTCTCAAGGATCTTCCATAGGACGTAGATTATTATAACCGCCACGATCAGTGTCAGGATCTCTGCTATTAGAGTCATTTTTACACCTCTTTTATTGTCGTTACCTCCATCCCGGCGTTACCGTACTCGATGCAATAAAGAACGCGCTGAAAAACAGAACTGCCAGGAGGAACGCTATTATCGCGGGCAATAGGACTACTATGATTGCTTTCCCCATCGAGATCTCCTGCGCATCCCTTGTCGCGTAGATAGCGCAGATGAAACTCCATATTCCGCCGACGATGCTTCCCAGTATTGGGACGATGCCGAGTGCCATCGGCGCCTGGGCGTATCCGAGGGCTGCAAGATAGCCCGTGTAGGTCGATTTCCCGCCGAGGAGCTTTGCGAAGATGTGCAGTATGCCTCCTCCTATAAGCCATCCGATGGGCATTCCTATCAGTATCCCGATCAGGGCAAACCCCAGGGAGCCTATTATGCTCCATATGCCGCCTATTATGCCTGCGCACAGGAGCACTATCAGCCCCTCTTTGAACCCGTCCTTGTCGTCTCTTATCTCTTTGTAGATCTTACCGTCGAGCTTTACAGCCCTTTCGATCCTTTTATAGTTTAGCATTGCCATTTTTTTACCTCGTTAAATGATCAGTATCCTCAAGCATTATTTTTTCTTTGCATTCTTCTCTTCGGAGAACTCGCGCAAGCCCATGATATTTCCCTCCGGGTCCATGAAGACCGCATAGGATCCCCATTCGCCCATTGAGGTCTTCTCTGTTACGTTCTCTCCTCCGTTCTTCTTTATCTCCGCGGGGAACTCAAAATACACAACCGGATGAGCCATAGGAACCATCCAGGGAGGTATTTAGGAAAACAAAGAATAAAACACGCCCTCCCCTTAGTAGACGCTGTTCTTCAGGCTGCCGGCTGCATAGGCAGCAATATTTGCGGCAGTCTCTTCCAGGATACGCTCGAGCGCCTCCTGGCTGTAGAAAGCGATATGCGGCGTGTATACGACGTTGTCTTTTCCCAGGAGGATGTGCTCTTTTACTATCTCCCCCAATGCCTCCACTTTCTTCGGATCGTATAGAAGCTGCTTTTCCTCCTTTATCAGGTCTTCGCCTTCTATCACGTCCAGGCCCGCCCCGGAGAGGATGCCCTTGTCAAGGGCCTCTATCAGTGCCGCAGTATCCACTATCGCGCCCCTCGATGTGTTTATCAGGAGCGCTCCCTTTTTTGTCTTGACCAGACTGTCGCGGTTTATCAGGTGATGCGTGTATTTGTTGTATGGAACGTGCAACGTGATTATGTCCGAATGCGACAGTAGTTCATCCATTGAGGCATAATCGAAGCCCAGTACCTCGGAGAGAAAAGTATCGGGTTTGGTATCAAAGGCCAGGACATTCATGCCGAAGGCCTTTGCTATCCTGATCACGTGCAGGCCGATCTTTCCTGCGCCCACGACGCCCAAAGTCCTGCCCTTGAGGTCGAAACCTTTCAGCCCCTCGATCGAGTGGTCGTGGACCAGGGACCGCATATAAGCCTTGTGCACGTTCCTAGAGAGGGACAGGATGAGAGCGAACGTATGCTCCGCGACGGTATTCTCGCCGTACGCCGGCACGTTGCAGACCGCTATCCTGCTTTCCTTGCACGCGGCAAGATCGATGTGATCAAAGCCCGTGGACCTTGTCACTATCAGTCTTGCTTTGGGCAGGAGGGACAGAAGATCGCGGTCTATCTTTGAATAGATGAATATGGACAGTGCCTCGGCATCGGCTGCTTCTTTTACATTCTCTCTTGTAAGGGGTTCGCTGTGGAATGACAGCTCGTGGCCCGGCAGTTCCTTTTTGAGGAATTCCTCCTCCCAACCCTTTATCTCATAAAATGCGACCTTCATTTTACCGCTATGGTGTAATTACATTCTATCGACGCTACCAGGCACCTCGGTTCCTGGTAGTAGCATTTGGGATTACACGTCGACCCTTCCGGTATGTAGGCGTCAGGGCATGTGCAGTCCGGGCAGGGGGCGAATCTGCAGTCCGGAGGGGCCCTTCCAACGCCGGTTCCGTCCGGGCAGATCAATGCTTCCTCGGTGCATGCGACCGGCTGGGGTCTTTGAGTCTGCAGAACGCAGATTATGACAAGCAGGATAAGGATGACGAACACGGCGAGCGGCATTTTACTTTCATGGGCCATAATCTAATTATCTGCACGAAAATTTATAAGACGGCCTGCGCTCTCTTGAGTTACTCCGCCCTTTTTCGCTCTTTTTATCTGTGCCCAAAATAGAACACCATCTTCCCGTCAGTCTTTGAGTCCAGCCTCGCGAAGCCTACGCGCTCGAATTGTATCACGTCGCCCACGTTCACTGCAAAAGCCGCCTTCTCGCAGAAGCCCTTCGGAGTTCCCTCAGGCGTTACGAGTTCCGCCTCAAGGTGCTCACAGACCCACTGCACTTTTTTCACGTCAAGTATTTTTCCCGGGACGTAGTCGGCGGATAATCCCGAGGCGTCTTTCTTTATTTTGACGTTGAAGAGGTTCATGAACCTGACGATCTCCCCGTCTGCGAGTTCATTCGCATCCTTCTTTGAGACGTATACGTTCATAGCGCCTGATGCGTCCGGCGTGAGAGTGTATTCTCTTGCTCCCCGGTCCTTGTAGCTCGGGTGCAGGGGGTTCTTAACTGCTGTTTCTGGAGCGCCCTGAATGGACAGCTTCAGGGGTTCTTCGACAAAAAAGTACCTGCTCACTTTCGGGTCGAGGATCTTCCTGTTCTCCGCATATATCGTCTCCATGCTGAGCGCAACGTCGTTCTCCCCGAGGCCGAGGCCGACAATTATCTTCCGGACGGTCTCGGGCTGTATGCCGCGCCTGCGAAGCGCCATGAGCGTGGGCAGCCGTGGATCGTCCCATCCCGTGTATAAGCCTTCGGCTATCGCTTTTTTTATCATGGAGGTCGAGAATTTACCGAATTCTTCGAGGCGTACGCGGCCCCAGTGCAATGTCCGCGGATAATCCCATTTAAGGTAATCGTAGACGTATCTCTGGCGTCCTTCGCTGTCCGCGAGGTCTATTCCGCGGATGATTAGCGTAGTGCCTAACAGGTGGTCTTCTATCGCGGATTCGAAATCGAGCATCGGCCATACCACATATGTTTTCCCGATGCGCGGATGGTCGGAGTCTATCACGCGGAACGCTACCCAGTCGCGCATGGCCGGGTTCTTGTGCGTGATGTCGGTCTTTATGCGAAGGACTGCTTCGCCGTCTTTGTATTTGCCCGCGAGCATGTCTTTCCAGAGAAGCAGGTTCTCTTCAGGGCTCCTGTTCCAGTCGGGGCATGCCTTCGCTGCGTCCCTTAATTTCTTGAAATCTTCCTTGGAACAGAAGCATACGTATGCACCGCCCAGGGCTATCAATTGCTCGGCGTATGAATAGTAGGTTTCTATCCTGTCCGACGCATAATACACCTCGTCCGGGGATGCGGAGAGCCACTTGCAGTCGTCCAGGTATTGCGTGTACGCTGACATCATCGGCCTCTTTGTCTTGGGGTCCGTGTCGTCGAAGCGCAGCATGTATTTCCCCCCGTATTTCTTCGCGAGGACGCTGTTCACAACCATCCCCCGCGCGGAACCGAGGGTTGCAGGCCCGTTCGGGTTGGGAGCAAAACGCACGACCAACGGCTTGGGAACGTCCTTTACGACGAGGTCGCCTATGCGCTCTTCATGCGCCTTTTTCTCTTCCGTCCCAAGGGATCTTAGAGTCGATTCGTCCAGCGCGTTTATTTCTGCTACTATCCTTGCGACCTTTTCGGATACTTCTTTTGTATTCTTCCTTGCTTCGGGAACGCCTGCGAGCACCTGGCCGAAGACTGCTTTTTCATTGGCTGACCCGAATTTTATCCGGTTAGCTATCGCGTGATTCCTTATGACGTCGTCGAGATTGTCCATTCTATCCGGAAAATATTTTGGTTTCAGAGGACAAATATAGGACGGATTTATGTCTTCGATAGTAATTTAGCTCGATTTCTTGTCTCGTATCATTGCCACCTCTGCCGGGCGACGTCGACGATCCAATGGGCGTATAGCAATCCAACAATGTAATCCATCCTTTCTGAAGAAGTGACGCAATAAAGAGGTATCAAAGGCGTTCTTGAAGCTTGATCGGATTCATAGATTCATGAGCGAATCCTGCAATTATCCATCGTATTAGACAGGCGTTGATTTTATACTTCCATTCCATATTTTTTTTAGGGAGGAAAAATGAAAAACACCCGGCTTTTATTGATTCTTACTCTGGTGCAGATATGCATAGGTTTAGGACATGCCATCGCGAATGACGCGAGTTCCGGCATTCCGACTGTTTCTCATAGTATGTACACTGGAAGGCATTATCAAGTAATCGCAACGATGAGGAACACTGGAACAAACACCTGGACTGCGTCGTCGGGTTACCGCCTCGGCTCTCAGAATCCAACGGACAATGCCAACTTTGGATTAAACCGGGTGAATCTCTCATCCAGCGATTCTATTGCCCCGGGCAACACTAAGATATTCTATTTCGAAGTTACAGCTCCGAGTACGCCCGGAACCTACAATTTCCAGTGGAAGATGAGGCAGGGATCCAGCTGGTTCGGAGATCCCTCGGAGAATGTCGTAATAACTGTTACAGCAGACCCCGTCGGCACTACGACGACCACGACCACTACTACCAGGGCATCGACCACAACTACCAGTACAACCTCCTCGACCAGGACGACTACAACAACGTCATCGACCAGTACCACTACTACGACGACTACCACCACGACCCAGCCTCCCTGTCCCTCGAGCCCGGACAGGAACCTGTCAGAGGGGGACAACGCAATAGATTTCCAGACACCGCACGACTACCCAAACAACCTGACATGCCAGTCCAATATATACACGTGCCCTGCAGGCCACGTGGCAAAGGTCTACGCCAAATACGACACTGAAACATGGTATGACTATTTTTTCATCCACGACGCCTTGAACGAAAAGGCAACGAACGCGAACAGCGGAAACACCAGCGGATTCGTATGGCTTGCGCCGCCCGCATCCATGAACTCGGTATGGTTTAGTTTCTCCTCCGATTCCGCCATAACCAGGTGGGGAATCGACGTGGACAAGATAACCTGCTACATGGAGACAACCACCACGTCATCCGCTACGTCGACATTATACCAGACGACATCCACCACAACAAGCACATCTACGTCGACCACTGTCCCGGAATGCCCTGCATCGCCGGACTCATACCTGACCCTGGGCATAAATTCGGTGATCTACAAGACCCCGCGAAACTACCAGGGGGTCATAGACTGCTATTCAGGGATATATACCTGCCCGCCGGGATACTCAACAAAGACCCATGCGAAATACGATATCAATCCGGGCCATGACTTTTTCTACGCGATAAATCCAGCTTCGATGAATCAAACCGCCTACTCGGGCAATTCAAACGACTACGAATGGCTTGACCTGGGTTACAGATCCATTCGGTTCCGCTTCACATCAGACGGAAGCCTAGCTCAATGGGGCGTAGAAATCGATGTGATAGAATGCATTGACTCGCCGACC
Organism: Candidatus Altarchaeia archaeon; assembly: GCA_049299895.1. Taxonomy (GTDB): domain Archaea; phylum Altiarchaeota; class Altiarchaeia; order IMC4; family QMZM01; genus CAIYYO01. The sequence continues at coordinate 67,663 of JBAQYF010000023.1, forward strand.
ACTACCAGCACGACTACCTCCTCGACGACAACATCATTGCCCGGGCCATGCGCCATAGAAGGAAACTTGCCCCCATGCGCTGAGGTGTCCCTGACAGAGATAGTCGATTCGATAAACAGATGGGCGACAAACGACTACACCTTGGGAGACGTGATAACCCTGATTAATTCATGGGCGGACCCTGCAGGGCATCCAGCATCTTAGTGCATATTGAAACCACAGGTATTTCAGGGCAGCCTCAGTTTCCTGTTTATCAGTTTGATCTGTTTCATCATCTCTTTTATGGGATCCTTCACCTTGGGCTGATAGCCTCCGGCATTTGCAGCGTCCCCGTATCTCTGCGAACGACTCGGCGAACGTACTGAAGAGCACTGTAAGCCATAGCCAGAAAGTTATCCAAAAAAGGAACCAGGAGGGTTGCCGGAGGCGATGTCAGATAACAGATTGATCGTGGTTATGATCCCTCCGATCTCGACTGCGAACATAACGGGATTACGCCAGAGCTTCACTGGATTGAGTTTTTTGAAAGCGTCTATCAGCGCGCAAAAAAGGCTTCCAGTTCGAATATCCCTGCCATTTAGAAAACACCCCCTTTCAACATTACCAGGTGTTCTATCACAGGTCCGAGAGCGAGCGCCGGCAGGAAGGATATCGTGTCAAGGAGGAGTATTATCTTTATCAGCCAGAGGACGTAGGTCAGATTATGAGTCGGAAGGACGTCTTTTGAATGGTATTTGCGCTTTTTTGCCATGGAACCGGCGAGAGCCAGTGCCGCAACAGCCGGGACAAAGCGCCCAAGGAACATCGCCAGGGCTCCTGCAAGATTGTAAAAGGGGGTGACGGCATTCAGGCCCGCAAAAGCGTTCCCGTTGTTGTTGGCCATCGATGCGAACGCGTAAAGCACTTCGGTCACTCCGTGGGGACCGGGGTTGGAGATAGACGAAACGCCCTCCGGGATGACGAGAGCTATCCCGGACAACAGGCGGACCAATATCGAGGGGATGATAACAATCACGACCGATGCTTTCATGTCCAAGGCATCTATCTTCTTTCCGAGGTATTCAGGGCTCCTGCCGACCATGAGGCCTGCGACAAAGACTGCTATGATAACATACCCGCAATTCCTAATATTTATTTTTCAATCACAATTATATTACTATAGTGATTCAAAATGGAAAGTCTACAGATACGTCTAACTCCTCAAGTCATAAAGAAGGTCGACGAACTCGTGGAGCAGGGAGTCTATTCAAACAGGAATGAAGCCATCAGGGACGCTGTCAGGAGGCTTGTCTTTAATTATGAGGCTCTTTCGCATACGAAGGTCTTGAGGGAGGATATCTCTGCGAAGCTGAAGGGAAAGAGCGCCTCAAAGCTTATAAAAGATGCCAGGGAGGAAGAGGATCGCATATGAAGGTCTATCTGGAAACAAGCTCCCTTGTCAAATTATATCGCTGCGAAGAAGAAAGCGATGAGGTCATAAAGCTGATTGAATCGTTTCTTGAAGGGAGGATAGAACTATGCACATCAGCAATTTCCAGGTTGGAACTGGTAAGAGGGCTTACAAAAGGAGGACTGAATGAGGTTACCATTTCCAGGATGGATGCAGATCTTCAATTATATGCTGCGAGGGGATTGAAAGTATTGCCCGTCTCGGAAAGCATATTGGAATGCGCGATTTCCTATATCAAAATAAATCACCTGGGCGCAATAGACGCCTTGCATTTAGCAAGCGCCTTAATGTTCGCAGACGTTCTCATAACCAATGACGATCATTTGCTCAAAAGCAGCCTCAAGAAGGATATAAAACATTCTTTTAGGATAATCAAACCCTCGCAAGTCAACTTCTAAGAGAAAAAATCAGTCGTATATCCCCTTGTATCTTTCTTTCTCCTTGTCGAGGATCTTTTTGTAGTTCTTCACTGCTTCGTTCACATCCAATAGATCCTTTACATCACTTTCAGAGATCAGCACTTTTACTATCCATCCGTCCCCGTAGCAGTCGGAGTTGATCAGCGAGGGATTGTCGAGCAGTTTTTCATTGATCTTGTTTATCTTGCAGGCGAAGGGCAGGGTAATCTCGGATACCGACTTTATGGTTTCGTACGTCGCAATCGGTTTCCCTGCTGCGTATTTCTCGCCGTCTTCCGGGAGGTCGATGTGGACTATCTCCTTTGCAAGGGATGCGCCGAGGCTTGTTACGCCGATCGTTGCGCTGCCTGCTTTTTCTTTCACCCAGATGTGCCCCTTTGTGTATTTGAGTTCGTCCGGGTAGTCGAAGACGTCTAGTTTCATTGTCTGTTTTATCAAATAGGAATACGGGTCTTATATATCGGATAATCTTATCCTTACGCCGTCCCCGGGTTTTAGGCCGCTTGGACCGTATTTCTTAGGCAGGAGCCGAACTGTCAGGGGATCGTTCGAGAAGGATATTCCTTCATACCGAGAATCGTTCACATTTATCTGCAGAGGCATGGTCCGGTAGGTAGAAAAATATTTTCCAGCCCGTATTATCTCGCCCATCTTTATGCCGTTCAGATATACTTTTTCTCCGGGTGTAAAGCGCCCGTACACTCCTGAATAGTCCAGGTTCAATGTACCGTCCGGCTGCGCGGGAACGTCTCCGACCCGGAATGATGGCATCTCTTTCAGGCGTATTTTGACGTTGTGGTCGCTTGCGCATTCCACGGTCCCCCCCATATCGTGTTTTTCCCGGAAGGATGCCTTTTCTATTATCCTGAGAGGGGCAAGTTCGCATCCCCCGCGTGCGCGGATGTAGTCGTTTTCTTTCCTTATCTCCACGTGCATTATCGGGTCGACCCAGTAGGAAAAGAAGCCGTTTGCTATCGTCCGCCCGATGACGTCTCCGGCGGCTATCTGTTCCCCCACGTTTACTTTGGGCGCAACGTGCATTATCCTCGCCGCATATTTTCCTTTTTTGATTATTATCAGGTGCTCTGGGAGCGCAATTCCCGTGGGCGTGGGGGATTCGAAGGATAAGACCTTGATTACTTCCCCGCTTACTGGAGAATACGCGTCGCATCCGAATTCCTTTCCCGCGCATATGTCCACCGCGACATGATCCCTGTGCGCCTGGTAGGGACTGGAGAAGAACGAATAATCCAATCCTTTTTTTGCACAGATCTCTATTCCGCAGGCTTCCGCTATTGCATTTACCACGAGCAGCACCTCGAAGTCTTCACCTCGTATACCTCGAGGCCCAGTTCTTCCGCGGTCTTGTAGGCTGCTTTCGAAGGGACTGCTATCTTGTTTATTCCGGATTTGAGTGCTTCGCGGTCGAGCGCGGTCCTGTATCTTCCGCCCGGCCGGACGCATGAGAGGGAGATGTTCTTCAGGGGGTACAGTATGCGGGCGATTGCTATTATTTTTGCGACGTCTTCTACTTTCGGAGGCTTGTCTTTTCCCATCGGCGTTCCCTTTGTAGGTATGAAGACGACGATGACGATGTTGTCGGGGTCGGTTTCCTTCACCATGTTCAGGGCGTTTAGTTCCCCAGTTACTTTGCCGTGATTGAGACCGACGATTATGTGCGGTGAAAGGTTCTCTATCCCGGAATCGCGCAGCAGGCGCAGCGTCCTCTTGTAGTCCTCCGGGCCGTAGGGGAGACCGAGTATCTCTTTCACAGTCTCACTGTCGCCGATGACGTCCGTGAGCGCCGCATCCACGTAGCCTGCCATCTTCTTTGCCTGCTCTTTTGTAACGATGCCTGTGTGCGCGTTTATCATGAGATTTGTTTTCTTCTTTGCCTTCTTTAACGCTGCGGCCTTTTCATACGTGGGCACCGAGCCGTCTTTTTTGCTCCCTCCCGAGAGGACGACGCCTTCTGTCCCGGACAGCGCGAGAGAGTCAATAAGTTTTTCAAGCTGTTTTCCTGTCGCTGCTTTCTCCATGTGGGAAAGATAGTGCTTGTCGCAGTGCTTGCATGACAGTTCGCATTCATCGCCCGTTACCGACACCGGGATATAAGGTTTTGTGTAGAACGCGACCCTCTTACCGAAATACCTGCTGCGCAGTTTTGTTGCCATTCCCTGCAGCCGCAAGAGGTCTTCGTTGAACAGCTCCTTGTTCATCTCAAGTGCTATGTCAACCTTCTCCGGGAGTTTCATAGCCCCTCCGCAATCTCTTTTCGGATAAGATCGGTCTCTTCGTCCGTGAGGGGTCTTGGATAATTGTATATCACGCCTCCAGGTTCTTCGGTCGAGTACGGCCGATTGCAGTCCGCGCATCCCTTTGTCATGAAGGGTTCGCCGGTATCTATCATGCCTATGAGCGCTCCTTGCTCTTTTCCGTAGGATATTACTTTCCCGTCCGAGAATTCCATTGCACTGTAGGTTGAAAGCTTGTTTGATATCAGGTGGCAAATCAATTGTATCCTCCGGTAGTGCCCTATCGCGGGAGGGTCTCTTTTCATCTGCGAGCCCGGTACCTGCGTGTATGCGAACAGCGCGGGGTATACGCCCATGTATGTCAGGATTTGTATCAGGTACGCGGCTTCTTCCTCGGTTTCCCCGAGGCCTATTATCAGGTGCGTTCCCACGTTGCCTTTGCCGAATAGGTTCACAGCGTCCGACAATGCTTTCATGTGGGTCTCCCACTGGTACGGAGAGTGCGCCTTGCGTCCCTTTATCTCTTCGAATAACTCTTTTGTGACTGCGTCCAGGGGTATAACGACCTGGTTCACGCCCGCTCTCTTCAGTTCCCGCAGAACGTCCTCAGGCACGGGGAACAGCGAGACGGATATCGGTATGCTGGAACCCTTTCTGATCTCTTCCACGATGTAGAGGAGGTCTTTTTCCATACCGGGATAGTTCATGGTCTGTATGCATACCCTTTTGAGGAGACCGTTTGCGTATGCCTTCGTCAGCCGCGTCAATACCTCTTTTGTGTCCCTCGGCGGGTATAGGCCGCGGGCGATGTTCTCGTCTTTTGATTTGGAATGCCGGGCCTGTGAGCAGAATGCGCAGTTCGCGCTGCACCGCCCGGGTTCGTAGGTCTGCAGGTATGCGGTTGTCGGGTCTGCGTCTGTTTCCAGGAGTTCCATCCCAAGTACCCTGAGGGTGCCCATGGAGACGCGTATCTGTTCTTTCATTTTTTCTTTGGCAGGAATTCCGCCTGTTCCGGGCTGTCAGGGTATGCGCCCTTCGACCTTGTCTTGCCCTGCGTATAGCGGAATACCCAGTTTTGGTCGAAGTACTTTGGCAGCAGCTCGGATGCGAGTTTTTCCTCCTCGACCGTGAGGGCGCCATCTTTTAATTCCGCGTCAAACGTCTTCTCGAAGCCGTATCGAATGGCGCGGGCCGCATCATCCAAGGGGACATTCCTTCCAAGGACCCTGTTCAGGTCGATCATCCGCTCTTCCACCGAAGCAATCCCTTTGTCTGATATCTTCTCAAGGGGTATGTTGCAGCATGTCAGCATCTCTTTTACGTTGAAGTCCACGAGTAGCGTTCCGTGCTGCAGCAGTACGTTCTCGCCGCGGGTCTGAGCTGAGCCGGATATCTTCTTCCCGTTGCATAGGACGTCGTTTATGGGTTTGAACTCGCCTACCAGGGAATATTTTTCCAGCGCCCGGATAACTATGCCGCAGACTTCTTTGTATGATTCGGTCACGTCGAACGGCAGACCGGACAATTGCCCTATGTAGCCGTATTGTATCTGCGATCTTTCGGATGAAAAAGCCATCCCTCCGCCGGATATCCTGCGGGTCACCTGGTAGCCGAGGGCGTCGCATCTGTCGAGGTTGAGTTCTTTTTCGATGAGCTGCGAGTAGCCCATTATGATTGCGGGGGGCGTTGTCCAGATGAAGCCGACGTTTACGCCCGTCTTCTCCGCGGTGCGGAACAATGCCTCGTTATAGGACATTATCTTTTGAACCGGGACCCGTCCGAAGTCTATGAATCTGAGTTTTTCCATTTTACGCGTTTATCGCTTTCATTATCGCTTCCGCGAAGTCCTCAGGATACGTCTGAGGGGACTGGAATTTGTTGCCTGCGTAGAATTCTTTCAGTCTCCCGAGTATTTTTTCCCGGCAGGTTTCGCTCCCTATCAGCGCCTTCTCCATGAGGTCGATGCATTGCTCCGGCGTGAGTATGTAGTCCCCCGAGATTATTATGTCTTCTATCCGGCCATTCTCCGATCTGACGAGTGCCCGTATGAGGCCGCTTTTAGACTTGTGCAGCCCTTCCTTCATGTCTTTTAAGCGGTCCATGTAAAGGATTTTTATTTCAGAGAATTTTAATCAGCAGAATTTTCACCGGGGATTCTACTCGGTCCTATTTTCTTCTCTTTTCTTTTCTTATGTCTGCGCGGAAAGTCCATTCACAGGACCCGTATTTTGGGAGAAGTCCTTGCGCGATTGACAGCTCATCTTTTGTCAGTCTGCCGGCTTTTGCGGGTCCGAGCGCTTTTTCCAAGCCCGCGAGGAGCGCTTTTGCGGCTTCTTCGATGCTGTTATTTCCCGTTTCCCGGCGCAGGCACGTCATCCCGTCTTCCGGCAGAATCACCCCTTTTTTTAGGTTCTTCACGGGGTCTTTGAGGTATTTTGACATCTCGGAATAGTTGTAATCCACGAGGAAGCTGCCGGAGGAATTCACTATCCCGTTCGACGTAAGCTGCCCGCTGCCCGATATCTTTTTCCCGTTCGCGTAGACGCTGAAGCGTTCTGTGTCTATGCGGGCGTCTTTTATCCCGAGCGCTTTCAATGCTTCGACCACGCCCCCGAGGACAACGGCATAGACGCCTCTTGGTCCGCATGGAAGACCGGCGCAATCCTCTTTGAATATGACGTTATATATTATCTGGCCGGGATCACAGTAGCCGGTCCCTCCCCCGAGGATCCTTCTGATTATGGGCACTCCTGCAGCGTTGCAGGCTGGAACGTTTATGTCTTCATTAACCAGCTGATGGTATCCTACGTAGACCGCGGGTTTCTTTGGCCTCCAGAATAGGAAGGTGTCAGGGACCAGGTCTTTTTCCCTTGCTTCCATTACTGCTTCGAATGCCGCGGGACCGAATAAACTGTCTACCATACCCAAATCGACGTATCTCCAGGTCATGTCAGTTGCTCCGGGAGGAGTGAACAGCAGGCGGAATATTCCTTTATCTCCAGGCCCAGGCGTTCCGCCTCCCCGTAAGCTGCCTTCGTAGGCACTGCTATGTTATTTACGCCCGCGGAAACAGCCATCCTGTCTATTTCAGACCTTATTTCCCCCTTTCCCCTGGCACATCCCAGGGAAAGATAGGTATTGGGGAATTTCTTTCGCGCATGGCACAGGACGCGTATATAATCGCAGGGATCGATCTTTTCGCCCTGCATGGGCGTCCCTTCCTGGTCGGTTAAGCCGGTCAGGACTATGTTGCCTGGCTTTATGCAGGATATGTTGTCCAGGGCGGAGAGCTCGTGCAGGATGCGCCCGTGATGCAGCCCGACGCATACGTGCGGGGAGATGTTCCTTATCCCGGCCTTTTCATAGGCTATGAGCGTAGCCCTGTACATCTCCGGGGTGATCTTTACTCCGTATATCTCTTCCGTTGTTTCCTGCGAGCCTACGACGTCCAGGCATACGCCGTCTATGCCGGCTTCCTTTATTTCCAGCGCCTCTCTCTCGTCCGATAGCCCCGTGTGGGCGATGAGTATCATCCCGGTCTCTTCTTTGATCTCTTTGATCACCGGGAGAAAGCCCCTGATAGGTACTTTTGCGTCTTTCGTGCAGCCGCCGGTCAGGAGAGCGCCTTTTGCGCCGCGGGAACGTGCTTCCAGGCAGGCCTTTTTAAGGGCCTGGGGCGTTGTGACAGGTGGCAGCCGTTCTATGAGCTTTCTTTTGCAGTGCTTGCAGGACAGTGCGCAGGAAGACCCCGTCAGGGAGAAGGCAGGAAAAGCGTCCCCTGTATGGCAGAAATTTATCCTGCGACCGAAATTCCTCTTATGGATGAGAGCTGCGTCGGCGATCAGCGCCTTTAATTCGTTGTCCATAGCGATATTCTATTGGGTTTTATCGTTAATTTATGGATTACATATAGAAAGAATTATAAATATTATTCTGGAATCAGACCAGGGGACATTTATATGCTATAAATTCCTATAATATATAAATATTGTATAAATGTTTTATATTATTTAAGTATATTAAAAGCACCCAGATTAGAGAAGATGTGATTTTTAATTTATATACAAGAAATTCGTATAATAATTAAACAATATCTACAAAAATGAAATGTATGCCCAATTCAAGGAAAACCGCATGGTCCCTGTATGCGATATTGATTATATTGACTTGCATGGCCTCAGTTTCTTTTGCCAGCCTGTCTGCTGAGATAGACACCGACAGAGATAACTACTGCCACATCGACGAGATAAAATTCGACGCGATCGTGAAACTCACAGAATGCGAACAAGTAGACAGCATGCAACTGCAGATAGGGGATCAGTCATGCACGCTTCCCAAATCCTACGGCTACTATCCCGAATACGGAAGCTGCAACCTGAACGTCACGGTAACTGAGACAAACCCCGACAACTGCTACACCTACGGGGGAAGCAACACGATAAACTACCAGATAACAGGAGACATATCCGGATTCGAACCGGGCATATACGAAACGGGAATAATCGTTAACACGGCCGTGGGAAGCACTTCAGGATCGACGGCATTCTCAAACATCTGCGAAACAACTACGACCACGTCAAGCACGACCACATCAAGCACGACCACCCTTTACAACTCAACGACAACCACAAGCTGCCCCGAGTGCTGCACAACTACCACCCTGCGCAAACCCGGGAAACGGGACGGGAACATCGGTGGATACCCCGCCAAGCCCCCGAAAACCGTGGCGGCCTGCAAGGACAACGTCAAGAACTACGGAGAAACCGACGTAGACTGCGGCGGACAATGCCCGCCCTGCGACGAAGGAAAGCAATGCTCAAAGAACAGCGACTGCATCAAAAAGAACTGCCTTAACGGAGTATGCACGCAAGTATCATGCTCGGACGAGATACAGAACCAGGACGAGACCGACGTAGACTGCGGGGGATCCTGCGACAAATGCGACGAGGGAAAGATGTGTTTGAAAAACTCGGACTGCACGACGGACTACTGCGAAGACGGCATATGCTCAAAGAAACCTGAAGGCCCGGAAGGATGCGAAGTAGAACCCACATGCACCGACCAGATAAGGAACCAGGATGAGACCGACGTAGACTGCGGCGGACCATGCAAACAGTGCGCAGATTCCAAAAGATGCAAAGTTGACGGTGACTGCTCCAACAATTACTGCTTCCAGGAGATTTGCAGGACGCCCACATGCAGCGACGGCATAAAGAACCAGGGAGAGAAAGGAACAGACTGCGGAGGATCCTGCAAGGCCTGCGCGCCCGGGGGAGTCATAGGATACATAACGTCGATATCCGGAGACCTTGGCAACATACTCCTGTTACTGATAATACTCCTGTTACTGATATTGCTATTCTTATACCTCTCCAAGAAGAGGAGATACGTTGCCTCGGGAGACTTCCTGAACACGTTAGAGAGCGACGAAGACCTGGACAAGTTCATAAACAAGAAGAGGCCCTGCGTAGTCGCAGGAACCAGCAGGAAGATAAGAAGGCTCAAAAAATACATAGACGAAGGAAAGATAGACATCATCTGGATAAAAGACTGGGACTATGTAAACGACCTCATAAACAAGGGCCTGGACGACAACAACGCAGAGTCTATAACCCTTGCAAAACAGTTGAAAGCGGGGATATTCATACAGAACCCCGAAGCAAAGAAGATAGCTGAGGAAGCGGGCCTGAAAGCCTACGACAAGCAATAATCAAACAGAAGTCCTCTCTGAGCCGGGCCGGATGGCCCGGCTCATGGAAAACCTTTTCTTATTTCTTTTAATGAAAATAAAGAACCAACTAGCCTGCGGCCTGCTGATAGGAATAACGCTTGGAGTATTGATCACTTACGCACTTATCGCCTCCGCGGATATGAGAAACTGCCCGGAGAAGAACTGCGCGAAGGATTCCGAGATAATACCCATATCGGACAGGGGCTATTTTCCCGCGGTGCACGAAGCGTTACAGAACGCCAAAAGCTCCATACACATCGCCTCATTCGAACTGAAATACTATGACAAGTATCCATCCAGCCTGCAGAACCAGATAATAGAAGACCTCATAGCAGCAAATAAAAGAGGCGTGGACGTAAAAATAGTCCTGGACGAATACGCCGATTCCGACCCGAACAACAACGGCTACGAATATGTGAAAAGAAGCGGGGTAGAGATAAAATACGACTCCAATAAGACCACGACGCATTCCAAGCTGATAGTCATAGACGGAAAGATAGTGGTCCTTGGATCCACGAATTTTTCTTTCTACGCCCTGGAGAAGAACAACGAAGTAGACGTTATCCTGTTCTCCGAAAAAACAGCCGCATATTTCGAGAGATATTTCCAGAGACTCTGGGACGAATCCTAGTTATCCACCTGCCTAGTTAGGCCTTGGCTTGGGCACTACGACCACCACATTGACCTGGGCGGACGTATAATTCCCGACGCTGTCTGTCAACTCCACTATTATAGTGTGGTTCCCGCGGGATAGGTTGTTCATGAATGAATCCGCAAAGCCTATGTTCCCATCCAGGCTGCTGGTCCATTTATACCCGTAAGGAGGGATCCCGCCGTAGCCGATACAAATGAATGATGCAAGCTTGTCCATGTCCAGTTCCTGCCCGTTCTTCGGCTTGACGACATATACATTCAAACCGGGCAGAGTCGTGCTCAATACCACAGGCTCGGTAATATCTATGCTGTTATTCAGGCAATTGCAGCCGAAAGGAGACATATTGCTTGAACCAAAGCCGGTCAGGTAATTAACCACGGGGATCATTGCAACAAATAGAACGAGGCCCGTGAATACGTACATAATCCTCTTTTTTACTTCATCCCTTTCCCCGGCATCCCTGGAGACAAGATAAGTAAAACCGGAGTATAAAACCACTATACACGCAACCCCGGCCACAGATAAAGCAACGAAACAAAATATGTTACATGTGTAGCCACCGAATATCGTACGAATCTGCGCACCCAGCGAAACGGCAGTACGATCCTTGTCCTGGGCGTAGACAAACAAACTGGAACAAGCAAACAGGATAATCAGGCAGACGATTTGTATTACTCTATTTTTCATGGCACGAATATATATTTTGTAGGGCAGTATAAAACCTTATATCAGAAGGATAATGAAAAAAAAAGGATTCAATGAACCTGGAACAGAACCCAAACCGCAGGGTTTGCAACAATTCAGTTTCCGGTTCCCACATGCGTGCACCTTTGTGTGCATGAGCAGCTAGGGAAGCTCAGCGCTCGACAGCACGGATAAAAAGCATACGAATCAACAGTATTTATAAAAAATAAGTCAGTCCGGCAAGGTCGCAGACCTCGCTTTGCCAGCTTGCGCTGGCATGCCCTTTAGGCACTTTTCTTTTGGGGACGCGACAATCCCTTGGGAAAATGAGGGTTCATTGGGCCCACCCGGATTCGAACCGGGGATCTTCGCCTTGTAAAGGCGACGTCATAACCGACTAGACTATAGGCCCATGCCTGGGATGTAAGGTATTATACTTGTTTTATAGGTTTATAAATTTGGAGGGGCAAAAGAAAAATATAGCGCCTTATTTTAGGAGTAGAATATTATCATTGCTGGGGTTCCGTGTATCAGGAGGTCGTAGTTGTCCCAGGCGTTCTTTTCCTTGCAGGAACTTATGCCTACAGTATTCCAGAGGTCTTCTTTTCCTCCGCGGGTCTGGAAGGATATCTTTCCTTTGGTGGAGCGCGATCTGACTGATTCTGTTACGTCTACTGCGTAGCTGCCCGGAGTAGTTACCCGTACGGACGCCGTCCGATTTGTTCCGAGGGAATGCAGCAGGGCGCATTCCGGGCAGTATGGCCGCGCACATATGTCTCCTCCGGCGGCGCATGTTTCAGGGCTCCATTCGTTCCCTGCGTCGTATACTATCAGTTCCTGGGGACTGCGTACTACCTGGACTGCATAGTTCAGGACTGCAGAGAATACTTGCATTCCTAGGGGAGCCTGAGGCAGTTCGTATCCTAGGACGAACCGCTCGACGGAGGGATCGTAGTATGGGTCCTTGTTGTAGCATTTGTATCCCAGGTGGTAGATGCTGTTGTCGTCGCCCCCGGAGCAGGAATAGTATTGGTTGTCGCATGATCCTTTTACTTCCATGGAGTATGTCTGGGCGGATTTGACAGGTTTTATCACTGATACCAGATTCAGGGCGTATGAGTCCTTCATCTGCCGGTCTTTCAGGCAGCCTAGTTTGTCAGAGCGGTACTGCACGGTAAGGGTAAGAGGGCCTGACAGGGACAGTATGCTGTTCATATCAGTTTCCGCGAGGATGTCTGATTCTGCGCCTGCTTCCAGCGCGGAGGGCTTGTAGAGGATGGCGTGGTTTTTTAGGTTCAGGCTAACCGTATCGATCAATGCTTTGGCGTTCCCGTTGTTCTTTAGGAGGGCTCTTATCACGTATTTTCCGTCGTTCTCTCCCATGGAGGAGCTGACGTAGTCCAGTTTTGGTTTCTCCAGCGTGTCTACTACGTTGACTGTCAGCGAGACATCCATCAACGCATTCTTGTCCAGGTATTCGAGCCATGTTGTCTGCGCGTCCTTGTATGATGGAAGGGCTGATAGACCACCTTTTTCATAGCTCCATCCTGCGGGCGTGATGTAGACCCTGTTGTGGTCTTTTATTCCTGTTCCGGGTGAGCCGTAGTATCCGCCCACCAGGGAATAGCTTCTGGGATTGAGGAGGACGCACTGCGGACTGTATGAGGCGTTGATCGTTATCTTTCCCGTAGTCCTGGGGGTTACGGTCTTTTCCCAGTCCCCTGTCTGCTGGTTGGGCGTGCACATGACGCCCGCGTATATGACGGGTACGCTTTCCCGCATACCTGTTTCGCCGTATGCTTTGAGGCCGGACAACGGATCGGTTATTTCTCCCTGCATCGACGGCGTGATAGAATCTATTATCGGGTCTGTATCGCCGGGGGCAGGATAATCCGTGTTGTTGTCGCTTGACAAGACTTCATTCATGTGGGCCGCGAGGTATTTATCCAGTACCTGTTCCATCCGGGCCGCCGGGACGAATGATATCGGCGGGCAATCATCTGCTCCGCCGGCGTTGCAATAGGCGCCCGTCAGGTTCGGTTCGACGGTTATGGTGTCGCCCAGGCATATCGTGTCTCCGTCTTTTAATATGTTGTTTCCGGACCGCAGAATAAGGGATGGATAGAAATTCATGCGGCGGCCGGCCACATACTGTTCTCCTTCGGATAACACAGGATATGGATACAATGGATCGTGGCATGGGCCGAGCGTCCCTATTGTCACAGCGCCTGCGCCGGAAAAAGCGTTGGGGTCCACTGCACCGGAGTATTGGTGGGAATACATGGATTTACAGGTGGAATCGTCGAGGGCGTTGAAAAATGAGAATCCGTCGAATTGCACGCTTGTTTCCCCCGTGGTCTTTGAATACGCATTTTGCGCCGCGCATAGTATGAGGAGGATCATCGAAAAACTCTTCAGACATCCGAATATTCTTCCTGCGGTTTTCATTTGTTCCTCCTCCAAAAAAACGCCAACAAAAACAATGCTGCGAGCAGGAATCCGGCAACGGGATATGTCCAGTCGGGTAGTGATAGGTCTGGCTCTTCCACGGCAGGATAGATAGATGCCACAGGGATCGTCTCCTCCGATGGCTCCTCGTATAAAGTAGTCGACGTGGTCGTATTGTCCTCCGGGACCTGGTTCAGCACCGCAAAAGACGTCTCTGCTTTCAGGTCGCGGGATATCTCTCTTATTATGAATCCGTATTCTCCGACCGATGAGGGTATCTCAAGGAGGCCCTGGAGGCTGCCTGATACTTCCCTGCTTTTTATGAGGTTCACTACTTTTCCCCTGGAGTCTATCACGTACAGTAGAACCCGGCCCAGGAGTGGTCGGTCGTTCGAATCGCTGTAGGTTATCGAGTAGGGTATTTTTTCCCCTATAGAAAAGTGTTTTTTGTCCAGCGCCAGTTTCAGCTTAGCCGGAACCTTCTGGAAGGAGGAGTAGTCGTAAGATAAAACTTCTTCGTCCATCAGTTTCCCGGAGGAGTCATAGAGGGTTATCTTTAATGATGCGTTCGTAAAGTCTCTTTCAGGGGAGAACCATAGCTTTCTTCCGATGGGGCTGGGCGTTACCTCAAGGGCGTAGGTGTCGCTTGCTATTACTGCGCCTTGGGAGTCGATGAGTTCTATTGTTCCGGTTCCGTTGAACTTCGTCCTGTAGTCGGCTGAATTGGACAGGCAGAAAAACAGGACCGCCTGTTCTCCTTTGACCAGCGGGAAGCGGTCTATTCCCATGTAGCCCAGACGCCCCTTTGCTCCTTTTATGGGGACTCTCAGTTTCATCACGGATTTCCCGTTATTCCCGGCGGCGACAAAACGTATGCTGTATGTCCCGGGATCAAGCTTCGGCAGGGAGTATGACAGATCGATGGATGAGTCTGCGGGGATCAACACGTCTTTTTCCATTGAGTAACCGGAGAGAGGTCTTTCGGAAACGTCGTCCCATTCGTATACGCTCATCGTCAGGTGAATTGTGTCGTCCGGGCCTTCGTTCACAAGAAGGGTTTTTACATCGATCGGTTCTGATCGGCCCGGGAGTAAACTTGTGAATGGGTATTTGATTTTGTTTATGTAGGTTGCATCCTTTGACAGGTATATCCTGTATCCTGGCAGGGGATTGGCGACCTCAAAGGTCGTTAATGCCCCGGGAACCCCCGGGGGACCGTATGGATTAAAGCTGAGTCCCGCAAGATTGAATGATTCGCCTGAGATGTAATATGCCTTCAGGGAGTATTTGCCGGGCTTGGCGGTTACCGGGATACGCCAGTGGAAGTCCTGGGCAATGATGTCCCCCGGCATCAGGTTGACATCCCGGTAAGCCGTTTTTTCGTCTATTATCTGCTCGCCTTCTTTCGGGTCTGCGTAGAATACCTGGAAACGCACTTTTCCCTGGACAACGGGAGATCCCATGTTGTTCACAATGTTATAGGAGAATATCGCTTCCTCGCCCACGGAATGGAGGTATCTTTCGGAATGCAGGTCGTCGAATAACAGGCCGTTCTGGAACTTGTAGTATTCGAAACAATCAACCTCCTCGGGAGATGCGTGAACGCAGGGCAGGAAAAACAAAAAACAAACGGAGAATGATACAATCCGGGGGATATTCATTTGCTCACCTGATTAATAGCGCGATACAATTAAATATCTTAATGTACATATAAATAGTGTAAAAGAAGTGTCCGGATAGTGAAAGTATTTATATAAGCGTTCTAACTATTTAATAGGGTATAAAATGTCGACAAAAAAAATGAATGCCACTGAATTATCAAATAAATTGCTTGCTTCGTTTAAGTCTATCGTGGCGAGCAAAAAACAGGAGGCTGCACCCAAACCGTGCGATAAGCAACCGATAACCGCCCAGATGGAAGAACACAGGGAACTGCACCCATACCTGAAAGCGGTGAAAAACGAGCAAGCTTTCAAATTTAAGACAGACCATAGCCAGGTCGTTGCAGAAGTCCTGATGCTGGAAGGACTCTGCGAGAACATCAAGAAAGCCCCGGGAGACGCGATCTTATTCCACATGAACGGCAGGAACGACTTTGCCGCATGGATAAAAGACGCAGTAGGCGACTGGTGGCTGGGCTCCAAAGTAGAGAAGGTCCAGGCGAAAACCCCTGAAGAGACCAGGACCGCATTGGTCAGGGTAATGGAAGAAAGGATATACAAGCTCAGAAACCAGTGATATCTAGCTCTTTCTATTTTTTTAATATATTTTTCTTATTTTGATTTCTGTTCATATGCGTCTTCAGCCGCAACGCCGCCTGACACAAACAGATAGCAGGAGGATATAAAATACGGATAATAAAAATAAAATAAGAAAAAGAAGGGGATTATTTCCCTTAGGTTTTCTTCTTCATCCCCTTCACCGCGAACAAGGCTACCGCGAGGACTATTACCACAACGGCAACTATCATCAGCGTGTTGTCTGTCTTTGGCTCGGGAGCAGGCTCCGCTAACGTCGTTGTGGGCTCTTCTGTTAGAGTGGTCGTAACCTGCGGTTCCTCAACGGAACTGATAGTTATTGTCTTTTGGTCGGACAGATGTTCGATTGGTTCAACAGCTTTCAGGGTGTATTCCCCGTCGGCCATTCCTGCCAGATCGAATGCGCCGTTCAGTTCGCCTGTTATCTTATCCTGGTTGAGGGACGCTACTTTCCCGTCCGGGGAAATCAGGTAGACTACCGCTTCCCCGCTTAATGCATCCTTGTATTTGTCGGCGTAGGAAACAGAATACGCCAGGGTGTCTTTCACCGTCTCGGGCGCGGATAGGGAGAACTTCTTTTCTATGTTCAGGAACTTGGCGTAATCGTATAATATTTCCACCTCGTCCATGAGGTTCCCCTTGTCATCGTACATGTCCGCTTTAACGGTCGCCCTGGTCAATTGTTTTCCTGCCGTAAAATTGATCCTCTTGCCGGATATCGCCGCAGTCAGGGGCGCAGTATATTTTTCTTCCAGTATCTTGTTCCCGGACTCGTCAAGGACAGTTATCGTTCCGGACACGTTAAATTTGACGGACGAGTCCCCGGGGTCCACTGCGGAATTCGACAGGCAGAAACCCACTTTGGAGGCATCGCCGTTCATCAGGGGGAAACTGCCCAGGCCCAACCAGATGAATCTTCCAAGCGCGCCTTTGTAATAGAACCTCACTTTTAGTATGGATTTCATGTCCCCCGAAGAAGCAGTTATGCGGGCAACGTACACGCCTACGGGTAGATTGCTCAGGGCGTAATTCAGTTCCTTTGTGTCAGACGCCGTCTCAGTCTTCGTGTATGAATCGAGCCTTGCCTCGATGTCGTCCCACTTGTATAGTTCGTATACTACGTTCACATCTTTCTTGCCGGAGTTCAGAAGCTTTGCCGTTATGGATATCTGGGCATTCGCGTCGACCATCGGGATAGGGGCCCTGAACATGTATCTCTTCCCGTTGAATGTCGTCGAGTTCTTGTCGATGAGTATCTGTTCATAGGTATCTCCTTTCACTTCGAAAGTCGTGGTAGCACCAGGGACCGCGGTATAGAAGGTTAATCCGGCTATGTTGAATTTCTTTTTTACAGGGAAATAAGCGTTGACGGAATATACGCCGGGTTTCGCCCTGGAGGGTATCGCCCACTCGAAGGATCCAGTATATTTGTCGCCTGACTGCAGGCTCACGTCCTTTTTCACGATATAGTCGTCTAAGACATCGTCGTCTTCTATCCTGTCCACGTCGTAGGGCGCCCGGTATAACACCAGGACTTTGACGTCCCCTGCGACAAGCGGGCTTCCGAATTCATTCGCTATGGTATACGTCAGTTTTACGGTGTCATTCTGGAAATATGTGACTTTCTCGGGATAGAAATCCTTGAACTTGAGCCCGTCAAACATATAGTTCTCACCGCATGAGACATCTTCAACAACTGCAAAAGCAGACCCTCCAAAACACAAAAAACACAATAAAGAAAGGGCAACAATAGATTTTGATTTGTCCATGTAATCCTATTAGTCAAATTATATATAAATATTCATGCAGCGGGTTTTTCGGCCCGGGAGCCGTTATCGGTCAATTTAACCCCCACTATCTGGGACACTCCGTTGCTCATGGAAACGCCTATCACGGACTGCGCATATTTCATCAGGGCCTCGTTATGCGTGATCAGCAGGAACTGCGCGGAGGTCTTTGCAAGCATCTCGGCAAGCTTCATTGAATTCTCGCGATCGAGCGCCGCATCCAGCTCGTCAACGATATAGAAGTGCGAAGGCTTGTATCTCTGGATGGACAAAAGGAATGCGGACGTGGTGAGCACTTTTTCCCCTCCGGACATAAGGTCGAGGTTCATCATCTTCTTCCCTTTGGGAGAAGCCGCTATCAAAAGGCCGCAGTCGGATATCTCCCGGGGATTGTCGAGTATGAGGGTTCCTTCGCCGCCTGATATCTCTTTGTATATCTTCTCGAAGCCCCCTTTGATTTCCTCGAATGCCGTCATGAAGGTCTCGCGCTTTTTGAGTTCGACTGTCTCCATGAAATCGAATATCGACTGGCGCTCGGTCTTCAGTGTCTCCAGTTTCTCGGATACTTCGTCGATCTCTTTTTTCAGCGTATCATAGCTCTCTATCGCCCGCATGTTCACGGAGCCGAAGCCGGACAACTGCTTGTCTATGCCGGCAGCCAGTTCTTCCAGCTCCTTCAGTTTCTTGTCCTCGATGAGTGGTACGCCAGCATACGCTTCGTAGGCCTTGACGAGTTCGGTGCGCTTGGTCTCTATCTTTGCGCGCTCTACCTCGTTTCGGCTGATGTCTTCTGCTATGCGGATCAGCTCGTATTCGCGCTGCCCGGCTTCCCCGGATATCTTTGTTATCTCCTCCTCGCACTTGCTCCTCCGGTCTATTAGCCGTTCTATGTCTTCCATCAGGCGCGCATTCTCCTTTTCCTGGGCGGAATAGCTTGCCTCCAGTTCCTTGAGCGCTTCATGCGTCTTCTTGATGTTCCCGTGAGTGGTCTTCTCTTCGATGAGCAGCGATTCTATCTCGGCCGTCAGTTCTTTTACGGAGAGCGCGAGCAGATTCTTCTTCTCTTCGAGGCGGTTCGTGTCTATCTCCAATTGGTGCTTCTTCTCCTTCAGGGAATCAAGCAGCGTAGTATCGACCTTCGGCGCTTTCTTCAAAAGCTTTTCAAGCCTTTTTTCGCTCGACTCCAGCTCGGACTTGTATCTCCTGGTCGCCTCGTTGTTCTCGGAAAGTTTCTTTTTCAGTTCCCCGGCCTGCAGGGATAATTCGTTCGTGCGTGCGCGCAGTTCTTCCCGCCTGAGAGACAATGCTTCCTTTTCCAGCTTTATTTTCTCAAGGTCCGTCTTCCCGGCCGTAACGCTGCCCTCGAGCTTTGCTATCTTCTCCTCGACCCTGTCTTTTTTGAGGTCCAGCTCCTGGCGGTCGCCGTCGAGCTTTATCATCTTCTTTTCAAGGGTCTTCAGCTCGTTCTCCAGCTCCTCGGTGGAAGAGAACCTAATCGAAACGGAAGTGTCTTTAGTGAATCCCCCGGTTATCGCCCCCTCTCTTGTTATCAACTCTCCGTCGACTGTGATCATCCTCCAGTGGCCGATCCCTACCTTCTTTGCGGATTCGTAGTCGGGCACAAGGAGCGTGTCCCGGTAAACGTAGTCGAATATCTTCTCGAATTTTTTGGGGGTCGTGATAAAAGTCCTGGCAAATCCGAGGGACCTTGCAGGCACCCGCTCGTCGTCCATTACCTCGACCTTTATCTTGGTCAGCGGGAGGAATGTCGCCCTTCCAATCCTCTGCTTCTTCAGGTACTCTATGCATTTGCCTGCGACGTCCTCGTTCTCGACAACGATGTCTTCCAGGCGTCCCCCGCCTGCTATCTGCAGAGCTTTCGTGTACTCGGGATTCGAGATGCTGCCAAGCTGCGAGACGATCCCGTATATGCCGGGTATGATGGTCTTAAGCTGCATGACCGCAGCGACCGACTTGGAGAGATTGTCCGTCGTCCTTTCGAGGGTCGCTATCTCGGACTTCTTTGCGGCGTAGAGCATCTGGGCTTCTTCGAGTTCCCTGGATATCTCGGAGTATTTCTTCCCTATCTGCGGGAGCTCCGCCCTGAGGGACTCGTATTCCTGGAAATTGCCGCGGTTGCGCATCATGTGGTCGTCGATGGTCTTTGCAAGCTCCTTTTCTCCTTTCAGGGATTCTTTTATCTTCTCGTCGAGCCCGGTCTTCTCGTTCTCCAGGTTCTGTATCTCGGCTGTGTCTCGCTCGACTATCTCCCCGCCCATGACTATCTTCGAGCGCAGGTCGAATATGGACGACTTGAGGGGGTCTATATCCTTGTCCGCTTCGAAGCCCTCTACTTTGGCCGATTCCTCTTTTATCTTCTCCGCAAGGGGTACGAGGTCTTCTGCTATCTTCTTTATCCCCGCTGCAAGCTTTTTTTCTTCTTCGGTGATCGCGTGCTGTTTTTTCTTTTTCTCGGAAACATTGGTTGAGAGGGCTTTAAGCGTTTCTTCCTGGTTTTGGAGTCGGTCCTTGCTCCTGGTTATCTCCCCTTTCAGCTCGACCAGTTTCGTTGCGCCTTTCTCTTCTTCAAGCTTGAGTATCTCGGAGTTTATGCCCTTCAGGTGATTATTCTTTTCGGTTACTTCCGCCTTGATCTCGGCCACCCTGTCGGTGTAGCGCTTTTTCTTTTCCGAGATCTCGATTATCTTTTCAGTTATCTTGCCTGCTTTCTTGTCGTGTTCCTCGATGTCGAGGTGGAGTATGGTCGCATGCGCTTTCCGGGATTCGTCCTGAAGGCCCTGGAAGCGTATCGCTTCGTCTTTTTCACGACCGAGCTCTCCCAAGTATCCCTGTTTTTCCCCGAGGATTATGTTCACTTCGGCGATGCGGCCTTCGACTTTTTCCAGCTCGTTCAGGGCTTTTTCTTTCTTGCTGTCGTATTCCGCGATGCCGCACAGGTCGTCTATTATCTTTCGCCGCTCCCGGGGCTTCATGTCTATGACCTTGTTTATGTCGGACTGCAGGATTATGTTGTATTCGTTGTCCCCCATTATGTCCACTATCTCCTGGCGGGTCGCGACTTTGTCGTCTATGCGGTAGACGCTTTTCCCGGTCCGGTCTATCTCCCGGGAGACTTTGGATTTCCTGTCCTTGTCGGAGAGATAGAGAGAGACTTTTGCTTCGGAGCATTCCTTTCCGCCGGGGCCCCCGTTGCATATCAGTTCGGTGATGTTCGTGACCCGCAGGCCGCGGGACCTTCCGAGAACGAAGCATATGCTGTCTATGACGTTGCTTTTGCCGGAACCGTTCGGGCCGACTATAGCAGTGTATTGGTCCGGAAACTCTAGGACAGTTTTGTCTTTAAAGGACTTGAAGCCCTTTATTTCCAGCTTGTCCAGATGCATGTTAAACTATTTTGACTTACGGCTTTATAATAAAAAAAGAAAAAGGCTTAGTCGTCTGTTTTCACTTCGTCCAGGACCGGCTCGAAGATGAAATATTTCTCGACATATGTCTTCATCTCGTCGTCGGATATCGCGGATCTCCTACCCCCGTCGTAGAGCTTGTGTATGTCCGCATATATCTTGTTTATCCTGGGGTCGTCTTTCTCTATGTTGACTTTCACGTTCATTATCTGCTGCGCGATGTCTTCGACTTTCTGCTTTATCACTTCGCGCCCGGAAGAGTCTCCGACCATAAGCTTCCTTCGGCCCCCGACCATCTCGGGAGGGAAAGGCTCGTACGTGAAGGGGCATTTTATTATCCCCGCAGTGTGTATGCCCGACTCGTGCGCAAATACGTTCTCGCCCACTATAGCCTTATTCCTGGGAACATGGAGGCGCACTTCTTTTTCCATGTATCTTGCGAAAGCCGTCAGCTCCGCAGGGTCGTATTTTTCGAATCCGCCCACGCGGGTTATGAAGAACATCATTATCTTTTCGAGTTCGCTGTTGCCTGCGCGCTCGCCTATCCCGAGGAACGTCAGATTCGACCAGTTGGCTCCGTACCAGTATCCTGCAAGGGAGTTTGCCACCCCGAGGCCGTAGTCGTCGTGCATGTGAGTCTCTATGTTCTTTACTTTGAGTTTCTTCAATTCCTGCACGGACTTGGGTATGCCGAAGGGCAGTTCCGCATCGGGAAACGGGAGGCCGAGGCCCAGCGTGTCGCACATGCGTATCGTCGTGTCCGGGTCGATCTCTATTATTTTCTTTACGAACGGGCGGATGAAAGCGGGCCATTCGGCTCTTGTAAGGTCTTCCAGGTGGCATCTTGTTGCAAGGCCGTGGTCTACCGCGTATTGGAGCGCGTCCAGGTATTTCTTCTCCGCGTCCTCGCGGCTCTTCAGGCCCAGCTTCTCGAATATGTGCACGTCGGATACGGACATCAGTATGCCGGTCTCTTTTATGCCGTCCATTTGCAGGACCAGGTCTATGTCCTCCTTTTTCGCCCTCGCCCAGCCTGTGACCTCCGGGAACTCGTAGCCTTTGTCGAGCATTATCCTTGCCACGTCTTTGTCTCTCTGGTTGAACAGGAAGCACTCCAGTTTCTCGATCCCGAGGTCGTGCAGGTACTCGAATATCCGCAGCCTGTGCTTCTTGGTCATGACCAGGCCAGGCATCTGGGACCCGTCCCGCATGGTCGAGTCGGAGATTTTTACTTCCTGCCCTAAGGGAAGTTTTACCCTTGGCATGTCTTCGTAGCTTCGGATGAACATGATTATAAATAGATATTACAGAATTAAAAGTAGGGCAAAACAGCATAAAAGAGTGCCATAATTGCGGAAACAATCAGAGGGCGTCTTCCGCGGCTTTCTTTTCCCATTCGAAGCCTCCCCGGTTCATCTGCCCTTCCAGTATCCCGACGAATGCGTCGAACAATTGCTTGTCCGTGCTCACCGAAAAGAAATCGACGCCGGTGTCTTCGCAGATCTCCCGGATGGCGAATATGTGTTCCATGAATTTTCTGTGGTAGTCTTTCTTGAAGTTCGGTGAAAGGTAGACCTTCTCGGATTTCGAGGTCTCGAGGTCTTCGAAATCGATATCGTCCGACCACTTGAGGGATACTTCCCCGGGGTCCAGCACCTGCACCAGCATCGCTTCCCGGGAGCCTCTTGCCACCCGGTAGATACCTTTTCTGAGGGATTCGATCGGTTCAAGGAAGTCGGAGATAACGACCATGTAAGACTTTGTCTTGATGTAGGAGGAGTACTGGCTCATGGATTCTCCCAGGTTCGTTATGCCCTGGAGCTTTGCCGTATTCATCAGTTCTATCATCCTGAAGAACTGCATCTTTCCCTTGTTGGGCTGCATTATCTCAAGGACCCTGTCGGAATACAGCGCCGGCGCGAATTTCTCATAGCGGTGCATGGCGATGAAGGCGAATCCTGCGGCCATGCTCCCCGCGTAGTCGAATTTGCGCATCTTCGTGGTCGTAAAATCCATGCTGCTGCTCCCGTCTACCAGGAGGTGCAGCGTAAAGTCCTTTTCTTCCTCAAAGCGCCTTATGTACAGTTTCTCTATGCGTCCGTAGAGCTTCCAGTCGATGGCCCGAAAATCGTCCCCGGTATAATATTCCCGGTGGTCGTAGAGCTCCATCCCGCGCCCCTGTTTTATGGAACTCCTGCTTCCCAGATACACGCTTGAGACCTTCTTTCGAGTGATTAGGTTCAGCTTCTTCAATTCATCCAGGAACTCGGAATCGATCATCTTCGGACAGGTTTTTAGTCCTTCACTATTCTCTTTATCACGTCGTCGGTGGTTACCCCTTTGCGTTCGGAGTCGAAGTTGAGTATTATCCTGTGCCTTAGAACTGGGAATGCCATCTCTTTTATGTCTTCTTTCTTCACGTAGTCTCTTCCGGATATGAGCGCCTTGGCCTTTCCTGCAAGGATTATACCTATTGACGCCCTGGGAGAAGCGCCGTAGTCGAGCATCTCCTTGGCAGTTGAGTCGCGGTCCGGCCTGGTCCTCGCGACTATGTCGAGCGCGTATTTCTTCAGTTCGTTCGATATCGGGACCATCCTTGTAAGCTCCTGTATCTTCAGGAGCCGGTCCCGGTCTATGACCTTTCGGACCGAGGGGATGCCTTCGCCAGTGTAGAGGTCTATTATCTTTTCCTCGTCCTTGGGTTCGGGGTATTTGACTATTATCTTCATGAGGAACCTGTCTATCTGCGCTTCAGGGAGGGGGTATGTTCCTTCCATCTCTATGGGGTTCTGCGTCGCGAGTACGAAGAAGGGTTTTTCCAGCGGGAACGTGCAAGTACCTACGGTTACCTGCTTTTCCTGCATCGCTTCCAGGAGCGCGGACTGCGTCTTGGGCGTGGCCCTGTTTATCTCGTCTGCCAAAAGGAGGTTCGTGAAAACGGGTCCCGGCTCGAAGCGGAACCTCTTCTTTCCTTCGGTCTCTTCCACGAGGTAAGTACCCGTTATGTCCGAAGGCATCAGGTCGGGAGTACACTGCACCCTCTTGAATTTGAGGTCCATGACCTGCGAGAGCGTGTTGACCATCAGCGTTTTTCCAAGGCCGGGGTATCCTTCCAGGAGCGCGTGATTCTTCGTGAAGATTGAAATCAGTATCTGTTCTATTGCCTCATGCTGTCCTGCGACTACTTTTCCAATCTCTGAGAAGATATCGTGATAGGTAGCGCCCATTGTGGAACTTACTTCGGTAAGCTCGTCTCTCCTGTCCTCTTTCGCGGTGGCATTTTGCCCCCAAAGACTTCCTCCGGCTTTCATTTTCAGTAGCGTGATATTTTAAACGATTATTCGGAAAGGAACTCACTCCTTGTAAGGAGCCTCCTCTTTGTATTCTTCGAACGGCTTCATGACGTCTTTTAGATGCTCTATCAGCCTGAGCATGTGATGCACCTTGTCCTCCATCTCCATGACTCCATAGGTCGCAGAGTCTACCTTTTCTCCCAGCTGTACTTTAAGGTTGTAGTCCGTCATCCTCTGGACTATCTCTTCAAGGTTGCTCATAGAGGTCTTCACCTCAGTCACCTTGCTCCCGAATGCGTCCATGTTGTGATGCAAAAGCTCCACCTCGTCGCTCAGGCGCTTTGCGACTGTCTTGTTCCTGAAGCGCTCAGCCTTTACGCGGTTATAGGCAAGAACCATCGTATCATAAAGCCCCTTGTCCACGAGCAGGACCTCTCTATCCTTCATGCTCATTTCCCGCCCTCCAAAGAAAGCTTCTCGAAATAACTCCTGATGACTTCCTCGTATTCAACGGGATCCTGGCTGCGGTCGCTGCCCGCCGAATCGACCTCCTCGGGGACGCTATAGGCGCGGCGTTCCGATTCTTTCCTGGTGTCTTCTATGTCGACCTCTCCTCCATATTCGGGATGCACTTCCATCTTCACGTTCTGCCC
The DNA here is from genome assembly GCA_049299895.1 of Candidatus Altarchaeia archaeon. Lineage (GTDB taxonomy): Archaea > Altiarchaeota > Altiarchaeia > IMC4 > QMZM01 > CAIYYO01. The sequence continues at coordinate 92,721 of JBAQYF010000023.1, forward strand.
TTCTATCCTCGCGGACGTCGGGGCTCCGTAAAGGTTCTGGTTGTCGTTCTCTCCCGTTCCCCCGCCTGTGCCGGCAAGAGGCCCCTCGGAAAAGCCGGGCGCCTTCCCGCCGTATGCGCCGCCGATCTTCTCGGTCTCCTTCTTGTTGGAGTGATTGCCGCGCTCCCATTCCTTGCCCCCGCCCATGCTCATGGTGTCCGAGCCGCCGCTGCCGTCGCCGTTCCCGGACAGATCGTTTATGGTCCGCTCTATGTCGGTGCGAAAGTGTAGTCCTGCCTGCTGTATTTCCACGAGGTGTATTGACAGGAGGGAGAATAGCAGTATGATGATGACAAAGACCCGCGAAAAAACGCCTTTCCCGCTCATGAAAGCGGACGAATGCAGGTCGTCCAGCCTGCCGGAGACGTCGGCGATGAGCCGTTCAGCCAGGATGTTGGACTCCTTGCGGTTGTCGTATGCGGTCTGCAGTTTCTCATCCAACGAGGGATATTTCACAACTATGTCTTTGATGGTCCGCCGGTCGTGCATGATCGCCGCGAGTTTGAGCATGAAATATGCAAATGCGGGCATGAAGCCTATGGAGACGTTTAATCCGGCCAGGGAGAGTGCTATCGCACACAGGGTGAATATTATTATTGCCTCCAGGGTAACCGAGAACATCCGGATCTTTACTATCTCAAAGCGCGCGTCGCTCACGCGGGAATTAATCGGGTCTTTCATGCTGATCCAATAGATGTAATGCTTCTTTTTCCGTTGCTTATGCTGTTTCCAAGAGAGGTTATCGCATTGCCCAGTTTTCCGCGGATGTAGGACCTAAGGTCTTCGAGGTCGTCCTGGATGTCGTCCTGAGCGTCTGAGCTTATCTCCGCCGGGACTTCCAGGTCCCCTGTGGCGATATACAGGTCGTCTATCTGGGATGAAAGGTCTTCTAAGTCTTTCTTCACAAAGTAAAGGTTCTCTTCCGACTGATTGAACGAATAACTGGCCTCCTTTGCCTTCAGAACCATGTAGTTTATCTTGGAGTCTTTTTTGGCTATCTGCTCGGTTTTTAGTTCAACGCTCTTTTGGCACACGTCGAGATCCTTTTTCTTGTCGGCATAGTTTGCCTTCCATTTAGACACTTCCTGCTGCGTGGACGTAAGATTCTCTTCAAGGGTCTCTTTCTCGCCCTTCAGGTTCTCGAAAAAGCCGCCGAGCGAGTTCTGCTTTTCTTTTGTGAGATTCAATTCCTTGATTATGTCCACAAGGGAACGTTCCCTGACATCCAGTTCTTCACGCGTCTTGTTGATCTCGACGATCTTTTTATCCAGTTCGGCGTTCTTCTCTTCCAGCTTGTCGAGGGCGGAGTTGTACTCACTTGCAAGGCCCTTGTATTCGTTCTGGAAGTATAGTCCCATGCCCACCATGGATAATATTATCAATACGAGCAGCCCTAAAAAGAATAAATTAACGTCCCGCTTCATTTTGGAATAAATTAAACTTGTAGATTAATTTATTATAACGAACCATCCTATATACTTAATGTCTTTCAGGATTTAAAATGGCCGCCACCAAAGCACTCGTTAAAGAATACATGACGGAAAAAGTAGATTACATACCTGCAGAAACAACTGTAGAAAAGGCCATAGAGATATTCGTAAAATCGACTCACCACACTTTCCCTGTCACAAGAAAAGGGAATCTCCTCGGGTTCATAACCGCAAAAGACCTCCTGGCATGCTACAAGACGCCGAAAAAGCAGATAAAGGAGATAACCCAGGTAAAGATACTGGTGGCAAGGCCGGAACTCGCGCTGGACGATGCCGCACGCGTCATGTTCCGCTCAGGCCTGCGGCAATTGCCCGTAGTCGACGACAAGGGACTCCTGATAGGGATTGTGACGAATACGGACATACTGCGCTCGCACATAGAGAGGGCCACCCCGAGAAAAGTGGACATGGTAAAGAACCTCCTGGAATCAAAACACGGGGTGAAGATACACGTCAGGATGTATCCCGTCCCCCTGAGCAAGCTGCGCCCCACGCAGACAAGGATACACGCAGACGAACTCCAGGGGAGACTGTACGAACTGAAGAGAGGCCTTGCAGAACCCCTGATAGTAGTCAAAAAGAAGAATTACTTCGTCCTCGTAGACGGGCACCACCGGGTGATTGCGGCAAAGGAATTAGGCATCAAAGAGATAATGGCCCACGTTCTGGAACCTGAATCGGACATAGAGACCGGCATGGAAAAAGCCGCAAAAGACTCCGGACTCCTGACGCTGGACGACATAAAGATAATAGACGACGCCCAGCACCCGCTCGTCGAGATAACGACGAAGCTCGTAAAAAAGAACGAGACCTGATCTTGCCTCCAGTCCTGTTTTTTTATCTTCTTTTCTAAATAGGATAACAAGATGAAAAGTAGGATATACGTTATATTGACCTGCATATACCTGATAGGGATAACATACGCCTCTTCCTACGACTGCAACAGCTGCGCCGACTGCACCGCAAAAATAGCGTCGTCCGCGCCCGGGGATACGATAACGCTTTCATCGGACATTACAGCAAGCGATTCGTGCATCAACGTAAGCGGAAAATCAGGATTTGTTTTCGACTGCGCGGGCCGCGCCATAACGGGCACGGGGCAATACGGGAGGGGCGTGCAGATGGGATACGGCGGAAACGCAACGATAAGGAACTGCCTGATACGTTCATTCTACTACGGAGTATACGTCCACGACTCGGAGAACAACACAATCAAGAGCAACACTGCGGAGAACAATAACGTCGGGATATACTGCTCGAATGCCCCGCGCAGCAATGCGCAGGCGAACATAATCACGGAATCGGTCTACGGCGGAATCTTCATAGGAACTGGCTCCGAGTACAGCAACGCCGCCGAAAACGAGATATCCTCCTCTTCGGTTTATTCTTACGGAATAGAGGTCTACATGTCCAACACCAGCACGGTATCCTCCAACGTCATACGCGCCAAACAATACGGGATAAGGATCACATCCTCATCATACGTCCTCGCGAACGCCAACACCGCATGCGGGCACACCATCCAGGACGTGTTCGCCTACCTGTCAAGCGGGAACGCCGGGGATTCCAACACATGCGACAAATCCAGCGGATGGAACGATGCCGGAGTAACAGGATGCAAATATCCCTGCCAGGGAACATCCACTACGACAACCGGGCCCGCTTCATCCTCGTCCACTACGACAACATCAGGAACAACGACAACGCTCATACCGGGAGCACTCACGTGCGCATCCTGCCGGGAATGCAGGGAAAAGATAAATTCCGCGAATCTCGGAAGCACGGTATATCTTACTTCCAACATCACAACCTCCCTGGACACATGCGTGGAGACCATCGGCAAAACAGGAGTCACGTTCGACTGCCAGAACCACGGCATAAGGAGTTCGAACGGGACGGCAACTTACGGAGTATATCTTGAATCATCCCCCAGCATGACTATAAAGAACTGCATGATATCCGGGTTCAACATGGGAATACTTGTATACAGTGGCTCAAACTACACGGCAATATACAAGAACACTGTGGAGAACAGCTTGACTGAAGGAGTAAGCGTCTTTCTGTCAAACCACGTGAGCGTTACGGAAAACACCGTCGGGCACATGCCTGCAACGTCTCTTGCGGCAATCGGCATCATCAATTCGAACCAGAGCATCGTCATGAAAAACAGGGTCAACAATAACCGCGAAACAGGGATACTCCTGTATTATTCCATGAACGGGACGGTTTCGGATAACAGCCTGGGCGGCAACGGATACGGCATAAACATAACCGAAGGGTCCGCATACAATTCGTTCTCAAGAAATACCGTGGAAAACAACACTTACGGAATATCAATAGCCACATCCGGCAAACACAACACACTGAAAAATAATTACGCCTGCTACAACTCCAAATACGATCTCTACCATGACGGAGCGAATAATTCCGGAACGGACAATACCTGTTCCAAATCCAGGGGATGGTCCGACGCCAATTACTCCGGCTGTTCCAACAGATGCCCCAGCCTGCCGTTCAAAGAGTGCCAGCAAACTTTCGGAGGAGCGCAAGACGACGTAGGCCGAAAGGTCATAGAAACATCCGACGGCGGCTACGCGATAATTGGAACGACATCCTCATGCGGCGCAGGAGGAGACGACGTCTTCTTCATAAAGACGAACGAGAACTGCGCAATGGAATGGAACATGACATACGGAGGCGCGGAAGACGACTCGGCTTATTCCATCAGGCAAACCTCGGACTACGGATACATAATAGCGGGAACCACCAGGTCCTACGGAGCCGGAGGGAGCGACCTATGGCTGCTAAAGACATCCGAAGGCGGCACCATGGAATGGAGCAAAACCTATGGAGGAAAATACTCCGAAAAGGGATACGACGTCCTGGAACTGGCAGACGGCTTCCTGGTTCTTGGAACGGAGGAACTGGACAGCAATATAGGCGCAGGAAACATCAATCTCTGGATAATAAAGACTGATCGTTCCGGAGCGAAATTATGGAATAACAGCCTGGGAGGAGACCTCACGGAATACGGCTTTTCCCTGAGCCGGACGCTTGAAGGAGGATATGTAATAGCCGGAGCCATGCGCTCCTCGGGTTATGGAGGATTCGACGCATGGAAGATAAAACTTTCCCCGGACCTCGCAATAGAAAAAGAGAATCATTACGGTTCGACTGAAAACGACTATGCCTACTCGTGTTTCCAGACAAACGACGGGGGATACGCCATTGGAGGCTCCACCGACTCCTACGGCGCCAGGGGATACGACGCCCTCCTCATAAAGACGAATAACAAAGGCGAGACGACATGGAACAAAAGATACGGCGGAACAGAGGACGACTACTGTTATTCCATGATAAGAGCATCCGACGGAGGATATATCCTGGCAGGATCGACCAGGTCGTTTGCCGCGGGAGAAGACGATTTCTGGATAGTTAAAACGGACAGCTCGGGAAACATGAAAGGACAACTGCCGATCGGAGGTGAAGGAAACGAAACGGCCTATTCGGTAATAGAAACATATGACGGAGCCTATGTGATGGTAGGATCCACCGACTCCTACGGAAGCGGAGGAGATGACGTGTTCCTTGTAAAGACAATATCTCCTGAAGCAACGACTACGACAACTACGACGACTACGACAACGTCCACGTCGTCCACAACGACTACCCTGGGCGGCCCCTGCGAAAAACCCGGGGACTATCCCCCCTGCGGAGATATAACGCTTGCGGAGGTAATCAACTACATCAACGCCTGGGCGAGAGGAGAAGCAGAACTCGGAGAAGTAATAGACCTCATAAACGCCTGGGCGTCCGACTGAAAGAGAACCCTCAACCGAGGTATTCCAGGATCCTGCGCAGGTCTTTTCCCTCCACTACGGCGTCCGCGCACCGGGCGACAGATTCGTCCTTCGGGTTGAACGCGATGCTCAGGCCCGCGACCTTGAACATCGGTATGTCGTTTAGGTAGTCCCCGACGGCCGCGCACTGCTTTGTCGTTATCCCTTCTTTTTCCGCGATCCCGGAGAGTATCTTTCCCTTGCCGTGGAAATCAACCGCCTGTTTCATCCCTGCAACTATTCCGTTCCTGACGAGTAATTCGTTCCCGAAAGAATAATCCAGGTCGTATAGTTCCATCACGCGGTCTGCGAGAAGCTTCAATCCTCCGCTGATTATCGCTATCTTGTACTTCTTTTTCAGCGCCCTGAGGGTATCCTCTATTCCGGGCATCAGTTCCGAAGCATACAGTATCTCTTTGAGCCTTTCTATCTCCACTCCCTTCCAGAGCGAAACGTCTCTTTCAGCCCATTCCTCGAAGGATATTATCCCCGAGAAATATGCTTCGCCGTTTATCCGGGATGCTTCCAGGGTCCCAAGGCCGTTGTGGGCGCAGGTCCAGCTTCCGCCGCCGTCTACGAGGACTCCGTCGAGGTCGAATGCTACGAGCTTTATCTTGTTTCTCATGTCTTCACATGTACATCGAGGGATAATTCTCCATTGCCTGCTTGTATCCTTCATTCCCCCTCTTGAACTGGCTGGTCATCTCATTTAACATCCCTTCTATCTTCTTCCCTTCATCTATGAGCCTCTTCGTATCAACCTGCAGACCCAGTACCTTGTTCACGATCGCGAGCATCGATGCCGCAGCAAGGGGGTCTGGTAGGTTCTTGGTCTCGGTCATAAGGCTTATGGCAGGGATCCCGTTCTCGACGCAGTACAAAAGGAGGTCGCTTGATATCCCTGTGAGCATGCCTTCCTCGACGCGGTTCACGTTCAACTGCATAAGCTGCAGATTCAATTCATCCGTATTCGCAAGGCCGAATATCTCATGCGCCTTCTCGGTGTTCTTCCCGGCGATCCCCGCCAGCAGGACGACCTCGCCGGGGGATATCTCTTTAAGCCAGCGTATGACCGCGCCTGAGAACTCCGAAAGGTGATTCAGAGGGATCATAAGCTCCGAGAGAACGACCACGACGTTCCCCCTGGCATATATCCTGATAGGCCTCATGGGCTTTGAATTATGTATCACTGCGACGCTTTTCAATTTGTCGGATTCGATGAAACCTATAAGCTCCATGTCCAGCTCGTCTATCATGTACTTTGCAGCTATCGTGCTTACGAATCCCTTGCTGGGAAAGCCTTCTATTATAATAGAGTTCTTGGGAATCTTCCTGCCCTTGTATATGCATACGTCAGTTGTCATTTTTTTGTTACATCTTCGCTATCTCAGTGAACGCGTCTATCACTTTCTGCAATTCCTCGTCCGGGAGTCCGTAAGTCGAGACCTTGAAGTTCCGGGTTATTCCAGGCTTCAGGCCCACGATACCCCGGTCTTTCAGTTCGGAATAAAGGAAGAAACGGCTCTTCTTATGCCGCTCCGATATCTTATAGTAAGCCTCGGACTCAAAGGACAAAAGATCGTGATTATGCGGTTTCTCTCCCCACTGCCTTATCCCGTCTATTTTCTCCAATTCCGAGGAAAAACGGCGGGCGTTCTTTACTTCATGGTCCCACCTGCCCACGCGCTCTACGACCGAGGGAAAGCTGGCCATCAAAGTGATAAGGGGAAGTCCCCTTGCGCTGCATCCCAGAAGCTCCAGTTCCTTTTTCTTGTATTTCTCGCTCCTGCGAAAAACCCTGTCAGCATATTCCTTGCCCGCGCCGAGGAGACCGACCGGACCGCACGCCGCCATGGACTTATGGCCCGAAGCGACGATAAAATCCGCATTGAGCGCCTTAGCTGAAACAGGCATCCTGCCCACAGCATACGCGCCGTTCACCATGAAGGGAACACCTTTCTCACGGCATATCTTACCGACCCTCGCTGCGTCAGGAACATTACCGTAACTCCCGTCAGGATACGTCAAAACCGCAAGCTTCGGCTTAACCTGATCGATCAGCTCCGCGTATTTTTCGCCGTCTATCCTGTATTCGGGCGCACCCAGGTTCGGGACGCTATGAACGGTAAGACCCGCCCTCTCGGCGGCAACATAGGTCGAATAATGGGCGTTCCCGTCCACAAGGATAGGATCGCCCTTCTCGCACAGCGAATGCATGACAAGGTATTTGCCCTCACGGGCTCCGGTAGTAATCCTGACACTATCAATCTCAAGGAATTCAGGAAGGATCTCCTTTGTGAACACGTCGATAGGCGGCTTCTTTATGTCGTGTATGCACCCCTCGCAGAAATCGCAGACCGAATAACCGTCACCCCATTCGTTTAACACCTCCCGTGCGGCGGGAGATAATATGCCGCCTCTCTGGATGGGATTGAGATTGATCAGGCCGTAATTCTCCCTGCGGATACCTGCAAAACGCCTAAGCGAATCCTTGGACAAAGCCATCGTACAATATAATAATTTATCAAAGGGATTAAAGAACGATAAAAAGAAAAAGATAAAAAAAATAGAAAAAAAACAACCGATCCGGAAAACTACATCCCGCTCAAGGGTTCCAAGGCGTAGTAATAGTCCGAGAACCACCACATGAGCGAAACGGCTAACATGGCGACAAAAGCCACAAAAGCTATCCCGGACATGACAAATAATCTGGAGACCATTTTGGGTAACTCGTTCGTATCTAGTATTATCTGCGACCCCCTTTAAATACTTTTGTTTATATGGTTCTGTTCTATTAAAGGTTGATGTCCTTTTTATGGTCTGACTGTTCGATGCCGGTTGATTTTTTACACCTTTATATCATTATGGTGTCTTCTTGCGTGGGGAAAGATACCATTGAATTTGATTCTTTTTTTTGTCTTGTTTACTGATATTTCTATATCCCATTCATTAGGATAAAGTCGAGCGAATAATAGATGGTCTGCTCCATTAATGCCCTCAACAATGTTATCTAGTCCCATTACTTTTTCTAGAACTTTTCGTACCCAACGATTATTTATTAGTGCATAATGGAGATTCCTTGCAAAGTTATTCATAATCCATGTCAAGAAAATAAAGATTATTGCAAGTACCACACCTATTAGTATGTTCGTGAGGTCTCCTGCAAGTATGTGTGATAAGATATTTCCAAAATAATCTATTATGCTCTTTATCGCATTTGGTAATGAATCAAGAAACAAAGCACTTACTATCCCCAAAATAAAAGCATACATTATGCCACTGAAGTTTCCTAACAGAGAAAGGCGCATCTCCAAATTTTTCTGTATTTCATCGATTACAGTGTTATACCTCTCTTGATCATGGGTATAAACAACCCGTTCATTTTCCCATCCTTGGTTTTGATTTTCGTTTGTCATTTAAGTAGCACTATATGGCTTTTATCTTCTATTACTTCTGCCCTTCCTTCTTTTTCCAAGTTTTTTAGTATGCGCTTTATGGCTTGTTCGTTAGTCCTGTTTATTCTACTGCCGTTTAACTGCGATGGCTCAGACTAAGCGACAACGCGAGCAATCACTTAAACCCCCCTTTCACGTCGTCCATCATCTTTCCTATGAACCCTTTTACGCCCTGATCCTTTCCTTCGAGCGCCGCGAGTTCGTCGTACAGTTCTTTCTCGCGTTTGCCCAGGCTCTTTGGCGTGACTATCTTTACCCTGATCTTTTCATCGCCCGCTCCCCTGCCGTTCAGGTCCGGCATCCCTTCTCCCCTTAGCTTGAATATGGTGTCGGTCTGCGTGCCTGCGGGGATCTTTAGTTTCGCTTTTCCTGTGAGCGTCGGGACTTCTATTTCCGCTCCGAGAGCGGCCTGGATGAACGATAGTTCCACGTCCATGAGTAGGTCGTTTCCGTCTCTTCTGAATTTCTCGTGGGGGTTGACGTGGATCACGATATATAGGTCTCCTGGAGGTCCTCCGCGTACTCCCGCATCGCCTTCTCCGGGTACGCGCAGGTGGGATCCCGTATCCACTCCTGCCGGGATCTTGACTGTTATCTTTCTTGTGGTCCGTGTTCTTCCGGTCCCGTTGCAGTTCTTGCAGGGGTTTTCGATGATCGTTCCTTCTCCCCGGCATCTGGAGCATGGGGAGACGGTCATGAATCGTCCGAATGGCGTTGATCTCTCTCTTCTTTCCTGGCCGCTTCCCCCGCATGCAGGGCATTGCTTTGCCTTGGTCCCGGCTTTTGCGCCCGAGCCTTTGCATTCGGGGCATGATTCGGTTCTGGGGACGTATATCTCTGATTTGATGCCTGCCGCCGCCTCTTCCAGGATTATGTAGAGGTCGTAGCGCAGGTCGTTCCCTCTTGCGGCTGAGTTGCGGTCGCTGCGGCTTCCTCCCATGAATACGTCGAAGATGTCGCGCCCGAAGAAATCGCGGCCGAAGATGTCCTGTATGTCGGAGTAGTGCGTGAAATCGGACCACTGGAATCCTCCGCCGGAAAATGACTTGTCTGCGGCTTCATGCCCGAATTTATCGTACGACGCCTTTTTCGAGGGTTCTATCAGGACTTCATAGGCTTCGGATAGTTCCTTGAATTTTTCTTCGGCGTCCTTGTCTTTGGAGACGTCCGGGTGGTATTGCTTCGCAAGCTTGCGGTAGGCGCTTTTTATTTCTTCCGTGCTTGCGTTCTTTCCAATGCCCAGTACTTCGTAGTAGTCGCGTTTAGTCATTTAGGAAAATTATTTCTTGTCTCCTTCGACTTTGTATTCTGCGTCCACTACTTTTTCTCCGGACTGGGCTCCGGGTTCCTGCCCGGGACCGTCCTGCGGTCCGGCCTGTGGTCCGCCTTGCGCTCCTGCCTGCGCCGCCTGCGCCTGCTGGTAGATGGATGCTCCCAGTTCCTGAACGGATTTGGACAATTCCTCCGTTTTCTTCTTTATGTCGTCGAGGTCCTTTTTGGCGATTGCGTCTTTCAATGCTTTCATCGCCGTTTCCGCTTTGGCCTTGGGTTCGGCGCCCAGTTTGTCCGCGTAGTCCGCGAGGAATTTTTCGGTCTGGTATACCATAGAGTCGGCGTTGTTGACGATCTCTATTTCTTCTTTTCTTTTCTTGTCCGCTTCCGCGTTCTGCTCCGCGGACTTCACCATCTTTTCTATCTCGTCCTTGGACAATTTCGTACTTGCGGTTATCGTTATCTTCTGCTCTTTGCCGCTGCCCAGGTCCTTTGCGGAAACGTTCAGTATGCCGTTCGAGTCTATGTCGAATGTAACCTCTATCTGGGGGACGCCGCGGGGCGCGGGCGGAAGCCCCATCAGGTTGAACTGCCCCAGAGACGTGTTGTCTGTCGCAAGAGGCCTTTCCCCCTGCACGACGTGTATCGTCACCGCGGTCTGGAAATCGGAGGCCGTAGTGAATACCTGGCTCTTTCTAGTGGGGATGGTGCTGTTCCTTGGTATCAGGGGAGTTGCGACGCTTCCCATGGTCTCTATTCCCAGGGTCAGGGGAGTAACGTCCAGTAGAACGATGTCCTTCACTTCCCCGCCCAGTATCCCGCCCTGTATTGCCGCGCCCATTGCAACGCATTCCATCGGGTCCACTGTGCGCTCGGGTTTTTTCCCGGTGAAACTCTCGACTGCTTTCTGGACGATGGGCATTCGCGTGGGTCCTCCGACGAGTATTATCTTTGAGACCTGCGCCTGCGTCAGCTTCGCATCCGACAGCGCCTGCTGCATGGATATCTTGCATTTGTCGACTATGGGCGCTACCAGCTCTTCCAGTTTCGAGCGGTAGAACTTCATTGTCAGGTGCTTTGGCCCGCTCTGGTCCGCCGTTATGTACGGCAGGTTCAGGTCGGTCTCAAGAACGGTCGAGAGTTCTATCTTCGCCTTCTCTCCTGCTTCGCGGACACGCTGCACCGCCATCTTGTCCTTGGAGAGGTCCATCCCCGAGTCTTTCTTGAACTCTGCGATTATCCAGTTCACGATGGCGTCGTCCATGTCTTTTCCGCCCAGGTGCGTATCACCGCTCGTGGATACGACTTCGAAGACCCCGTCGCCGAAGTCCATGATGGTAACGTCTAGCGTTCCTGCCCCGAGGTCGAAGACCATTATCTTCTGGTCTTTTTCCCCGGCCTTGTCGAGGCCGTATGCTAGGGATGCCGCCGTGGGCTCGTTTATTATCCTGACCACGTCGAGGCCTGCTATGACGCCTGCGTCTTTCGTCGCGGTCCTCTGGTTGTCGTTGAAGTACGCGGGAACCGTGATGACTGCTTTTTTAACTGGTTCTCCGAGGAAGGCTTCCGAATCGGTCTTTATTTTCTGGAGTATGTATGCGGATATCTGCTGCGGCGTGTATTCTTTTCCGTAGATTGCGTATTTTTCGCTCGTCCCGATCTTGCGCTTTGCTGCCATCACCGTTCCTTCGGTATTGGAAACGGCCTGCCTTTTAGCCGTCTCGCCGACGAGAACCTGTCCGTCTTTTGTGAATGCGACGACCGACGGGAACATCTTTCCCGCGTACGTTGCGCCCTCGGCGGAGGGGATTATGACCGGTTTTCCGCCTATGATAACAGCCGCCTGGGAGTTGCTTGTTCCCAGATCTATTCCGATGATTTTTTCCTTCGTTGCTTTTGCTTCAGCCATTTTTTTCTCCTCTCGATATATTATGTTATGAATAGTTATCGCGAAACATCAGGACCTGCACTTTGAGACCTTGACCTTTGCAGGGCGCAGGACTTTGCCCTTTAACGTATAACCGCCCTGGAGTTCCTCCAGTATCACGCCCTCGGGTCCGTCGTTCTCTTCCTGCAGGAACGCTTCGTGGAAACACGCATCGAATTTCTTCCCGACTGCCTCCATCTTTGAAAGGCCGTATTTTTCCAGGGTCTTCATAAGCTGCCTGTATATCATCTCCATTCCTTCCGCGCCTTCAGGGTCCTTTTTCCGCAGCTGGGGGATAGCCCGCTCGAAGTTATCCGCGACCTCAAGGACCTCAAGCAGCAGGTCCTTGTTGGCCCACTTCATAAAGTCTTCCTTATCCTTCTCGAGCTGCTTTCGGTAGTTCTCAAAATCGGCCCTGAGCCTTAGATTCGTGCAATCCTGTTCGTGTATCCTGTCCTCCAGTTCGCCTATGCGGTCCTTCAACTCGGAGATCTCTTCGTCCTGGACGGTGGATACGACCTCTTCTGATATCTCTTTTCCCTGGTTTTTCCTGGCTTTTTCCGGAGAAGACATCTTGGATTTATTAATGGGTTTGGATGTTTAAATTTGGTTAACGAATCAGAGCAGAGACAAATAAAAAAACATTATTAATTCATTTACTCTCCAGCACAAAAATATAAGCCACAGCCCAATATGAAAGAGCAGGAAAAAACCTATGATCTTGCGAAACTGGCCAGGTACCCGTTCCTGAAAGACGCCAGAGAATACGTGTCATCCATCAGGATAAACCTCGCGGAGATACAGGATCACCCGCTCTATTCCGATGCCGTCGAAGGCTCAAAACAGAGAATAAAAGACCGCATGAATGCAAAGCCTTCCATTATACCCGAGGAAAAGCTTCCGCAGGAACTCTCCATCCTAAGCTACGCAATAGCAAGGATACTGATGAACCACATAGGGAACAGGCAGCTATTGTATAGATACGCCTCCGGGGAGGCTGAATCGGCTTATTCTTTCCTCCAAAAAGAGACTAACCGAAAAGCAGTCCAGGAGGAGATCATGAGAGACCTCTCGTTTGATCCCAACGGGGGAAAGATGCATTACACCGAATACCTGCGCATCAGCGCGAACCTCTCCAAGCAGGAACCCAGGTGGAAGCTCGTCAACAAGGCGATGGATGCAGGATACGTACCGGTCGACGAATCGGAGACCCTGATGCTGCTGCGGGAGGTAATAAAGCTCAAAATCCTGGAGCCCATAGATACGAAAACGATACCCGATCCCCTGAAAAAGGCGGCAAACGAGATAGCAGGGCTCTATATCAGGAAGCCGGAGGAGGTCAAGATAGACCAGGTGAACGAGAACGCGGTTCCTCCCTGCCTAAAATCCATGACGGCATCCCTTGAGAACGGGAACATATCGCACAACGAGCGCTTCATACTCGCGACCTTCTACATCGGCGCAGGCCTGAACATAGACGGCCTGTTGAAGGTGTTCTCGCGTTTCCCGAATTACAACGAGGAAAAGACCCGCTACCAGTTGGAATTCCTGACGGGAGAAAAAGGAGCGACAAAATACAACTGCCCTTCCTGCGCCAAGATAAAGTCGTACGGATTGTGCAAGGCAGAATGCGAAGTAAAGCATCCCCTGAGTTATTATCTGAAGAATCGGAGGATGCGTTTCCCGGGTAGATAGGTTACGATAGCGTCTTTGCAGAAACAATAGAATAAAAAAAAATCAGGCCCACTTCTCCAAAGCCTCTTTGAGCGCCTCATGGTCTTCCGAATATTCTTCCAGAGTAATCCCCTTGATTACTGCTTCCACGGCTTCCCTCGCAGCCCTTGCGCCTTCCACTGTCCCCTGCGGATGCCCGTGTATGCCGCCGCCCATCTGGATTATTATGTCTTTGCCCAGTATTCCCATGAGGTCTGCGACCATCCCGGGATGTAATCCACCGGAGCAAACGGGAAAAACGCTCTTGGTATTGTATAGCTCTCCCAGCATGGCATCCTTTATTGCTATCACATCTTTTGCGGGACCCTCCATCTTTCCCACGGCGGTCCCGATGTGTAATTGATCGACGCCTACGAGACGCAGGGACTTTGCATATGCGAGCATCGTTATCCCGTGCTTCTGATCCCGGGTAAAAGCGGCATGCATTGCCCTGTGAGCGTGTATCACGAGGTCCAGGTCTTCGTCTATCAGGGACTGCAACCCGGAGAATCCGGCGGTCACGACGTCCACCATAACGTATTCTCCGCCGTTCTCTTTTACGAGCTCCGCGCGGTTTATCATCTCTTCGGTATCCGCGGTCACGTTCGGCATATATATCTTTTTGTCGCGGGTCTCGCATTCTGCGCGGTCGCGCATCTTAAGGGTCTTGATGACGCGCTCCCCGAAGGGATTAAAACGCTGGTTGGTCAGGTTCTCGTCGTCTTTCACGATGTCGCAGCCGCCGACCCATGAATCGTATGCCACGTGAGCGTGATCGTCCGCGCCCAGGCCGAGTTTCGGCTTGATTATCGTACCCACGAGCGGCCGGTCCTTTACCTTCAATATCTTGCGGACCCCTGCCACGCCGTACTTCGGGCCCTTGAAGGATTTCACGATGGCCTTGGAGTAATTGATATCGAGCAGGCGCAGATTGGCGACAGACTTCATCCCGAAGATGTTCCCTGCGATGCTGCTGAATATCTGGGGCATGTTGCCAGGCTCGAACAATTCACCGGGATAGGATATCTTCACTATTCCGGTTTTGTTGTCCATATCGTAAACAGAAGGGCCCAGGCGCTCCATTATGCCCGGCCTGGTCGTCTTGATGTCTGTCCACGTGCCGATGGAAGACTCCGCCGCGATCGCCTCGCTTGCCTTCGCAAGGCTCATGTTCTCGCCCGGTTCGACGAAAAAAGTCACTATAAGATCGCTTTCAACTGGTGAATAGTTCAGGTCGATGTATCCGGTTCTTGCCATTTTATTCTTTAGATTACTCCTTTGGTTGACGGGATGCCTTTTCCGGTGACCCGGACTGCGTCGCGCAATGCCCTTGCCAATGCCTTGAAAGAAGCCTCCACTTTGTGGTGGTCGTTCTTGCCTGCGACTTTTATGTTCAGGTTAAGTTTTGCCCTGGCGGCAAATGATTCGAAAAAATGCGGCACATTCTCTTTTGTCAGGTCGCCCAGTTTCGCATCCTTGTATTCGGAAAAGGGAATATCGACGACTGCGTAAGGCCTCCCGGAAAGGTCGAGTGCGACGGTCGCGAGGGATTCGTCCATAGGCACGATCGCATGACCCATCCTGCTGATGCCCTTTTTATCGCCGAGGGCGTTATCGAGCGCTTCGCCCAGGCACAGGCCGAGGTCTTCGACGAGGTGGTGGTCTTCCACCTCGACGTCGCCTTTGGCGTCGATCGTAAGGTCGAATGATGCGTGTTTAGCAAAGTTCTCCAGCATGTGGTTCAGGAAATTGACCGGCGTCTTTATCTTGGACTTGCCGGAGCCGTCGAGATTTAATTCAAGGGATATCTGCGTCTCCTTGGTCTTGCGGGAAACTTTTGCCGTTCTCATTTTTGCTCGTTAAATAATCCGTTGCTGGCTTAATATACTTTCCTTTCAAGGAACTATAAAAAGTTGGCATACTATTATATTAATAGGTGCTGAAGCCATGACTAGATGGGACCCAAGGGACTATGAGAAAAGCTCGTCTGCGCAGGAGACATGGGCTAAAGAACTTATAAAGAAACTAAGGCTCAAAGGAGACGAACGCATACTGGACATAGGATGCGGAGACGGCAAGGTGTCAGCGCAGCTTGCAAAAAACGTTCCCGAAGGCTCCGTGACAGGGGTAGACCTGTCGGCGGACATGTTAGCCTATGCAGTAACGAAATACATAGACGTCCCGAATCTGGGATTCGAAGCAGGCGATGCAAGCCGCTTGAAATATGACAGAGAATTCGACTACGTCGTCTCATTCGCATGCCTGCACTGGATCAGGGAACACGTCCCTGTCCTGCAGGGCATAAGACGCAGCCTGCGATCTAATGGACGGATCATGCTGCAGTTCGGGGGTAAAGGCAACGCAGCGGAATTGATCAAAGCCGCAGATGATGTCATCGCGGCGGATTGGAAAGAGTATTTTCAGGACTACACATTCCCCTGGGCATTCTACTCCCCGGGAGAGTACCGCGTATTTCTCAAGCAGGCAGGCCTGAAAGCGATACGGGTAGAACTGATCCCGAAGGACCGGGAGGACGCGGGCCACGAGGGCCTTGCATCGTTCATACGGACCACCTGGCACCCGTACACGGACAGAGTGCCTGAAAAGATGCGCAAAGAATTCATAGACGCGATAGCAGAAGAGTATATACGGCGTAATCCAATGGATTCAAAGGGCATGGTCCATATCCCGATGATGAGGCTGGAAGTGGAGGCATGCGTTATCCGACCTGCGAGGTTCCGTTAAATTCATTAATCGCATCCGCCGCATTCTTCAATAACGCGAACGCAGCATCCTGGCTGGGCCATGATCCCATGCCGCAGTCCGGGCCCGCGTATTTTATGCGCTCGCCGAATAGTCCGTAGGCTTTTTTCAGCCTCTTTGTGATGTTTCGCACGTTCTCCATCTTCTCCGCAAGGCAGGAAAACTCTTTTGTCTTCCAGAGGTCTGTTGCGTATCTCTCGTTGTATTCCGCGACCATCTTTGATATGTCGGTCCTGGCGACGCCCACACGCAGGAATTTATCGTATGATTCGATCTCGCTTTTGTCGAGGAGGTCGAGTGCCTTGGGACTCGCAGCGTATTCTACGCCGATCACGTTTATCTTATCCACCGAGTAGAGCGCATCCACCGAGTTCACGGAATGCAGGTGCATCGCAACGTCCCTTCTGCCTGCCTTCTTTGCGGCTATCTCCCATGCGTCCGCCAGCACGTCCTTGTTCACGGCCAGGTTCGGGTTCAGGCCGAGGCTTGGTTCGTCTATGGTTATAACAGACGTCTTAAGGCAGCTTGTTTCTACCAGGGAATTCTCTATGAAGCGCGAGACGCTTTTTGCATGGTTCATGAGGAGGTCTTCCTGCACGTTCCCGCCGGCGCACTTCAGGTACAGTTCAAGCGGGCCTGTCACGCAGACGCGGATCTGCAGCGGCTCCCCGGTGTCGTTGAGATATTTTTTTCCCGCTGCTTCGAGCGCGAAAATTTCTGGTATTACTGCGTGCTTCTTCTGCACGAGGAAGGGCTCATCTTCTTCCGGGAATTCGTCCATAAGCTCTCGGTAGAACTCTATCATATCCGTAACCTGGGGGTAATTCGGCCGCATGATGCCCGAGTCTATCTTTTTTTGCATCATTTCGCCTATTATCGGATCGAATGATATCCTGTCCGCTTTCGTGGCCGTTCCCGAGGCTATCATTGAAGCCGTTTTCCTTATCTGTTCCCTGTCTGCTCCCGCGGGCAGGGGGAAACTCCCTATGTCGTCTGATATTATCTCTGGCATATGGTTATGAATTGTTCACGGATTCCTAAATACCACTATTATTCCCATAATCCCTTCTTATATATACTGATATGGCCAAGATCCCCCGCTGCATGAGCACGCAGCACCCTGACAACGTGAATCTGCCGTTCTTTGCCGAGAGCACGGTCCTCGGAGGAGAAGACGAGATACAGGAAGCATACTACGCGCTCTCGCACCTCGGATGCGACGAGCAGATGTGGGACTGCGAAGGAAAGGAGGTAGACAGTTTCGTAGTAAAAAAACTGCTCACGAAATACGAATCATACTTCAGGGAGAACAAATTGGGAGAGGACGTATTCATCACTTTGCGCGTCCCGAACCCGACGATCGAAAAGGCCGAGGCAAAGATACTCCTCGAGACCCTTGAGAGCATACCCCGCTCATACGACGTAGCGAAATTATTCTACGGGCAGGAGATAGCCCCCATCTTTGAAGTCATCCTCCCGATGACCACCTCGCACCGGTGCATCGACCGGATATACCGCTACTATAAGGACTACGTCGCAGGCAAGCAGACCGAGTCCTTCAAGGAGGGGGACATAACGATCGCGGAATGGATAGGGGAATTCAAGCCCGACAAGATAAACGTGATACCGCTCTTCGAGGACATGGAGCACATGCTCGAAGCGCATAACATCACCAGGCAGTATCTGAAGGACAAAGACGTCGAACACCAGAGGGTCTTCCTTGCAAGGAGCGACCCTGCGATGAACTACGGCATAATAAGCGCGGTCCTCCTGAACAAGATAGCCCTCCAGAGGTTGCACCTGCTCTCCGAGGAGATAGATGTCGATATATATCCCATTATCGGAGTGGGAAGCGCGCCTTTCAGGGGAGACCTGCGGCCCGAGACGGTCAACAAGGTTTTGACGGAGTACCCCAGCGCGCACACGTTCACCATCCAGTCGGCCTTAAAATACGACAATCCGCCCGAGAGGGTCCGGGAGACAATAAGAAAGCTCAAGGAAAGAAAGGCCGGAAAACCGCTCGCAGTAGACGAGAAGAAGAGCCTGGAACTAATCGACCGCTACTGCAAAGAATACCAGAAACAGATAGCCGGCCTCGCCCCCCTGATCAACAAAATCGCAAGATACGTTCCCGCCCGGAGGAAGAGAAAGCTGCACGTCGGATTGTTCGGGTACTCAAGGAACATGGGAGAAATAAAGCTCCCGCGGGTGATCACGTTCACAGCCGCCCTGTATTCGATAGGCGTCCCGCCGGAGATCCTCGGGTTGAATGCGCTCACGGAAGAGGACGTCTCGTTCGTGAAAGAGGCGTACGTCAACTTCGATAACTGCCTGGAAGACTCGCTGGAATACTACAACCCGGATTCTGAATACGTTCCCGCGGAGGTCAAGGAAGCAATCGAGAGGCTGGGATTGGATTACGAGACGAACACCGAGCACAAGAAGATAACAGACCAGGTGATCGAATCAATCAAAAAGAACCAGACCGAAGGAAGAGAGGAACTGATACTGCGCGCGGCGAGCATTAGAAAGTTCCTAGGCTGAGCTTCTTTTTCCTTCGTAGTAGATTATTTTTATCTTTTCCTCGGTTATCAGTCCGCCGTTTATGACGCCCTCCAGCTTCGGCTTGATAGAGTCTATCCTCTCTTTTTTATCCGCGACCTCGATTACGAGCGGGAGGTCCGTAGAAAGCCTTAGAACTGATGTGGTATGAAGCCTGCTCGTCTTGCCGTAGCCGGATACGGCGCGGGTGACGGTCGCTCCTGCAAGGCCTTCCTTTCTGAACAATTCCAATAAATAGCGGTGCAGTGGTTTTCCTGCGAACGTGTCCGATTCGCCGATGAATATCCTGAGCAGCACTGCTTCCGATTCTTTTTCCATTTTATTGCAAGTTGAAATAGGATAATGCGATCAACCTGCCTAGATACACTGCAAGGAGACACGATGCGAGCGTCCCCAGGACGTTCAATGCAAAAAGAGGTATCTGGCCGTCTTCTAAGAGCTTGAACGACTCGTAGCTGAATGTAGACATCGTCGTATACGCACCCATGACTCCTATCGTCAGGAACATGCGCTCATCCGGGCCGAAGACCCCGCCGTACTCGGAAGAATACATGATGAATGCAAGCACCAGGCTCCCGGTGAAATTGATGACTAAAGTACCGAGGGGAAAAGATTCCGCTCCTTTCTGTATCCATCCCCCGAGGGAATATCTCAGTATTGCGCCTATAAAGCCTCCGGCGCCCACTATAAGCCATGGATGCATCTTAACATATCTTTTATTTTCAGATATTAATAATGTATACAGGATGAAAATACGTGCTTATTTTAAAATGAATTATGCGGCGCTTCTGGCAGGCGTAGTGTCCGTTGCCTCCCTCAGGGTGGCGATGTCCCCCTACCCGAACATAGAGCCCGTAATGCTTTTCACTCTCGCGGCAGGCCTTGCTGCAGGACCCCTCGCGGGTTTCCTCATGGGCGCAGGCGCAATGCTCGTATCGAATATCATCATGGCCCCAGGCCCACTCACGTTTCCATGGCTGCTCCACATGCCTCTCGTCGCCGTTTACACGGGTCTCACTTACGGCGCTGTCGGGATAATTGCAGGACTTACGGGCATCGTAAAAAAGAGATTCCGCCGCTGGGAATACGCAGCCCTCGCCGCAGGCCTGACGTTATTCTACGACCTCGTCACATGCATATGCTTCGCGCTCCAGTTCTACGGGCAGGCGGGGATCCCGGCCGCTCTCGCAGCGCAGATACCCTTCACAGTCCTCCACTTATCCAACGTAGCCATAGCATTCATATTCGCGCCTTACGCTCACAAGGCGGCGCTTAAGGCAGGGGACTATTCGATCATCCGCTTTTTTTCGCATAGGCGCCAAAATGCGTAACATAATACATGCGCTTATTTTATTGGAGATAATGATCCTTTTGTCCTGCCAGGTTTACGCAGTCAGAATGGGTCTTGTAGCGATTTTTCCCGACGGGACCATCTACCAGAAGTGCCTTGACGCGGAAAACGAGGCCAGTGGATATGACATACTAGATCAGAGCGGTCTCTCCATTTCCTGGGGCCAGTCGATACGCTGGGGGCATCAGTTGTGCGCTGTAAACCGCCTGGGGTGCCCGAAGGATAGCTGCCCCTGCAACCAGAAAAGCAAATACTGGAATTTCTACCTGAAAAGGATCGGTTACTCAGACTGGGAATACCCCGATTCCATCGAATCAATGTTCGACGCAGGATCAAGCTGCCAGGAACACTACTGCGCGAGGGACGGAGACATAATAGGGCTGAAATACGGCACTTACGGTGACAGGCCGTATTCTTACAAGTTCCCGGATATCTGCCCGGCGGACACAGGAAGCGATCTGCACGTGCAGAAGAAGGAGAGGCCCCGCGCGGTCGGCTTTGTCGTCGCTTCTCCCCAGAACGCTTTCTCGCTGACTGTGCTCGTAGTATTGTTCGTCGTCTGCGTGCTTCTGGGGACCGTCCGTTATGTCAGGAAAAGGAAATGAATTCTTTTGTATAATAAAAGCAAGAAAGACCTTCAGGGCCGGGTGCATCGCACGAGGTAGGCGGTGGATTTGGCGACGTTTCCTTGCACGCAGCTGCCGAAGGACACAAAGTATGCCTTGGTGGTGCCGTACTCCGTGCGCGTCCAGTATTT
>JBAQYF010000024.1:0-27400 GCA_049299895.1 Candidatus Altarchaeia archaeon
CATGACCCTACGAGACTGGAGCGCCATAATAAACCAACTAAGGATTTATTACGGAGAACGAATAGATACATACCTATAAAACATATGAAACAAAAGATCGAGTTTCAGCAAAAAACGTTACACTACCAATAACAGTATAAATTAAGTATCTTTTAGAATATTGTTATAATATATTATTAATAATATTGAATATAGTATGTATGACCGCTGCCTTTTTCATTAATTCAATACCCGTATTTGTCTCTTTCTTCGGTCTGCGCCGAACTAAATCTCCGGGGTTTTTATAAGCCGCCGGGAAATTTCTTTACAACAGGTGGTTGTAACATGAGAATAGGCAATGTCGTGCTGGGACTGTTCCTGGCACTTTCGGTAGGCTTTTTGGCGTCGGCGCTGCTATATTCCCCGCAGGGGGAACATGCGCCCAAGACCCCCGGGGAAATCCAGTCATACTGCGCCGGGAAGATGTCGGACAAACCCGTGATCTTGTGCGCGGGTAATTGGACGCTCGATGAGGAGAGTCAATGCATATTCAAATGCGGAACAGAAGAGCAGGCGCAGCAGAACGCGCCCTCCCCAGGCGGAGACTCCGACGAACAAGGAGGCAAGTGCAGCGCGGGATATTCCTGGTGCGAGGCAAAGCATAAATGCATCAGGATGCAGGAGGAGGAATGCATGTGCGCAGGGATCGCAGGATTCGCCTGCCCTATAGGTTATGGATGCAATATGTCCGCCGGCTACCCGGATGCATCGGGCACCTGCGTGCCTGACAACTAATGCTCCAGTGTCGTAATCGGCGGCCACGGATCTCTAAAAAAACCCTCGGGAGGGGGTATAGGGGTCCGTGGACCGCTTTTTCTATCGGATCGGTTTCTTTTTCGGTCTGCGCCGAACATATTCTTGGGGGCTTTTATATGGCGGCGATAAGATATGTAAGTAATATCAACAACTTGTGAAAATGAAAACAACTGTTTATCTTGCAGGGGCTGCTTTGGCAGTCATGCTTTTAGTATGCGGATGCATTCAAACCGGCGATTCCAATGATACCAGGCCCATCGGCGGAGACCGAGACGAGCACGGCTGCCTCGGTCCCGCAGGATACGGCTGGGACGCTGATGTCGGCGCATGTACCAGGTCCTGGGAGCTGAAGGATGATCAGAGGAAGGCGGCAAAGATTGCTATTGCGCCCTTGAGTTATCCCGTAACCGTAGTTGAAGTTATCGTCCAGGAATGCCCCGGGTGCTTTTTGGTCCGCCTCCAGCGGAACGATAACGGGGATCTGTTCGAGATAAAATTAACCGATTGGATGATAGCTTCAGGCGAACCCAAAGGGAACATGTCTATAAAGGAAGCACTTGACATAGCCAATAACAGCGAGTGCGTTAAAGAAGGCAGACT
Source organism: Candidatus Altarchaeia archaeon (assembly GCA_049299895.1). Lineage (GTDB taxonomy): Archaea > Altiarchaeota > Altiarchaeia > IMC4 > QMZM01 > CAIYYO01. Next base: position 1,396 of record JBAQYF010000024.1, read on the forward strand.
AACTGAAAAGTATTTTTATAATGCCAATACGCGCACATGGTGGATCGACCTGGACTTGAAAAGGGAGGGATGCTCTCCGGCATGCGTTGTGAGCGAGGATGCCGGGACCGCCGAGATCAACTGGAGATGCACAGGTTTAATAGAGCCAGCTAACGGGGATATCCAGAGCTACAATGATTGTGTCGCTGCCGGGTATCCGATAATGAAGAGCAATCCCCCGCAGTGCGCTGTTCCTGGCGGAAAAACGTTCACCGAAAGGGCCGTTACAGAGGAGGAAAGGCAGGTGGTAAAGGCAAACAACATATTCGCATATGATCTCTACCGGAAATACGCTTCAGGCGAAGGCAATATTTTCTTTTCGCCTTACAGCATCGAGAACGCGCTTGCGATGACCTATGAAGGCGCAGTTGGAAAGACCGCGGAAGAGATGCTTTCAGTCCTGCATTTCCCAGGGGATGAAAACGCGAGAAGAAACGGTTTTCAGAGCGTCAACAACGGGATAAACTGGGAGGACAAAAGCTACAAGCTCAGCACGGCTAATGCGCTTTGGGCCCAGAAGGATTATCCGTTCCGCGCAGACTATTTTGCGACTACAAGCAGATACTACGGAGGGAATGTAACGAACCTCGACTTTGCAGGGGACACCGAGAATTCACGCCTGACGATAAACAAATGGGTGGAGGAACAGACGAATAACAAGATAAAGGACCTCATACCCGCGGGCGGAGTGGATGCGATAACGCGCCTGGTCCTGACGAACGCCATCTATTTCAAGGGGGACTGGCTCATCCAGTTCAACAAGAACAATACAAAAGAGAAAGACTTTAGAGCAAGCCCTGAAAGGATAGTGAAGGCAAAGATGATGAGCCTCTCGGGAGAAAAAGCAGTATTCAAATACGGAGAAACAGAGTACCTCCAGATACTTGAACTGCCATACGCCGGAAGAGAGCTTTCCATGCTGCTGCTCCTGCCCAGGGGAGACGAGATCAGGTCGCTTGAGGATTCCCTATCCGCAGAGAATCTGTCGGCATGGGAGAATACGATGGAAGAAAAACAGGTCGACGTATTCCTGCCAAGCTTTAAATTTGAGACAAAGTACAACATGGCAAAGACCTTAAAAGAGATGGGAATGTCCACTGCATTCTCGGGAGACGCCGATTTCTCCGGGATGACCGGGAAAAAGGATCTCTTCATCAGCGAAGTCATCCACCAGGCTTACGTGGACGTGAACGAAGAAGGAACTGAAGCGGCGGCGGCAACGGCAGTGATAATGAAGCTGTCGGCAGTAATGGACAAACCGAAGGTCCCTGTCTTCAACGCAGACCACCCGTTCATCTACCTGATAAGGGAGAATGCCAGCGGAAACATCCTGTTCATGGGGAGGGTGAGCGATCCCTCCGCATGATCATTTTTTATTTTTGCGGATAATAGATTAAAAGAGGGACACAATTAATCCGTTTCCTCTTCTTCTACCAGACGGATGGCTTCTTCGTACGTCTTTGCGAATACGTAGTTCTTGAAGTTCTCTATCTCCTGGCAGAATTCGATGCGGCCTTCCTCGTCCACGTCCATGCCGGTAACCGAGCGGTCGGTCTCTTCGTTTCCTACCTGGACGAGCGCCCAGGATACGAGCTTGCTTATGAATGCTTCGCCTTCATCGTCGTAGACGGCCCACCAGTTCTCGGCAGGCATTATCTGGAGTATCTTGATCATTTTCCTTGGATTATTGACTAGATTAGGTTTTTACGGATAATAAAAAGAAAAAAAATAAAAGGAGGAATGCTTACTGCGAATCCTTTTCTTTTGCCTTCTTCGCCTGAGGCGCAGCGCCGCCCAGTTGTATTCCTGCCGCTTCGGACAACAGGTTTATCAGGCTTGCATTCTCTGGGACGATGTATTTTGTGTTGTTTGCAAGGGACTGCTCGACCATCTGTATCTTTCTAAGCTGCTGTGCTTCGTCCTTGAAGTATTTTCTCGCCGATTCGTTGACAAGCCTTATTGCTTCGGCGTCTCCTTCCGCCCGGAGTACCTTTGCCTGCTTGTCCCCCTCCGCTGAAAGTATGGCCGCCTGCCTTTCCCCTTCCGCAGCTTTTATCTGGGCTCTTCTCATACCGTCGGCTTCGGTCTCGCGCGCGGTGGCAAAGTCGATGGCTGCGACTTTTTCGTTCTCGGCTTTTACGACCTTGTTCATGGTCTCCTGCACGTCGGCAGGGGGCTGTATCTCTTTGAGTTCGGTTCTCACGATATCTATCCCCCACGAATGGGTCTCGACCTGCAGTATGCCCTGAAGCCGTTCATTTATCTTATTTCTCTGGCTGTTAGCATCTTTCAGGCTCAGGTTTCCGATCACGTCTCTGAGCGTCGTTCTTGCCAGGGAGACTATCTGTAGTTCGAAGTCATTCACAGCGTATATTGATCTTTTTACTGAGTCATCGTCGCTTCGTACCTTGAAGTAGACCTGCGCATCGACTATGGCATTCAGGTTGTCACTGGTTATGACTTCCTGGGGCTCTGCGCCTACCATCCGTTCTGTCAGGTTTATCTTGTACATCAGATCGACTAAAGGCACCAAAAAGTGAATGCCCTGGTCCGCGACGTAGGAAAATTTGCCCAGCCTTTCAACCAGTCCTTTCTCCGTCGGCCTTACTATGCGTATGGAAAATAACAGCACAAAGAACAGGAATATCAGTCCGAAAATCAATAGCCCGAATAATAGTCCGCCGTCCATTTTTAGAATTACCTCAATACATATTTGAAGTCTATACAATAAAAATAGGACAAAACAGTTCCTTGAATGCAAAAACCCCATACGGGGGGATTAGGAATTTTTTGGGCCCCGCAGTTTAGCGGTTTTGGATCCTGCTTTGACCGCAGATGTTGTCTTGAACCAGTCATGCGTCTTCTCCAGGCCGGCTGCAAGGTCCACTTCGGGCTTCCAGCTTAGTTCTTTTTTTGCCAGACTGTTGTCAAGGCATATCCTGCGCACTTCTCCCGGAACGGCGGCTGCATGCGCTGCGGAAATGTCAGTTGAAAAAACCTTTTGCAATTTACAGTATAGCTGGTTCACGGATGTCTCAACCCCTGTGCCTATATTATATTCCGTTCCCCCGGTTTCTTTTTCCAGAGCAAGGAGGTTTGCCCGGGCAACGTCGCCCACGTAAACGAAATCCCTTGTCTGCCCGCCGTCTCCGTAGATAGTCGGCTTTTCTCCCTGCGAGAGCTTGTTCATGAAGATCGCTATCACGCCTGCTTCCCCGAGGGGGTCCTGACGCGGACCGTAGACATTGGCGTAGCGCAGGGCAACGTAGTCGAGGCCGTAATTCTTCCTGTAGATGTTCAGGTAGTTCTCGACAGAATACTTGGATGCCCCGTACGGGCACAGCGGCCGGATCGGGTGGTTCTCATCGGCCGGGAGCCTGACAGGTTCGCCATATATCGCGCCGCCTGAAGACGCATAGACGATCTTTTTTACTTTGTAGTCTTTGCAGCATTCCAGGACGTTTATTGAACCGAGGATATTGACTTTGGCGTCGAAGGCAGGATCAGAAACAGAGGTACGCACGTTTATCTGCGCGGCCTCGTGCACGACATAGTCTGGTCTTTCTTTTTGAAACACGCTTCGTATGTCCGCTTTGCATATGTCTTTTACGTAGAGCTTTACGTTCTTGTCAACGTTCCTGCGCGAGCCTGTGGAAAGGTTGTCTAAAACGATTACTTCGTATCCTTTCTCAAGCAGCAGGTCTGCGATGTTGGAGCCAATGAATCCAGCACCTCCCGTAACGAGGACCTTTGGCATTTTATCTATTCAGAGCTCCAGCGTTTTAAGGTATTCGCGGAACTTTGCACCGATCTCTTTGTTATCCAGGCCCATCTCAACCGAGGCCTTCAGGTAGTCCAGCTTGTTCCCTATGTCGTACAATTTACCCTGGAACTTGCAGGCATACATCTCCTCTTCCTGCCGCAGCGCCCTAAGAGCATCCGTGAGCTGTACTTCTCCCCCTTTCCCGGGCTTCGTGTTCTTTATGACGTCAAATATCGCAGGCGTGAGGATGTATCTCCCGATTATCCCGAGATTAGACGGGGCGTCCTCCGGTTTGGGCTTCTCTATGAGGTCCTTTATCCGGTATATCCCGGCATCCAAAGGATCAGGGTCAACTACTCCGTAATTGCTTATCTTGTCTATGGGCACTTCTTCTACCGCAATGATCGATCCCTTGAACCTGTGGTGATAATTCATCATCTGCCTGGTGCATGGAACGTGAGCGTTGACGATGGAGTCCCCGAGGAGGACTGCAAACGGTTCGTCTCCTATGTGGTCTTTGGCACAGTATACCGCATGGCCTAATCCCTTCATCTCCTTCTGCCGCAGGTAATGTATGTCGGCGAGCTCCGATATGTCCACGACCTGTTTTAATAGGTCGGTTTTGCCCTTTTCCTTGAGGACGTATTCCAGCTCGAAGGACCGGTCAAAGTGATCCTCTATCGCTCTTTTACCCCTGCCCGTGATGATTATTATGTCGTCTATCCCCGAGTTGATCGCTTCCTCGACTACGAATTGTATCGCGGGCTTGTCCACTATCGGAAGCATCTCCTTGGGCTGAGCCTTGGTCGCCGGGAGAAACCTTGTCCCCAATCCTGCTGCCGGAATCACTGCCTTCATTTTGAGTCTGTTTGTAGTATAGTAACAATACCGATGGAAAAAATAAATATCTATAAAAGCTTCAGATCACCGGTGTATTTATCGATCATGTCCTCAGGCGCAGGACCTATGCCAACGCAGGTCGTGGTCCCCGCAGGTATCTGGGTCTTGCCGGCGTCTGATATTAATTCGACAGGCAGGCCGGCCCTCTTGGCCCTCTCGTATATGGATAATAATTCCCCGAGGTCCGCGCATTTGAGAACAGACTTCTTCTGGCCTATCGCCATCCAGTCTCTCTTCCACTTGCTCTTGTCCGCGGCCGAGACCGCAGCATGCGCTACCTGACCCGCGAGTTTCCCCTTGTCCAATTTGAGGTCGCTTCGGACCACTATCACCTGCTTAAGCTCTTTCTCCATGCTTGTTCATGTTTATATAGTATTATAATGTTAAGTAATAATAGGCGCCATACACTAAAAGAAAAAATGTTAACGTAACAGACTACGTGAAAGCAAAGTACGCGAAAGAGACCAATACGCGACCTTCCAGGCGGGGGGATCGGAGGACGAAGACGCGTGCGGAGGAGTATCCCAGTGGAAGAGCTACGACGTGAAATTCACAAATACGCCGTACATCAAGGTGCTCTACTGAAGCCCATGACGGCCCCGTTGGCCGCCATATTTCTTTTTTCTTCTTTTATTTTTCTTTTCCCCGGACAGGAACGTATTTATTGACACCTTATAAAGTATTTAACATGGAACCTATTTTCCCGTAAGGTGTAAAAAATGAATAAAAAAATAATTCTGGCGTATATCTTCTTGATCTTCTCCGCCCAAACCGCCATGGGAATGGAGGATACCGACTGCTTCAAATACTACGAATTCCAGACGGGCCTGCTCTTCAAAGACCTGATGACTGAGAAACAAACATACTCCCCAGGGGATGCTGTCGACATATCATACATGCTGATGGCAAAGATGAAGGCTCCTATCGCCCAGGGAAAAGTAAACGTGCAGATATTCTACAACGACCCCTCTGACGGCGAGCAGATAATAGATGAATTCTACGCAGCATCCGACGTAAACATGATGGTAGGAGACCTCCTGAAACAGAGAACCGCATGGAACGTGCCTAAGACCGCAAAGGAGGGAAAATACACAGTCAAGACATATTTCATCGTAGGGGATTTCTTCAATCTCGCAGGGATAAGCGTTCTCGCATACGGACCGCCGGGCGTCCCGGGAGAACTGACCTCATTTGAAGTAAAGAACCCGGGCGAATCCTCCGCTATCTATTACTTAAAAAACGCGACGACAGTAAACGACCAGGAATATTTATTCGCCTCACCCACGCAGGTCTACGACATAGGCAATCTTGTGATCAAAACAAAACTCGTGAACAACGGCCCCGCAAAGACTGCGACAGTGAAGATGAACGCATACGAATGGGCCGACCTCACAGGCAAAGCAATACAGGAAAAATCCGTGGAAAAAACGATAAACCTGCAGGCGAACGGAACAGAAGACATAACATACGACATCTCCAACCTGCCCCCGGCAGCATACGAGATACGCCTGAGCGCAGAATCAGGGGATGAAAAATCCCTGATGAAACTGCGCCTGCCGGTAACAGGAGTAAAAGGAAGATTCATCTACCTCGGATTAGACAAATTCCCCCTGGCAAAAGACACAGACACAAAAGCATTCGCCTGCTACTCGCAATCCGCGGACTACGGAACTGCCTTCAACGGAACGATAAAGATAGAGATACTCGACGAACAAGGAAACCAGATATACCAGGAAGAATCGGGAACGCTCAAAATATCCTCAACGCCCCCGCAGGGCAAAGTAGCCTCATTCATGCCCGCAAAAGACACAAGCGTATTGACGCTGAAAGCCACCATGTACGACGAAAACAAAATCCTCCAGGATACTATCTCGATCAGATACGATTACTCAAAATTCGCATCCTCTAAAGGAAAACTATCTATCGGAATAGACAAGAAAACGTATCAACCGGGAGACGAACTGACGTATACGGCCTCATACACGGACAAAAAAGATGCGCCCCTGAACGGAAAAATAATAGCGTACCTGACGGGCCCAAAAGAAAAGATAATCGCAACCGTGCCGGACATTGAAATTGCAGGCCAGTACAAAGGGAAATTCACCCTCCCAAACAAAGAAGGGACATACACGATAACGGTCCGCGAGACGCAGAAAGACCTTGAAGCGGACGCATCAATAATCACTGGAGCGACCGGACCAGAGATCACAACAACTATCCCGGAGGAAATAGTACCGGCAACAACCTATCCTGAACCGAAGAAAACGGACCAATTGGACTATTTCCCGATAATAGGGGCCGCAGCAGTGCTCCTGATAATGATAGTAATATTAACTAGGAGGAAAAAATGAAAACAAACAACATGATCGAGGTTTGCCTGGCCCTGTTGATCGGCTGCATGTGCGCATACGCAGGCCCGATAGAGATAACCCTGAGCACGCAGGACGTCTCCTCCGGCATGGGAAGCGCCGCAGACCTTCAGGCAACGGTCAAGAACACGCAAAGCGTCGATGAGGACGTAAAGATCTTCGTCGCGGGAGCAGTCGCCCCGTGGACTATAATATCCCCGGACTCCCTGAAGATCGCGGCAGGGACCGAAGCAACGATAGACATACGCATAGACCCCACCATGAGCACCCCCTCTGGCGCATCCTCTCTCAAAGTAACTGCAAGTTCCGCCGACACCGAGAGATGGGATGACAAAACACTCAACGTAAACGTAGCACCCGAAGCGAGCGGCGCGTCGGGAGTGCACCAGCTTGCAACCTATTCAGTGAAGCCTAATTCCAGGTTCCACATAAGCCTCTATTATAACCCCATGATATACAACGACAAGGGTTACAATCTGAAAGACGGGGACGACTGCTGCGTAGGAGACACATTCAACGTGCAGGTCTCGACCAGCGGGGACGACCACGGAGACGGAGGGCCAGTCGATTCGCCCCCCGTCATAATGGTCGAAAATCTCGCAAAGGCCCTGCAGGACATAGATTCCAGCATATACCACCCGAAGACGGACAGGGTCCCGTTCTGCGACTACCTGGCAAGATGCGACTTCTGCTGCCCGCAGTGCCGCGGACTATCCGGCTGCCAGTGCGCATGCGGGAACATGAATCTTGGAATCGTCGACTGCACGTGCATAAGGGACATCGCGGTGTTATGCGAATCGAAATGCGCAAACAGCCCCTCAGGGAAGGTCTTCTCCCAGGGAACATCCTTCAAAGTCACCGATGAAGGCAGGGTCGACGTTAACGTAGAATGCAAGACGTCCTGCGCGATCTACGACAAGGCCGCAGGAAAATACGAATACATAGCTCTTGCCAAGCAGGGAGACGCATGGTTCTCCTCCGAAGACGGGGCAAACACTGCGGCAGTCTCGGAGAAGTTCTTCCTCAACGCAGTCAAAGACGAGAGAGCACCGAAAATAGTCGTTTTGTCATATTCGTATACCCAGTCTGACGGGAAGACGACGGTAAAAGCGGATATAGAAAACCAGGGAGACGCGATGGCATACCTTGACAACGTATCCCTGAACATACCCGGCTACCGCATCCTGTACGCACCGGCGTCCGTCAACCCCGGAGAAAGAACGAATATACTTTTGGAAACATCGGCTCAGGACATAACGGGACTGAAAGCAGACATGAAATACACCTCCGAGAAGACGGGATGCCTCAAGACAAAGAAATTCTCCGGAACATTCTACGTGGGAGCATGCACGTCGAACAGGGACTGCGACGACGGGAATTACGAAACGGAAGACTTCTGCAACAGCCCCGGAACGGCAGACTCTTACTGCACGAACACAAAATACACATCGATAAAAGCCGTCGCATCCACGCAGAGCTACGGCATGAAGGTATCGGGCGACTGCTCGAACAAATACTACAGCTGCTATACCCCCAACAGGGACGGTAAGTACATAGCAGGAGAACAATGTTACAACACTGTGGACAAATACAGGACGGACGCAGGCGCAAGATTCACGCTGAAATACGACCTTGCGACCCTTAAAAAAGGCCTGGGCATAAGCTCGGTTCGGCTCTACCTCACGGCAGACGACATAGCATCCCCACAGGACATCGCAGCATACTCGGCAGACAGCAACTGGGAAGGCGCAAACTGCATACCCGGAGGAGACATATGCACTCAGCCGTACTGCCCGGAATGCATGCAGGCGCAGAACCTTGCAGGAACGCTACTGTCCTCAACGCACGTTGAAACACCCGGCAAATACTTCCTCGACGTCACTCAATACGTCAAAGAACAATACGCCGCCGGAGAACAGTATGTCACGCTGCAAATAAGGGGTGCAGAAACAAAAGCCTCCTGCGACAAGCTGGGAGACTGGACCAGAAACGACATAGCCTTCAACGCGCAGGATTCCGCGCCATACCTGAAGATACTGGAGTAGCGCCTCCAACTATTTCTTTTTTATATCTTTTTCCAGTTACATCCCCGGCAGGCAACTATAACCCATTTTAACCCCTGGAATTCAAATAATTACACATATACTCCACGCCAGTCAAAATGAAAGAGCTATGGGTCAAGGCAGACCAGGACACGCCCTGGGACAAAAGAAAGAAACTGATAACAACCGCCCTGGAAAACGGCGCGCAGGTTGTACTCGTAAAGAAAGGGGAAAGCGGCAAGGCAAAAGAGCTCGGGAGGATACTCACGGCTGCGGCAGAAGGAGAAGCGGACATCTGCCTGACAGACAACGCAGAGGACCTCGCCAAAGCAAAGAACAAAAAAGCATACTACAAAGACATCAAAAGCAAATCAGACGAAAAAGAAGTGACTGCCATGGGGAACAAAGCCGATTACGTCGTAGTAAAGGCCTCGGACTGGAAGATAATCCCCCTGGAAAACATAATAGCCGCACTCAAAGGAAAGACCAGGATAATAGTAGAAGCAAAGAACAAAGAAGACGCAAAAACCGCGCTCGAAACCCTGGAAATAGGAGCCGACGGGATACTTGCCGCAGGCGAAGCATCAGACATAAAGAAGATCAAAGAACTCGTAGAAGCGGCCTCGCAGGAAAAGCTGTCCCTCGTACAGGTAAAGATCAAAAAGATCAAACAGACAGGAATGGGAGACAGAGTATGCATAGACACGTGCAGCATGTTCGCAGCAGGCGAAGGGATGCTCGTAGGATCGCAATCGAACTCTCTCTTCTTGGTACACGCAGAATCGATAGAAACACAATACGTAGCAGCAAGGCCCTTCCGCGTCAACGCGGGACCGGTGCACGCGTACACAAGGATGCCGGACGGCTCGACAAAATACCTCTCGGAACTGTCGTCAGGCGACGAAGTCTTGGCCGTTGATTACAAGGGGAATACCCGCCCGGTCGTGATCGGCAGGCTAAAGATCGAAAGACGCCCCCTCATGCTCGTAGAAGCAGAATACAACGGGAAGACGATAAAGACGATCCTGCAGAACGCAGAGACGATCCGACTCGTTGATAAAGAGGGAAAGGCTATGTCGATCACCGCGCTGAAGGAAGGAGATACTATCCTCGCGCACGTGGAAGACGTCGGGAGACACTTTGGGATGAAGGTAGCGGAGACGATAACGGAGAAATAAATTAATCTACAATTACTAAGATAGATTAATAACGATGAGTGAAGTGTTAGATCAAGGTGAGGTAAACGGTTTAATTGCTGCTTTCCAGACAATTAAAAATCAGGCAGAGCAATTATTGAAGGAAAGAAAGGAAATAGGGGAGACGATACTTCACTTTGAACACGATAGAGTGTCAATACCCGGATTAGATGATTCACTAACAAGGAATATAAAACAAATTGGGGGTTTAATATCTGAATTCAACATGTTTGTGGACAATTATTGTAAATTATTAACTAACAAAAAGCAGCAAGACTTACTTTTACATGAATCGGGAGAAAGTGCCTGTAAAAAAATCATTATCCGGTGCGAATTTATTAATCAGACTTTGGAGGAAAGAGTAAGCCCAATAAAACCTGAATTAAGGAATAAATTGCAAGACCTAAAGGATCAGCTTTCAAAAATCTCAGAGAGGGTAGATGACCCAGATTTTGAGAAAAATATACTGCATGCTATAGAAGAATGCGAACGAGGACATAATTTATCATCATGGTTGATAAGTGGCAGGGTTATTGGGTACATAATACAGAAAATTCCACCTACAAAACCTGAGACGCCAATCGACAAGAAGACCGAATACCTAGTAGAAAAAGCGATAATTTCCAAAGACGACAGAGAAACAAAAAGCCTTTTGATGAAAGCGGCTAAAGATAGCCGTAATGCAGGGGCGCATCAGATATCTTCCTTCCCCGAAGCCGCAGAAGCGATCTCTCTTTTGGGGGATAGCATAAGATTATTGGATAAAATCTGGATCAAATTTCAAAACCATGAAAATAAACAACCCTAATTTTATAAGCATTTTAGGGAATCACCCCAGCATCCGTATCCTGGATTTTTTGATCGACAACAAGAATTTTGATTATTCTAAGACAGACATCTTCGAGGGCGCTGGTGTCAGCCCTGGCTCGTTGTACAAAGTCTGGGGCGGCTTGGAGGAATCCAGTATCGTTGTTAAGACAAGGCAATACGGCGCAACCAAACTTTACAAGCTAAACAAAGATAATCCGATGGTCAAGAAACTCTTGGAGTTTGATCTGGAACTATGCAAACAGTATGCACCTGGTACATCACGGGAGAAGAGTTCCAAGCCCCATATGTTACCTGCATAGGTTGCTGTTTCGTTTCTATTTCTCATTTGTTTTGTTTATTTATTCAATGAATTCTTTATTTATTATATAATTCATTAGATTACTTCAAATAACTTATGGAAATACTTGTTTTGCAGCACATGGCCTGCGAGGGGATGGAGGGTATGGAAAAAGCGCTTGATTCGCGTAAAATCGGCTACGAATATGTGCCGCTGTACGAGGGGGCGCAAATTCCAAAAGACGCCTCGGATTACGCTGGGATAGTCGTCCTCGGCGGTCCTATGAACGTCTACCAAGAGAAGGAATACCCATTCTTGAGGGACGAAAATACATTCATCAAAAAAATGCTCACAGAAAAAAAGCCCATGCTTGGCATCTGCCTCGGCGGGCAAATGATAGCGAAAGCCGCGGGCGCAAAGGTCCTGACAGGCCATCGAAAAGAGCTGGGCTGGTACGACCTCGAGCTGACAAAAGAGGGGATAAACGACCCCGTATTCAAGGGATTCCCAAAAAGGTTCAAGGCATTCCAGTGGCACGGCGACACCTTCCAGATACCGCAAGACGCAGTAAAGCTGGCATACTCCGAAATATTCCCGAACCAGGCCTACCGCCTCGGAAACGCCTACGGCCTACAGTTCCACATAGAAGTCATGGAAGAGACGATCAACGACTGGATGGCTGAATACGGGGAAGAAATGAATTCATTGGACTACATAGACGCAGACAAGATAAGAGAGGACACAAAAAAATACGTGGATGAACTATACAAGCTGGCGGGCAGGTTCTATGAGAACTTTATATCGGTTCTACGCTGAGCCCGGTTATGTCACGGTAATGCCTTATGTTTTTCGTGATCAAAACGCAGTTATGAGTTATGCATGTGCTTGCTATCAGGACGTCGAAGTCCCCGATGGTCTTGCCTTTTTGTCTCTGCTCGGCTTTTATCCTGCCGAATAATTTACATGCCCGCGGGGTCATGTCAAGGAAGTAGAAGTTTTCCAGTAGTTCGTTTATATCTTCCTCGCCTTTTTCCGGTTTGCCTGAGTTATATGCGCCATAGTATAGTTCAGCAACCGTTGCAGGAGTTAAAAATAATTCCGGGATTTCTATCAGTCGCTTTATGACTTCCCGGTTCCCCTTGAGGTAGTCAATCGCTACATCCGTATCCAGGGCATACTTCATAGCCTGACCTCGTCTCGAGTTGATATCTTTCTTGAATCATAGATATCCTTAATAAGTTTCTCAGTATCAATGTCCTTCCAGACTCCTGCCGATGCAAGGAGTTTGCGCTTCCTTTTTAAGTTCTCACGAGCTTTTGATACTGCATATCCTAGTGCAATGGACATATTCATCCTATGGACGCCAGTAAGTTCCTTGCTCTTCTCAAGCTCCCTGCTAAGGGCTTTAGCATCATCATATACCTCTTCCGGAATCTTAATGCTCTTGTACATAATACCACCAAAAGTAGAATAATATTACACTATTAGTAGAACAAATATTTAAATCAAAAGAAAGGAAGAGATATCTATTCCTTATATACTGCTTTATGTAATAGAATCATATTCAATAACTACGGGGGGAATCTAAATGACTAAAACAGACAATGCATCAGCTCACGCGGCTGTAGAATACGATTCACAGATCAGACGCGCGATTCCGTATTACGATTGCTTCCACGAGGAAACGATCAGCCTCATAAAAGCAGTTGTTCCGGAACCTGAGAACTGGCTTGATACCGGCTGCGGGACCGGGTCATTGGTTGAAAAGGCTGCGGAGGTTTTCCCGAAAACACGGTTTGTCCTGGCCGATCCGTCCTTTGAGATGCTTTCTGTGGCACGCGGAAAGCTTAAATTGCTCTCCGGAAGAATAAGAGTCCTCGACCCCTGCGGAACGCAGGATATTTCCTTGGGGGATGAAAAATTCGTCGTCGTATCCGCTGTACAGTCGCATCACTATCTTTCTAATTATGAGAGGGCGAAGGCTACAAAGGTCTGTTTCGACCTGCTTAGAGCGGGCGGAGTCTATGTGACGTTTGAGAACATCCGGCCTGCGAGCGGGAAAGGAATCGAGATAGCAAAAGATCGCTGGAGGAACTACCAGACGGCGGCTCGAAAAGACGCGGGCACCGTGGAAAAGCATCTTAATAGATTCGGAGTCAAATACTTTCCTATAACGGTTGACGAACATTTATCGCTCCTGCGGAAGGCGGGTTTCTCAGTCGTGGAACTGCTCTGGTATTCCTGTATGCAGGCGGGTTTTTACGCGATAAAATAATAAAGAATAAAAAAAGAAGAGCTGGCTAACAATAGTAACAAGAGGAGTTATTACTTTAATCCCGACCAGAAGTTTACAAGAGACATTATACGGAGCCTCCTTGTCAACGAGAAAAGAAATTGATACCGGGCATGTCCCTGCCGCCTCGCCGAAGGGATAAAGGAAGAGGATCTGGACATCGTCTGCCCGTGCGACTACCGGGACCCGGATATCGAAGAATACGGCGCATGCTTCTGCGGGCCGTATGTGTCGCAGGAAATATTCAAGGGTATAAAGAAAGCAAGTTCCATACCTGAAAGGAGACCCTTGAAAGATGAGAGGATGAAGAAAATGAATAAACAAAAAGAGTCATTCGACAAAAAATTATCCTACCCGGTGTGGCGCTGCAAGGTCTGTGGATATCTCTGCGCAAGAAACGAACCTCCAGGAGTCTGCCCGATATGCGGCGTATCAAAGGAAAGATTTGAGATATTCATGTAGTTTCTACCGGTACTTGTTCATCTCCTTCATGTACTCTTCCGCCCTTTTTCTGGGGGACGGATCGCCCGTTATCGCCCTGCCCACGTTGAGGAGCACGTTCGGTCCTGAGTTGTCCATGGCCTTCTGCACCTCGCCTCCCTGCGCGCCGATGCCCGGGCACAGGAACAATGTATTGTTTCCTGCAAGTATGCGTGCAGTCCTTATGTCGTCGGCCGTTACGTGTCCTGTGGTCCCCATGACCAGGCCGTCGCCGCCGTTTATGCGGACTTCTTCTGCGATCTTCTGGTATAATGGTTTTCCGCCAAGTGACGTGTCTTTCTGCACCCATGTCGCCTGCGAGTTGGACATGAGGCCGAGGAATATTGCCCCCAGATTTTGCCTGTGGGCCAGGTCCGCCGTTTCCTTTATGTTCCCGGGGTAGGGGGACGCCGTGAATGCGTCGAACCCGGACGCATGTATATAGTGTATAGCGGCGTCGTTAGACGAGCCTATGTCGGACAATTTGTGATCCAGTATGGATATGCAGCCGTGGCTCCGTATCTCTCTCGTAAGCTCCCTAAGCTCCCGCACGCGCAGGTTGAATAATACGAACTGGCTGTTGGGCTTGTACGCCGCAGCATAGTCTGACGTTTTCTCGACAAGCTCCAGGCAGTAGTGCAGGATCTCTTCCTCGCGCACGTCATTTGGGGACGGATCGAGGCCTATGCATAACACGCTCTTCTTTTCATCACGCACCTTCCGGTATTTTTCAAGAAAATCTGTCATATAGCACCTCAGCTCCTCTGTTTTTATGTATGATACCCTCGTCGTAAACGATGTTTCCGCGTACGATAGTCGTGACCGGCCAACCCTTCAGCTCTCTTCCGGCAAACGGGCTCCAGCCGCATTTTGTGAAAAGTTTCCCGTCGTCCACTTTCTTTGCGAGGGACATGTCGGCGATCACAAGGTCGGCGTCGTAGCCTGCCTTTATGCATCCCTTGTTCTTTATCGAAAAGATCCTCGCGGGGTTCTCCGCCGTCAGGTGAACAAGCTGCCTCATATTCAGCCCCCCCTTGTTCACTTCATTCAGCAGCAGGGGCAGCATCGTTTCCAGCCCGGGGACGCCGGACGGGGCGTCCCATATCCCCTGGCTCTTGGATTCAAGCGAATGGGGCGCATGATCCGTTGCTATTATGTCGATAGCGCCTTCGCGGATCGCTTTCCAAAGGGCCGCGCGGTCTTCTTTTGAGCGCATGGGCGGATTGGTCTTGGCGAGCGTCCCGAGCGTTTTATAGTCTTCGCGTGTGAGGAACAGGTGGTGAGGCGACGCTTCTGATGTCAGGGGCATGTTCTTCCTGTATATCCCGATCACGCCTAATTCCTCTTTTGTACTTATGTGGCAGAGATGCACCCGGTTTTTCGCAAGCTTCGTAAGAGAAAGGATCCGGTTTACTGCGTCTGCTGCGGACATGTTGGGCCTGGCCTCCGAATACGCCTCCGCATCGTCCCGGCTCTGCGCGCGCAGCTTCTTGGTGAGGTAGGAGATCATGTTCTCGCTCTCGGCGTGGACCGTCGCCGGGATGTCGCGTTCCGCAAGCACCGAGAGCTGCTCGAATAGTATCGCGTCGCTTTCCACAAGGAGGCTTCCCGTCGTCGAACCCATGTAGAATTTGACGGAGGCTATGCGGTCTATCTTACGCAGTTCGTCGATGTTGCCGGTCGATGCGCCGAAGTGGAAACCGTAGTCTACAAGGGACCTGCGCGCAAATTTCCGCTTCTGGTAAAGGAGTTCCTTTGTTACGGTCGGAGGCTGCGTGTTGGGCATCTCGAGAACGCATGTGACTCCCCCTGCTGCGGCAGCAGATGAGCCGGTAAGCCAGTCCTCTTTGTTGCTTCCTCCGGGCTCGCGGAAGTGTACGTGAGCATCTATCAGCCCGGGGAGAACGTATTTTCCCCTGGCGTCGATGACCTCTCCTGCTGAAAGATTTTTTCCTATCTTTTCTATCTTCCCGCCGTCTATCAGTATGTCTCCTGTGTAAGTCCTTTCCGGGAGGACAACCTTTCCGTTCTTGATGACGAGGTCGGACATTTTTCCGGTTTATATTTTTTCCCTGGATCCTGCGGCGTCTCTTCGGTATTTCCCGAATTCCGAATCCTTTATTTTTTCCGAGTCGAACACAGGACCGTC
The DNA here is from genome assembly GCA_049299895.1 of Candidatus Altarchaeia archaeon. Classification (GTDB taxonomy): domain Archaea; phylum Altiarchaeota; class Altiarchaeia; order IMC4; family QMZM01; genus CAIYYO01. Next base: position 17,735 of record JBAQYF010000024.1, read on the forward strand.
CCTGCAGACCAGGAGACCGGACGGGTCCAGAGCGCAGCTGCCGCACAATCCTATCCCGCATTTCATGTACCTTTCAAGAGAGAACTGCGCAGGGATCTTTTTCTCCCGGACGGCATTAAGCACTTCGCGCATCATGACTTCAGGGCCGCAACAATATACCTGATCGGTCTTTTTTTCTTTTATAAGTCCTGCCAAAAGCTGGTGGGGAAACGCTTTTTCCCCGGCGGAGCCGTCGTCCGTCGCTATATGCAAGTCTGCCCCTGCCTTCTTTACGCGTTCCGCGAAAATGAGTTCGTCTTTTGTCTTTGCGCCGAGGATCACTGTTACCTTCTTTCCGGAGCCTTTCATGCTTTCGATAAGTGGTATCAGGGGCACTATTCCCAGTCCGCCGGCAACGAAGCAGGGGTTTTTGCCTTTGGAAATGAAGCGGCCGTTGCCGTAGGGACCCCTTATCCCGACGGGATCGCCCTTCTTCAGATTCTGCAGTTTCCCGGAGAACGGGCCGACATGTTTTACGGTTATCTCCATGTTCTTCGCAGTGTGTTTGCTGCAGGCATACGGTTTCTCGCCGACGCCGGGGATCCATACCATAAAGAACTGTCCGAAACCGACGCTGCCGCACTTTTTTTCAAGGATGATAGTGTTCACAGTGGGCGTTTCCTTGCGCACTTCCAGGATTTTGACTGTCTCGGGCGTATCCATTTTGAATTATCAGGTCTTATGGTTGATGTCTTCATTGTTCTGCGCTTCAATCAGATCCTCACTTGCAAGGTCAAGCACGGTAACGAACAAGGAGAGTATCAGGGGGCCCGCAAGGATCCCTATGAAACCGAAGGTAGAGAGCCCGCCGAATACCCCGAGGAGGACCCAGAGGAACGATAGGCGCACCCTTTTACTTATGATCGCGGGCCTCGCTATGTTATCGATGTATCCGAGTATCGCAAAACACGCCGCAAATAGGAGTATCGCCTTGACGTATTCCTTCATGAGCACTAGTATTATCACTGCCGGAAGCCATACGATCATTGCGCCCAGGGGAGGCAGGAGAGCAAATACCATTATCAGTATCCCTGCTATCACGGCAAGGTCTATGCCCAGGAGATAAAAGAGGATGGCAACTATCACCCCTTCGATGAAAGATGTCATGAGGTTGCCGTATATCACCGCGTTCAGCACGTCCTTTATGCGGTGTTTTATCTTTGTTTTTTGGGTTTCCTTCAGGGGAAGTGCCTTAAGGCTTTTTCTTACCGCGGATGCGCCGCTGTTCAGGAAATAGAAAGTCGAGAACAGGATGATTGTGAACTGGATGAGCAGGTTCGGAAGATTCTTTATGAAATCCATGATGCTGTTTATGACATATTCCGACGCGGGTTTTGCTATTGAAACCGCGGCATCCTGCAATGTGGTCTCGTCAACGTTCGCAGTCAAATAACTGTAGATCCGGCATTTGTAGTCGTCCAATTCCGAAGAACATTTACCCAGTTCTTCGAGCTTTTGGGGGAAGGAAGAAGCGTATATCGAATAGAATTTTTCGAATTCGCCGACGAGCGGGAGTATTATCAGCCCTAACAGTATTATTAGAACAGAGACAGCAGCTATGCTTAAAAGCAGGGCGGATGCCTTGCCGGAGCCGGTCGCCCCCTCAAGCTTCTTGTAGACGGGGAATACTATATAGGCAACGATCGCGCCGATGAAGATAGACATGAGAAAGCCCTGGAGTATCATGAATGATAAGTATGCCAACACCAGGAAGAGGACTACTATAAAAAACCTGTTGAGATTCTCTTTATTCATTTTATTTTTTATTATGAATGTATTATTCCGATCAATTCTTTCAACGACGCGTATCCGTTTGTCTTCATGAGGGCCTCAAGCTCCCGGCAAACATTTGAGAATACGCCGAGGCCATTCTTCCATACTGCCGTACCGATGCCGACTGCGCTTGCTCCCGCCATGAGCATCTCCGTAGCATCCCTTCCAGAAGATACGCCGCCCATTCCGAGTATGGGAATGTCCACGGTTTCATATATGTCATATACGCAGCGTACGGCTATGGGGCGTATCGCGGGACCAGACATTCCTCCGGCCCGATTCGACAGCACCGGCGCTGCGGATGCAACGTCGATATACATGCCGGGGCCGACGGTGTTTATGGCGGCTATGCAATCCGCCCCCGCTTCTTCGACCGCCGAGGCGATTCCTTTTATGTCTGAGACGTTCGGGGAAAGTTTAACGATAAGGGGGATCCTGCTCTTGTTTTTAATCCCCGCCACGACCTTTGCCGCAAGTACGCAGCTTGTCCCGAATGGTTTGCCGAAATCATCTTCTATGTTTGGGCAGGATATGTTTGCTTCTATCAGCGCGGGTTTTGCTTCAGATATCCGTTCAGCAACCATCCCAAATTCCTCGACCGTCCTTCCGTAGAAGCTTGCTATGACCGGCGTTTTTGCTTCTTTCACTGCCTTTTTCAGGGATTCAATGGATTCGTCAAGAGACGGACAGGACAGGCCGACAGCGTTCAGCAGGCTTCCATTTACCTCAACGACAACAGGATTAATGTGACCGGCCCTCTTCTCGGGACCAATGGATTTGGTAGTAACTGCGCCCGCGCCGGACGATGAGACCGCCGCCAATGACGCTGCCGTGACTCCAAGGATGCCTGCGGGCAGCACCGTGGGATTCTTCAGCCTCACGCCGCATATGTCAGTCGAGAGATCGGTCATTTTCCATTGAATATTATGATTATATAGCAAAAAGCGCAAAGAAAAAGGGAGTACCCGGGTATTTATGAGCCGGGTACGGCATAGGGCCGATTTATAGCCTCTTTTTCAATAATAACCAGGGGTGAAAGCGCCTTAATAGAACGGGGGTCGAATATCTTTTATACTCGATATAATAGAAAAAGATGGACTACGAAAAATACATAAAAAAGATGCCGGGCTCAGGCAAGAAGACTACTGTGTTCTTGTTCACTTTAAGTACCTGCATATGGTGCAAAAAAACGAAAGCGCTCCTGAAGGAACTGGGCATTGAATACAGCTACGTAGACGTCGATCTCGTCGGGCCGGATGCAAGAGAACGGGTCCTGGAGGATTTTTCCAGATACAATAAACTGCTCTCATATCCCACCATCGTATTGAACGGCGGCGAAACCGTCATAGTCGGTTTCGAAGAAGACAGGATAAAAGGAATACTCAAAAATGGCAGATGAAGGCATATCGGAAGAACGGGTAGAGGCGCTTTACAGGCAGCTTAAGGAAAAGAACGAAAAGAGGGGCTACTACTTTAACCCCGACCGGGAGTTCACAAAAGATCTTATAAGAAGCCTCATCGTAAACGAGAAACGATACGGATACCAGGCCTGCCCATGCCGCCTGGCAGAAGAAATAAAGGAACAGGACCAAGACATCATCTGCCCGTGCGACTACAGAGACGCAGACATCGAGGAATACGGCTCATGCTTCTGCGGGCTCTATGTGTCCCAGGAGATATTCAAAGGAATAAAGAAGGCCAGATCGATACCCGAACGCAGGCCATTGCTGGAAGAGAGGCTGAAGAAGATGGACGAACAAAAAAACACAGGCAACAAAAAACTGCCATATCCCGTATGGCGCTGCAAGGTCTGCGGATACCTGTGCGCGAGAAACGAGCCCCCGGGGGTCTGCCCGGTATGCGGAGTAACCAAAGAAAGGTTCGAGAGATTCATGTGAGAATGACATACAAAAAAACATTCAAACTGGAAGACGAAACAAGCGTCACATTGGAGCAGCTGACCGGAAAAGAAGACGCAAAAGACTTCCGGCAGTTGATCAATCCAATTATCAAAGAAGGCGCATTCATTCTCAGAGACAAGCCCGTATCCCTTGCCGAAGAAAAGAAGTGGCTCGCGGAAAGGATCGATGCCAACAAAAAAGGAAGCGAGATATTCATAAAAGCACTCATCGAAGGAAAGCTAATCGGCTGCTGCAACGCAACGCAAGGCCGCTTCATGGAGAGAGGCAACGTCGACCTCGGCATAATGATAGACAGGAGATGGAGGGCAAAAGGGATAGGCAGGGTGCTCCTGCAGGACACAATAGATCAAGCCAAAAAGAAATGGAAGCCGAGGAACATATCTCTCAAGGCCGTATCTGAAAACAAAGAAGCAGTAAAGCTCTACACGTTCCTTGATTTTCGCGTTGCCGCGGTGCTGCCCGGTTGGATCAATAGAAATGGGAGATATTACGACCAACTGATCATGACGCAGAAAAAGAAAAAAAGAAAATGATAAAACACATAGTCATGTGGAAACTGAAAAGCGAAGCGATGGGTGGAAGCATGCAGGAGAACGCCGCAAATATAAAACAGAAGCTTGAAGGGCTCAGGCACCGGATAAAAGAGATAAAGAATATTGAAGTGGGCATAAACTCTTCCAGTGACGATGCAGCATACGACGTGGTCCTTGTGAGCGAGTTCTCAACATGGACGGACCTGAGAAAATACCAGGAGCATCCCCTGCATAAAGAGGTTGCATCTTTTATCCAGAAGATAAGGGAACAACGGACTGTTGTCGACTACGAGAAAGATTAAGTCATCCCCCGCTCCTTTTTCCGGGTATACGGGAAAAACATTCGTATTTTTTCTTTATAAGAAAACGTATTCTCTTGTCCCTAAAAAAATGGATTACGAGAGATTGATCGCCGACTCCGCGAGATCGGAGATATACTCGCCGATACGCCTGAAACTGGCATATATGAGGATGTTCTTGCGTTCGTCTCCGTCCAGGCTGTTTTTCAGGTCCGTACCCGCGGCTCTAATCCTCCCGATCTTTATGAGGACCTCTTCTGCCAGTGACAGGTCGCCGTTCTTCAGGGTCAGCATCACGTCGCCGTATAGGTCTATCAGTTGCTTGAACAGGGTCAGGTCCTCATTTCTCATGCTTTTACCTTCTTTTACCATCTGGGCTATCGATTCCAGGTGATCGGATATCCGTTCCATGCTCTTTGCTATCTGCGCCCATATGATGGCCTCAAACCCTCCCAGGGAGGAGAGCTGCCGGAGTATGAGAAAGTAGAATTTGTCTATTTCGTCATCCCTTTGTATTATTTCGTCGAGGATGACAGAATTACCCTGGCGTGTTTCCATGTCTTCCACGAGTTCCTTCAGGGACAGCATCGACAGGTCATGCATCCTCTCGACGGATTCTAGCAGGTCCCGGTTGCCCTTCATAAGCATCCGAAAAGTTATCGTGTCCCTGGTCTCCCCAAAGGGTTCCAGACCGATGAGGTACGAGGAAGTCTTGATGAGGTGAGACCTTATGCCGGGGTCGAGGTGCTCTTTTGCCGAAAAAACGATCGTATCATAGCCTTGTATGTATTTTGTTATGAGAAGCCTCGCAAGAAAATCCTGGTCGTTAGTCTTTATCTTTACCTGCGTTTCCTTTTCCTTCTCTTCCTTGATCTTGAGCAGGACCTCGTCGGAGCGCTCGATAACGGATAACACGTCTCCTTTGTCCAGTTTGTTCTTCTTTATCCAGCCCTTCGGGAGCGAGATTATGTAGGTGCTGTCTCCAGTCACCTGTATTTTACGGTATTCCATTTTCGGATCCATAATCGTTGTATATATAGTATGTATATAATATAGACATATATAAATAGATACTACATTTTCTATATAGATTATATATTTTTGGGCCAATGTTTTCTTATCCTCGGAAAACAGGTATGATAATGTGAAAATAAGATACCTGCAAAGGTGCAAGCTGCTCAAGCTCAGATTCAAAAGAGAAAAGAGGTGGAAAAAGGAAATGGAAAAAGACGCAGAAGAGATGAAGATGGAGGAAAAGGTGCTCAGATCGATAAACAAAGACCCGTGGGAAGCAACGCCGGCGATGCTGGCCCGCAGGCTGAAAACGGACGTGCGCACGATACAGCGGAGCATAAACAACCTGCAGAGCGCGGGGAAACTGAGGCCGTTCACGGACGAGAAACTCCTGCAGATGGGGAAATAAAAAAAATGAGATACCGGAAGATACTTGTTTATTTTACAGTCACATTGCTTATTCTCATATCAACGCCCGGAGCGGAAAGCGCAGGAAGGGACAACGATCAAAACGACACGGATAAGGGCCTCTGCAAGTTGGACCTCTGCCGAGCAGACCCGGGAAACGTAGAAAAACAAAAACCGCGCGACGACGCCATCGCACGGGCATACGCTGCCTAGAGGAAAACCTAAGGGTCCTGTCCGGAATTCCGGGCAGGACCACCTGCGCAGGCCCTATATATTCTATATCTTCTAACTACGCGCAGTATATCTCCCGGATCTTCCAGTCACATAACAATGGATCCCGGAAGAATCGTTTCGTACTTGCTGCTTATGTCGCCGCTCTTGCTTATAGCAGCAGCCTAAGCATAGGCGGCCATAAGGGGAGGGACGGACCGGAGTATATACTCTATATAGAATACCTATGCCCCATTTATTCATGACCAATCTGCGTTCTCTAGTATGAATAGAACCCTCTTTGCATACGCGCTGTTAGCCGCTCCGCTTCTCCTAGCGCTTTCGCAGGCATATGCCCTGGAATGCGAAAAAGATTCCATAAGCATCCGCGCGGATGCCGGGAACTACGCATACGGAGAAATCACGTGCACGAGCTATTCGGAGCTTTTCGCAGACTATGAAGGCAACATGTCAGGCGATATCAGCGTATTCGTGGAGGGGGACGGGAACAAGTACAGGGTCGGCCTCCTTGCGGACGCTACATACAGCAAAAGCGGAGCCCACAAAGGCATAATAAACCTGATGAACGACGACGGCGAGGAACTGGAGATACCGACGAGGGTACGCATCGGCGAAGGGAGCGATGAAGAGATAACGCTGAGCAAATACGGGCTTTCCTTTGAGATGGACAAAACAGGAGTCATATCCTGCTATAACGTTTCGGTCAGGAACACCGGCAACGCCGAACTCACGGACCTGGAGGCGGAGTATGGAAACCCGGAGCTTGCGACCATGGCATACAGCAACAAAAGCTGGATATACATATCAGACATAAGCGAGGAGGAATTTTCGGCCGGGGACGAAAAGGCGCTGGAGATCTGCGCGAACACTAACCGGATAAGAGGAACAGAGCTTCCCGATCAGGAGGCAATAATAGCCGTCATTGCCCGGGGCGCAAACTCCGGGACGATAAGCGAAGAGATAACAGTCACCCTTAGAACCGATCTGGACACAGCCTGGCAGAAGAACTACGAGGAACTGCTCGACCAGCACAAAGCACTTGAACAGAACTACAGTAAGATGCGCGCCTACAAGGAGCTGTGGGAAGAAAGATACGTGAACGGGTCTGGCACACTGTATACGTACTCCGCGCTCTCCAAGGCCTACCGGGAACTGAAGATTGGATACTCCGCCCTGGAAAAGAAGGTAAACGCATCGAACTATTCGCAATACGAAAGCCTGGACAACCAATTATCCGTCCTCGGAGCCCGCTACAAGGCCCTTGAAGCAAATTACTCCTCCCTGAAGGCAAAGGAAGCCAACATGTCCGGCAAGGCGGAAGCTTCCGCACTCGAAAACGAAAGCATTGCACTGAAAGCCGAACTGGAAGAATTGAAGCCCACCATAGAAGAACTAAGAGCGCAGCTCGAAGAAAAAGACGCGATACTTGCAGCGCTGCAGGCAAAACAGAAAAAGAACGAAACATCCAGTGCGAAAACAGGGAGCAGCAAGGGCTCCTTCGACGGATACATCCCGTTCATCCCGATAATTGTAATCTCATTCGCGGCAATCATTGCCATCGTCGCAATCACAAACAGGAGAAACCGGCACAGGGCGATCAAAAAAGAGGCAGAACTCATAGTCTCCACCGACAAGAAAAAGAAGGAAGAAGCAGATAAAGAGGACGGATCCCGGGAAGAGGAACAGAGACAAAAAGAGCAGCAGAAGGAAGCGCTCAGGCAACTGATCATGCAAAAGCTTGCGGAAAAGGCCGCGGAGAAGAAAAGTGGATAGAAAACCCGTCTTATGCATCCTGGCCATCCTCTGCGTACTTGCACAGGCCAGGGCGATGGAATGCGAAAAGGACACTATCAGCATACGCGCGGACACCGGGAACTACGCATACGGAGAGCTTTCCTGCACGAGCGGGCGCGGCCTTACCGCATACTACCGGGGGAACCTCTCGGACTCCGTAAAGGTGTTTGCAGAGGAAAAAGGGACAGACGAGTACAGGATAAGGCTGCTTGCCGACGCGAGAAGCGCGAACGTAGGAGTCTACAAAGGAGAGATATTTCTCCGGGACAGGGACGGAAAAGAATACGCGATCAAAACACGGGTACGCGTGGGGGAAGCAACGGAAGACCACATGACCCTGAGCAGCTACAGCATATCCTTTGAAATAGACAAACTGAACAAATCGGAATGCCTCCCGGTGGAGGTAACGAACAGCGGCAACGGCGACCTTGAGAACCTGCGCGCTGAAAGCATTACCGCGGAGATCACGAGCCCGGACTACGGAAACAAAAGCTGGATAGACATAAGCGACCTAAGCGAAAAGGTATTCTCCCCGGGCGAAAAGAAGACGCTTCGGATCTGCGTGAACACAAACGACGACCACCCCAACCTTAAACAGAGGGATACCAAAATAGCAGTCTATGCGGATTCTACATCAGACTCGGGACCAAAACTGGTAAAAAACGAGATCTCCGTTTCCCTCACAACGGACCTGGATACGGTATGGGAGAAAAAATACGACCTCCTCAAAGACCAGTACCAGATGCTGCAGAAGGCTTACAACGGCCTTTCAACGTATAGGAACGCGATCCTCGGCGAAGAGGACAACGGCACAGGAAACGCAAGCGGAAACAAAAGCGACCTTTACACATACACGAGCCTTGCAAAGAGCTACGGGGAACTAAAGGACGCCTGCGCGGAATCCGAAAGAAAACTCGCCTGCGCAAACGCCTCTTCCATAGAAAAGCAGGGGATCAAATACTCCAACCTGGCAGCAAGCTACGGTATCCTACAGACAGGCTATTCAAAACTCTTGAAAAACATCTCGGGGAAAGTGGACAAGGAGACCTACGACAACCTGACAAAGGAACGCGACACTATCAAAGCCGAAAAAGACGCCATCCAAAAAGAAATCGAAGAACTCCAAAGCCGGGCAGATGAAAAAGACGTGCTGCTCTTATCCATGACAATGAAACAGAGAGACAACGGCACAGGCAATAAAACGATGGCCGCAGGATATGCCGTCTTAAACCTGCAAGAATACTCACCATACCTGCCGATTCTGCTTATCGCAATCCTTGCGTTGCCGTCGGCCTATTACATAATCAGAAAATACACCCAGAGAAGCCGGAAAAAAGAAGTCGTCCTCAAGGCACCCGCGATCAGGACGGAGGCAGAAGAGCAAAAGATCGAGGAAACAGAGAAACAAAATGCTTCCGACCACGAGGCGCTGAAACTAAAAGAGCGGCAGAAGGAGGCGCTAAGGCAACTCCTTCTCCAGAAGCTCGCGGAGAAGGCTGCGGAAAAGAAGTAGAAAGTTATCTTTTGGTACTGTAACAATTTTTGCTGAAACTCCAATATTTAATGGAGTTGAGGCAAATGGACAAACTGTTTACTAAGGAGCAGGCACGGAATTTTTTGAAGAAGAACAATCTGAAGGATGCGAAGAGCATT
>JBAQYF010000025.1:0-33640 GCA_049299895.1 Candidatus Altarchaeia archaeon
AGAAACAGGCCCTACTACGTTGAATCTAAATCCCGCAAGAGGCAATTCACCACTCTCCCACACACCATTACCATTATGATCATTATACTTAAACACCTTCAGATTACCACATAAAGTCGTCGTAGTAGTGGTCGTAGTCGTAGTAGTCGTAGTGGTCGACGTGGTTGTAGTGGTCGTAGTAGTAGTGCAGGGTATGTATCCGACGGTAAAACGCCCGGATCCCAGGACTTCTTCTGCGTCGACTATTCCGTCTTCGTCTATGTCCAGTATGACTCTGTATATTCCGGGTTTCGCATTGTCCCATATCTTTACGTGCAGAGGCGTAGAACAGCCAGGTATGCTGGGAATGTCCTCGACCCTTTCAGTTAAGTCAGCAGGGATCGCGGCGCCTATTGCATATGTTCCGTCAGGGACTACATATACGAGTGGATCGACTCTCGGGGGCGTCGGAGGTCTTGCCGGGGGTGTCTCGGAGTACAGGCAGAGCTTCATGTAGGCAGGTTCGTAGTTCGTGCAGTCCTGGTTGAATTGCGTCCTTGCGTTCGCGTTTGCGTCTTCGAGGTTTGCGCGCAGCTCTGCGAACCGGTCCCAGTATCCGAACCGGCAGGAATTCGAATTGACTACTTCATTAGTGTTATAACATTTATGATAATAGCCGCACTGGCCCCACCCGCAGCAGAAGCCGTTATTGCAGTTGCCTGTGTTGCATTCGTCATGCGTTGTGCAGGACTGGCCGTTTATCCTCTTCCAGACGCCTTCGCTCTGGCAGACGACGCCGCTGTGGCCTGTGCCCTGGGCATAACACTTATAATAGAAGCCGCACTCGTTTGAGCCGCAGCAGAATCCATTGAGGCATTTACCAGTGTTGCACTGTGAGCCTGAAGAGCACGCATGTCCGTTGATCAATGCTGCTGATGCAGTATTTGATCCAAAAAACACAACAATCAGCAATACTCCCAGAAATATTATCCTGTTATTTTTAAGGTTTTCCATTTTTTATTCTATATTTAAGAGATTATTAAATATAGTATTCAAGGTATAAAAAGCTTATCTGGATTTTATATCATATATCCAGGAATATTCCAAAAAACATATCCATCTAACGAATAAATGAATAAAATCCTGGCCTGATTTAATCGCCTGGATCAGGGATCTTAAATAAAAAAAATCAGGACGAGGCCTTGTAAGCGTTTATCAGGTCTATTACCTCGTTGAGCTGCGCATGGCTGGCTATCCACTGGTTTATCAAGGCGATCACTTCCTCCAGCGTTACCTGCCCGCAGGGGGCATAATCTCCGGCAAGGGTGCATGTAGCATTCAAGGCCGCCAGGCATTGGTCCTCTGTTTCGAACGTCCTCAGGCCGTAGTAGGCATAAGCATCGCAGAACTGGCTTTGATTGCATTCCTGGTGTTGATTGTCGAACCACCAGAGCATCCTGCAGTTCCTGGTGGTCGAGGTAGTGCTCGTGGTCGTAGTGGTAGTCGAAGAAACCGGCAGCCCGCCGTTTACAATAAAGCGCAGGGCGCCGGAGATATCCATAAGGGCCCGCCCGGATACGACGTCTATCCCGTCGAATGCGCCGTTCCCCACGCCGCGGTCGTAGTTGACCGAGGAATCGTTTGAATAGATTTTCTGGCCTGCCGCCGTTATATAATATACGTATAGGTTCCTGTCTGCGCTTCCGTTCGTAGAGCAATCGTTTGTGTATACGACGTCGATATTGTGGCCTGCGCACAACTCCGTATCATAGGTGTAATTCTTGAGGGGCGAAGATACGTTCCACTGGGCGCGCATCCTGCCGTCTATCCAGAGCTGCATTATGGGCTGGATTCCTGCGGTCTCCACTCCCGCCGCGTTTATGATGATTTGTTCCCCGCAGTTTGCCAACGTCGTCGTGGACGTGCTCGTCGTACTTGTCGTTGTCACAGGTATCTGCATGTCGCCGAACCTTGCTTCCTTTATGTCCTCTGAATCCAGGTGCAGCGTCTGGGGATTGAGTGTCGTGTTCATCCAGCCTGCGCTGATCATCTCAGTTACTGTGTATATCCCCTGGGGTATGCAGAATGCGAATGCTTCCCCGTTCGCGTCGGATACCAACTGGAAGACATTCGGACCGCTTATGTTGAATCTTACCCCTGCCAGGGTGGGTTCGCCGGATTCCCATATGCCGTTCCCGTTGTAGTCGTTGTACTTGAATATCTTCAGGTTGCCGCACAAAGTGGTGGTCGTAGTGGTTGTAGTAGTCGTAGTGGTCGTGGTCGACGTGGTCGTTGTAGTCGTAGTTGTTGTAGTTGTCGTAGTAGTCGTAGTGGTCGTGGTCGACGTGGTCGTTGTAGGTACCGGCATCTGCTTGTTCCCGAACCGGATGTCCAGGAGGTCTTCTGTCCCGATTTCTACTCTTATGGGATTGGGGGTTGTCGGAGTCCATCCGAACGGGACCTGCTCGGTTATCGTATAATTCCCGAAGGGTATGCAGAAGCGGTACGCTTCCCCCCACATGTTCGTAACGACAGAGAAAGAGACCGGGCCGGTCACGTTGAACCTGAAACCGGCAAGCCTCTGCTCCGACACACTGTTCCATGTGCCGCTGGCGTCATGGTCGTTGTATTTGAATAACTTCAGGTTACCGCACAAGGTAGAGGAATTAACCGGTTGCTGCGCGCAAGCATATGCCCCGAGGCATATGACGCATATCACCATATATGCTGCGATTTTTAGAGCTTTTTTCATTATCGTTCACCCGTATTCTATTTAATTTTTCTGCTATCTAGGTATATATCGTCTTTTCCCTTTAAAAGAAAAGAATATATAAACTGTTTTCCTTTTATTGTAATTATGTCCGCTTAATATGCCGATTAACTGTTTATTCTGAAAATATCCCCCGATATTCTACTTTTTTTAAGCACATTATCCTTCAGTCCCGTAAAACAATATCATAAATATGTGAAAACATAGCTCTAAAAATAGTCAAAAAACATGAACATTGACTTATTTATTTAGTTAAAATTACTAAAATAATAACATGATCCCGATTGCAAAACCCATTATAGGGGAACGAGAAAAAGAACTTGTCATGCAGGTCCTTTCATCGGGCATGATAGCCCAGGGACCTAAAGTAAAAGAATTCGAGAAGAACTGGGCAGAATACAACGGCGTTGCGCACGCAATAGCAGTCTCTTCCGGGACGGCCGCCCTGCACATCGCGCTCCTCAGCCACGGCATAGGGCCCGGCGACGAAGTGATCACAACGCCTTTCACGTTCATCGCATCAGCAAACTCGATATTCTACTGCGGTGCAAAACCCGTATTCGCGGACATAGACGAAAAGACATACAATATAGACCCTGAGAAAGTAACTGAAAAAATAACCGGGAAAACAAAAGCCATAATGCCCGTTCACCTCTACGGCCAGAGCGCGGACATGAAAGCGCTGACAAAGATAGCCGAAGAAAACGAGATTGCCATCGTCGAAGACGCCTGCCAGGCACACGGGGCGGAATACGACGGCAAATTAGTCGGATCAGATTCCACATCCGCGTACAGCTTCTATCCCACGAAGAACATGACCAGCGGCGAAGGAGGGATGATAACAACGAATGATCCTGCCCTCGACGAAAAGATGCGCATGCTGCGCGAGCACGGATCCAAAGCGAGGTATCACCACGACATATTGGGATACAACTACAGGATGACGGATATTGCCGCAGCCATCGGGATTGCGCAGTTGGAAAGGCTCCCGTCCTGCAACGAGGCCCGGATAAAGAATGCAGCCTATCTGGATCGTAAACTTGCGGGTGCAAAGGGGATTATTACGCCTTATGTAGCGAATGGTGCAAAACACGTCTACCACCAGTACACTATCCGGGTGACTGAGGAATCGGGATATGAAAGGGACGCGTTCGCAAAGATGCTCAACGGGAAAGGGATCGGGACGGGCATACATTATCCCATCCCGCTGCACAGGCAAGTGCTCTATCAGAACCTGGGATACGCAGACAATCTGCCGGTCGCTGAAAAGGCTGCAAGGGAAGTTGTTTCCCTGCCAGTGCATCCCTCGGTTTCGGCAAAGGACCTGGATTATATATCAGAAACAATAAGGGGTGCCTTAGGGTGATGGGCGTAAAACTCCGGGGAGAATCATAGTTCTAAGGAAAGAACGCCATCGGCCTGGAATCGGTGATACCCGGCGACTGCACATTCGGCTTCCCGCGGGGGGCATATTAAGCGACATTTTGTAGAATAATACCTGATGGAAGATTCAATCCACCCGGGAACGACCATCGGAAGAACGCAGTCATCCTCCGGGGGTTGAGATAGGGGAGGGCGCGCTTATAGGGAGCGGCGCGGTCGTGACAAGGGACGTTCCCGTATGGGTGATATTTGCGGGGGAACCCTTTGAGGGCCATAAAGGACGTTCCGTTGGATCAACGCATACTAAACAGGTTATAAACGTTATTTTACCTGTAGGATAATTGGGTTGAGAGCAATTCCGCGCATCTTTTGACGGACTCTGTACGCCTTATTTCGCGCATACTTTTTAGGCGGGCCTTTATCTCGTCGAGCGGTCCGTCCCGTATTGCTCCGGCATATATGGCCTTCTTTCCGATGTTGCACAGGTCCAGGTCTTCTTTGTAGCGCATCATGTACTTGCCGAACTCCCGTTTGATGCTCTTTGAGTCTCCTCCTTCTATTGTGCTTATGAGTTCGGTTAGTATGTAATGGTTGGCGTATCTCATTTTCAGACCTCAAAGGGTTTAATCATAGAATTCTATACTATAAAAGATACATAAAAAAATATATATTTAACAAGATATGTTTTTTGCTCTGGCAGATAATTCAGAATGGATGCAATAAGGAGAATAATAGAAAAACAGACCGGAAAGATTCAGGACATTATTCAACCGCGTTTTGCCGGGGGATATGCGTACCCTGCAGAGGCAATAGTATCGCTCTCGCAAGCCGGTAAAACGTCCCTTTAATGCGTCTGGAACAATATAACTAAAACAATGGACAGTTTATCTCACTTCATATTCTCAGTGCTGGCGGGAATGGCTGTCGGCCTGCACAAAAAACACAAGCTGAGATATGTCTTATTTATAAGCTTTCTCGCAGTTTTAATAGACCTGGACCATTTCCTGGTCCCGTTAGGCTACCAGACGGAATACCGCTCGATGCACAACGTATATTACGCGATACTCGCCCCGATCATACTATTTTTCGTCTCGTATTATTATGAGAGGAACGCGAAAAAAGACCGCTTTCAGACATTCTTTTTGCTCCTTGGAATAATGCTGACAGGCCATCTCATAGCAGACATGATAGAAGGACCGGTGAAGATATTCTACCCCCTGAGCGAGATAGAAATAAGCCTGCCATACGTGAACATACAGTCGACAAAAGACTTCCAGTCAACAATCGTCGGCCAGTACGGCATAGGTCTGGCAGCATACGCCTTTATCATATTCTCAGGCGCAATGATACACGACACGCTCTGGCATGCGCGAAGGGATAAAACGGGCCTGATGGAAGCATTCAGGAAGTCTGTAACGGACTATTTCTAGTTACCTGCAAATAATCCTTGCGAGTGGGGGAAAAAGAACGAATCAACCCGATGCCCACATATTTATCAGGGCTATGACGTCGGAGAGTCTTGCATCGCCTATCATCCACTTGTTTATGTGATCTACGACTTCCTGCAAGACTACCTGCCCGCACGGGGGGATATCCCCCCGCTGGATGCATGTAGGCTCGGGCAGCAGGGTGACATTATAGACCTGTATCCTGTTGTTCCCGGTATCGGCTACGTATAGGCTGCCGTTCTTCACGTCCAGCCCTCCCGGCGAACAGAACTGGCCCGGCGCTTCAAGGGGTCTACTGTTAATAGACGTAGAACAGTTTATGCCCCCGAACCCGGTGACATACATCCCCTGCGAGTCGTAGACGCTGACCCGGTTATTCCCGGTATCCGCGACGAATATGTTCCCTGCCTCGTCTACTGCAAGCGATCTGGGCAGGATGAATTCCCCCTGCCCGGAGCCTTGTTTCCCGAATGAGATTATCTGGCTTCCGTTCTTTTGGAACAAGCGTATCATGTTGTTTCCCGTGTCCGCTACGTATACCGTGCCATTGTAGACGGCGACTCCCTGGGGGGCCTTCAACGGCCCGTCAGGGGAATATGAGCCGTCGAATTCCGTGCGGTTCTTTGGCCTCGGTACTTTACTGTAATTTGAGGGCAGCGCAAACATGCTTATCCTGTCCATGTCCGTATTTGCGACATATAACACTCCCTCGGAGTCCGCATCCAGGCCGGCAGCCTGGTCGAAGTATATGTGCGATTGCGGGTAGTATTCATCATAAAGCTTCTCTCCGAAGTAAGTCCAATTCGCCGATGTTTCCGTTTCGTTCACGTGTCTCCAGTATATCTGCACCCGGTAGTTCTTCGTGTCGGTAACGTATATGAACGAGTTGTTCTCGTCTGTCACCCTGCAGGCGACTCCCGCGGGTTCGTCAAATTTGCCCTCAGAATCCTCGCCGGGCGAACCGTATGATTCAATGAATCCCCCCGCAAGGTCGAATTTCTGGACCCTCCCGTATGCTTCAACGACAAACACAGAACCGTTATCCACGTCAACGTCCATGGGCTCGTATAAATAACCCGTACCGGTACCCCGCCCGCTACCGATAATAAGATACGGCACCCATACAATGGTCGTAGTTGTCGTGGACGGATCCACTGAAGTAGTTGACGTCGTAGTATTCCCGGCCGCAAAACACAACTGCGCCGGCAAGAGCGCGACGCATATTAGGAAGAATAATTTTTTCATCTTTTTGGGTTAAAATATAAAACAACTTATAATACAACTAGGAGGAGATACATTATAAATGAGGTCCTATGGCAAACAGCCGATACTGCCCGCCGGTCCGGCCGTTTACCGGGTTGACGACCGGGGAATTATCCGTTCGTCCCACGCTCCATTCGTTTATCTGTTTTACGTCTTCTCCCGGGAAGAATGCACCGCACAGGGGAGGCCGCCTGGGAGCGCGCAATGCGCCTGCGTCGTAGTAACGATGCGATCGATGTTATCGTAGTCGCGGTTTGCAGCGTAAATGGAAAGTGCCTGGCAGGCAAACAAAAAAAAAAAGAATAATACAGCCAATGCGTCCGCTACTCTGAATCCCTGTCCCCGCGCCGGACCATGTAGTGCAACACCACCTGGTCTCCGTACTGCAGTATTCCCTCCAGGTCCAGTTCGGTGTTCTTGTCTAGTTCCCCGTGGAATAAGTCTATGCCCTGGCCTATCAATATGGGAGCAATCGTTATATATAGTTCGTCTACCAGCCTTTCGTTGAACATCCTCCGGGAAAGTGAGCCGCTTCCTTCCAGCATTATCTTCTTTATGCCCCTCCGGAACAGCGCCCACATAAGGTCCCTTAGAGGAACGGAATAATCGCCGAGGGATATTACTTCCACGCCCTTGTCTTTTAGCCTCTGCGCGGTTATCTGGCTTATGCCCTTGGATACTACGACGATGGTCTTGGCCGTTCCGTCAAGGACCTTGGAATTCATGGGAATCTCTCCCTTGGGATCGACTACTACCCTGATGGGTTTTTTCAATGCCTCGGATACGACAAGCTCCGGATCATCGGATAGAACGGTCTCAACGCCGATCAGTATTGCGTCCATCGAGCCTCTCAGCCTGTGCACCCGGTAGTTGTCGAGCTTGTTTGCGAACACTATCTGCTTGTCTTTCTTGCCGACCCTCCCGTCCAGGCTCATGGCGGTATTGAATATCACATAGGTTTGCATTTTTACACTGGTATTATATTATTTTTCATCCCATATAAATCCTGATTAGTTCAATAATTATATTAGAGGATAGTTTGATGGAAGGATTAGCATGTGCGTACGGGGCGGCGTCCATCGCGAACGCCATTGCCACCGGGAAAGGGGCGGCATTCGGGATATCCCTCAAAACCGAGGCTGCCGTCAGGCTAAACGGCTCAGGGAAGATCAAGGGAAAAATAAAGGGTTTACCGGGAGAAGACACCCGTTTAATAGAGCTGTGCGCAAAAAAAGTACTGGAGCGATTCGATCCTGCGCTTGGCGCAAACATCGAGACAGTAAGCAACATACCTGTCGCATCCGGGCTCAAGAGCAGCAGCACGGCGGCTAATGCCGTCGTTCTAGCAGCGTATTCTGCGGCCGGAAAGGGGGAAAAAGGCGTAAGGCTGACGGATAATGAACTACTGGACATAGCAATCGATGCTGCGCTGGAGGCGAAAGTCACGATCACCGGGGCATATGACGACGCTGCGGCCTCCTATTATGGGGGCTACGTCATAACGGACAACGCTAAAAGGGGTATAATAAAAAAAGGGCGGATGGATGGAAGCCTGCACGTTGTCGTATACGTTCCGGAGGAGAGGAGCTACACTGCGAAGGTAGACGTGGAAAAATGCCTGCTCCTGAGAGGGGCCGCTCTCCTGGCATGGAAGGAAGCGTTAAACGGATCCCGTTACACCGCACTCACCGCAAACGGCCTGGTATATTCCGCGGCTTTGGGCTGCGATACGAGAATACCCCTGGCTGCTCTTTCCGCGGGCGCCCTCGCATCGGGTATCTCCGGCAAGGGGCCGTCCGTCGTCGCCCTGACAAAGGATGACCCGGAAAAGATAATTTCCGCCTGGGAGGAATTTTCCGGGAGGGCTATAACGTGCAGGATAAACAACACCAAAGCAGCCATACTGGAATGAAGGTCATAAACAATACGTCGATGGATGCGAGCATGCTTGGCGTTCTCGTGAGAGAATACGACACGGAGAATGTGACAGTGTACCTAAAGAACACCCGGGCAGGGTCGCAGACACCTTACAGCGGAGTATGTTATTATAAACTGGGAAAGATCCGCGTCTCGGTGAATCCCATGAACTTATATCCTGTGCCGATACGCGTGGGTTCGCCATTCGACAGGAGCTCCTGGGAGTATTACATGATGAAGACCCCGGAAGAGTTGATGCATTTTGTTTTTCTCCACGAGATATCGCATTACCTGGACTACAGGAACGGGATACCCGTCCGGTGCAAGCAGACGAAGGCAGACACGTTCGCGTTGAAGAAACTGGGATTCATAGACTCATAAACATAAAAATGGTCGTGCACACTAAAAGGATATCCGTTGATTTGGAGGCGGAAACCGGCATAGAAGACATAACCGGACAGTTGTTCGACGCCGTAACGGAAAGCGGGGCAAAGAAAGGCGTTGTTACAGTGTTCATGATTGGTTCCACGGGAGCAATAACGACTATGGAATATGAGCCGGGCCTAAAAAAAGACATACCAAGAGCGCTCGAAGTTATCGCGCCTTCAGGCATCCCCTACGAGCACCATAAAACCTGGGGCGACGCCAACGGGAAAAGCCATGTGAGGAGCGCATTGATCGGCTGCAGCCTGTCTGTTCCATTCGTTGACGGGAAGCCCGTCCTGGGCACGTGGCAGCAGGTCGTCGCATTGAATCTGGATACCTCCGCGCGTAAAAGGGAGATAATACTGCAGGTTTTGGGTGAATGATGAAAAAACTGTTACTTGGAAGAGAGGAACTAGCTTCCTGCCGGAAGACCATTGAAAATAGCATCCGTGACTATGTAAGATCATCCGGGGCGTCGGGTGCCGTACTCGGCCTGTCCGGGGGCATTGATTCGGCCCTGGTCTGCAAACTGGCCTGCGGGTCCGGGATCAAAGTGCACGCATTGATAATGCCGGAGGATTCGATATCCAGTGAGAGGGACGTGCTGGACGCAGTCGATCTCGCAAAAGACTGCGGCGTATCATACAGCATGATAAAGATCAACAAGGCAGTAAATGCATTTGATTCTTCGTTTCCCTGGGGGGATTATGAGCCTTCCAGGCGGACTCCCGCGTTGGGCAATGCGAAGGCCCGGGTGAGGATGACATACAATTATCTGGCCGCAAACTGCGGGAACCTGCTTGTCCTTGGTACGGGGAACAGGACCGAGATACTCCTGGGCTATGCCACGAAGTACGGCGATGCAGGCGTCGATATGCAGCCCATCGGCGCGCTTTATAAGACCCAGGTCCGGCAGATGGCAGCCTGTGTGGGCGTGCCGCAGAGGATAATCGACAAGGCCCCTACTGCGGGCCTGTGGACTGGCCAGACGGACGAAGGGGAGTTGGGAGCAAAGTATGAAGACATGGACCGGGTACTCTTCTTCCTGGCGGAAGAAAATAGGAGCGTTTCGGATACTGCAAAACAGGCCGCAGTTGACGAGGCCCTCGTTGTGCGCCTGCGGGAGCGCATGATCAGGAACGAACACAAGAGGGCTCTTCCCCAGGTGGTCGGATTATTTGATTGATCCAAGCGCTTTTTTTACTGCATCCGCGGGTTTTGCGTTGAGGATCTTTTCTTTTATTCCCATCTTCTTGAGTTCTTCTTCTATGACATCCGCGACGCCTCCTGTTCCCGAGACCGCGATGACGGGTTTTCCCATGCATAGGGCAAGGGATAACTCGGATAACGTTCCGGGTCTTCCGTTTATGGCAATGAGCGCATCGGAGGATGACACTACTATGGAGTTCCTGGAATGCCCCATCCCGGTGGTTATGGCAATATCGATGTAAGCATTGCCTTCCGTCTTGTCATACGACGGGAGTATTCCCACAACAATGCCCCCGGCAAGGCTTGCGCCCCGGGAAGCGGCTTCCATGACGCCGCCTCTTCCGCCGCATATAAGGACAGACCCTGTTTTGGCTATGTCCCTGCCTATTTTTTCAGATATCCGTGAAACTGCAGGAGTAATCACTCCATCAGCACCAATTACGCCGATCCTTGTTTTCATGCCGGGCTGTTCGTTGCGCCTTCCAGTATCTCCTGTATCTGGTTCACTCCGAAGAATTGATCGTCGAAGGGAATGTTCTCTTTTTTGAGCTGCGCAACAATTAGGTCTCGCAGACTACTTTCCAGGGCGTTCTTCCTTACCGTCGCGTCTTTGAGATTGTTTCTTATAACGCCCTGTTTCTCGGTTATGTCCTCCTTCTTTTTATTTATCCGGGCCTGTAGTTCGGAGACCTGTTTATCTTTCTCCGAGAGATGCGCGTCTATTTCTTCCTTTCGGTTGTCGAGCTCTTTTACTTCCGAATCAAGCGTGTTTACCGTCTCTTCCATCCGGGCTATTTCTTCCTGTATCTGCGTACTCTGCAGTATGATCTCTGATAGTTCCTTTTCCAGGACGCTTCTTTCTCCCAGGACGTATTCTACTTTCTTTCCCATTTCCTCCTTCTCTTTGTCCAGGCTTTCCAGCCGGTCCAGTATCGCCTTGCGCTTTTCCGCGATGCCGTCGGTCTTGTCCTTTATCTGGGAACGCGTTACCCTGACGTATTCTTCCAGCTCGTTCTTCTTTCCCGTGAGCGCCTTTTCTTTCGAGAGCAGGTCTTTTAACTTCTCATCGATGTTGTTTATTTTCTCCTCCAGGTAGGAAAGATTGTCCTTTAGGCTGATAAGGGTCTTCTCGGAGGAATTAAGCTGTTTTTCTATCCCAGCCCTGCTATTCATGACCTCCCCGAACCTGGTGCGCAGGCTTTTACGGCTGATCGTTATGTCTTCCAGCTTCTTTAGTATCGCTGCCTTCTGCCGTAGTATGTTCTCGTATTTCGCCTCCGCAGAGGCCTTGCTTGTCTTGGTATTATCCAATTGACGGCGGTTGTTGTCGAGCGATATCTTCATGTCGCTTTCCCTGTTTCGCGTTTCCTGTATCCTGTTGGAGAGATCCGATGAGGCCTTCTCGTTTACGATTATCTCTTTTTCTACGTAGGATATCTGGCCTTCGACCTCCTTTAACGTCTCAAGGAATATCTTTTGCTGCGCATCGAGGGCCTGCTTTTCCGCCTGGTTCATTGCGAGTTTTATGCTCTGCTTGCCTGCGAGGGCGGCTACTTCCTCTTCGATGGCTTTCTTGCGGTTCTCCGCATCTTCCAGTTTCTTTCGGATGTTCCCTTTGACGCGCTTAGCCTCCAAAAGATCCTCTTCCAGCTTGAAGCGCTCGCGTTTCGCGTCTTCCAGGGTCTTTGCGATGCGCTCGTCTTCAAGGGAGAATTCTTTTTCCTTTGCCTCCAGTTCCTTGAGGGATGAATTGAATCGCCCGAATTCCTGCTCTATTGAGACTATCTCGTTTTTCAGGTCTTCCGCCTTCTTTTCCAGGGGCGTTAAGTCTTCTTCCAGTTTGAGGCGATCCTTCATCAGGTCCGAGAACTGCATGCGCAGCTCTTTCTGCTTTTCTTCGACATCCTTAAAACTCGCGTTGACGCAGTTGTATTCCGATAGGACCGTGTTCTTGTTTGCCTCCACTTCAAGCTTCTTCTTGCGGTTCTCCTCAAGCTCTTTTTCGACAATCCCGCGATCCCTTTTTACGCCGGACTCCTTTGCTTTAAGCTGCTTCAGCTCGGTTGAGAGCGTCGCTACCAGGCGTTCGAGCTTTTCTATCTCGTCTTTGGTCTCACGCGATTCGGTGACGGCATTCTCCAGCCGGCTCTCCAGTTTTTCGCGTTCCGATATCAGTTTCTTTATCCTCAAAGACATTTCCGCCTTGCGGGGATCGGTATCTTCCAGCCTCTTTTTTATTTCCTCCCGGCGCTCCACGAGGGATGTTTTCTTATGTTCTATTTCCTGTTGTATCTTCTCCAGGCGGGAAAAGTCTTCGTCCTTCTTTTTCTGTATACTCTCCCGTTCGACGGCATAAGAAGAGGATTTTTGCGTGAGCCCCTTTATCTCTTCGTCGTATTCCTTTATCCGGGCTTCAGAGCTTACGACTTCTTGTTTTGCGCTGTCCAGATCGGTCCGGAGAGATGCCAGTTTCTTGTCTTCTTTTGATATCTCGTCTATGAGTTCGCGACCCGTTGACCTGATCTCTGCGAGTAGTTTCTCCCTTTTCTCCCCCCGGTTTTTCTCTTCTTCCTGCTTCTTTCGCAGTTCCTCTTCTTTTTGTTTCAGGTCTTCCTCGCGCTTCTTGAATTCTTCGGTGCTCTGGTATTTGAGTTCCTCGGAGACTTTTTTTCTCATCTCCTCTTCCCTGCGCTTAATCTCCTCGTCCTGCCTGAGGGCTTCTTCTTCCTGCTTTGCCCGCAGCTCCTCCTCCATCTTTTTGCGCAGTTCCTCTTCTTTTCGCTTAAGCTCTTCCTCGCGCTGATGGGATTCTATCTCCTTGCGGCTGCGCATGTCCTCTTCCATCTTCCTGCGCATCTCCTCTGCCTTCTTCTTGTACTCTTCCTCGCGCTTCCTTATCTCGGCTTCTTTCCGGGACCGAAGCTCGGACTCCATCCTCGCACGCATGTCCTCTGTTTTCTTCTTGAGCTCTTCTTCCTGGCGCTTCTGATCCTGCTCCTTCTGTATCCTGAATTCCTCTTCCATGTGCCTGCGCATCTCGTCGGCCTTTTTCTTGAGCTCTTCTTCCTGGCTGCGCAATTCCTCTTCTTTCTTTACCCGGAGCTCCTCCTCCATCTTCCTGCGCAGTTCCTCCGATTTCCACAGCTTCTCCAGATCGTCTTTTACCTTGCGCAGCTCCTCGGATTCGGCGGCGGCCTGGGCTTCTCCGGTGATCGCTTCCTGTTTTGCCAGCTCTTCGGCCTTTCTCTTCTCCAGTTCCACGAGCTCTGCTTCCTTCTTTTTGAGTTCGCTCTCCCTTCTTGAGTATTCCTCTTCCTGCCCCTTTCTGCGGCTTTCTTCCTCGTTCTTCAGCTTCTCAAGGTCTCCTTTTACCTTGTTCAATTCGTCCTCTTCTTCCAGCTTGCGTTTCTCTTTTTCTTCCAGTTCGGTCTCTCTCTTGCGTAGTTCCACTTCCTTCCGGGAGAGTGCTTCAAGCTGCTTTCTTGCTTCTTCTATCTTCTTCATATCGTCGCCGGAAAGGTCTGAATCGGGCCTGGCGGCGCCTTTTTTCTCCTGGATCTTCTTCTTCATCACGCCCAGGAGGCGTTCTATCTCCTTGGTCTCCACACGCTCTTCTATCTTCTCTTCGGTAAGGGTTTCGTCGACCTTCTCCTGTATCTGCTCGCGGGAAATGGATGATTTGATCTTCTCTCCTTTCCTCAGGATCTTGTCCCCGACGATAGAATAGTGTATCTCCAGAATCTTGTGCTCTACCAGTATCTTTACGAGGTTCTCCAGCGATTCCTCGTCGACGTCCAGCATCTTGGCAGCGTCGGCGAGCTTTATCTCTCCCCGTTTGCTGACGATGTTCACTAGAATGTTCAGACCGGTACGTATCCTGCTACTGGGCATCTTATATAGTATTTATATATAGGTATTAATTAACTTTCGCTTTTCCGCTCCGAGAAAGCTTTGCGCCGGTTATCCTGCAATAGGCTTCCAGGTATCGCCTGGATGTCTTTTCCACGATGTCATCCGGGAGATTAGGCGCAGGCGGTTTTTTGTCCCATTTTACGCTCAAAAGATAGTCTCGCACGAACTGTTTATCGAAACTATCCTGGGCACCGCCGGGCGCATATTTATCAGCGTCCCAGAAACGGGAAGAATCCGGGGTAAGCAGTTCATCGATGAGTATTATCTCTCCATCCCGTATCCCGTACTCGTACTTGGAATCCGCGAGTATTATCCCTCCCTTCTTTGCGCGCAGGGCGCCCTTTTCGTATACCCTCAGGGATAATTCCGAGAGTTCCCCGGTCAATTCCTTTCCTATGAGTTCAGCCATCCGCGCAACGCTGATATTCTCGTCGTGCCCTGAGTCGGACTTCATGGCAGGAGTGAACAACGGAGAAGGCAGTGCGTCGCTCTCTCTTAAGCCGCGGGGCATCGATTCACCGCAGACCGTGCCGCTTTCTTTGTATTCCTTCCATGCGGAACCGGAGATATAGCCGCGTACGACGCATTCGATGTCTATCCTCCTTGCCTTTTTGACTAGCATCGAACGGCCAGCAAGAACGGAGGCATGTTCCGGAAGATCCCCGGGATAATCCGATACGTCCGCAGAGATCAGGTGGTTTTTGACCACGCCGGACATGTGTTTGAACCAGTAGACCGAGAGACCCGTGAGCACGGCTCCCTTGTAGGGGATGCCCGCCGGCAGTACGTAGTCGAATGCGGATATGCGATCAGTAGCAACCATCAGGAGTGCATCCCCAAGATCGTAAACGTCCCGAACCTTTCCCCTGGCAAAAAGCTTCAGCGGAAGATTTGTTTGCAGCACAACAGAATCCATGTTAACTAATTATATCCGGGCTTAAAAAAGTCATATCAACTGCTGTCTTCTCCTTCGATGGGCTGCTTGCGGTATTTTGAGTTCAGGAGCTCTTCGGCTTTCCTGGCGGCGGCATTATCCTCCACCCTGGCCGAATCAAGGGCAGAACCTACTTTATCCGTTATGTCCTTGTGATATATGGTAGACTCGATAGCGGTTCCCTTTTTTATTATCCTCTCCCCGTCAGCCGAATATTCGATAGCAAGAACCCCCTTGTCCACGAGGACCTTTACAACTTCCACCAGGGATGCTTCATCCAGGTCGAACATCTTCGCGGCGTCGGAAAGAGATATCTGACCCCTGCGGTTCACCATGTTGACCAGGAGATTCAAAACGATCCTGACACGATTAACGGAAGACATTTTTTCTATGTATTAAATTAAATAAAGCAGGTATATAAACACGTTGAACTAAAAGCCGCGGCGTCTGACTAGTTTCTTTTCCAGGGAACGCAGAACTGAAGGCTCATACTTCCAGAGGAGCTCGTCCTTCTTGTCGTCTTCAAGCTTGAATATGTGGTCCTCCTTCATCTTCTTGAGCCTGGGGGGATCTCTTATGAACGTCCTAATCAGGTCTGATGCCCGGTCTCCCGAGACCATCTTGGGGATGATTACGTAGTCTGCGCCTGCGTCGTATAGTTCGAGCGCCTGGTCCATGTCGTCTGCGACGATGAATACAAGCGTCTTTGGGTTACGTCTCTTTGCTTCATAGATCAAGACGAGATTCGATTCCTGCTCGGGTATCGTGGATATCACTATGCGTGCGTCTTTGAGATTCACCCGGTCCAGTATCTCGTAGTCGCCTATGTCCCCGTATATGCATTTTATCTTCTGCTGCATCAGGCGCCTGATAGTCGACGGATTATAGTCGACTACGATAAAGTCTTCGTTCATGAGTTTCAGGGTGTCGATTATGCGGGAGCCCATCCTGTGGCAGCCGCATAATATGACGTGCTGCCTTGCCTTTTTGGGCATGTCCTCGAATTCCTTCCGGCTGGGAACGTAATCGAATACCGAGAGCACCGGGAGCAGGAAGGAATAC
This sequence comes from Candidatus Altarchaeia archaeon, assembly GCA_049299895.1. Taxonomy (GTDB): domain Archaea; phylum Altiarchaeota; class Altiarchaeia; order IMC4; family QMZM01; genus CAIYYO01. Next base: position 16,304 of record JBAQYF010000025.1, read on the forward strand.
AATTGCTTGTTGTACATTATATAGTAAGAGCTTATGGTGAACGTAATAAGAACTACGCCGGTTATTATGGAGAATATGTTCCGGTCTATGTGGCCCAGCGCCTGCCCCTGCACTGCGAGGATGAGGGAGAACTCGGAGATCTGTGCAAGGGATATCGCAGTCATAAAAGAGGTCCTCTTGCCGTATCCGAACATGCTGGTTATCGCCATCATTATGACGACGGAACCTACCAGGACGTAGAGCGAGAAGATTAGCACCTGTATTGTCACCTGGTTGGATAACGTGGAAAGTATGCCTCCCAGGACCGAGTAGACCAGATTCCCGGCACTGGAAAAATCCGCGGCAGGGACCCCCAGCGTAACCTGCATTCCAAGAGATGCGAAGAACAATGTCAGAAAGAAATCTTTGAGGGGCCGTATCCTGCCCACTATCTCCAGGTTGTAGGGGAATGATGCAAGAGACAGGCCCGCGAGGAACGCGCCTATAGAGACGGAATTCAGCGCGAACTGCGGGGTGTCGTGGACCAATAGATTAAGGAATATCAGATACGTGAACGAAGCAAATATGTAACACCAGGAGAGGGAGAAGAGGAACAGCAATTCAACGGATTTCGCAGCCATCCTCATAAAGAACGGGAGAATGAACCTGCTGCTCACGATGGCAAAAGATATCAACCCTATCCCCGTGAATATGGAACCCGTTATCACCGACTGGGAAAAGGAGCCCAGGGTCGGAAGGGCTGCAAGGACCATAATAGTCACCATGTCCTGCACGAGCAGGGTCCCGAGTATTATCTTCCCGTGAAGGGTGTCCATTTCGTTCTTGTCGGAAAGCAATTTTACGACAACCATGGTGGAACTGATGGTAAGAGCAAATGCCAGGTAAAAAGGCGCGTACCCCGTGAAGCCCATGAATCCTGCGAGGAGGTAGCCGAATATGAATGTTATCACTATCTGGCCTATCCCGCAGCCTGCTGAAACCTTTCCCACGTCCCGTAGCCTCTTTATATCCAGCTCCAGGCCCACCATGAACAGGAGGAGGGCTATCCCGAACTGAGCCAGTACGTCTATTGTTTCTCTCTCGGTTATTATCTGAAAGAAGGACGGCCCCACTACCACGCCCCCCAGGACGTACGCAAGTATCAGGGGCTGGCGCAGGGCCCTTGCTATGAACCCGAAGAAGGTCGCGGCTACAAGGGTGACGCCGATGTCCATAAGCAGGGCTGTTCCGGTTTCCATTTGGATACTTTATCCATTAATCAGTCTAGGTTAAAATACGCATGAACAACGCCCAGAGACCGTAAAAACCCCGTTTTCCAATATTTTAACAATACATTCCATATATAAATAGGTTAAAATGGCAAAGGACGTAATGAAGGTTAAGGTTGAGAACATTGTATCATCTATTACGCTGGGAATAAACATAGACATAGAGAAACTCGCAAAAACAGTCTCAGGAATAGACAACCCGAAAAGATTCCCCGGAGTCATCTACAGAATAACCGACCCAAAACTTTCGATGCTCATATTCCGCACAGGAAAAGTCATATGCAGCGGCGCAAGATCCAAGACAGACATAGACAGGGCCGTAGAACAGCTCATCGCCAAATTAAAAGAAGGAAAGATCAAAGTAACGGAAAAACCGATAGTACAGATACAGAACATCGTCGCCTCCGCATCCCTCGACTTCCGCGTGAACCTGGATCAACTCGCAATGGACTGCGAAGACACGGAATACGAACCGGAACAGTTCCCGGGCCTCATATTCCGCCTGGAGGAGCCAAAGACAGTCATGCTCATATTCAAGTCAGGCAAAATGATAGTGACCGGAGCAAAGACAGTCACACAGGCCAATGCCGCAGCCGAAAAGACCAGGGAGATGCTAAAGGAGATAAACGCGACCATCTGATTCTTTATCATAGTTAAGCCACACAAATGGTGCACTACCTGTTCATCGATGAAAGCGGCGATCTGGGAATGAACGGGTCAAAATATTTAGTGCTCTCATGCCTGATCGTTTCCGAGGAAAAGCCTTGAGAGGATAATAAAGAATGCCCGCCGCCATACACTTAAAAAAAAAAAAAAAACAGCTTAAAAAAGCATGCGAGATCAAAGCCAATAAAAGCTCACCAGACGTCATAAACCATTTTCTGAATAAATTAAATGATGTGCCAGATGCGAGGATCATCTATATAGTTCTTGAGAAAAAGAAGGTCTTCAGCAGGTACCTCCAAGAAAACAAGCATAAGTTGTATAATTATGTTGCAGGGAATCTTGCCAGATACCTGGAACTGGAAGATGATCATTTAATCGTGCGCATAGACAAGTCCAAAGGCAAACAGATGCTGCAGGAAGATTTCAACACTTATTTTGAGAATAATCTAAAGCAGAACTCCAATGTTGCACGTATAGAGATCCATCACAGTTATTCCCAAAGCTGGGAAGGACTGCAATTCGCCGATCTGCTTTCATGAGCGATATTTCAGAAATTCGAACGCGGGAATGACAAATATGCAGATGTAATAACTCTTCCGTCGGAGATATTTCACGTCTGGTAGCAAACATTAGAATGAGTATGCAGTACCAGCAGGCTCTTAGAACGTGCACCTCAAGGTACACTGACCTACTGGTTTTACCCGCAAGATTATATTAGATTCCAGATTTAGATAACTCGACACTAGGGGCATATGTCGTAAATATGCCATCACTCTTTTTTCAGCCTCTTTAATTCATTAATCCTTCTTATCACGGTATCTATAAAGTACAATCCGAGAGCGCACGCAACAAAATAGACTGCTATCGGCTGCTTTTCTTTTACTTCCTTTAGAGAACCTGCCCGCACGTATTCTATGGCGTCGTCTATCAGGTCCTGCATCTTTGAGGCGTTGTATCTTGCGCCTTTTGTTGATTCGGTTATGTCTTTTAGCTCTTTTGCGTTTATCCCCAGTTCCCCGTATTCCAGGGGGTAGTTAACGGAATATCCGTCCTGGTCCACGCCGGATGCCGTCTGCGCCTTCAGGGAATATGTTCCTGCCTTGCGCGGCGTGATCCTCGCCGTGTACATGTCCAGGTCTGTCTGTTTTACGGATACTTCCTCGATGCTCCCGTTCTCCAGGGTTGCAAAAAGCCGGGGCGCCGAATCGGATTTTACGTACACATCCGCAGGTTCTCCATAAGACACGTCGGCAACGTCTATGCGGACGCTCTTCTTTTTCTCCAGGTCCCCGATGGCCCAGTTAGTAACTGCCGAAACAACTTTACCCTTGTCCGCAGAGTACATGCCGGGAGACCAGCGGTTCCCGTTATCGGTCGTGATAGACGCAACGCGGCCCAGGCCGAAGCGCCACACGGTTATTATCGGTTTCAATCCCTCGGTCGTCACCAGGACCTGGGAGATTGATTTTGGAGTGACGTCGTTGTAGTTCTTTATGCTCGTATCGGGGATTTCCAGGCTGGAAGTTATGAAGTGGTATTTGTTGTATATGTCCAGCTTGTAGCGGTCCAGGTTCTTCTCGGAATCCTTTTCCTCGAATGCCATCTTCAGGCGCTCATACGCCTCGGGCTTGAAGTAGAGACCGTTCCCGGTTTTCGCGAGGTTCGCCATGAAGGCTTCGTCCGTGTCGAATCCCACCCCGACGGTATAAAAGGTTATTCCCTTGTTGGACATGACGGAAACTTTCTCGTTCGTCAGTATGCCCCTTGATCCTGATCGTGTGCCGAGTACGCCGTCCGATATGATTATCACGTATTTGTCAAGGGAGTACGGCTCCAGCATCTGGTCGGCCCGGTCCAGTGCGGAAAGCATGTCCGTTCCCCCGCCGAACTGCAGCCTTGGGATCTTGTCGTTTATGTCGTCCACGCCCTCGGAGAGCCGCCCGATGCCGTGTATGTCGAATGCCTCAACGTTGAATGCGACGACTCCGACGTGGTCTTTCAAGTCCATCTGCTTGACGATGTTTAAGGCGAGCGCCTTCTCCACTGCTATCTTGGAGTCGGACTGCAGCCCGTAAGCCGTGCTCTGGGATATGTCCAGGAGGATAACTACCGCCATCTCTTTTCTTTTTTTCTCGGGTTCTTCCACGCTCCTAACTGGAAGCATCGCTTCAAGAGACGTTGATTGATGATAGTTCCCGCGTTCGTACGAGCGCTCCCCGCCGACTACGACAAGGCCTCCTCCGTCGATAACGTATTTGTTCAGTGCGGCGATATTCTCCACGGAGAGCGTGCTTGCGTTGCGGTCGTCGAGGAAGAATGATGAATATATCGAAAGGTCTTCAGGCAGCGTTTTATCTGAAGAGACAAGGTAACTTTGCGTGAGGATCGCCATGAGAGGGGAATCCTTCTCCGCGGTTACAACGAATACTTCCGGTTTGTCCACGACGTCCACGGTCTTTATGTATTTGTTGTTCTCCTTTGACTTGTCCGGGCTCCGGGGGTAAAGCTGCGCGTTGATGGTGTGCACCCCAACTTCTTTGAAGGAAACGGAAAAATTGAACGTCTGCTCTCCTGCGGACTGCGAATCCACGATGGCCGAGCCGACCTCTTTGTCGCCCACATTGACCTTCAACGTGTATTCGGCTATGTTTCCAAGCTTGCTGACGCCTACGGTATAGAAATACATTGAATTCAACGGGACCTTCCGGTCCCCGTCCACGCTTTTAATGTATATCTCATCAGACGGCTTCTCAGGCGTGAACGAAAAAACTCTTGTGTTAGAGCCTCCGATCGCTTTTGCCACGTCCTTTGCGTTCCTGCCGTAGTTGTTGTTGCCGTCGGAAACAAGTATCAAGAGATTGTTGTCCCGGGTCGAATCCGCGGAATTCTGGTACAACGCATCGCCTATCTCGGTCCTGCTACCGTTGGAGAACGACTTGAGCCTCACGTTATCACAGCCGGTAGCATTCATCAACTGGCCCCGGAGAACGGAATACAGATCGGATGCAAGGTCCTTTTCCTTTTCGAAGAGGTACATTGAATCGGAAAGATCATTGAGGATAGTTACCTGGGCCGTGTCCTGGAATTTCTCGGATGAAACTATCAGATAGGGGGATGCGAGAGCGAATAATAGCAGCGACAGATACAGCGAGCGGGTGGCATAGTAGATCCACTTCTTCTTGTTCATATTCGGCCTGCGGATGTAGAGGAACGCTGCAATGAGCAGAGGTATTGCCAGCGCGAGCACGAGAGGCTGTTCAAGTCCGTACATCTGATACTCCCAGCTCATAGCATACCCCTCCGTTTGTAGTAATACAATTCCATCAAGAAGAAAATAATGGATGCGGTTATAAGATAGGGCAGTATCTCTCTCTTGACGTTAACGCTCTCCCTTTGAAGGTTCAGGTCTTTGTCGTCGACGGCTGATATCATGGGGCTGGCGGATATGTCAGACTCCTTTTCAGATAGCAGGCTTACGCCTATGACGTCTGTTTTTTCCGCGCGGTATATCTCGTAGAAACCCGATTCGTCGAGTAGGATGTTCCCCGAATTGACGATCTTCCCTGAGGGAGTTTGGGTCTCCGTATCCAAGGAGACCGGCAGATAGTCGCCTGTGTGAAAATTGTTCACTCCCAGGGTGGAATCGTCCCGGTTAACCCATGAGATGAGCTGCAGCCAGAAAACGGGGAACGAGCTGCTGTAATAGAAGTTGCTCCAGGAAGATGCGGGATTGATGCCAATATACACCACTTTCCCTCTTCCGCTCAGATTGTAGGAGATGACCGGCGAATTCATAACCTCGGCTATGACCATGCTCGCATTCTTCGCAGTACACGTTATATACCTGCTCACCGCGATGTTTGGAAATTCGCTGGAACCCTTCGGGACTACGTCCAGGAGTATCTCATGATCAGTCAATACATCTATCTTCCCTGTCTTGTTCCTGACGGAATCAAGCGTTACCGGGAGAAAATCCGCAAGATCCTTGTTGTTCTTAAACGAGGGAAGATTCTCCGAAGCAATAAAAATAACGTGGCCGCCTTTGTTCGCATACAGATGCAGGTCCCGGAAGGTCCCGGGGAGTATGAACTCTTTTTTTAGTTCGCCCATTATGACGACGTCAAAATAATCGAATTCCGGAATGACCGGGGGGATGGCTATCCTCAATTCAATATCCTTCGATGAGGAAAGCGCGTAGCGGATATATTGGTCTGCATTCTCCTCGGATATCAGGAGGACCCGGTATTTCTTTACCTCGGGCATGTACATGTAGGCAGTGTTATCCGCGTTCAATGAATCTTCCCCGGAGAGCTTGATAACTATCCTGTGTGAGGCTTCGGAGATGTTCCCCTCGTAGGTGTAAAGCTTCTCGGAATTGCCGGCTATTTTACGGCTCTGCGTGGACACTACTTTATCGTCCACAAGCACCTGCGCCTCGACGTCCTTTTCACCTTCGAAAAAATTATGAACCGTGTACGTAGTATAGAAGCGGTTCCTGTCGGTTATGAATCTCTTCACCTTCGCATCCACAAGGGCGATATTCTTCCCGTCCCCGTTCACGCGAACGAAACTCACGGACACGTTGCTCTGGGATGCTATCTTCTGGACCAGCCGCAGGTCGGATCCCTCCGGATGCGCGTAGTCGGACAATACGTAGATTTTTTTATTAGTATCCTCCCCCGAGAACATCTCTTTTGCGAAAAGCACCGCATCACCGATGTTAGAAGGAGAGTCGCTGACAAAAGAATCCGGCAGAACGGATAACGACGGCTCTTTTTTCATGTTCCTCCCGAGGATTATCGGCGAATTCTCCGCAAGGACAATGCTCACTATGCTCTCGTCGTTCATGCGCCCGATAATGTCCCGGGCAACGGCCCTCGCCCTCCCGAAGCGGTCGGGCGAAACGTCGGTTGCCTGCATGCTCGCGGACGAGTCCATTACAACGACTGCAGTCTCCTTCAGATTCTCTTCTTCCAGGGAGAGAAAAAAAGGACCCGCTATCCCGCAGACCATGAGAGCTATCAGGAGTATCTGCAGCAGCAGGAGAGGATCGCGGACTATCTTTTTGAAGAACGAACGCAGGCGCTTTGCCTTCTCGGCGTTTATTATGAACATGACCGAGGGAAAACGTATGTGCTTCGGCTTCGGCCTAAGGAGATATAATATGATGATCGGGAGAGCAAGCAGCAGTCCCCAGAGCGCCAGAGGAGTCGAAAACTCGATCGAAGGCATTTTGTAGTAAAATGATGGATAACATAGAACTAGTTAAAGAAAAACAAGTAAAGAAAAAAGAAGGAATAATAGAGACCCTAACGGCCTCATTTCCTAAGACGACGTCGCCCAGGCATCGATGAGCGCGATTACCTCGGAGATAGTCGCTTCATCGCGTATCCACAGGTCTATTAAGTCGAGCACTTCTTCAAGCGTTATCTCGTCGCATGGTGCGTAGTTGCCTTTCAGATCCTCGCAGGCAGTAAGGTTTCCGCCGACCGAGTAGTCCGAGAAGTGAGTCACATTCGCCCATACATAGTTCTGGACGGTGTCTATTCCTACCGCGTTAACCCATGAGAGCGCTGTTGTCAGCTTGACCCATTCGGATCCGGAGTACCAGTAGATGCCCATTGTGCTCTCGTTGATCCCTGCAGCCTCCACTTCCTCATCGGTGTAGTCTATTCTTATTATGACCGAGGTTATCGCTGCCGCCAGTTCAGGCGAGACTTCTATCTTCACGAACTTGTTTAAGCCGGGTACTGACAATTCTGATCCGGTCTGGCTGTTGCTTGACGTCGACACGTTAATCGACGCGTTCTCGACCGTGACGTCCGTCACTATGTCTATCTTTACGCTGGTGTCTGGAACGTCGACTTCCGTTGACTCGTTGGCTTCGACCGTTATCGTATCAGTGTAGACCTTCGAGGTCGTGAAGGTATAATCCCCCGTAGTCCCGGTCATGCCATCCACCGAGGACTTCACGAGGAAGTGGTACGTCGTATCAGCCTGCAATCCGGTCAAGGTGACGGCGTGGTTCGTCGTCATGGATGCACTGCTCTGCGTCTGGCCGTAGCTTGTGGTCGTCCCGTATTCTACGAGGCTGTCCCCATCTTTGTTGGTATCCCATATAACAGTCACAGAGCCGGTCGATACATCCTTCACGTCCACGTTGTGTATCATGGGCGCATCTGCAGCTACTCTCGTAGTCGTGGTGGTCGAGGACGACGTGGTGGTTGTAGTCGTTGTCTGAGGCACCGGGATTGTAGTAGTCGTAGGCGCGCTTACAGCAAAAGACGAGTATCCGACGAACGTCGCATTGCTTGTCGTAAATACCGTGAACGACGCAGTGTATGTCCCGATCTCGGCGTCAGAGGGGATCGCCCATCTTATGACATATCCAAGGACTGTCGAGGGGCTTCCCCCGTATCCGTAGCCATAGCCCCAAGCGTAATTGCTGCTGTTCCAGGCGGCTTCCCTGTATCCATAGCCGTAGGTTTCGGTATAATTCGTCGTCTGGACTGAAACGTTTATTATGTTCCCGGAACAGTTATAGTTGTTCGTGTCAACCGCCGGCAGGTTGCAGAACGTCGGGGTCGATGCGCTGGGCGCCTGCAGGCCTAGTTCCACGTAATTGACCGGGACACGTTCTCCCGTGTTTATCGTAAGATTCGCCCTGAATAAAGCAACGCCCGATCCTCTCGTGTAACTGGACTGGTCAGGGGTAATCGTAACGTTCAAAGCGGTTATCGGTCCGGAAAATAAAACAATTCCTATAAACGCTGCTGCGATCAAGCCCGCAGCGACTATGTTCTTTTTTTGTGCAGCCATTTTGGATCTTAAAATTTTTTGAATTTATAACAAATCACTTTAAATATTATAAATACAAGTATATAAATTGAAGTATAAGGATAAGGGGGCTTGTAAAATACTCCTGGTATTTATACTCCCTCTTTCCTATATATTTACATAGTTTTTTTAGCGCAAAAATGATTACGACAATTACAACGATTACGACAGCGACCACAACAACCCTTATAGCAGCCCCCCATCTTACGGCTGCAGGGATAGTAGCAGTGGCCACACTTATAATACTATTGGCCATAAGAGAGATATTCGGCGCGGATACGAGCGGGAACCCCGTTCTAAAGTCTGTAACCCAGATTTCAGGCATTGTCAGCGTCGCCCTGCTGTTTGCATTCGCAAGCATCGTAGCGACAAAGGTTTTGACAATCCTCTGAGCAATATCCCTTATTCTTTTTCTCTTATTCTTTTTATTTTTCCGATATAATCCTGACTGGCTGCTTACCGGATAAACAACGGCGCTATCGTGAATAAAACCGTATTCGTCAGACCGTGGGAGACCGTAATCCCAAAAAGGCTTCTTGTCTTGTAGAAAATAACGCCATAAAAGAACCCGACCAGGAAGACGAACACCAAGTCCACCCAGGACTTCCAGCCGATGTGCATTACCGCGAACAGGAGCGCAGTGAAAAACAACGCGCCTGCTACCCCGATCACTTTCTCGCCGTTCCTCTGGATAATCCCCCTGAACACTATCTCTTCTATCAGCCCGGTGAAGATAGTGAATGTGACAAACGCCGAGATAAGAGCCGGGACCGTCAATTCCTGCACCATCGCCTCAGGCCGCAGGATATGATACTCTATCATGCCAAAAAAAGGCCCTGTAAACATTACCAGGAACTGCAGAAGGAAGCCGATTTTACGGTTCTCCTCCTCGGGCGAGACAAAGACCAGGCCCACATCCTCACGGGTAAGCCCCAGGTAGCCCATAAGCATGAATGCCATTATCAGGAGCGGAAAATTGATCGCCAGGAACCAGTAAAGAGGATCCAGCATCGAAACAGGCATCGCAGTAGAAAGGATCCGAATCAAAGGAGTGATCACAAGGCTCATGACAAAGCAGCAGAGCAATTTGTCTTTGTAGAGGAACGAAGAGACGGTAAGCAGGGCGAAGAGAATGAAAGCGTGTATGGCAAGGCCCCCCTCGGGATTGACGTACGTCGTAATGTATTCGGCAGACGTAAGGAGCAGCAGGTAAACTGCAAGGCCCGCGTAGGTAAGCCGCATCCGGGGATGAACAGGATGATGCCTGCCGTTCTTTTTACCGCGCCGCAAAACAGGCTTCTTTTTGTCGCCCACATCATGCGATTCCTTCATAGGTAGCTTATTAGAACCAAAAACATAAATAAACACGCAACAAAAAAAGATGAGTCTACAAAAACAGGAAAACAGGCACAAAACGGAAAAATCCCTCAAAGTCAGGACACACCCCCGGGGGAAAAAAACCAAACCAAAAGAACCGGGCACATACGACCGGATACTGACCCGGGCCCTCCTCGGACTACTCTTCATAACGGTCGCGGCAGTAATATACATAATACTCAACCCGCCACAGGGCGAAAAATTCACCGAATTTTACATACTCGGACCGGAACAAAAAGCATACAACTACCCAATAGACCTGGAAACAGGACAGACCGGGACCGTCTACATAGGCGTCGCAAACCACGAATACGAAGACCTGCAATACTCGCTGAGGATCAGGCTGGACAACTCGACACTCGACGAAAAAACAATCGAACTACGAAACAACCAGACATACCTTGCAAAATACACATTCACTCCAAGCACCCCGGGCGAAAGCAGAAAACTGGAATTCCTCCTCTACAAAAAAGGAAACAGTACAGTATACAGAACGCTGCATCTCTGGGTGAACGTAAAGGAAGCAGAATAACGCAATCCTCAGACCAATCCGGCACCAAACGATTCTTTTTCTAGTTTTTCCGGGCGACTAAGACCTTTTATCTGCCGGTTCTTTCTTATCAACCCGCCCGGCCTCATCGACGAAATCAACGTTATTATCCGCTCAGTCGATCTGCGGGATTCCATGCAGCCTTCTTTCATCTCGTCTAAACTCGCCCAGTCACGCGCCTGAGGCATGCACGCACTAAAGGAAACAATATTAATCCGCATACTCCTAAATTTATTTCAACCTAGTCCGACACTATCAAACAACCGCGAAAAAAAATGAGCGAGCGAATTCTAGTAACCGGCGGAGCAGGATTCATAGGATCAAACCTCTGCGAAAAACTCCTCGCAGAAGGCAACAGCGTTACGGCACTCGACAACCTGTCGACCGGGCGGATGGAGAATATCTCCTCCTGCAAAGACGACAAGAATTACTCCTTTGTAAAAGGCAGCGTAACGGATTACGACCAACTGAAAAAGCTCTTCTCCGACACCGACTACGTACTCCACCAGGCGGCGATCCCGTCAGTTCAGCGCTCTGTCGAAAACCCTCTGGCATCTCACGTCGCGAACGTGGACGGTACGTTCAACGTACTGCTGGCCGCAAAGGATGCCAACGTAAGGAAAGTAGTATACGCGGCATCCTCGTCTGCATACGGCGATACTCCGACGCTGCCCAAAAGGGAGGATATGACGCCGAACCCGAAGTCTCCTTATGCAGTTACGAAACTTGCAGGGGAATACTACTGCAGGGCGTTCACGGAAGTCTATGGACTAAAGACTATCACCCTGAGGTACTTCAACGTATACGGCCCCAGGCAGAACCCGGAATCGGAATACGCTGCCGTCATACCCAGGTTCATAACAAAGATACTCAAAGGGGAAACTCCCACAGTCTACGGCGACGGCACCCAGACAAGGGATTTTTCCTACGTAAAAGACGTCGTATCCGCCAACATCAAGGCGATGGAAAGCAACGCCTCCGGCGTATATAATATAGCGTACGGGAAAAGGATCAGCCTGAACGAACTCGTCGCTAAAATAAACAAATACACATGTATGGACGTTTTACCCGTCTACGACAAGGCGCGCACGGGAGACGTAAAGGACTCCCTCGCGGACATAACGGCCGCAAAGGAAAAATTCGGATACGATCCGAAATACGATATCGACAAAGGCCTGCAGGAAACGATAGAATGGTTCCGGAAAAATTGACAGCAATAGAAAAATACGCGTCAGGTGCCTTTTCATTGTCCGATGCAGCGTCTTTTGCCGGGGTATCCGCAGGAGAGATGATGGAAATGAAAGAAGCGAAAGAATCATATAACAGGATCGGAAAATTCCTGGAAAAATAAGCATCGACGCGGGCTGTATCAGAATGCGGGATGATCGAATGGATGAAAAAACCTTGAAGGGGATATATGAATTCCTTGAACTGGAACTATTGGAAAAAATGGAATATCCCTGCGAATCGTGCGGGTTCTTCGAATGCGAAAAAAAATCCAGTTAATGCGCAGGGTATCATAAAGAAAAAGTACCGCTGGAACGACATAGATCACGGGCGATGCCTTAAACGCGCGCGGACGCGACTCAAAGAATTGCACGGCCTCCTGCGCGCACCGGAGTTCTCGAAGTATTCGAGCGAACCATGCGCCCTGTGCGGCGCAGGCAAATACAGACACGACATGGCACTGCATATCGAGATCGAACAAATGGAAAAGAACGGATGTTCACGCATCGAATCCGTGCGCCTGTGCAAGGGATGCAACAAGAAATACCTGCGCAGGAAGAAGGCGATCCATGAGGGATACAGGAAGCTGTGAGGCGAACGCGCGCAGGCGGGGCCCCTCAGCAGAACGGGCGCAGATGATTCTATTAGCTTTCGGAGCGAAACAATTTCTTTTTATTGAAAGATATTTTTTGGGTGCCCGGCACTTTTCCCTCGCTCCCTTGCATTGCAGTTATATAGCGGCGCAGATTACATCTATTATAAGAACAGTCATGTTATGAAAAAAACGCGCATAGTGAGTAAAAAGCGCCGCTTTAATCCGAGGATACAATTCTATGAGGCGGATCATTTCCTTCACGGCTCATGGGACCGCCCGGTATTTGACGACGCCGCTTACTCTCTTGCTCAAAAGCTCGCAGAGACGGCATACCCGGATCATGCAGACAGATTTGAGAGGAGATGGAAATGCTTTTATCTTCCGCTGAAAAGAAGCGGCAGGCGCATTAGCGTCCCCTTTACGCTGGTCGAATATGATGGACGCTTCTACCTGCTATTCAGAAATCTTGGAGGTATTGCACTGGAGAAGGGACGCGATACGTTTGACGGGTTCTATGCGAAAATGCTTCGGGAAGCCCTGCGCTTCATGCGCCTAGGAGAAAAAGAGGGTTCAGGGACAATATTGTCCACAGTCCCATATGACATCAGGACAGGCAGGGTGAAAGGCAGATACGTATTACGAAAGAACATGCGAGAGAAAACCAAGGCAAATATCCTTGATCTTTACGCTGCCCATGAGAGGAAATACCTGAGCGTTCAGTCTGTCTCCATCAACGAATACCTAGAGACTGCAGCCTTATGCTACCGTGCGGCCTACGGGCGCAAGGCGCAAAACATGTCTCCTGCGGACATGTATAGGAAATGGGCGGACGGAAGAGACGGAGGGATGCTGTCCATAGGAGAGAAAAACAGCCGGGACGAATACGTCCGCTGGCTGGAACACGGCGCCCATATAGGAAGCCATCCCTTTGAGATAGTATTCAGCTGGAGACACCACGGCATACACCTTTACCCACCCTTAAAGGACCGGCCTCGCTTCGTTCTGAAAGTCACCAACTATGCATACGCGCAGGAATACGCAAAGATGCTTTCAGCACTCATCGAAAGCAATATAGCCTTCGATGCCTGCGATTATAGAAGCGTATTAGACTACCTTTCAGGCGACAGCTGGATAAATGTCAACGACGCAGGACTCGATTCCTTCCAATACATCCCTTCGAAGGAATACAAAGACAGATACTTCAGACACATAGAGTGGGAGGAACTGCCCATGCCGAAATACAGGAATAAATAGATGATTCATAATCCATCAATGCATTCCCCCCGTCAGGGTGCTCCATAAATATGCTGCTTACGTTCTGGCGGATAACTGCAAAACCTGCCTTTTCAAGAGCCCGGATCAATTTTTGAGGCGCAAGAGGCGGGATCTTTTCAGTTCATGCCGTAGAGGGAATGCGAACTTTGATCTTATGCAGGCCGACAAAGGAAGGATTGCCTGAATCGCTCTTGACTTCCAGGTAGAGGGAAACCGCTTCTTCCATCCTCTTCATAAGCTCCTCAACGGTTTTGGCCTGGGTATGGCATCCGGGCAGTTCCACAACCTCGCCCACATAAAAACCATCCTCATCCTTCTCGACGATGACAGTATAATCCCTGAAAACGCCCTTTTTCATATAAATAATTATAACACTTACAGGGAAAAAACCAAAAGACAAACCAAGTACAGTCAAATAATCTCCCTCTGAATCAGCCGATTAACCCGACAGTTACGTACCCTAAAGATTATAACAATAACAATGCCACCTAACAATCCCAAAGAGAAAAAAAACCCGCAAAAAACAGTTTAATTTACCTCCTAAACCAATATAAAATCGAAAATGATCACGGAACATAAAACAGTCTGCGTAATGGGCCTCTGGCTACGTCGGATTACCTCTTGCCGAAGCGTTCTCCAAACACATAAAAGTCATAGGACTTATCCATGATGCTGGGGATCAATTATTTTTTGCGTTTCGCCGCCTTTTCCTTTAATTCGCGACCCCAGCGAAGAGCATGCTCGTCTGTTACCTCGGAGTCCTTTAACAGCTCGCCCGCCTCTTTGAACATAAGCTGCTCAGAGAGCCGCTCCCTCAAGGCGTTGGATACAAGAGCGTCCACCTCTTCTTTTTTAAGCTCCTTGAAGCCATTATTCAGTTCATCAGAGGCATCCGGTTCGCCATAGTTTGAATTGGCGTCTTCGCGCAGTTTTTTGTGCAATGAATGAAGCCGTTTCAGGTAAGTATCGTAGGCATTGTCGTGTTTGCTCACGGTTAGAAGCCAGATAACGTTCCCTTCCAGATAATACACCAGCCACACGTTTTCAGTTATCGGCTCGCAGTAGCAGTTCTCCCCTCCGTGCAGGTGTTTTTGCCTCTAGGGGTTTTCCCTAATCTTGTTTTTTTTCTTGTAGAATATTTCCAGTTCTTTCTTGGGCAAGGCATCCAAGTCTTTGAAGAGATCAGGATGCTCTTTGACGATCCAATCAGTCAACCTTTACCCCTCTTTTCTTCAAGTAGGCGTCCAGTTCGTCTTCTGTTTTTCCAATGGAGGGATCGCTCTTGACATCCGCTATCCTCTGCCTCACTATGTCGTCCCGGTTAACCAGTTCCGTAACGTCTTCTAAGAGGACTTCAAAATCTAGGAGCACTTTCTTGAATCTTTCCCGGGATAAGGTAATTGTTTCAGGCATACAATAATATTTAGGTATTTTCAGGCTAAATATCTGCCGCCGCTTTCAGCATGCAACTGCCATAAAAAGATCAACGCTATCAAAAGAATAGAAGAGCCCGTGCAGGAAAGGGAATGCAAACGAAAAGAGTTTAAAAATTGACACTTCAGACCAGCACTTTGAAAGCTACATCTCAATTTTATAGACTTTAGTCAATAAAATTAGGGATTTTTATTTACTCAAGTATAGCTAGTCATCCAAGAATGCTATCAATGGGCGTTACAATTCTTCTGGTTCCGCGGTCGGGATGAGCTTGCGGATCTTTTTTGCGAGTTCCTTATCCCTTGTTACAAAGACGCTGCCAGGATGCCAGAGCGCATGACAGATGTATGGAATCGGCGGGGTCTACTCTAAGCGTCTTCACATACTCATAGGCAGATATCATCTCGCTTCCTTCAGGTATCATTATTTCTATGCCCAGCGAGGGAATCTTGCGGACCGCATCGGTTATCTCTTCCTCCGTTTTCCCCTGCTTTTGCAGGATGCGGTGTATCTCCATAACCGCAAAAATAGACATTGTCGCACTATATTTTCCCGATTCTACTTTTTGAAGCAGGGAAAGAGAAGCGCCAGCAAGGCCCGCATCTTCCAGTAATACATTTAGAAGGATATTGGAATCAAGATACAATGTTTCGATCATACCTTCCTAAGCTCCCTGACCAGATCCACGGAAGTCTTTTTCTCTTTTGCAAGCTTGCGCCCGATATCGGAAAAAGCCCCCAGAAGTTCGGAACTCTTGTGCTTTTTCTTGGCATGAAAGGCGTCTTCCAGGAACAACGCATCCCTGCATATTTTTTCAACAGTCAAAGACATTGTCATCCACCACACATATATATGGAATCACGTTCTTAAACCAGGAGATAAATCCAAAAAGGGGGCAGCCAAGCCGAACAATTCTCCAAAGAGGGAAAACCCGCAAAAACCCAAGGCTTAGGACAAGGAC
This sequence comes from Candidatus Altarchaeia archaeon, assembly GCA_049299895.1. Taxonomy (GTDB): domain Archaea; phylum Altiarchaeota; class Altiarchaeia; order IMC4; family QMZM01; genus CAIYYO01. Next base: position 32,494 of record JBAQYF010000025.1, read on the forward strand.
TTTTTATTTTTTCCTGGTGCCTTTGGCCTTCTTAACTGCAGAATAGGCTGCCGGTCTTTCTCTTACCAACCCGCCGGGCCTCATAGACGATATCATGGTTATTATCCTCTCAGTCGACTTACGGGCTTCCATTCGATCCTCCCTCATCTCGTCAAGGATCCTCTCAAGGTTCTTAATAATCCTTTCAAACCGCTCCTCAGAAAGCTCGAACCTTTTTACATTATCATCGTGATACACATCCAATTTCTCCAATGTCTTCTCCTGCAAGCCAACAGTCTTCTCCTGCATCCCGATCATTGTAAGCCCGCTTTGAACCATCTTCCCCTGCTGTTCTGCGGCAAGTATCCTGTCATATTCATCAATCGGCAGAACGCTCTCGGGCGGCTCTTCCTCCCGCACCCCGGATACCAACGCCTCAGGCGGACGGGCTGTGCGGCAGTATCCGGAAAAAATAAGAACTGCTTTTTCATCCCCGGAAAAAGAGACATCAAGCGCATCAAGGCCGTTAATGCATACGTTCTCAGCCTCAAAACCCGTCAGCCGGAGCTTTCTTGCCTTTACATACAGAAAAGGCCTAAAACCCACGCCATGAACCCGGGCACCCTCAATAATCATCCGTTTATCCATCTCTCTTATTCCTATATGCAACGCAGGCTTAAATATCTTCCGGCACAAGGAAACACCAAATCAAAAATTCGTCAGATCCTAAACCAGCACATACGTCAGAGGATCAGCCCATGAATTTATCAAATCTATTTCTTCGTTTAATCCTATATTCCCCCGGGACCATGAGGTTATACTCGTAATTACTTCTGCTAAGGTCACTACATTGCAGGGGGGACTGTTCCAGGGCATAATGCAGGAACCATTTAGCGTCGTAGTAGTCTGATCGCATGGTCCGGCAAGGACGAATACCTCCTTAGAACAAACAACCCGCCAGGAGAACTCATAAAAAAAGCAGGGGAAAAAGGCATGAAATGGAAGTATGCATCGATGAGCGCCCTATCCAGGCACGGCATACACCTGATCCCGCCGGAAACAACCCTATACATATACGCAGGAATAGACAAGATAAAATACTCGGGAGACTATCCATCAGTCGAAGACACGATCATCCACCTGATTCTAGACAACGCCGCAAACGCCA
>JBAQYF010000026.1:0-222051 GCA_049299895.1 Candidatus Altarchaeia archaeon
CTTCTCAACTGCAATCCTACGCTTCAACTCATCAATAGAAATACCTGGCAAAAAATCAACACCCCTACACAAAGACCAGCCCATAGATAATACTAAGAAGTTCCAGAATAAAAATTATAAGCTATAAAACAAATTCTTTTGGGGTACCCAGATTTTCTACACGTCTGTTCATTCCGTCCAACCGTTTAAAAATCCATTTTCTCCAATGATTTAAGTCTGTCATTTTCGAATTGGGACTCCTCTTGATTTTCAGATCGTGTGATTATTCTAGAATTCCGCAAGGTCTGTCCTTTTATCACCTAAGGTTCCGACTTACATGCCGATGTTAATAATATATGGGGACGGAGGGATTTGAACCCTCATCGGCAGGTATCTTCTTTTGGTCCCTGTGGAACCACATACCTACTAATCATCATTTTCCCTTTCGGGAATCAGTGCTCCAGGCATGTAACCATTGCATTACGCAGGTGTTTTAAACTGGAGCCCGCTAGGATGCCAGGTTACCCCACATCCCCATTGTGGAATTATATGTTTATCGTGATTATATGTGAATTACGTCTGGGCGGTTGAGCTTAGGTGAAACCGTCCCTTGGTCAGCCGGCCAATTCCGGCTGTGGAAGTTAGTATTAGTGTTTTGAATCAAAAATATAAGAAGAATGAAAGCTTCGAAAGGTCTAAACATCGAAAAGATCAAAAGAGACGTAGAAGCCCGTAAAAGGATCTCCAATGAAGCATTCCTTGACATGATGGGAGAGCTTATTGAACTAAAGAGGGTCGGAGTTAAGAAGCAGAGTAAAGGTACAAAACAGTAGATCGTTTATTCCCATTTTTCTTTCTGTCCGCTCTAATATATATTACGTATTCTAAGTGTTTTTTCCAAAATGCAGTGTGAGACTTGCGGCAAGCATTTTATCGAGGGTAAGAAGGTTAAGATCGAAGGCTGCGTTGCTGTTTGTTGCAACGAGTGCGCGCGTTACGGCCAGGTTGTGGGCGAGATTCGTCCGCATGTTGAGCCGCCGAAAAAGCCGGCTCCTGCACCCGTATCCAAGCCCGTTCCCAGTCTTTCCAAGGTGCTTGATTCCGAGTTGTCTGTTCCTACTTTGAAGGAGGAGTATGGCAAGCTTATCAAGGATGCGCGTGAGAAAAGGGGCTTGAAGATGGAGGATTTTGCGAAGATGCTTAACGAGCCCGAGTCTTTGATGCACAGGATCGAGTCCGGGAAGTTCGAGCCTGCCGATGCCCTAGCACATAAGATCGAGTCTGCCTTGCATATCAAGCTTTTTGAGAAGTCTTCGTCCATGATCCTTGCGGGCGGAAGGCATGGTGCGAGTAAGGATCTTACTTTGGGGGACGTCGTAGTTGTTAAAAAGAAGGAGAAATAGGATGAATGAGTTTTATATCGCGTTTGGAGTATTGTTTGTTCTGGGCACATTGTTCCTTTTAAGGTCTAAGAACGAGAGGTTCCTTGGTTTGTTTTTCATGATAAGGACCGGGCATTTTCTTTCTTTTATCGACTGGATAGCAAAGCTTGCACCCGGTCTCTGGAAGTTCCTTGCGGATTTTGCGGTTGTCTTTTCCTTCGGGGGATTGGGCGCTGCGTATTTGTCTAATCAGAGGAAGGATTCCAGGAGCCTTGGGAAGATCCTATTCCTTGCGGGTTCCTTTGTCCTGCTTGCCTGGGCGGGCTTGTTCTTTTGGCGCGGGGGACTGGTCGGGATAGTGACGTTGTTATTGTCTTTTTTGGCCCTTGCTTCGTTCATCAAGTATCTTTCGAAGCTGAAGAATACCTCTCTTGATTACGTGTTTTCAACGGCGGTTTTGTCTTTGGCTTTCATAAAGTTCATAGAGGGAATAACTCTGATCCTTGGTTCCGACCTTAAGGTGCCGCTCTATATCTCGGCGATCGAGGGCGCATTCGGCGTGCCTCCCTTGCTTATAGGGATGTTCATGATGCAGGCTTTTCAGATACTTTTTGCGGGTTCCAATATGCCGGGCGTTGCGCCGATGCTTCCCAGCGTCAATCCCGAGGGGGAGATAGGCGTAGGGGTCCCAGGTTATGACATCTTTGTCCCGATCGTTTATGCGTTGATCGCGTTCACCGTTCTTTTGTTCTCGCATGAGTTCGCCCACGGCGTCCTTGCGAGGGTGCATAAGATTAAGCTTAAGTCGACCGGTCTTCTGACTTTTGGGATAATACCCGTCGGCGCTTTCGTCGAGCCGGATGAAAAGGAACTGGAAGGCAGGTCTTCCATCCAGAAGATGCACGTCTTTGCGGCAGGCTCTTTTGCGAACGTCCTCGTCTGCGCCGCGAGCATCGTCGTCATGTTCTCCTTGTCCGCTTTTCTTGTGAGCTCCGATGGAGTGCTGGTTTCTGGCCTGACCGGGAACTCGTCTGCCAAAGGCATCATCGAGAAGGGCGACGTTATCTACAGCGTCAATAATGTTACTCTGAATTCTTCGGCGGGCTACAAGAAGACAGTCTCAGGCTATGCTCCGGGAAGCGTATTATCCCTTGGGACGAGCAGGGGCACATTTGACGTGACCGCTGGCGAGAGCCCTGAAAACGCAAGCGTCGCCTATCTGGGGATGTATACCGAGAACAACATAATGGGGAAGTATGGCCTGGATATGGGGGTCCTGAATTTTGTGTGGACCACGCTGACTTGGATGATATTCTTCAACATGAACGTTGCCCTGGTGAACCTTCTCCCGATAGCTCCGTTTGACGGATGGAGGATGCTGCGGGAGGTCATGTACGTCTTTAAGATAAGCGAGCTGCATGCAAAGAAGATAGTCTATGCCATAGTCGCATTCTGCCTGGTATTGCTTTTGATTAACGCGCTGCCTTTGGTAGGCATGTTCCTTGATTACGCAAACAGTTTATTTGCGATCTAGGGCGCCGGGTTTATATCTTTTTCCCCATGTAGACGCCGTTTCTTTTGTATCCTTGTTTCTTGTAGTATTCACGGGCGCCTATGCCGGACGTGACAAGGATTTTTTCTTTGTCGTATTTTTCGCAGGATATCTTCTCGGCCTCTGCCAGGAGTTCCTTTCCGTAGCCCCGATGCTGCCATTTTTCTTCGGGCTTTTCTCCTATCTCTACCATGGGGCCGTAGACGTGCAGTTCCCGTATAAGGGCCGTTCGCTCGTCTATCTCCGGCCTGAACGGGTCGTTTGGCATGCGCAGCCTCAGGAAGCCGAGTAGTACGCCTTTTTTGGCGTCTTCATATGAGAGGAATATTTCTTTGCCGCAGCTGGCATCGTATTCTCTTTTCTTCAGCTTTATGTTCTTTTCGTCGGGGATCAATCCTTTGTCCAGCGTATGCCCGACTTCCCTGCATCTGATGCACTGGCAGCGCGCATTTCTGTTCTGCATCTCCCTTTCAACCAGTTGTCCCAGGTTGGAGGACTTTATGCCTGCTTCCACGAGGTTCGAGGGGATGTCGCGCATCACTCTCATGGTGCGCACCCAGGGGGGCATTATCTCCTTTACCTTTACTATGAGGTCGACTGCCTGCTCTGTTGTCATGGGCACAAATTCCCCTTTCTTCCAGAGGTCGTAGTATTCTGTTCCTTTTATGATGAGGCAGGGGTATATCTTGAGCATGTCCGGCTTGAAGCGCTCGTCTGTGAATATCTTTTTGAATGCGTCCAGGTCCAAGTCCGGCCTGTTTCCAAGGATGCCCGGCATCATGTGATAGGATACTTTCAGCCCTGAGTCTTTCATCTCCTGCGTTGCGCAGGCAACGTCCGCAACGGTATGGCCCCGGTTCACGCGCTTGTAGACGAAATCAAATGGGCACTGCACGCCTGTTTCGACGCGGGTCACCCCCAGTTCCAGCATCCAGTCTATCTGGTTCTTCCTGGCCCAGTCAGGCCGGGGCTCGAATGTGATGCCGACGCAGCGGACAGTTGAGCGCTCGTTTGCTTTTTGTACGTCCTCCCGGTAGCAGAATACCTTCTTTTCCTCTGCATGCCGCTGCATGAAGCCTGCTTCTCCCAGTTCCGCGATCAGGACATAATTTCTTTCAAACTCGTTCATGGCGCGCAGGCATTCCTTCACGAACCAGTCCTGGTAATCGATATCCTGCGCGGTAAGGGTGCCGCCCATGACGATGAGTTCGACCTTGTCGATTGGGTGGCCGATGTCTTTTAGCTGCGCCAGGCGGAAACTTACCTGGAGGAATGGGTCGAACAGGTAACGTATCGCCCTCCTTGTTGCAGGCTCCTTCCCGGTATAGCTCTGCGGAACGTCAAGGTCAGGGCCTCCGGGGCAGTACCTGCACTTGCCATGCGGGCAGGGAGAGGGCTTCGTCATGGCCGAGACCACAGCCACCCCGGAAAGGGTCTTTGCAGGCTTCTTCTGCAGCATCTTTAGGAGCATTTCGCGTTCTTCGGGCTTTGCGTGTTTGAGGATCTCTGAGCTGCGCACGAAGCTGTCGCTCTGTGAGTCTATGGACAGGTGCCTTTTGGCATCGGATAATTCGTCCCGGGTCTTGATATCCCCGGATAATATCCTCTCGATTATGTCCCGGAAGGGGTCCATCTTTTCCACTGGATTAATATAAGACTAAAAAACCATAAATCGTACAAGGACCATGGATACAATGAGGATAGATGAAAACAGGGTTCCGTTAAAGGATATGCCCTGGGAAAGCCCCGCGCAGGGAGTACGCCATAAAGCATACACCAAAAAAGGCATGAGACTGCGCTTGGTAGAGTTCTCCGATGTTTTCAAGGAAGAGAGCTGGTGCACGAAAGGGCACGTAGGATATGTCCTGGAAGGAGAGTTGTCAATCGATTACGACGGCAGGATCGTAAGATACCTGCCGGGAGACGGGATATTCATAGAGGAAGGAGAAGAGAACAGGCATAAGGCGATCATTCCAAAAGCAAAAAGGCGCTGTTTATTCTAGTGGAGAAAGCCTAGCTCAAGAAGCATTAGGGATAATGCGCCTGCCGCAACGATTGCTGTTGCAGCACGGGCAAAAAGCCTTCCGAATTCCTTTCCTCCGAGGATATACGCGTAAAACGTTTTCATCAGGGTGTTTGATATTGCTGCTATCAGTATGGAATTTAGGGCCACTGTTTCTGTGAGGGACCCTTCCGCAGCCATCTTGGCGGACGACAGTGCTACAGGGTCTACGTCTACCAGCCCGGAAAAGAAGCTTATGAGGTACACACCTTTTGTTCCATATACCTGCAGGGCGAAGTGCTGTAGGGCAAGTATCAACAGGAGGATTGCTGCGAATTTGAGCGCCGGCTTGAGAGCAAACGGGGTCTTCAGATCTATTTTTTTTGTGATGTTCTCTCTCGGTTTGATTATAAACAACGATGCGATGATGCCTGCAAAGAACATCAATAAGGCAAATGGGATCAGCCGGTCGTTCAGACCCGGATTCAAGACAGCTATTTCAAAGAGCGTCCTTGGGAACATGACAGTTGACGCGATGACTGCAGCAAATACGCTGGGCTTTAACAGATCATGATCCTCTTTTGCTCTTCTGGCCATCGCAGTCGTGAGCGCAGTAGATGAGCTAAGCCCTCCGAGAAAACCCGTGATTGCGCTGCCCCTGTTGACCCCCAGCACCTTTATCAATATGTATCCCAGGTAGCTTACCCCGGACACCAATACTACAAAGAGCCATATCTGCCTTGGATTGAATATGCCCCAGGCATCGATGGTCTGGTCGGGCAGGATGGGCAGGATGATGAATGTTATCACTGCGAACTTGAGGGTGTCCAGCAGCTCGTACTCCTTTATCTCCCGGGCAAAGCCGTGTATGTGCTCTTTTAAGGCGAGAGTGAGTGCCGCGACTATTGCGATCATCACGCTGATACTCCTGGTTGCCGGAAAAAAGGACAGGTACCCGAGAGCGAATACGAGCAATTCCGCTATTTCAGTGGTCTGGCCAAGTGACTGGCCCCGCACGCTTGAAAGGTAGTACCCGGATGCGACAAGTATGATGACCCCCGCGAACACGGCAACCGAGAACATAGCATTATACTGGAATATCAGGCCGGTCGTGGCACCCAGGAGAGATATCAACGTAAAAGTACGTACTCCGGCCACGCGAAACTCCTCTTTCCTGTTCTGGTCGCGCTCCCGCTCTATGCCGACGAGGATCCCTATCCCCAGCGCCACCAGAAAGCCGTATAGAAGCTCGTAATTCAATAACTGGTCCATCTGTGTCGGTTATCTATTACGCATTCATTATATATCTACGTGCTTCAGCCATGAGCCTCCCCAATGGGACTCTTGCGGAAAGAAAAACCACCGACAAAGAGATATTGAATTATAAATCGCAGACAAATAGAAGAAAGAGGATAGTTAGTGGTCAACGGCGTCCTATACTTCCCACTGTCTAAGCAGTACAATATAGATCGCTGGATCGCTTAACTTCTGCGTTCGAGATGAGAGCAGGTGTTTCCAATCCGCTGTGACCGTTGACCAGTATAATATACGGCCGTGGAGTATAAAAATGGTGAAGCTCTTATTATTATAAAATGAAAAAAGACCTTAAGGGAAGGATCGAGATAACCAGGGCCGGGAAGCCTATTATCAAGGGGACGAAGGTTCCGGTTTATTCTGTTCTTGATATCCTCTCGGATGGGGGCGGATTTGAGGAAGTGTTGAAGAAATACCCGAGCCTCACAAGGGATGACGTAAGAGCTGCTATCAAGTTTGCTTCCCTTGTCCTGGGGAACGAGGAAGACAACCTTTACGGCGCCTAATCTATCAGATTCATGTCGGCTCCCAGGGAACGCATTACCTTATCAAAGCCCGGGAAGGACACGGGAATAGACTCGGCATCGTCGATCACTGTCTCTCCTTTTGCCCGCAGTGCGGCTATCGCAAGAGCCATTACTATGCGGTGGTCCTTCCAGCCAGATAGATGCCCGCCATTGAGCCGTTCCACGCCTTTTATCTCAAGGAAGTCTTTTCCTTCTTTGACGTGGGCTCCCATCTTGTTCAATTCAGTGGTTATCGCTTTCAACCTGTCCGATTCCTTGTAGCGCAGATGACCGACGTTCTTAATCAATGTCTTTCCGTTTGCGAGCGCCCCTATGACGGCGATTATAGGCAGGAGATCGGGACTGTCTCCCAGGTCTACCTGTATCCCGTCTATTTCTCCTGCGCCCCTGACAGTAACGGATTCCGCTCTTACCTGCACGTTCACGCCCATTGCCCGCAGGATATCGATTATTCGCCTGTCGCCCTGCTTTGAGTTTATGCTGATGTTCGTTACGGTAACGTCGGATCCGAGGATTGCTGCCGCCACCATGAGAAACGCCGCGGATGAGTAGTCGCCTTCCACTTCATAGTTGATGCCGTGGAATATCTGCCTCCCGGGGATCCTGTAAGCGCTTGCTCCTTTTTCCACCTGGCCTGAGAACTTGGACAGAACGTCAACTGTGAGGTCTACATAGGGCTGGGATTTTATAGGGGTTAATAGGTCTATCGACGTCTCTTCCCCTGCGAGCGCGGATGCAACAAGCAGGCCGGAGATGAATTGCGAACTAATGTCCCCAACAATACGGCATCTTCCACCTGAAATGGGGCCCAGAACGCTTACAGGGGCAAAGCCATTAGTTGAAAACGTTTTTACGCCGAGCTGCTCCAGAGCGCCCAAAAGGGGCTGCATGGGCCGCTTCCTAATGGAATCGTCGCCCGTGAGAGTGACTTTCTCGCTGCATAAGCTGCATACCGGAGTCATTACCCTCAGCGTAGTACCCGAGTTCTTCACGTCGATGGGGGTGGCAGGCGCCCTGGGGGCTCCGAAGACTCCTTTTATCTCTATCTTTTCGTTCTGTATGTCGACCTGTGCGCCGATCTTTCTGCAGGCATCTATGCTGGCAAGGGTATCCTCTGACAGGAGGGGGTTACGTATGGTCGATGCACCCTTTGCGAGGGACGCGAGGATGACCGCGCGATGGGTATAGCTCTTGCTGGGAGGAACTGTTACTGTGCCATTCAGGCTGTCTGATGGAGTGACTCTTAGTTTCATTTTCTTTCGCCCAGTATCTTCTCAACGGTCTTTGCGGCATCCTTTCTCTTTTTCTGGTGCTCTTTTAGGAACGCAGTAAGCCTTTCTGCGCACGCCTTTTTGCATTCCCCGCACGTTCTGCCGCCGGATTTGCAGCTTGCGTATATCTCCGAGAGCTCTTTATCGTCTTCCACAAGGTGGTAGACAAGCATTTCATAGACCATGCATTCCTCTGGAACGCCGCCCAGTTCTTTCTGCTCCGCAACAGTTGCCCTGCCGCCGGTCTTACCGCTCATTATCTTCTTTCTTGCGACCTCCGGATCCTCCGTGAGCGCTATATGCGATGAGGGATCGGACGAACTCATCTTTCCTCCCGAGAGACCGGACATGAATTTGTGATACGTCGACGACGGAGGGATGAATTTGTATTCGCCCGAGAATCTGTTTGCAAGGTCTCTTGTAAGCCTTATGTGCGGGTCCTGGTCTGCCCCTACGGGAACGACCGTCGGCCTCGGGCCTCCGAATTCCTTTAGCTGCGGATGCAGTATGTCCGCTGCCTGGGTTATCGCGGAGAATAGTTTCCCCGTCGTCAGGCCGTCTCCGTATATGCCCCGGAGTTCGTTGAGGGTCACCTTTTTTGAGAGCTGATCCCTGAAACGGTAGTATGGGACAACATAGTCGGTCTGGAACCAGAAGGTGAGGCTCTTTTCCGTGAGGCCGAGTGCTACGTAATTCGTGAGGTATTCTTCTACTGCTATTTTGCGCGCGGCGTCTGGGGCGATGTCTCTTACGACCGACGCCTCGAGGTCCGCTGCGCATATGAATGTGTCTGCGCCCATCTTCTGGTACCATATTATCTGGTCTGCGACCATCTTGTGACCGAAGTGGAATTTACCGGATGGCATGAGGCCGGTCATCATCGCAAAGCGCTTCTTTTTGTCGATTGATTCTGCGATCCGTGAGTAGTCGCGCTGACCGAATATTATACCTCTGCGTATGTAGCGATTGTCCGAGAACTTTTCCCTGTATTTGTCGAATGATTCTATGCCAAACTCCTTGAAGAGATTCCCGTAATCCTTAATGTCTCCTTTCCCCCAGGGATCAATCCGCTCAGCCGTCATTTTTTTCCTCTGTTTTCTCAGCTACAAGACCACCGACGTACCCCTCCTCCACGATTCCGGAAGGAGAGGGAACTAGGTCGTAGAAGAAAGTTATCGAATTAGAATATCTCTGCCCCGGATCCTTTCGGCTGCATTTTCCCGACAAGGTGAAGACATGCCCCGGGGGCACAGACATTCCACCATTAGCTGTTTTGATGGAGGATTCGCATTGAATCAAGCCGGCGGATTCTCTGATGGATGCATTTCTCAGGATTATGGATGAACCGATTGTGTTGGTAAAAGCGGCCTCGAATACGCCTTCCGGATTATAGCTTATTTTTTCCTGAAAAGGAGTTAAATGAACCGTGCTCCCATGTGCCAGCGAGGAATTGGTCGGCCACGTCACCTCAAGGCCCGGACCTATAACCTCTTTTTGGTCTCTTGTCAGGAAATAGAACGATAATATAGACAACAAGACCAGGATCGATAACGCCGCCATTGAATTTCTTTTCATCTTATTTTCGCGATTCTTTTCTGCTCGTCTTCTTCTCGTAGCGCTCAAAGGCTGCATACCACTCCTTTTCCAGGTCTATTCCAGCGGTGTTGCCGAGCTTTATCGTCAGGTACAACAGGTCGATCAGTTCCTCTGCCAGCGCTTTTTTGTCAAAGGTTTCTTTTTTGTATCCTTCGAGGCGCAGTATGCAGCGGGATATCTCGCCCAGTTCTTCGGACATGTGCAGTACGATGTGACTTTCCTTGTCGCCTTCCCAGCCGTATTTCTGGTCGTAGGAAAGGACCTCTTCCTGGAGACTGCTTAAATTCGCCATAACGATAATCTATTTAGACGATGGAAATAAATCCCCCCGATCAGGAGACAGAACTGGGAATGGAGGTCTATAAGTCGCAGACGCCCGGAATAGGAGGCACGTTAAAACAGCTCCCCGAGGATTTCATCGTAGAAGAGATAACGCCGGAAGGAACTGTCCTGGAACTGGACAAAGACGCAGTATCCGGCGACAAGACGTGGGACGTGAATAGGCGCAGCCTGCATGTGACAATGCAGAAATACAACTGGGACACCATGCGGGCGCTCAAGGAGATTTCAAGGGAACTGCATGTAAGTAACAAGAGGATAGGCTTTGCCGGGACCAAGGACAAAAGGGCGTTAACCACGCAGCGCATATCGATATGGGACAAAAAGATAGAAGACTTGGAGGGGCTGCGAATCAAGGACATTATTCTAAGGGACTACGAATACTCAGACGACACCCTGGGCCTGGGCTGCCTCTACGGGAACCGCTTTACCTTGGTGCTGAGGAACCTTGATCTGGACGCGGATTCTGCCAAGGACCGGGTCGCAACGATAATAAAAGAACTGCACGGCCAGGCTCCGGCATTCTACGGCATACAGAGGTTCGGAGGAGTTCGGCCCATAACGCACCTCGTCGGGAGAGAAATACTGCGGGGAGACTTTAAGGCCGCGGTTATGACCTACCTTGCGAAAGACTATGAGGCAGAGGAACCCAACGTCCGCAACATGCGCAAAGCACTCGCCGAAACAGGCGACTACAGAAGCGCATTGCGGGATTTTCCCGCTAACCTGACATATGAAAGCGCCCTGTTAAACCATCTGGTGAACAACCAGGAGGACTACCGGGGGGCGATCAGAAAGCTTCCGGAGAACCTGGCAAAGATGTTCATACACGCATACCAGGGGTATATTTTCAATAAGGCGCTGAGCGAATACATCAGGAGAAAGATACCTGTAGACCGCCTCCCCCTGGCAGGATACAGGATCCAATTAGACGAGATAACCATGGAGCTGCTGCAAAAAGAAGGGGTCGCGCTGGAGGATTTCAAAGTAAAAGGGATGTCGGACCTTTCTTCCAAAGGAGAATACCGCGACTGCTATATACCCGTGGAAGGCCTGGAACTGACGGATGCGGGACCGGATGAATTAAATCCCGGGAAAAACAAGGTGACTATCAGGTTCTCCCTGAAAAAGGGAAGCTATGCGACGGTCCTGTTAAGGGAGATAATGAAGAATTAAGGATCATGTCCCGGTATCTATCAGTCCCTTCAGGAACTCATATTGCAGGTCCAGCGCCCGCTTATCTCCGCAGCAGATCTCATGCCCGGCGCCGGGAATGATGTGGTATTCCCCCTTTTTACCGTTGGATACGACGGTTCCCACCAGCGCCTTGGCAGTCTCTTCGTCGGTATAATCCTGCTCTCCTCCGAAGACGTATACCAGGTGCGTTTTCAGACTGGAAAGCGACGGGAACTTTCGCTGGTCCATACTGTAAAACAAAGGAGGACTTGTGGAGGCAACGGCGTACACGTCGTCTCTCTGGGATGCCGCAAGAAGAGTGGTCAAAGCCCCGTTGCTCCCGCCCCAGAAAATGATCTTTCCGCGGTCTATCCCTTTTTGCGCCTTCAAATAATCGGACGCCTGATTTATCTCGGATACGACGAGTTCCTCGGATCTTTTGTCCCCTGCAGAATCCAGAGAAACGCATGCCCAGCCCTTCTGCGCAAAGAAATTGCATACAGCGGAAGTGCCCTGTGAATCGGAGTTCCAGCCGGAAACAGCGACCACCGCCGGAACCGCTTCAGAGGACTCAATGCCGCACATTATCCCGGAAGCGCCGGTTCCTATGGGGACTCTGCCGCATGAAACAGCCTTCGGCTCAGCAGCCTTCGGCTCAACATCCTTGGGCTCAGAAGTAACGGTAGGTGAAACAATCCCCCCCTTATCCCCGGGATCCCCAGGGGAGATGCAAAGCGCCATAAGCGCAATTAGCGTTACAGAGACGACGACCTGGAGGTATATTCCCTTTGCGCGCATGATATTGAATATGAATAAAAAGATATAAACCCCGTTTACTGGCTTTTCATCCATTCAGCCCCTGATTCGAGTATCTTCAGGTTCATCGGGATGAGTTTCGGCTTCTTTGCAAATGTAGACTCGAATGCCTTCTTCACTTCATCGAAGGATATGCCCGTTATCCCGAGACCTATCAACGCTCCGAGCATCGCCGTATTCGCCGCCTTCTCGGTTCCCCCATCTCTTGCTATCTGCATGCAGGGCACTGGGACCGCATTTATGCCTGCAGGGGCGCAGTATTCTTTGATGGATTCATCGTAGAGTATGGTTCCTCCTTTCTTCACTTCTCCTGAGAACTTATCCAGCGCGGGCCTGCTGAATGCGACGAGGACGTCGGGCTGCGCTATCACGGGCGAGCCCACTTCCTGCCCGGATATGACAACCGAGCAGTTGCTTGCGCCCCCTCTCTGTTCCGGGCCGTAGGACGGGTACCATGAGACGTATCTTCCGGCGTTGTAGGCTGCTTCCGCGAGCGCGAGTCCCATCGATAGGACGCCCTGTCCGCCGAACCCGGCTATCTTTATACCTTTCACGCCGTATGAGGGGTCCTTTTTGGGTTCTACGTGCGCAACCGCCCCAAGCTCGTATGCTCTGTCAAGCGATTCCCTGGAGTAGTCGCTTGCCGGCCGGATAATGGGTTTTGCGTCCTTCGAGTGGTCGCGGAACTGCTTTAATGGGAATTCCTTTTCCATCTGCTCGTTTATGAACTTGGCCATGGAGTTCACGTCCATCTTCAGGTTGTTGGGGCAGGGGGAGAGTATCTCAACGAATGCGTAGCCTTTTTTTTCTCTCTGTATTTCGAGCGCTTTACGAATCGCGACTTTTGCCTTTCTTATGTGCGCAATATCGGATACCGAGACCCTTTCGATGTATACGGGCGATTTTAGCGTGTCGAGCATCTCGCATATGTGCAGAGGATAGCCTGCCTGCACCGGGTCTCTTCCGTGAGGCGTGGTCTTCGTCTCTTCGCCTATGAGGGTCGTCGGGGCCATCTGCCCGCCGGTCATCCCGTATACCGTGTTGTTTATGAAAAATACCGCAAGCTTCTCGCCCCTGTTGGCGGCCTGTATCGTCTCGTTGAGGCCGATGGATGCGAGGTCTCCGTCTCCCTGGTATAGTATGACGACTGCGTCGTCTTCCGCCCGCGATATCGCGGTTCCGACGGCAGGCGCTCTCCCGTGAGCGGCCTGCAGGTTCCCGCAGTTGAAGTAGTAGTATGCGAATACTGCGCACCCGACCGGGGACATGAATACGACGCGGTCGTGTATGCCGAGGTCTGCTATCGCTTCTCCTATGAGCTTGTGCAATACTCCGTGGCCGCACCCGGGGCAGTAGTGGGTCGCATGTAATGCATTCCCTCCCTTCCTCTTGAATTCCGGATACAGCGTGTCGGGGCATGCGATTATCTTTTCTTCCATCTTTACTTTGCCACCTCTTCTATTTTGTCCAATACTTCCCTCTGGCTTATCAGGTTCCCGCCCATCCGATTCACGAGCGAGACGTCCCTGCAGGTAGCAAGCCGTATGTCTTCTCTCAATTGGCCTCCGCTCATCTCGACGGATATGAATTCACAGCCCCGGTCCGCGAGCGCCTTAAGCTCTTTGTTTGGGAACGGGAACAAAGTCTTCGGCCTGAAGAGCCCGGCCTTTATCCCGATAGCCCTTGCCGCATCTACCGCACTCTTTGCTACCCTGCTGCTTATCCCGTAGGATACGACTATTATCCCCGCATCACTTGTCTGGTATTCCTCGTATTCGGCTCCCGCCGCCTGTATCTTTCTGTATTTTTCCTGGAGCTTACGGTTCTGCGCCTCAAGTTCATCGTAGTCCATGAGGATGGAGGAGATATAGTTCTTCCTCGTCTCCTTCGTCCCGCAAATAGCCCACCTCGTATCTATTTCGGGCTTCACGGCCTTCGCCGGGAACCTTAGAGGCTCGACTATGTGCCCGATGATGCCGTCAGCCAACACGACCGCAGGATTGCGGTACCTCACCGCGTATTCGAATGCCTCCATCGTATGATCGCACATCTCCTGGACGCTGTTTGGCGCAAGGACGATGTTCTGGTAGCTGCCGTGGCCCCCTCCTTTCACTATCTGGTTGTAGTCGGACTGCTCTGGGCCTATGTTCCCGAGGCCGGGACCTGCTCTCATGATGTCTATTATGACGCAGGGCAATTCCGCAGCCGCAATGTACGATATCCCTTCCTGTTTGAGGCTTATACCTGGGCCGGATGAAGCGGTAAGCACCCTGTGACCGGCCGCAGCCGCTCCGTATACCATGTTGATAGCAGCTTCCTCTGATTCCGCCTGGACGAATTTTCTTCCAAGCAGGGGGAAATAATTGGAGGCATCATGCAGTATCTCGGATGCGGGCGTGATCGGGTAACCGAAAAAGCAGTCGCAGCCGGCATACAATGCGCCTATGACCGCCGCGGTGTTTCCTTCTACGAGTTTTGTTGACATTGTATTCACTCCTTCTTTGGTATCCTGACTTTCAGCGCGTGCGGCTCAGGACAAGTATAATAGCAATTCGCGCAGCCGATGCAGCCTTCCCCGGAGTAGGTGACATAGTGGTAGCCCCGTTCGTTCAGTTCGGGGGACATCTTCAGGACCTGCTTTGGGCATGCGACTACGCATCGTTCGCATCCCTTGCATTCCTTTGAGTTGATCTCCGGGCGGGGATGTTTCTTGGAGTCCATTCTAGAGTAGAAATTACGACTAGGGGAATTTATTTGAAAAAAAAGGATATGATAGGTCTTACTCTGCTCCCTTCGCTCCCTTGTCTTTGGCTCTGATGTCTATTCTCCTGATCTTTCCGCTTATGGTCTTCGGCAGTTCGGTAACAAATTCTATGACCCGGGGGTATTTGTAGGGCGCCGTCACCTTCTTTACGTGTTCCTGGAGTTCTTTTACCAGTTCAGGGGAGGGTTTGTAGTTCTTTGTGAGGACGACCGTTGCTTTGACGACCTGTCCTCTTGTGGGGTCCGGGACGCCTGTTATCGCGCATTCGAGGACCGCAGGGTGGGACATTAAGGCACTCTCCACTTCGAATGGGCCTATCCTGTATCCTGAACTTTTTATCAGGTCGTCCGTTCTTCCGACGAACCAGTAGTATCCGTCTTCGTCCATCCAGGCGGTGTCTCCCGTGTGGTAGAAGCCGTCGTGCCATGAGGTCTTGGTCCTTGCTTCGTCCCTGTGGTAGTTCGTGAACACGCCGAAGGCTCTTTTTCCTTCCATGGTCTTTATCACTATCTCTCCTTCTTCTCCTACGTCGCAGACTTTGTCGTTCTTATCGACGAGAACGATGTCGTATATCGGGGAGGGCTTACCCATCGAGCCGGGCCTTGCTTTTATCCAGGGGAAGTTTGCTATCGCCACGACCGTTTCTGTCTGCCCGAATCCTTCCATGAGCTGCAGGCCCGTGTTCTCGAGGAATTTGTTGTAGACCGTCGGGTTCAGGGGCTCTCCTGCGGTAACTGCGTATTTGAGCGTCGAGAAGTCGTACTTGGACATGTCTTCTTTTATCATGAAGCGGTATATCGTAGGCGGGGCGCAGAATGTCGATACCTTGTGCTTTGCCACGCGCTCCATCATGTTCTTCGCATCGAAGCGGTCATAGTCGTAGGTGAATATCGCGCTCCCCGCTATCCATTGGCCGTATATTTTTCCCCAGGCGCATTTAGCCCAGCCGGTGTCCGAGACCGTGTAGTGCAGGCCGTCGTCTTCGACGTTCTGCCAGTACTTGGCGGTTACTACGTGCGCGAGAGGATATGTCTGGTCGTGCGTTACGAGTTTAGGGTACCCCGTCGTCCCGGACGAGAAATACTCAAGCAGAGGATCTGAATTAACAGTAGCCTCTTTCCCGGACGGCCTCTTGTAATCGGAGGATATCTCTTTCAGTTCTTTCCTGAAGTTCACCCACCCATCCCTTTTAGCGGATTCTGCGCCTACGAGGAACCGTATCAAGTCCTTTCTCCCGAGGAAATCCGCCGCCTTGTCTATCTCTTCGGGAAGAGAGTTCTCGTCGACGGATACGATCATTTTGAGGTTCGCTTTCTCTATCCGGTAGCTTATGTCTTTTTCCTTTAGCATGTGGGTCGCGGGGATGGGTACTGCGCCCATCTTGTGGAGGGCTACCATGCAGACCCAGAAGTCGTATCTGCTTTTCAGCGTGAGCATCACTCGGTCTCCTTTATGCAGCCCCTGCTTTTTGAATAGGTTCGCCGCCTTGTCGCTCAGTTTTTTTAAGTCGCCGAATGTGTAGATAACGTCTTCTTCTACGTCGCTGCACCATACGAGGGCCCTTTTGTCCGGCTGCTCTTTTGCGTATGCATCGACGACGTCATATGCGTAATTGAAGTTCTCGGGTATGTTTATCCTGAAGTTTTCCTTGTAGTCCTCGTATGATGAGAATTCTGTCCTCGGGAGGAACTTGTTTAGTAGGGATGCCATTTTTTGTTCTTTAGATTATCACTGCAAGAAAGCTTGCATTCTTATTATCCAATGCCTCCATCGCGTGCGGATAGGACGAGTCGAAATATACGCTGTCTCCCTCTTTCAGTATGAGTACGTTGTCGTGGATGTAGAATTTAAGCGAGCCATTGAGGACGTAGTCGAATTCCTGCCCGGGATGGGAATTTGTCTGCGGCTTTTGCTTTTTCGGTTCGACCGTTACCAGGAAGGTCTCTGCCTTTTTATTGATGAATTTCTCTCCGAGGGTCTGGTATTTGTATTGCTTGCGTCTCTCTATTTCCACGCCTTTTCCCGCCCTCGTCACCGTAAATATGTGCATCCTGGTCTCTTCCCCGGTGAGGAGGAGCCCCATGTCCACCTTCAGCTTCTGCGCGATGGAGAATAAAGCGCTCGCAGGAATGTCCGCAGAGCCGTCCTCGAAGCTTTTATACGCATCAGCAGGCATCGACAGGTGCAATGCCATCTCTTTCACGCTTACGCCCGATAGTTCCCTCAGTTCGCGTATCCGCGAGCCCACTTCTTTAAGCAGTTCTTTCAAACCAACCACCCGAAATAATAAAAAAAAAAAAATAGTATTTATTGAGAAGCGGCTTTAAATAAATCATCGTATTATCGGTTTTTTACTTGGAACATGTTAAATATAATATAGGAGGATACAATCAATGGATGCTGTTATACTGGCCGCCGGGGAAGGAACGCGCCTGCGGCCGCTCACGTCGACGAGGCCTAAGCCGATGCTTCCAGTAGGAGGGAAAACGATACTTGAATGGGGACTTGAGGCTCTAGCCGCAGGAGGCGTTGACAAGGCAGTAATCGTGGTGGGCTACAAGAAAGAGGTCATCTCGGACTTTTTCGGAAAAGAATATGCCGGGATAAAGATTGAATACGTAGAGCAGAAAGAGCAGCTTGGAACGGCCCACGCCGTATCCGTCGCCGAAGGAAGGGTATCCGGCGATTTCTACGTCATGAACGGCGACCTGCTGGTCTCAAACAGCCTCATAGAAAAATTCATAGGCGACCACAAGAAGGCCAAGTCGCATAACAGCATGTGCCTCGTAGAGGCGGAAGACCCGAAGCAATTCGGCATAGTTGAACTAAAAGGGAACCTCGTCAAAGGGATAGAAGAAAAGCCCGAGAAGCCCAAGAGCAATCTTGCGAACGCCGGGATATACATATTCGGGCAGGAGATATTCGACGCCATAAAAAAGGTAAAGAAATCACGGCGTTTAGAATATGAGATAACCGACGCAATAGAGATGCTCATAGCCAAAGAGAGGATGTGCGGTTTCCCGGTCGGAGGGACCTGGATGGACATAGGGAGGCCCTGGGACCTCCTTGCCGCAAACGAGATAATACTAAAGGACATGCCTGCAGGCATAGACAAGAAAGCGGAGATAGAGCCGTACGCAGTGCTTAAAGGAAAGGTCCACGTAGGCAAAGGAACCGTTATCAGGTCGGGGTCATACATCGAAGGCCCCTGCTATATAGGGGAGAACTGCACTATCGGACCGAACTGCTACATAAGGCCGTCGACGTTCATCAGGAACAAGGTGCACATAGGGAACGCGGTAGAGGTAAAGAACTCCATAATCATGTCCAACACGAACGTCGGACACCTGTCATACGTCGGGGACAGCATCCTCGGGGAGAACTGCAACTTCGGCGCAGGGACGAATGTCGCAAATCTGCGCGTAGACAACGACGTAGTAAGAATAGACGTCAAGGGAACGCTCATGAAGAGTGGAAGGCGCAAGTTCGGCTGCATAATGGGAGACGACGTAAAGACAGGGATCAATGTCTCGATCATGCCAGGTAGATCCATATACCCCGGCTCGCGCATCGAAGCAGGAAGCGTCGTGAAAAACACCATATACAGCGAAGAACCCGGAATATGAAAAAAGCGCCGGTCATAGCCTTCCTGATGGTCCTCTTAAGCGGCTATGCAGCCGCAGAGGACAAGCTTAAGCCATTCATAGATTACGGAGCAAAAATGGTCCAGGAACTGTCAAACCCTCTGATCAGGGCATTTTTTTCGCTCTTTCCTTCCTTCGAGGGATCCCTGGCCTCATTCATGGGGTCGCTGGATGAGACCCTCCCCTTTCTGAAGGGTTTCCACTGGCTGATATACATCGCCTTGTTCTTTGTGCTGATGGCGATCCTTGCAAAGATGTGGGAGATGTCAAAGCATTATATTTATAACTCGATAGCGGGGGTAGTGCTCCTGCTCGTATGCATACACCTCTTGGGGGTAGAGTTAAAGATAACGCTGATGACCCTCCTGATAACCGCGGTATTCGGGGTTCCGGGGGTGCTATTCGTACTGATAGCGCATTATACGGGGATAGTTATATGAGCCCCGCAGGCCTCATTTATCGGCCGCATTCCTTTTGAGTATCCCCCTCGCCGCAAGGATCCCAGTTGCCGCCGCATTCACTATGTCTCTTGAAAGGCCGGTCCCGTCTCCCGCGGCAAACAGGTTCTTCATCGAAGACTCCATGTTGCTGTCAACTGTGACCTGCGTTGCGTAGAATTTGATCTCTGGCGCGTACAATAGCGTCGAATCCGATGCGACCCCGGGTATCACTTCGTTCAATTGGTCGAGGCCCTCCATTATGTCGGTAACTATCCTGTGTGGGAGCGCCATCGCTATGTCCCCGGGCGTAACGTCTTTCAGGCTGTTCTGCACGGGATTGTCGAGTATGGATTTCTCATGTGATCTCCTGCCCCTGCGAAGGTCCCCCAGCCTTTGTAATATGGGTTTTCCTCCGCCGATGTTGGTTGCGAGTTTCGCTATGGAGCGGCCGTATTTTATCGTGTCCTCCACGGGCTCCGTGAGCTGTATTCTCACGAGGAATGCGAAGTTGCTGTTCTGCGCCCTTTTTTCCGACAGGGAATGGCCGTTCACGCCGATGAAGCCGTCGTATCTTTCTTTTACGACGTACCCTTCGTGATTGGTGCAGAAAGTCCTGACGAAGTCGTCATACGTCTTAGTCCGCATGTGGAACTTAGGGTCGCGGTTTATCTTTATCACCGGATCCATGATGATGGACTGTACTTCAACACGTACTCCAACGTCTATAGGGCCGAATTTTGCCTTGATCTTGTGCTTGCTGACAATATCGTTCAGCCACGGAGCGCCCACCCTTCCTGGGGCGATGAGAACGTATTTTGCAATAAATTCTTTACCGTTCTTGAGTTTTATCCCGATGCACGTTCCGTTCTTGACTAGCAGGTCTTCCACGCGCGATAGGAGCAGGAATTCTACGCCGTTACTTTGAAGGTATTTTTCGAAGTTCTCGATGACCAGAGGCGTTTTATCGGTTCCTATGTGCCTCTGGGGTATCTCGATGAATCTGACCCCGACGGATGCCGCCCTGCGTTTCAGGTCGGTTATGCCCTCTTTGTCGGTGCCATACATCTTGGTGGGCCCGCCGAATCTGAGGAACACCTTGTCCACCTCGTCAACGAGAGCAATCGCCTTCTGCTCGTCTTTGGTGTAGTCCATGAGGTTTCCGCCTATGTCGTACCTCAGGTTTAGGGTCCCGTCAGAGTATGTTCCCGAACCGCCTACGCCGCACATTATATTGCACGGAGAGCAGCGGGCGCACTGGATGGTCTCCTTCATGGGGCAGTGTCTCTGCCGGATATCCCGGCCCTCGTCTACTACAAGGATCGACAGACCTTTTTCCTTGGATTTCAAAAGCTCATATGCCGCGAACATGCCCGCGACTCCGGCTCCCACGATGATTATATCATAGCTTGATTTGACCATTTTTTACCCTATATATAATAGAATAAGGAATTTAAAACTAAACCCCGGGGTTTTCCTGCGTTCTCCAGGCATTCCTGCCATATGATAACCGCAGAAAATGCTGCTGATTCAAGAATGATGCAGCAGGAGGAGGATCAAATGCCCGGGTTTGGTTTTCCGATCGTTCATCGGGTGGCTGGATTATTTAGTTGCAGCTGTATTGATCCTTGCATGTGGTCGCGCAGAGTTCCTCCTCAAAAGTGCATTTGTCGCTTACACATTTATAAGTAGACAGTTGTCCATCAAAACAATTGAACGGCTTTACCTGGTTTACGGTGTCTGTTCCGATGCATCCGGGATGGCCGCTCTGGTCTGTTGCCTGGCAACATCTCTCTCCTGCGGCGCATTTGTTCACGCAATCCTTTTTTACTGTGTCGTATACCCATGTGGGTCCAAGCTTCGCTGCGTCCGCCGTACTGCTGCATGCCGGGGCCGCGTCTGCAGATGCGCATTTTGCTCCGGCAACCGGGTTGATTGTGATCAGGCTTCCAACGGTTCCGGATTCCCTCCATTCGACAGTATAAGGGCCGTTAGATCCCAATGAATCGCATTTTGTGATTTTGATCCCCGTATTGTGCCCGTATTGGGTTTCTCCCCCGGCATCATACGAATAATGACATTCTGAGGTCCCCACCTGGCAGCAGTCGGTGCATATCGCATCGGAACTTAGTATATGTAATTTAGGGTCTGGCGTGCCCCCATTACAGCCGTACTGGTCTTTGCAACCGGCTATTCCGCAGTCTGTCGTCTTTGCCTGGCATTTGTCGGATACGCACTCGTAGCTGGTCAAGTAGTCGTCGAGGCTGCAGCTATTGAGTTTTACCTGGTTTGACGTGTCTGTTCCAATGCATCCCGGATGGCCGCTCTGGTCCGTTGCCTGGCAGCACTTCTGTCCTGCAGCACATTTATTGATGCATGCCTTGGCAGTCGCATCGTATACCCATGTGGGTCCAAGCTTCGCTGCGTCCGCCGTACTGCTGCATGCAATGATCTTGCCGCTATCCGGATTGTCTGCGGTCTTCCCGCCGCCGGCGGCTCCCAACTGGCCGAATATCTCCGGGAACAATTGTACGCAGTCACATTTGAAGGTCGGGACCAGGCCGGTTATGACTATGTTGATAATTTGGACGCTTAGCATGACGAACACCAGCCCGATGATAGCATTTATTATGATGCTGCGCGCTGCCGCTCTTGCACTTGGGTCTTCTGCAGACGTCACGTATCTTAAGCCCCCGTAGATTATCACTAAAGCTGCGACGGAAGGAGTAATCATCTGTATCATGCATACCAGGCTGCAGAATACCCTGTTTATCTGTTCCACCGGGTCTACGTTGAAGCAGCCGCATTGTACGCCTTTGGCCCAGCCCGAGACAACTACGTTTACCATGGCCAGGGATATCATCACAAGTATCAGGCCTGCGAGCGCGCTTATTATAGTAGTCTTTGCGGCGCTTCTTGCCCCGGGGTCTTCGGCGGAGGTTACGTATCTCAAGCCTCCGTACATCATCACCAGAGCTGCGATCGCGGGGGCTATTGATGCGATGAGGCATATGAATTTGCATAGGATAGCGACTATGTCTTTTACTGATTGGCTCTCCGAGCAGTCGCATCCCACCTGACCGAATGCGCCCGTGAGAACCGTATTGACTAGCGGGACAGAAATGAAGACCAGTACAAGGCCTACGAAAGCGCTTATTATGATGGTCTTTGCCGTTCTCCGGGCCCCTGGGTCGTCGCCCGATACAAGGTATCTGATGCCGCCGTATATTACTACCAGCGCGCAGATGGCGGGTGCTATGTAGGATAAGAAGCATATGAAAGCGCACATTATCCGGGTTATTTCCGTTGTTATCTGTCCATCCGAGCAATCGAAAGATACTTGTTCGAATGAACTGGTCAGTACCACATTGACCAGGGGGACTGCTATCATTACCAGTATCATGCCTATCAGGGCGCTGATTATTATGGTCTTTGCGGCATCCCTTGCTCCCGGGTCGTCGGCAGAGGTTATATAGCGTAGTCCTCCGTATGTTACTACGAGCGCGCATATCGGGGGGGCTATCAGGGCGAGTATGCATAGGAAGTTTCCTAGAACCGCAACCACCTGATCTGTAAACTCGTTTTCCGAGGTTTCGCATTCGACCTGCTTCAGTACGTCTCCCAGTACCGCATTTACGAGGGGAATTGCCAGCATTACTATTAACAGGCCCACGAATGCTGCGATGAGCGTTGCTTTGGCGGCTTTTCTTGCTCCGGGGTCGTCGGCGGATGCCAGGTATCTTATGCCTCCGTAGATGACCACGAGAGCGCAGAGCCACGGACCCATCACGGACAGGGCGGTTATCAGGTTGCAGAATACTGTGTTGATGTTCTCTACCGGAGCATCGATGCATGTGCAGGCCACTTCTGGAAGCAAACCGTCTAATATGAAATTGAGAATTGGGATGGATAACAGAACGATAACCAGGCCCGCCAGTACCCCGGTCATGAAACGGCGCAGCTCGCTGCGCGTTCCGGGATCGTCTGCTGCGATATATCTTGCGCCGGCGATGATCAGAAGGAGAGAGGCTATTCCGGAGGATACGTACATTATGAGGCATGCGGGCCAGCAGATGAATTTCACAAGCTGGTCCAGTACTTCCTGCATTTGGCTGGTTAGCTCTACAGGGGGAGGGGTCCAGGTGGGAGTCTGCCCAGTAGACTCTAAAGCGAGGCACGCAAGAAAAATGATCGTGATTAGTAGATAAATCTTTTTGTTCATTATTACCTGTTATGAATTTAGTAGAAAGGTATATATCTTTATACCTTTGGTATGACTATTTTTCCGCCCTCGTCCCCTGCTTCCTCGGTTGCGCCCGTGGTGTGCAGATAAGCGGTGAGCGCCGCGAATACCGCGTCTATTTCGTCTCGGGAGAGTATCCTTCTTTCCAGGTCGCCGCATAGGCCGATAGATAGGAGCATTCTTTGCACGCTGCTTTCTTCTACATCGTAGAGGCCGAGTATTTTTCCCGAGGCTTTGGAGTAGACTTCGATGTATTTGCTGCCTGTTTTTCTTAATTCGGCTGCTAGATTAGTTCCCCTCCTTGCAAGTACCTCCATTCCCCGCAGGGTAACGGGAAGCGCACCGTAGGATGACAGGATGCTGTCGCATTCCCGGTTGACGCCCGCATACGTCAGGGGGGCGTCTATTGCAATAAGGTCTGGAGAAGCCTTCTTTATCTTTTCGAGTATTTCTGAATCAGAATGCAGGAGAGTTACAGAGAGTATCTTGTCTTTCCCTGTAACCTCCAGTACGCAGAAGCCCGTATCGTTTTTTGGGCTGCCTGCCAGGTCTATTCCTATGAATCTCATAGGCAGTAAAAATTAATCAAACCTTGCGGAATTCGGTGTATCCGCATTTCCCGCAGGAGTCCCTGTTTGCGTGGTGCGCAAGGAACACGCCGTCGCCGCATTTGGGGCATATCTTGGATTTTTTCTTGGCCTTGTCGCCCGTTAGCTCATAGCGCTTCCATTTCTGGCTTTTGAGTTCTTTTGCTTTTGGTTTGGATTTAACTCCCGGCTTGGGTTTCGCTCCGCCTGTTGGTGCTTTGGCAGGCGCTGCTGCGGGTGCGGCGGGTGCTGCCGGCTTATCGTCTTTTCCTTTGGGTTTTTTATCGTCAGCCATTTTTCAGTAACCTATTTGATTATTTCTTCTCCTCTTTCTTTTCGGCAGATGCCGCAGCTGCGTCATCTTTCTTCTCTTCTTTCAGGAGCGAGTTCTTCTTCATCCGGTGCGCAGGCTCGATCTTCAGGCTTTCCTCGTCTTTGTATACTTTCGCGTATCCTTTGACGCTTTTTGATCCGAAGCCGGACTTGAGGCTGTCTATTATTGTAAGATTCTCTTTTGAGTGCAGCGCGGCAATCAGTTCTTTTCGCACGTCCCCTATCTTGGGCGTCGCGGCATCGTATGCTACCTTAAAGTCTATCTCTTTTCGGTTAAGCAATTTGTTTTCTTTCTCTTTCAATATCTGTATTTTCATTTTCGAATCATCTCGGCAAGTATTTTTTCCACCAAATCCTTTGTTTTAGCATTTACTTCGACCAATACCACGCCTTCGTCTGGCTGGCCGTATATGACGCACGAGCCTGCAGGTGCCAGGCTGATAGCCGCAAGGGTGAGAAGGTCTTCCTCACCCGAAACGAATATCTTGGTTCTCGCGTCCGATGCAAAGGCCGCCTTTAAGGCCTGGAACGCTTCACCTGTTATCTGCCCGGCTGGATTGTTTACCGAAACCGCACGGGCGTCGTATTTTATTATTGAATCCGGAACGGCTATTTCCTTTCTCTTGGTCCTGCCGTCGTAGACGCATACCTGGGGAGCTATTCCCTTTACAATAGCGCCGTCGGTTACTTTGTCCCCGACCGCGATTACTTTCTTTCCAGCAACGAACGGGGATATTGTTTCTATGTTTGAATATAATTTTCCGAAGGGTTTTTTTAATCCGGCTCGCTGGTTCTCGGATAATACAAGATCCATTGCTTTGCGGCCTTATCTAACCTTCATGGCGTACTCGCCGGGGACCTTTAGTCCCATCCTCTTTGCTACTTCCGACTTCTCAGGGTCGA
The DNA here is from genome assembly GCA_049299895.1 of Candidatus Altarchaeia archaeon. Lineage (GTDB taxonomy): Archaea > Altiarchaeota > Altiarchaeia > IMC4 > QMZM01 > CAIYYO01. The sequence goes on from JBAQYF010000026.1 coordinate 24,866, forward strand.
TTACGCAGAGGTATCCGCTCCAGTACTGTGACGTTGTGACCCTGCATACCGGGCAGGTCTCTTCTTCCATTATCCTGCGGCAGACTTTGCATGCTCTCATTTTTTCTCCTTTGCCTTGGCCTCCTTTTTATCGCCCTTGGAAGCTTTTTTGTCTGCCGGCGCCTCTTTCTTCCCGGGTTTTGCTTCGGGGGCAGGCTTCTTCTCTTCAAGAAGCCATTCGACCTTCCCAAGATAAGGCTGCCTCATGGTCAATCCTACCTTGGAGTCTGAGAACTTGTTCTTCAGGCTCACTGTGATTATACGGGCACGGACGTCGTCCGCCTGCTTGAGGACTTTCTTGGTCTCTTTCCCTATCAGTACCGCGCTTTTCTGATCGTAGCTCATAAAGTCTTCGGTCACCTGGGATACGTGAACCAGGCCGTCCATAGGGCCGAAATTCACGAAGGCTCCGAATTCCGTTATCTCCGTAACGCTTCCTTCCACGACTTCGTTTATGACCGGCTGGTATACCAGGATGTCGAAGGTGACGTTGTAGTATATCGCTCCGTCGCCCATGATTATCTTTCCGTCGCTGGTCTTGTCGACATTGGTTACCGCAAGTATGATGCCCACGTTCTTGTCTATCCGGCCGGCGTACTGATTCTCGTATTCGCCTATTATGGCCGCGTTTAAGTCGGTTCCAAAGCTCTTCGGAGGAACTCTTATAGTATCCTCAACGGTAAGTATTTTGTACATTTTTTACTTTAAAGGGTCTTATTTGATGAAATACAGCCCATATACAACTATTATCTCAACGAATAATAATGCGATCATGTTGACGACCTTTATGAGGGGGTTAATCGCAGGACCCGCCGTATCTTTCGTCGGGTCTCCTACGGTGTCTCCCACGACTGCCGCCTTGTGGGCTTCGCTCTTCTTTCCGCCATATCTTCCTTCTTCTATGTATTTCTTGGCGTTGTCCCATGCGCCGCCCGCTGTGGTCATGAAGAGAGCGAGCAATAATCCAGTCACTATAACACCCATCAATAGGCCGCCTAGCGCCTTTGGGCCTAGCATGAATCCCACGATAACGGGAGCGACAACCGCGAGCAACGCAGGCATTGTCATCTCTTTAAGCGCTGCTTTGGTAACGATGTCGACGCATTTTGCGTAATCGGGTTTCCCGGTTCCTTCCATTATGCCCTTTATTTCCCTGAACTGCCGCCTCACTTCATTTACTACGCCGAACGCAGCTCTTCCGACGGCTTTCATCAGGAAGGATGCGAACAGGAACGGAAGCAGTCCGCCTATGAACAGCCCCACTATCAGGGCGGGGTCATCCAGGTTGAATACCAGCGTCTGTGCGCCTGCCGCCATGCCGAATTTCTCCTGGAGTCCTTTTTCGACTATTATCCTGTTTACTTCCAGTGTGAATGATGCGAATAATGCGAGCGCTGCCATTGCCGCACTGCCGATGGCAAATCCTTTTGTGACTGCCTTGGTGGTGTTTCCGACTGCGTCGAGTGCGTCTGTGACCTTTCTTACTTCAGGGTCAAGATTGGCCATCTCAGCTATCCCCCCGGCGTTGTCAGTTATGGGGCCGTATGCGTCCATGGCTACTATCAATCCAGTAACTGAAAGGAGAGCCATTGTTGCTATCGCGACTCCGTATATTCCTGCCATCTGGTAAGAGACAAGTATCCCCAGGCATATCACCAGCGTCGGGAGGGCTGTGCTTTCTAGTCCTACGGCCATACCGGATATGATGTTCGTCCCGGCACCAGTCTGAGAAGCCTTGGCTATATCCTGCACGGGCCGGTATTTCTTAGCTGTGTAGTATTCAGATATGAAAACGATGGCAAAAGCCACCACTAATCCGACGATCGCCGCTATGAAGACATTTGTAGAATTCGTATTCATGGAACTCAGGTCCACGCCGCCAAGGGTGTATTGCGTCACAAAGTAGAAGAGGATCGCCGCAATCAGGTATCCTGCCGCAAGGCCCTTGTACATGGCCTGCATTATTGTGTTCTCTTTTACGCCTTTGACGAACATTACTCCGATTATGGATGCGATTATTCCTGCTGCGCCGAGCATCAGGGGGTACATGACAAGAGCCGTACTGTCTTTTAGAAGGATCGCTCCCAGGAGCATTGCTGATAATGCTGTTACAGCATAGCTTTCGAATAGGTCCGCACCCATTCCCGCGCAGTCTCCGACATTGTCTCCGACGTTGTCGGCTATTACCCCGGGATTCCTTGGATCGTCTTCTGGAATTCCCGCTTCGAGCTTTCCTACCAGGTCTGCGCCGACGTCGGCTGCTTTAGTGAATATGCCACCCCCTATCCTTGCGAAAAGGGAGATTAGGCTTGCACCGAATCCGAATCCCATTATGTATGAGACGCGGGTTATAACAGGTACGCCACCCATCGTTTGTTCGAATATGTAGTAGAATCCTGCCACTCCGAGGAGGCTTAGTCCCACGACGAACATCCCGGTTACTGCACCGCCGCGGAAGGACATCCTGAATGCTTTTTCCAATCCGTCTCTCGCAGCATTTGCAACCTTTACGTTTGCCATGGTGGATATGCTCATCCCGAAGTATCCTGCCAGGCCCGATAGTATTGCACCGACCAGGAATGCAATTGCTGTCGGCCAGTTTATTACGAATCCCAGTATGACGAAGAGTATGACTGCGAAAATGCCTATTGTAGTAAATTGTCTTTTCAGATAGGCCATTGAACCGACTCTTATTGCGCCGGCTATTTCCTTCATCTTGTCGTTCCCGTCTTCCTGTTTTCTTATGTCGAGGACTATGTATCCTGCGAACAATAGAGCCAAAATGCTTGAAGCAACCACCAAAATTATATCCATTTATTCACCTCAGATTGTTATGCAAAAATTTGGTACTTTTTGAATAGGTATATAAATACGACTTTATTTAATAAAAACCCCTCCAGATTCAAACATATCAGGTAAAGTCCAGATAATGCCTGCCCCTCATGGAAATAACCGGTATGCCTCGCCCCATAAGAGCCTTGCGCAGGGGTTTGTCGTTCGTGCATATGACGGTCGAGCCCTTGTTTTTCTCACCTATGTTTATAAGCTCTTCGTCGGCCCACCTTGTTTCAGGGTCGCCTACGATCTTTACGCCTTTGCTTTCCAGGAGGCCGAGCCCTACTCCGGCCGCGACCTTGTCTTCGCCCCTGGATTTTTCCTTCAGGGACACAAGCTCTTTTCTTACGCTTTCAAGGGTTACCAGTTCGTATTTGCAGTCCGAGGACATGAGACGCTCGATCTCAGAGAATACATCGATATGGTCCTTGTAGGGCATCATGAAGAAATTAGTGTCAAGGAATACGCGGATTTTCAATGTAGTAGAACGGATACCTTTAATCCTTTATGGCGCCGTAGCCGATGAGCCTCCAGCGCGCGCCAAGCCGTCTGCTGATAGCTACGTTACTGCCTTCTTCTGCGCATACCGGGAGTTTCAACGTCATCTCTCCCTTCTTCGGGTCTATCACAACGCCAACGGTGACGGCGCTGCCCACCGAGAGCATGATCGGTTCGCCCTTTTCCAGGGGCTTAATCTTTACTTCTTCTTTGCTCCCGAGGAGTTTGTCGAATAATTTTACTTTTAGTTTCAGCTTGTTTCTAACAGGCGGAAGCTTCTCGGGGAATCCCGCTACGTTCCCAAGCAGGCTGTCGGACTTGGACAGGTTCGGATCAAGCTCCGTTCCGATGGCAATCAAACCGCCGGAACGCACTTCCTGGACTGAGACGCTGCTTACGTTGAGGCTGATTATCTTGGTTTTTATCGGTGCGTATACGTTCTTCTTCTTCACTCCTGGGCGTAGTTCAACAATATCTCCTATGGCAAACTTCCCCTGGAGCAGCGATCCGCCGATTACGCCTCCTTTGACTTTGTCTATCTCTGTACCGGGCTTGTTGACGTCGAATGAGCGGGCCACATACAATATAGGGTCCTTGGTTATGTCTCTTTTGGGAGTGGGTATTTTTTCCTCGATTGCTGCGATGAGCGCATCGATGTTCGCATTGTGATGCGCAGCGATCGGGATGATGAGAGCGTTCTCTGCAACAGTGCCTTTGACGAAATCCTTTATTTCCTGATAGTTCTTCACCGCGTCTTCTTTAGAGATGAGGTCTACCTTGTTCTGGGCTATTATTATGTTCTTTACCCCGAGTATCTCGAGTGCCATGAGGTGCTCTGCGGTCTGGGGCTGGGGGCAGTGTTCGTTTGCAGCAATCACCAAGACTGCGCCGTCCATAATGGCTGCGCCTGAAAGCATGGTCGCCATCAGGGTCTCGTGTCCTGGGGCGTCGACGAATGAGACGCTTCTTAGAAATTCCGCTTTTGTGCCGCATTTGGGGCAAATGGCGCTCGTACAGTATGCGCCCAGTTCGTCCGCCCCGGAACATTTGGGGCATTTATAGAAACCGATATCTGCATAGCCGAGACGGATAGAGATGCCTCTTTTTATCTCTTCAGAATGCCGGTCGGTCCATACGCCTGACAGGCTTTTAGTAAGAGTCGTCTTCCCATGGTCTACGTGGCCAACCAGGCCGATATTCACTTCGGGCTGCTTTACTGCATTACTGACAGACCCGTCTTTTTCATCGCTCTTGGAAGACATGATTTGAAAATATGAAAATTATTTCTTATTCTTGCCGGCCTTCTTCTCTTTCTTCTCTGCCGGAGCGGCCGCGGTCTCTCCTTCTTTGGGCTCTGCGGCGGTTATTCCCAGAAGCTCTTCTATTCCTTTCCCGCCCTTCTTGGTTACTGAAGTGTTTATCTGGGCTATGTCTTCTGCTATCTTCTCCCCGCGTACCCTCTTTCTGACGCGAACCGCAGTCAGGGGCTTGTATCCGACGCCGCCGTCCATGAGGACCATTGCGCGCTTCATTCCCTGTACGCCTTTCTTCATGGGAAAGCCTGCTTTGTCGCTTCCGCCTGTAATCTTTAAAGTATAGCCCACAAGGCCTACCAGTACTCCGTCGAATACGTCCCCCAATTTCAGGGCGGCGATCCTGGAAGCCTTCTCGTCTTTAACCTCTCTTTGATACGATTTCCCGGACTCGGGATCTGAAACAACTACCTTAAACTCCATTTTAGATCTAGAAAACTCGATACTAAGGTTTTAATATTTCGAACCAAGGAATAAAAATCAGGACCTAACGACGGCTTTGCTAATTAATCGTTTTTTGCTAATATATGTCGACAGCTGCTAATCTATTTGACTTTTTTGAGCCAAATGTTAATATAAGGGCATGACTAGATTCTGTCCAGTGAGTAATGGGGATTGCGTCGGGGAGGAATGTATGTTTTTTTATATGAGCGAAGAGGGAAAGCACTACGCCTGTAAGATTGCGCAAATAGCTGATGGGCTTGGTATGGTTTCTGACCAACTGCGTACACTATCCACTAAACTGGAATATTTAAACAACTTTCTACCAAGAAAATAGTTTAACCTATTTTTGTCTGATAAAGGATCTTACGGATTCAGCCCAGAATCCCAGGAAGAATACACTACAGATCATAAGGATAAGCCCTGCCTCTTTCTCTGTGTTGTAATATGTATAGGCTTTGCTATAATAGTCTATTTTGCTATTAAAGTCCAGAATCTGCTATTAAAGTTCAAGCTCTTCATACTAGTATATCATTATGGTGTTTTTCGCTTCTGCCTTTGAATACGATTTATTTATAAGTGGAAAAGAATTACAATATGATTACTTACTTGGAATAAATTATGGCAACCAAAAATCTTATAAAAGCAAAGAACGAAAAAAATGACGAGTTTTACACTCAATATTCTGATATACAAAAAGAGCTTGAAGCATATCTAGAGTACAATCCCAATGTATTTGGAGATAAAGTGGTTTATTGCAACTGCGACGACCCGTTTGAAAGTAATTTTTTTCGTTATTTTGTACTCAATTTCAACAAGCTTGGATTAAAACAACTTATAACCACAAGTTACAAACCATCACCCGTAGCCAACACACAACTACAATTATTTGGTGATGATGAAACCCTTACAAAATCAAAAGGCCGTCCTAAGATAACAGCCAACAAATTTATTATCAACGAAGTACACGACATAGACGGTGATGGCGAATTTAACTTAAAGGATGTTTCTAAGCAGCTAAAGGCAAACAAGCACAATGAATGGACACCACTAGATGGCGACGGCGACTTTCGTAGCGACGAGTGCATAAATCTACTTAAAAAGTCGGACATCGTAGTAACAAATCCGCCATTTAGTTTGTTTCGTGAATATGTAAAACAACTTTACGATTACAATAAAAAGTTCGTTATCATCGGCAATAAGAATGCGGTTACTAATAAAGAGATTTTTCCGCTTTTTAAAGATAATAAAATGTGGGTTGGAACAACTAGTTATAACAAAGACATGTTATTTATTGCCCCACAAAATGCAGATCTCAGTAAAAAGCCAAAAACAGCAGTGAGAACGGTTGACGGTATAACATATTTACGCTCACCATCAGTATGGTTTACTAATATAGACCATGGTCGCCGTCATCAACCATTGCCGCTTATGACGATGGAGGAAAATTTGAAGTATAGTAAACACAAAGAAATTAAAGGTAAAGAATCATATGATAAATATGACAATTACGATGTAATAGAAGTACCGTATACAGATGCTATCCCGAGCGATTATGGTGGTGTAATGGGTGTACCAGTTAGTTTTTTAGATAAATATAGTCCTGACCAATTTTATATTTTAGGATCAACTCAAAGAGGTTGTCATGATGAAGTTCCTGATACAAAAAAATATGATGATTATTGGGAAGTAAATCAAAATGGTAAAAAAACAGGGTCGTCTGGTGGAAAAACAAACGAAAATGGCAATTTGATTGGGAATGATGGGAAAAAAAATTATTTTATAAATAATGAAGGCCGAATAATTCAATCAGTTTATTCAAGAATTTTTATTAAACATAAGAAATAATATGAAAACAATTTTAAAAACCGGTATAACTGTCAAAGAAATCTGTGATGGATTTGTTTATAACGTTCTTGAGGGCAAGGGATTATTTGGTTTATCCGGCACGCTTACTATTCAACCGGAATATCAACGTAACTATATTTACGCCTCGGACGGCGGAAAAAAAGAAATGGCTGTCATTGAATCTGTCCTAAAAGGCTACCCAATAGGATTGATTTATTTTAATAAAGTGAGCGATAACAATTTGGAAGTTTTAGATGGACAACAACGAATCACCAGTCTTGGACGATTTGTGACAGATAAATTTGCAATCAAAGACGAAAATGGCATGGAGCAATATTTTGGTGGCATGGCAAAAGATAAAAAAGATAAAATATTGGAAACTAAACTATTGATCTACGAATGTGAAGGAACAGAGAGTCAGATAAAAGAGTGGTTTAAAACAATCAACATTGCTGGAGTTCCGCTTGTCCCCCAAGAATTGTTAAATGCGATCTACTCTGGTCCATTCGTTACGCTAGGTAAAGAGCAGTTCAGCAACAGCCAAAATGCAAATATTCAAAAATGGAGCGCATATATAAAAGGTAGTGCAAACCGACAGGCATTTTTAGAGAGGGCTTTAGACTGGGTAAGCAAAGGGAATATTGATGATTACATGAGTACTCATCGCAATGATAAAAATATCGATGAGTTAAAACAATATTTCAACAGTGTGATCGATTGGGTTTCTAGTGTATTTATAGATGTAGAAAGCGAAATGTGCGGACTTGAGTGGGGGCGATTGTATGAGCAGTACCACAAGAAAGCCTATGATTCCAAGAAAGTGTCAGCCGAAGTGCGTAAGCTTTATGGTGATCCATATATCAAAAACCGCAAAGGTATTTTTGAGTACATTCTTGGAGGTTCAGTTGATACGAAGTTGCTAGATGTTCGCGTCTTTGATGAGGCAACAAAAAAATCAGTATATACAATACAGGCAGAAAAGGCGAGAGCAGAGGGTAAATCAAACTGCCCGCTCTGTGCTATAGGGCATGATGCCAACAATAATAAGATTTGGAGTTTTGGCGAAATGGATGCCGACCATGTTTCAGCATGGAGTAAGGGAGGTATAACTGATATTAAGAATTGCCAAATGTTGTGTAAAACCCACAATCGAGCAAAAGGAAACCGATAATAATTGTGTTTTGGATAAGCATTCATCTCTTAATCCCACTCACAAGAAACAGTATTTTGAAGAAATCAACGTCAATATAACAGAAACTCGCTTCTCTTCGTCTTAGTGAACACATCCGCACACCATTCACCTCCAAGTTACGTGCTTTTTCCTTTTTAGAGCATTCTCCTCCGACGTTGTGGGAGATTACTAACATTGAATCAACCTCTCTATATAAAATCTAAAATTTTGCATTGTATCTATTTTTAAATACTTAAAACATATAATAATTACTTAAAAACTATTAGGATAAGATAAAAAGTAAAGATGAAAAGTGTTAATGTTCAATGTCCCCATTGTATGCAAAGGTTTCCATTGGTAATAGCAGAACAAGAGGACATTAAAGAAGAACAACCACAAGAAGAGGATGTAGATGATAAATCAATTAAATTCGTCTCCAATAAAGTAATGCCCCTCACAAAAAAGATTTATCCGGGCCAGGTAGATCAAACTATAGAGTACATTAAGGTAGGGGCATTAGTCAACAAACGCCAGATGAATTTCTATATCTATAGGATAGAGCCTATGACAAACAGTTTAGTGTATATTATTAAAAGTAATTCATTCAACTATCGTATGAGAACAAAGAATTTTTGGTGGGATGAAACAAAAGGCGTTTGTATGGGTGCGTGGGGCGCAGGTAAAGATGATTACGGAAGACACAAGTTTGATGAAAAGGAAGCAACAAAACTGGCCGACTCCACCGGGTTCGAACTTAGTTACAGTGGCGAAGATAAACAATACCTACTAAAAATTAACGATAAAATAGAACCTCTGATGGTTGATAACAAACAAAACGACACTATCATAAGAAAATTAATTTTAGGATGGAGCAAATGCTATATGTAAGAGGATAAACAATGAGTGATAATTCCAGTATTGAATGGACTGAGGCAACATGGAACCCATGCACCGGCTGTACCAAGATAAGCACCGGATGCCAACATTGCTATGCTGAGACAATGTCAGCCAGACTGAAGAGCATGGGTCAGAAAAAATACAAGAATGGCTTCAAGCTAACGCTCCATGAGAATGAACTTAGCCTACCCTTGAGATGGTCCAAGTCCAAGAGGATATTTGTAAACTCAATGAGCGACCTATTCCACAAGGACGTCCCCAAAGAATTCATCCTTAGGGTATTTGACGTTATGAATACGGTAAGCCGACATCAGTACCAGGTTTTGACCAAGAGGGCAGAACGGATAGCAGAACTAAACAAATACCTAAAGTGGGGCCCGAATATCTGGATGGGAGTTACAGTAGAGAGCAACGACTACGTGAACAGAATAGACTATCTCCGAGAGAGTTCGGCACGTATAAAATTCATCTCATTTGAGCCGCTTCTAGGCCCAATAAAGGATGCCAATCTCCAAGGCATTGATTGGGTAATAGTCGGGGGAGAGTCGGGATTTAACTGTAGACCCCTAAAGAAAGAATGGGTAATCCAGATTCGGAATCAATGCAAAAGGGAAGGTGTACCATTCTTCTTCAAACAATGGGGTGGAGTTCATAAGAAAGCTAATGGTCGGATGCTTGAAGGAAGGCTGTATAATGAATACCCAGGCAAGAATAGCAAAGCACAATTAGGTTCATTCATCAGTACTCCCAAATAAATTTATACCCCTTTTTCTTTGCCTCGATCATTTTATACACTTCAAAGTTTCTGGCAACCCAATTCTCAGCCATTATTTTTTCAACAGGTTCTTTCATGTCCTTATGAACCTCGTAAGTCCTCTTTTGACTTGTTGCAAAAACCAAATAGAATACGGGGCTTCTTACTTTAGTTGATTTTATTAAGTAGTCAGTGGTATAATACCCTAAGTCATGAAGCTTCCAAAGGAAGGCATCCCTGAAAAGTTCATGCGTTTTTTGGATTGCTCGATATTCCTCTAGCTTCTCAATCCATGTATCTGTGCCTAGACTTTTTGTAATAGTATCATAATCTTTCTGCCGTCCACGTGTAACGGCCTCAAGCATTGAGTAAGCCATCAAGTTGATGATAAGCTCAGGTTTTCGTCCCTTGGCTTTATCTTCAAAACTGGCAATTCCTTCAATTGTGGAAAAGGATAGATGGTCGTGATTAGTAGGGTCTAAGAAAAACAGCGAAGGTTTTCCTGGATCACCTATCAAATCCAGTGCTCTCTTGTAATACTGGTTTGCATCTTGATTCCCTATATCCGCGATAAAATTGGAATAATCTGCTGTGGATCTACGTAGTGACTCAACATGTTCGGGGTTCAAATCATTAAACATACATTTAAGCTTGAACTTTCTTTCCTCTGCATACTTAAACAGTGAGAAATATGGCGGCAACCATTCTCTTGGGCAGTCGTCGGGGTAATATTCCACTAACTCGTCAGGCATCTGACTACATGTGCACTTTCCATCCCCTGCAAATAAATCAGCATAGCAAAGAGAATACATAGGCCCTTTGGAGCTCAGGAAATTTTTGAAAATGCCAAAGTAATATGCTATGATAAGGTGTTTAACCTTGCTATGAAGCCTTACATCCATTTTGAAGTGATGTATTAATCTTTTTCTCGTCTTGTTTCCCATGCTTTCTTTGCAGCGTCATGCCGATCGGCCCTGGGTTTATCCCAGTAAGGAGATTTACATTTAGGGCATACCCGTGGCTCTGTTGGGCCTCGTGGCAGCCATTCGTGTTTGCAGCGCTCACATCTGTATCCCATAAGGGTGATTTTTTTTGCCATTGATTAATATATGTACCTTGTAGTATATAAGCTCAAGAGTTATACTTCTGGTATATCCCTAATCAGTATTTAAAGGTGTAATACTTAATAGTATATTACTAATAGGTATATATGTGAAATTATGGAAACGCGTCAGATGAAGGGGTTGGAAATTGCCGAAAGGGCAGTTATCAAACAGACCGAGAAGGGGTGGAGTGTGCCATCCCAAAACGGGAACGGCACTTACGAAGTAACACGCAAAGGCAACGACCTAACCTGCACATGCCCTGACTGCGAGATGCGGGGCGCAAAATGCAAGCACCAGTGGGCAGTGGAACAGTTCTTCCAAAGGAAAAGAGACGCACAGGGAAACATAACAGTAACCAAGATAGTAAGAAAGACATATCCGCAGAACTGGAAAGCGTACACGGCAGCGCAAAACAGCGAGATAGAGCTATTTGACCAACTGTTGAGCGATCTTGTATCTGGCGTAACCGAACCAGAACAACTGGGGGCGGGCCGCCGAAGGATTCCAATTAACGACCTCCTGTTTTGCTCCATACAAAAGGTCTACAGCCAGCTATCTAGCAGGAGAGCCAAAACCTTATACGTCAACTCCAGGGGACGAGCGCAGATCGCCAAAGACCCGAATTACAACAGCATAAACATATTCCTCAACCGGAAGGACTTAACCCCGATATTGGAGAGTCTCCTGACCTTGTCTGCCCTTCCACTAAAGTCTGTTGAGTCCTGCTTTGCACCGGACAGTTCAGGATTCAGGACAACACAGTTTGCCGAATATTACGGCAACAAGTACCGGAAGGAGAGGTCTCACAAGTGGCTGAAGGCCCATATCATGGTAGGCACGAAAACAAACATCGTAACAAGTGCAGTAATAACCGATAATCTGGGGGGCGACTGCACCCAATTCGCACACCTGGTTAACTCTACCCATCAAAGCGGCTTCCATATTAAAGAGGTTGTAGCCGATATGGCTTATCTGAGCAGGGACAATTACAATCTAATAGACGACATTGAAGCAGAAGGATACATACCCTTCCAGAAAAGCCGCAAAGGACGAGCAGCAGGATCACCACTATACCACAAGATGTATCACTACTTCCAGCTAAACCGTGAGGACTTTCTGAAGCACTACCACCAAAGAAGCAACGTGGAGACCGCATTCCACATGATCAAGGCCAAGTTCGGCGACAAGCTCAAGAGCAAAAACGAGATAGCGCAAAAGAACGAATTATTATGCAAGCTAATAGCGCATAACATAGTCGTGCTTATCCACGAAATGCATGAACTAGGAATAAAGCCCGATTTTAAGGGCTTGACTACTTCTTCGTTCTCGATCTAATTTTTGATTCCTGAAAAGCGATTCGGTCTGCGTCATCTAATGTATGACCTCGTCCAATCAGTAAGAAAAACATCGCAACCCTCTCGAAAGACGCATTACCATAACGCCCAGATGGTTCAGGGGTTGGGTAATCAATCTGCCACATTTTCCCATTCGTTGAAGTAAAAATAATGCCATTTGTTGTTTCAACTGCTTTATTCCGCTTTAAAGTTTTACCTGTTTTTGGGTCTTTCATAATATAAACACCTTATTACTATTGAGAAGAGTGCATAAAAAAGAACCCAAAATGCAAAAAAACGTGTTGAATAAGTAAAAATTCCTGCACCCGAAGTCTAATGGCTGCACCCGAATACCCCAAAAACTAGGGGATTAGGTGCAAAGCCTTTAAAGGATATTGACATTTAAATTCGCATTCTAAATCATATCTCCCATCTTTTAGGCATAGAAACCGAAATATTATAACAATGGTGATATAAAATACCACAATAAAATCATAAGAAAATATCTGGAATCAATGAAAATAACAACAAATAGAATATTGTTATTATCGTTCAAGTATTTATAATCAATTAGTTAAATTTAATATAAATATATTTAATTTGAGGTGAATACACAAATGGCCTTATGCAAAATATGTTCTCGGCGAATAGAGGAAACAATGGAGGGTACCTATGGGGGGGCTTGTGTAGATTGCCTTTCAGATAAATTAGCTAAGGCCAAAATTAAGGTTGGGACTCTAAAACTATCCTCTGAAAAGTTAGAGGCCATTAAGCACTAATATTTGTTCTTGTTCTACCGGTTTTAATAAGCTGTAAACCCATATATCCCCATGGGTTTGAACTATATTTTCCTATCGAATGAATCCATCAAGAAACTGAGCGAGGACTTGTCCCGCGAAGTAAAGAGTACTCCCTTTGATGTACTTGTGGCCATACCAGAAGGAGGAATACACTTCGCCGAGATACTCGCAAGGGATATAGGTTACAAAGGCGAGATAATACACTTGGATAACATTGCTGGCTATGCCAAAGACCTGAAAGGAAAAAAGATTCTGCTATGTGATGATACTGTCAGAACGGGACAAACACTCAAAAATGCAGTAAACAACCTGCTAGTAAGAGGATTAAACGACATAACCATTGTAGCGTTGTCTGTACGCTGCGGTGCGGAAGTAATACCTAATATCTACGCCTTTGAGATCAACAACAAAGACGTTCTCATTTTACCCTGGAAGTCATTTCCAATAAGGAGATACCCTGGAGGGATAATTTATACCCTAAACAGAGAAAGCTTGAACGCAATATGTAATGACTCCAACTATACCTCCACAGGGGGGATACTCTCCGTTTGCAGACCCACTAAAATAAAAGACTATGCTCTCCGAGGATATGGAATAAATAGGGATGGAATGATTTGTGGAATTGTCCGCTACTGGGAAAGCGAGGATGAAATAATCGTAGAGGACATACTCCCCTTAGGAGAGGATAGCGAAGAGATATACAAAACCCTCTGGAAGTCCCTCATGAATACTGCATATTTCCATGGAAAAGAGAGATTAGTAAACTGTATACCCAAAGCTGAGGCACAAAGCATCCTCGGAATCTACCCTGAATTCAAAGATGGTGGAACCTACAGAGATAAGACTGGTCAAGCATTCACGGAAATACAATTCGTCGCAGGAAGATAGAATTCATAACTTATATCTGCACATTTATTCCTCTGTCCGCACCTTTAATACAGCCAAATCCCGCTTTCAGATGCTATTTAACAATTGGCTTATTTTATTGTAAAAGCCAATGTATCAACATGGCAAAGCATGTGATGGATTCTGAACGGATGTTGGTTGGTTGGGGAGTAAAAGGCGGGCGCAGATGCTTTTTTATAGTCCATAAAGACCTCCCGGAAACAAAAGGCAACCCCATATGCTGCGATCCGAAAGATTTAGAAAAGAAAATGATGGAACTCGCCGATAGGATAGACGAAATCCGGAAAGCAAGAGAAAAACAGTAAACATACTTCCATGTTATACTAATTTATTCCGTATCCTGCTAATCTATTAACCCTATTTAGGGGATTCATTAGCAAAGCCCCTAACGACTCAAACCTAAACGCTTGCCGATAGCAGACTTTACGGACTCAGCATCCGCCCTGCCCCGGACCTCGGCCATCACCCTTCCGATGAGCATGCCCTCCGGCTTTCCGGGATTCTCTTTAATCACTTTGTCGACGAACATCCCAAGCTCGCCCTCCGAAAGAAGAGAAAAACCCTTATTATTAATAATATCTTTTACGGAGGAATTCGGGTCTTTGCCCAGTTCCGCGAGTATCTCAGGTATGGTGTCACGTAGTATCCTCTTTTCATTCAGGCAGGAAAGGACTTCTGCATATTTGTCTTCTCCCAGGCTTTCTATGTCCACGTCGAAACGCTTGCGGACCTCTTTTGGCATGGATATGAGCATCGTTGCAGTAACCGAAGGCTTGACTTCCGGAAAACGCCTGACGAATTCCTCGAAGCGCAGGACCCACCTGGATTTAACGAGCTGCCCCGCCAGTTCCTTTGAAAGGCCCATAGTAACAAATTCTTCCAGTTTTTCTTCAGGAAGAGTAGACAGGCTGCCCTTAACCTGCGCAAGGTATTTACCGCCGATAACGACAAGAGGCTCGTCCGTCTCGGGATACATCCGCGCAGAACCCGGCAGGGGGCGCATGAATTCGCTGGTTCCCTCAGGCGTAGCCTTGCGGGTCTCCTTTGGAACGCCCTTCAGCGCAGTCCTGGCACGCTCCAGAACCACATGCAACGCAGCATGAGCTACCGCTTCTTTTTCCGCGACAAGAACGAACGCATCGCCTTCCTTTATATCAAGATTGATGCTGACTTCAAGCACTTCCCCGGCAGTTATCCCATAGTTAGGAAGCTCGTCTGAATGGAAGATACCTTTGACTCCTGCTATCGCTCTTGCATACTGCGCAAGCTCGGGGCCGAGTCTTCCTTTAAGGAGGCCGGCAAATCCGCGCATCTCCGCGGCAAGAACCACTCCGCCGTTATCAAGCGCGCTGCGAATGACTTTTGAAGTGGAATTCTTGAAAAGAGAGGAAAGATCGGCATAGTCTACGAGAAGGCTTTCTTCCGAAACCTTTCTCTTGTGTAGTTCGTTCTTCACCTCGATGAGCATCAACTGCCGCGAAACTTCGCATTCGACGATCTTCGAGATAAGGCGCAGGTCCTGCACGCCCTTTACTTCGACCCGCGCACCTTCGCGTATGGAGACATTCAAGTCCTGCCTTATCGTACCAAGGCCCCGCTTCACCTTGTTGGTAGCGCGCAGGATCATACCTAATTTTTCCGCAACTATGCGGGCATGCTGCGGGCTCTTGATGTCGGGGGATGTTGCAATCTCGACCAGGGGGATGCCGAGCCGGTCAAGCCGGTAAGTAGTCACGCTGCCTTCTTCTTTTATCTTCCTTGCGGCGTCTTCCTCCAGGCAGACTGTGAGTATGCCCACGCGTCCCTCGGGAGCCTCGACGAAGCCGTCCATTGCAATTAGAACGGTCCTCTGGAAACCGGAAGTATTGGAGCCGTCGATAACGGTCTTGCGCATGACCTGTAGTTCGTCTACTGGCTTTGCATTGAGCAGAAGAGATACTTCGAGTGCGACGGAAAGTGCTTCGTGGTTGAGCGGGTGGGGAGGTTCGTCGTCTAATTCAACGAGACAATTACTGCTCGTGTAGCCTTCGTAGACGAACTCACGGCCGCGCAGGAACTCGTGCAAGGCGGCTGGATCGATGCCGCCCATTTCTCCGGCGACGGCTCTGAGACGGCGGCGGATTACGACATCGGGAGCGTCTTCGCGGATCTCGCAGGGGCAGTTGCAGAATAGTTTCTTGGTGTCAAGCTGCTGGTGGATCTCTACGCCGCATTTTAGGCCTAGTTTTGAATAGTCGAGGTCGGTCATTTTTCTATTCTGTATCTCTCCATAGTTTTCGAAGATTAATGAGGTTGTCGGCAGATATGTGTCCTTTGCTCCAGTAGCCGTGCCTTACAAGCTTTTTAACGATCCAGATTTCTAGTTCTGAGTCAGAAACGGCCATGAATTAATTTAGCACTAAACATTTAAATTATAAGTTTCAATATTTGAAGTTTCTAGCGTCATTTTTATATGTTAATTACTAATATTAGTCAAGTATAACTCCTACAATATTGTAGGAGTAATTGCTATAACATGGACGAATCAATGTTTGTAAAGGTTTTTGGGAACTATCCGCAGGTTAAGGTCTTGGATTTTCTGATCGAGAACGATATTTTTGATTACTCGAAGACGCAGATTGCCGAGCTTTCAGACGTGAGCTTCAATACATTGGAGACATTCTGGAGCAAGCTGATTGAAACAGGGATCGTAAAGGCCAGTCGCAGGGTCGGGAACTCCCAGATGTATCAATTAAATAAGGATAACCCGGCCGTCAAGAAGATGCTTGAAATAGACAAGAATCTGATGCTTTTATCAATGGCAGAAGATGCAGAGTCTCCAGTCGCATCTAAGCAAAAGGCAAAATACAAAATTCCCGCATGATTCCAGGGGAACTGTTCATGGCATCGTTAACAGGAGAGAATCCTTTCGCCAAAAAGAGTTATCTTGAGAAACTGGATAAGGTTAGGAAGGGTAGGTTCATTAGAGTGGATAACTTCCTTGGCAGGTATAAGAGTGTCAAGAGGGCTGCATAGGCCTATGATCCAAGAACGAAGATATCTATGAATGTTACATTCATGAATGTTACATTCATGTAACAATAATTTATGGGGCAAAAAAAGGACGTATAATATGTCAATAGCCCCATAAACCTATTTTACCTGGTTTGCCTTGTTTTGTTCACCAAAGTAAACAAAATATGCTATTTTTGTTTACTTAACTGAATATTCCAAGCAGCCACTTCCGCAGCGGCACGTATTTTGTCCGGTCTTTTTTCATCTGCTTAGCGCCATGCGATCTAAGTCCCGCATCTGTAGTTTCTAGCTTCTCTAATACTGGCAGCGTAACATTTTATGCACAAATGTTACGTTTCAACGTAACAAAGAATGAAAAGGATAGACTGAGGCTCTGCGAACGAACTCACCCAAGGATGCTTGGTGTTTTCAATTTATATCTTTTTAATACGCCATACATAACAGGTGTTTTTATGGGCGCGACAGTTACGACACGGGTTTCGGATCAGATCGCAAAGGATCTTAAAAAAATCTCCAGGGAGGAGGAGCTTGATATGTCTTCCGTTGTGAGGAGGCTTCTTTCCAGGTCTATTCGCGAGTGGAAGGTCGAGCATGCCTTGAAGGAATACCAGGAGGGCAGCATCACTTTGTGGAAGGCTGCGAGGTATGCCGGATTGTCCCTGCGGGAGATGATCGATCTTGCGACCGAAAAGGGCGTTTCGCTTCAATATACTTTGGAGGACTTGCGCGAGGATTTTGAAGCTGCGAAGGCTTAAGATGATAGTTTCTAATTCTTCGCCTCTGATAGACCTTGGAAGGATCGGCAGGCTCGGCCTGTTGAAAGATCTTTTTGGATTGGTCATTGTCCCGGAGGAAGTGAAGGCTGAGACCGTTGACAACGGGCTGGAGAATAAGTCGCCTGATGCTTATGTCATCCGGGATGCGATCAATGCAGGATGGATCGAGGTCAGAAAGACTGCGGCTTTGCCGGGCCTGGAAGATTTTGGGATAGATCTAGGAGAAGCCGAGGCATTGTCTCTTGCCAAAGAGCTCGGAGTAAAAGAAATTCTTATTGACGAGCGGCATGCGCGCCTCGCGGCAAAGGCTCTCGGATTACAGCCGAGGGGTATTCTTTATGTATTGTTCCTGGCTTTGAGAAAGGGTCTGATCGATATTGGGGAGTATGAGTCCTGCCTTGATGAACTGAGAAAAGCGGGTTTTCGCCTGGGCGAGGATGTGCACCGGGAGGCGCTGAATATGGGCAGGCAATTGAAGTGATCATTCGACCCTTCTGATCACCATCATGTCCTGTATCTTGGCTATGTTCGCCTGGCATATCTCTATCTGCGTCCTTGCTCCGAGCGCGGAGAATATCTTTAATGCGCCTCTCTGGTATTCCATGGCTTTTTCGAGTTCTCCTGTCTTTCTGTAGATTATGCCGATGTTGACCATCCCGGTTGCTTCGCCCATCCGGTTC
The DNA here is from genome assembly GCA_049299895.1 of Candidatus Altarchaeia archaeon. Lineage (GTDB taxonomy): Archaea > Altiarchaeota > Altiarchaeia > IMC4 > QMZM01 > CAIYYO01. The sequence continues at coordinate 43,279 of JBAQYF010000026.1, forward strand.
CCGGTCTGTTTGTGCAGGCGCAGGGCGTCTCCGAAGTAGGCGATCGCTTTGTCGTATTCGCCTTTCTGCTGGTATATGAGGCCGATGTTGCCGAGTTGGTTAGCCTCTCCGTCCATGTTTCCGAGGGCCCGGTGTATCTGCAGGCTTTCTTCCTCGTATTTGCCGGCTGCGACGAGGTCTCCTTTTATCTGGTATGCTCCGCCGATGTTTCCTAGCTGGTCTGCTTCGCCTTTTTTGTTTTTGATCTCTTTGTGGTGCTTTAGGGATTCGTTATAGTATTCCAGGGCTTTGTCCGTCTCTCCTTTCTGCTGGCGTATGAGCCCCATGTTCCCGAGGTCTTCTGCAGTGTGGAACGTGTCTTTTAGGTGCCTGTGTATTATGAGCGCGTCTTCCTGGGTGTGCAATGCCTTGTCTGGTTCCCCGTTCCGCCTGTAGATCAGCGCAAGATTTGAAAGGGTGTCTGCTTCGCGTTCTTTGTTTCCCAGCCGGAGGTACTTTTTAAGCGCGTCTTCGCCGTTCCTCCTGGCCTTGTCGTACATGTTCTTGTGCAGGTAGGTGATGCATAGATTGCCGGACGCTATTGCTTCCCCTTCTTCGTCCTTTATCTCGGATGCTTCGCCGAGCGCTTTCTGGTAGAATTTTTCCGCTTCGGAAAACATACCCTGGCTGTAATACGTATTCCCGGCCATTATGAGTAGAGCGACGTTATCCGCCCCCAGGGCCCCCCTCGATAGGAGGTTTGCGAATATGCCAAGTGCTTCGCTGTAGTGGTATTCGTCCTTTTTCTCCATCCCGCGGCGGAACAGTTTCTTTTCGTCTGATTCGGCGGCGTCTTTCCATCCGCCAAAATAGTCTGCAGGATTCGGGGAGACGATGTGTACGCTTATGCTGCCTTCTTCTTTCCGGGCCATGAAGAGTTCCATCCCTCTTTTGTCCCTTATCTCCTCCAATACGGGGTTTATCCTCTCCTGCCCCTCGAATGAATAATTCTTATGCTTCTTTGACGCAAGCTTCCTGCCTACGAATGCGCCGGCGACTACGGCCCCTATCCCCGCGATCAGCTTTCCGACGAAGCCAGAGTCTTTGCCTTCATGCGCATCATGCGAATCCTCGATTTCTTGCGCATCCGCGCCGTCCATGCCTGTTTCTATTTTTTCGCTGTCAGTATCCATCTTGACGCCCCATGAACGTATCCAGTCGATGAATCGGCCCACTAAAGGATAGCCGATTAAACCTAATTATATGGGATTACGGACCTAAATTCCCCCACCGGATAAAGGCTTTAAGACAACTCAGAAAATAAAAAGAAGAAGGAGCGATCACTTGATCACTATCTCAAGTGCCGGCGCATCCGCCCCTGTTGCAGGAATGGACACGTCCTGTTTCGTCCAGTATCCGTCGCTCCCGCATTGCGATGCTCCCTGCGTATCCCACAGGTTCTCTTCGCCTCTCAGCTGGAAGGATATTACCTTGTCTCCGTTGTTTACCGCCTTCCGGACATACTCGGTAACGTCAAGGGAATACGCCTGTGCAGTGCTTATTTCCTGCGAGGCTATCGCGTCGCCCGGTATGTTGTACAGCGGTTCGCATTCTTTGCAGTAGGGCTGGGTGCATATGTCCCCTCCTGCGCTGCAGGAAACGGGTTCTAGTCCGAAATTGTAGACAAATGCCCCGATCTTTTGAGGCTTGTTCACGACTGCGGGCTTTATCCTCAGGGAGGCGACCGATATCTCGGTTCCTGCTGCAAAGGAGGAAATGTCATATTCCATATCCGCTCGTCCCGCAGAGGGAGTATAATAATATGATTGTTCCATGCACCGGTATCCGACAGACAGCATACCGTCTTTGGGGGCGTCGCACGCATAGTATGCATTCTTGCAGTCTCCTTTGACTTCTATCCCGTAGACCTGGTACGCCTCTTTTGGCATAATCCTCGCAGTTCCGAGGACGGTCTTACTTACCTGCCCGGACTTGGTCCTGCCGCAGGATTTGTATTCGTAGCCGACGGTCACGTCCAGCCCGTCATCCGCCGATGGCGTCACGGAGAGGATGCATTCCGTCTCCTTGCCCGGCGCAACAATAGAAGAGTCGCAGGATACGAACTTATGAGGCGCCCGGGAGGATATCGTCTTAATGGTCATGTTCGCAGTGCCTGTGTTTTTGACAAGGACGCGCAGGTTTATCTGTTCTCCCACGCTGGCCGCCTGGGCTCCGGAAATGGAGAACTCTGCCTTGGCATCTCCGGCCTGGGTTATCTTTATATTCTTTTTCACGCTGATAGTTCCCACTTTCACAAGGTCTTTTAAGGATTTTCCTGACATCTTCGGGAACATGGGCACCTGATACTGGCAGAATGCGTCCGTTCCGCCGCACATGTCACTCGCGGGATCGCATATGCCGCCGTAGTAGTAATAGATGCATTCCACTGTGTAATCGGCCTGGAAAGACGCATCTCCGGCGGCTGTCGCTTGGTAGTATTCGCCTGCCTGGGCCAGGTTGCCGGACGGGTTTGCCGTTCCTTTCATGCTGCAGGCCAGGTTGCCTATTATATTATAGTGCTCTAAAAAGCCAGTCCCTGAGGCATTGCCTTTTAGATCAACGTTGTATACGGGTATCCCGGTAAGGGGGTCTACGTATCCGTCGGCGACCTTCGTTCCCCCCACTTTTGCAGGGGATGCGCTCTTGTGCTGGCTTACGAGCTTGTTTACGACCGCTTCAACGTCTGCTATCCAGTAGACCGGAGGTGAGTCCATGTCTCCTCCGTCGTCCCAGTATTCTCCTTTGCTTGCGCCTTTGGCCAGGGTGAATTTCTCGCCGACGCACATTTCATCAGCGACCACGTAGCCGTCGGATGTTACGAGCTTTACGTCTTCCGGGATAGTGATGCGGGTGTTGACTCCGAAAATGCTGCAGTACACTGTCTTCTTTGCGTAGCCGTCCATGCTTATGCCCACGGCGACGGGGCAGTTTTTGTCTCCGATGTCTTTTCCTTCGACGGCCGATGCGTATTGCGACCACATCATACCGTAGTTCAGCGCCAGAAAGTTGTAGCTTCCGGAAACCGCGGAAGCAGTGCATGAGAATATTGTCAAAAATACCAGTGTTCCGGTAAATACCCCCGTTTTCATGTTAATACATTAGCCAAAGGGGTTATTAATATTTCTCAAACTATATTCTTCTGCCATGAACATAGAAACCAAGCTTTTTTTGAAGAAAAGGTTCACGGAGTACTATACAAGGCACCTTGTTCCTGCGCCCTCGGAGATAGAAAAAAGAGAGTTTGGCTTCGGAACGCTCACGGACAAGATAAAGGTCCGCCACAAGTCCTTCCGCAATGAAAAGGACCTCCACGGCTTCCTGCGCAGGGAAGCGCCATACTATATATCATATTCAGCAGCATACTACGATTTCCCCAGTAATCCCATGAACGAGAAGGTCTGGAGGGGGGCTGAACTCATATTCGACCTGGACGTCCCAATGAAGTACCTGGATGCAAAATCCCTTGAAAAAGTGAAAAAAGAAACCCAGAGCCTGCTTGACTTCCTGAAAGGGGACTACGGCATACCTGATAAGGAGATAACCGTCAATTTCTCGGGGAGCAAGGGATACCACATACACGTATCCAGCGAGAACGTAAAAAGCCTGGGCAGGGACGAACGAAGGGAGATAGTGGATTACCTCACGGGAAAGATAAATTTCAAAGACTATCTGCGCTTTTCCGGCTCAAAGGAAGAAGAAGTGCTGGGCCCGAAAAAAGGAGACCCCGGGTGGCCTGGAAGAATATACAGGAGCCTGCATGATTTCATCGGCAAATCCACGGAGAAAGACCTGATGGAAATACCTGGAATAGGCGAGAAAAAAGCGGCGCTGATCCTCGGGAAGAAAGCGCGCCTACTCGAAGCGCTCGACGCCGGAAGATACGACCTCATGCCCGAGATCGTCACCATAGAGAGAAGCCGTTCCAGGTCAGGCGATCCGAACGTGCAGAGGACCGGGAGGATTGAGAATATCAGCGCGCCCCTGATACAGAGGATAGTAGACTACCTTGCCGTCCACATGGAAGCAGAAGACACGGACAAGATGGTAACGATAGATACTTCCCGCCTGATACGTCTCCCGGATACGATACACGGCGGCTCCGGGCTTGTTGCAAAGAGGGTCGCCGACCTTGACAGATTCGACCCCTTGACCGAGGCTCTCGCATTCGGAAATGAGAGCGTGAAAATATGCCTACAGGAGCAGGTCCCGGCCTTCGACATAGGCGGGCAGGGTTTCGGGCCGCTCGAACCCGGCAGTTTGGAGCTTCCGTGTTATGCCGCGATATATCTTATGCTGAAGGACAAAGGGGAGATCATCCTTTGACTGCCGTTTTTCCGACGTTCTTCAGTTTTGTCCCGCAGACTTCGCATTTGGTAAATTCCGCGGAGTGCTTGAGGCCGCATCCGGGGCAGGTCTTTTCCCAGACGTATTCTTTCTGTATGCCCTCCTTGGCGGTTGTGTGGTATTTCAGCCCCATGGATGCGGCGACGTTCTGGATTGCGTAGTCGTCGCTGACTATTTCCCCGCCGCATTCGAGGGACAATGCGAGGACCCCGAGATCCGCTTCTGAGAGCCTTGAGAGGTCTCCTGTTTTTTTGGCTGCTTCCTTCACTTTCGCTATGTTCTCAATTGTCGGGTCTCTTACTTTCAACTGCCCGGTGAATATGCCGTGGTCTACCATGGTCTTTGCCGTCTCATTCACTATTTCGGCGAGGACGTCGTTTGTTATATAGTATTCCTCGGTGGAGAAGTCCAGGTCCGAGTGCAGTATCCCGCATGCATCCAGTACTTTCATAGGGTCCCTGTTTTTATATTTTTTAACCTGTTCGTTAATATCTATCTTACTAAGATAACGTTTTTAATCTGTTTTAATTAAATGTTTAATCGAATAATACTATCAGCCTATTTATCGGCGGATAACATAAAATAGAATAAAATGCATATAGGCGTGATCCCGGACGGCAACAGGCGCTTCATGAAGAAGAAGGGCATCCCTAATTTGGCTGCTTCATACGAGATGGGGATCAACAAGTTCTACGACGTACTGGACTGGTGCCTGGACCTCGGGGTGAATGAGATAACCGCTTACGCTCTTTCCACAGAGAACCTGCAGAACCGGGGAGTGCTCGAGATAAAGACGCTGCTCACGCTCTTCTCCAAACAGGCCGAGAGCATGCTTGTAAGCGAGCGCATACACAAGAAAAAGGTGCGCATAAGAATATGCGGGGACACCGGGCAATTGTTGTCCGCGGGCGGAAAAGACCTTGGAGGAAAACTCCTCGAAAACCTGAAAAAGCTCGAGGATGCGACAAGCAGCTACAAAGCAGTTACCTTGAATCTTGCCATCGCCTACGGCGGCAGGCAGGAGATAATACATGCGGCTAACATTGCTGCGTCCGCCGGTCTACCCATAACGGAGGAGAACATACGACAGAACCTGTGGGTGAAAAGCGATCCCGAATTGGTCATAAGGACTTCCGAGCGCAGGCTAAGTAATTTCCTTGTCTGGCAGTCCGCCTACTCGGAGATATATTTCGTCGAGAAGCTGTGGCAGGAATTCGATAAATCAGACCTTGAAAGCATTCTTTCAGACTACAAATCAAAAGAACGCAGATTCGGGAAATAAAGTTTTTTCTGTTCTGACTTTTTAGCCTTCTGACTAAATATGTTTATACTATACTTTGGGGTGTTCTAATTGGCAAAGAAAAAATACACAGGAAACTCCGGCGCAAAGTCGCACGACAAAACCCCTGGATTCTCAGGGAATGATTCAGATAATAAAAAACAGGCAGATGGAATGACATTCCGCAGTTGGGGGGAACACCTGCAGGAGCCGTTCCTGATAATCTCGCTCCTGGCAGCCTTATTGAGCATAGGCATGCTTGCGAATCTCACATTCATAGACGTAAACTCTGAAAGTGCACTATCCTCTACGCGCACGGCATCGCTGGCATGCACGGCCATCATAGCATTATTAGGCGTCGCAGCTACCGTTCTGGCAACGTTGTACTACCAGAAAGGCAGGAAGAACACCCATTTCATAGGGATCGTCCTGCTGTTATTCGTAGCCGCACTGTTCGCCTTTTGGTCTTACGACCGCCTCAACAACGCAAGCTATTTCGAAGCAAGAGACTACGGAGTATTTGCGTTCTTCCTGGGTGTATTGCCTTTGTTCTACGCGCTCTGGATGCACAAGGTCCTTTCGGCGGGAACATCCCTAATAGTTCCCATATTCATGCTGGCCCTGCTGATACACATTGCACCGGCATATACGCCCTCTTACGCGACCTGGCAGGGGAATTACATAGCGGACCTGGACTCGTATTTCAGGCTCAGGAACGCAGATACCGTTTACAAAACGGGTTACACCCCGGACCGTGAGACACTCGTATACCCCCAGCTTCCGGTAGTTATCCACCCTGACGGAACGCTGGACTCAACCCAGGATTTCGTCAACATAAAATTCGGATCACAGGTCTTCCTCGCATCAATAACCAACGTCATGGCGTCATTCGGTTACACGATCATAGACATGGCGATGATATACCCGGGCGTCCTTGCAGCATTCATCGTCGTGCTTCTATTCTACTTTATAAAAGAACTGTTCAACGACATGGCGCCTTACAATTACGCCGCCGCCGGGCTCGGGGCGCTTATGCTGGCGATCAATTCCTCGTTCTCGACAAAGGCGATTGCAACAAACTGCGACGTCGACACGTTCGGAATGTTCGTCACCCTGGGGGCATTTTTCCTTCTGGCATTGTCCTATAAAAGAAAAAGCCTGCTCATCGCCGTAATGGCAGGATTCGCATTAATGTTCCTCAACATGTCATGGACAGGGTATTCATACGCGGTGCTTGTCCTGGGAATACTCGGCATGACTTATCCAGTGATGAGTTTCATAAACAAGAAAAGCGCAGTGGAGCACCTGCCGTATTTTGTCATCCCCCTCGTCATAGGCTATTTTGGTATTTTAGTCTTCCACCACCACGGAGACCCCCTAACGTTCACGTTACCGGAATACAGCTATCTTTTGCCTCTCGGAGCAATGCTGTTCATATCGTTCCTGCTTGAAGCAGTCAGGACATATTCAAACAAGCCCGTCTCACATAGCGGCGCCGGCCTGGAGGACAGATTCGAACACACCATGCAGAAATACGCCCTTCCGCTCTTTGTGATAATGCTGCTAGGATCCGCATTTTATGTGTTCTTCGTCTCAAGCCCGGACAATATCCTGGGGTATACTGTGAGCCTGTTTAAGCCCCCGATCCAGACCAACATAATAGAGCAGACCACGGCAGAGCAAAAGGCCCTGTGCGACGGCCTAGGAACCGGAGACTGCCTAAACAAGCTCAGATCCGAATTCGGACTGGAAGTGCTTTTCGCACTGGGCATGATATTCGTGCTCGGATATTACATGCTGTTCCAAAGAAGTTTCGGAGCAGCATTCATCCTGATATGGAGCCTGCCCATGTTTTGGGGTGTCGTCTACAAATCGCAGTATCACTTCATCGCGAGCGTCCCCCTGGTCGCCCTGGGAGCAACCATCGGCCTCGTGATCGCGTTGAGCAAAAAAGACATCCAGGGGCTCAGGGTGATCCCCCTCCTGATCCTGGTGTTCTTCCCCATCATATTCATTGTACTGTTCAGCGGCATGCCTTTCTTCGGACCGTTCGGCGGCGCAACACCCATGTACATGGGCGCATCGGGAGACAGGATCTTCTGGCAGGGAACATTCGACTGGCTGAAGATGCAGCCGTACAATACAGTGGTACTCACATGGTGGGACTACGGGCACTGGATAACCGCGATGACCGGGAAGATAAGCATCCTCGACGGAAACAAGGCAGAACCGTTCATGGTAAAAGACATAGCCAGGTTCCACGACTTGACGGAGAATGAATCGGAAGCACTGGACATAGCAAAGAAATACGAATCGTCCGTTGTCGTGATAGACTGGACGATGATAGGAAAAAGCGGGGCTCCGCACTTTATCGCAACAGGAGGCTTCGGAAGCAACATACCGCTTAATAGGATAGGCGCGAAGGTAGACTGCGTGAAGGGAAGCAATTGCGAAGTAATAAGGGACATAGGAGCGGCAGGCGCTTACGCATCGACCCGGGTAGATTCAGAGAACCCAAACAACAGTGGATACATCGTAATCGACCTTACGTTCGACTACCCGATAAACAGCGTCACCATGCATCTCCCCGATGACGGGAACGCGTACAGGTACAGGGTAGAACTTTCAGACGACAAGGTCAACTGGCACACCGTCGTTGACAAGACAGAGAGCGATATGCGCGGAACGCAGACCCACCAGTTCAAGCAGGAATCGGCGCAGTACCTAAAGATAACAGGCACATACACTTCATCAGGAAACGAGTTCAGGCTGTCGGGCGCAGACATATACACGCCGTATTTCGCAGGGTCATACCTGGGATACGGGCAATGCGAGTTCAACCCTGATCCGGCGGCAAGCACAATAAAGGCCGTACCTAAGCAGAACGACAAAGGAGGATTTGACATGGTCAGCACCCTCTACTTCGGATGCAACAACGGATTAGCGCTGATATTCGAAGTCAAGAACGGAGCATATTCCGCAGACAACGTCTATGTCGTTAACCAAAGACAAGCCTTCCCGTGGAAGGCATGGACTGAGGCATATGGATCTTCCATACTCGGAGTCCAGTCGTTGAAAGACATACTGGGGAATGCACTGAACTATCCGGACAACTATATCAACTTCCCAACTTTCAACACCCTGGTATACGTCCCGAATCAGGACGGCTATGACTATAACAACGTGATGATGACCAAGCTCTACCTGGGAGAATACCTGCAGGAATACCAGCAGGCAGGCCTTGCCAATGAAAGCATCCAGCCGGCAAAATACTTCCAGTTGATCGACGGATTCAAGGGCGACAAGGCGGACTACTCTTACTACGGCTACGTGAGAGCGTACAAGATAAATTACCCCGGGAACGTGAACGCATCCGTTTCCCCATAAAAGTATTATAACAGGGAAACAACATAGATAAGCATGATGCCGCGGAAAGGACAGACAAGCATAGAGATGATCATATCGATCATGTTTATCCTGTTCATCCTTGTCATAATAGCCCTTTTTGCCAGTGAAAGAAACAGGGAAGCAGAGCAGATAAAAGTCAGGATAGACTCAAAGAGAGTCTGCATGATCCTCGCGGACAACATAAACAATATCGCAGGGCAGGGATCCGGGTTCTATAAGTATTTCAGCTTGCCGGAGACACTCTACGGAGTGACGGATTATAATATCTCAGTCTATCAGGACTATGTAGAAATATCGACAGACAATTATGCATGGACAGTCCAGACCGTGTCGTCCAATGTCACCGCACATTGCCTGGACAAGGGGGCTTTTAAAAAGAACAAGGTTTACGTCGAAGAAGACAGAGTACATATCATATGCAACAGGCCGGAACTTATGATACTCAACGGAAGCATGTGGCCGCCGTACGCTTATACAAACAAGAGCATCAATCTGAGCGTGAGGGTGATGAACTTTGGACCGGTAGATGCCGGATCGTTCAACGTTTCTTTCAACGGCACGACAAAGACCGTCTCTTCGCTCGGATCAGAGGAAGAAATAGAAGTATTCTTCTCTTATAACACGACAGAATCCCCGGGGGAGTATCCAATCGGGATATCAGTCAACGCGCCTTATCCCGAAAGCATAACAACAAATAATTTTTTTAACAGCACGCTAAATGTGGTCAAAGAAGATTAGGCACAGGAAGGCACAGGCCAGCAGCGCCGAACTATTGATAGCTTATTTCATTTTTTTCATAGCACTCACCATGGCAGTCGTCCTATGGACGAATACTACAGAAACGATCAACGCCAGGGAACGACTGGAAGATTTTGACACAATAGCGGCCAACATCGCCGAAAAGCTTGTAAGGACCCCGGGAGCGCCGGTTAACTGGACGGCTGACGACGTTTTAGTTATAGGCCTCGCCAATGAACCAAGAAGGCTGTCGAACGAAAAGGTGAGTTCATTCATCGATCTTATGAACGATTCCGCCTACGACAATTCGTGCATGGATGCGGACATCTCCAACTATGAGTGCAATAAACATCTTTTGGGGGTCGGGAAACATAATTTTTACCTGACGCTCGAGGATATGAACGCAACGATACTCAAAGTGGGCAACATAACATGCGCCGCCGGAAAATACCCGGTAGACGATGTGGAAAGAATAACCATCATGAGGACCGCTCTGTTCATGGAGAACATCACAAGGATGAGATTCACACTCTGGCATAATGAAACGAACGCATTATGAAACCGGAGAAAAAAAGGCAGGGAGAACATAGATGAAAAACAGGGGATATATCATGATACTTGATGCAATAATAGCTCTTGTAGTCTTACTCACAGTATTCACTGTCGTGCTGACGGTCCATGAATCTTCCACAAGCAAATTATCTGTTTCATCCTTCAAAGAGATCCATTACCTGTCAGAGGACATCCTGGACGTATTGAACAAACAGGGAGGGCTCGACGAAGTGGGAACATACTGGGCGGCAGCAAACGGAAGCACGTCTTCTCCCTACTGGTCTAATGCCACGAACAAAATAAAGGAGTACCTTGACCCCCTCATCCCTAAAAGATACGGATACCGTCTCGTCATAGACGACACGAACGTCATATATGATTCAGACAACGATTCGGCTTCGGGAAGGCCGCCCGAAAAGGACGCATTATCGGAAACGCATTCATCCAGGCTCCTTGTCGGCTACGGAAAAGGGATGCCCACGAGAGGACAGGTTGCAAGAGCGTTCCTGACGAACATCAAAGAGAAACTCACCTCGGACTACATATATTTTGGCGGCTTCGAAGGCCAGGGCAACATAACAAAGAATATGGCGCTTCCTGCAGGCGTAGACACTGTGAAAGAGGTATGCATGGAATATAACGCAGGAGATGATTTTACGCTCGATATCGACGGCAAACATGTTCCGGGCGTTTTTTCCAGGAGCGCGACCAACATGTCTGCGAGCGCGCCCCCATGCCTGAACGGAAGCTATATAAACAAAGGCCTGTCAACGCATACCTTTGAGATACGTTTCACCGGCAGCGACATCAGGTATCATTACCTTGCCGGGGGATACATTAAGGTGACATATAACACCTCGGAATACGACGCATACCCCGATACGGGAAGCACCAGGGATTACCTGCCGGGAATAAACGGGCTGATAAACCTCTACTCCGCATTTTACGTTCCCGGACTCCTGGACTCCATGGATATGCATCTGAAGTTCTACAATAACTATTCTACTTTTTTTAACGTAGGAGACATCCGGGTCTTTGATTCTTCCGACAACTCCAGCCGGACATTCTGCGCCCCGCCTTACGGATCCAGGAGCGGGAACGATTATGAGTGCAACATACCGAACGCGAACCTAAGCCAGATACTCAGCGAGGGAGGACTCGGATACATCGCAGACCTCTCCGAGAAAACAGTACCTATGAGGATGGGAGTAAAGAACATCACCGGCCTGGTAGGCGGAATAGACATGGCAGACGTTATCCTGATAACGGACATCTCCGGGAGCATGCAAGACCGGGTAGGCTCAAACTCCGGCGGGGTATCCAGGTCATGCACCGACAGCCACTTATACGACAGCGATACCAGCAGGATATCTCTTGCCAAATGCCTCGACAAGGATTTCATAGACCAGATTCTCAACAGCACGAACAACCGGGTGGGATTGGTTGCTTTCAATACCAACGCCGACAGCCACTATGCAGACCTTACAACAGACGGCATGACATTGAAAAGCGAGGTGGACACGTATTCAGCCAACGACGGAACATGCCTCTGCTGCGCCATAAACCGGGCTATCCAGTTGTTAACAGTAAATGAAACCGTGCTGATACCTGAAAGCAGCGACGACTGGCTGCGCACGAACAAGAACAACTGCGGCAACAGCTGCGACCCAAGCACGATAACGGGCTCGTGCAACATATCCAACTGGTACACTAACGCATACGACGACAGCGCCTGGATAGATACCCATCTTCCGGATTTCCATTCATCGCAAAAAAGGGTTTATTATTACCGAAACCATTTTACCCTGACTGCAGCAATATCAAATGCCACACTCGAAGTACTCAACGAAAAGGGGGTCGAATGCTACCTCAACGGGCACCTCGTAGGAGTGGATCATGATACCTCCTGCAGCAACGTAGGCAGCTACTGGGACAACACATGGGACGTGCCCGAAGCATACTTTAATCCGGTGGGGGCGGACAATGTTCTGGCATGCAGGGTGCGATGTAGTTCGTTTTGGTACTGGGGAGGAACCGCTTTTGATGCCAGACTTATTGCGACCTATGTAACAAACGCCTCGCAGAATAAGAAGTATATAATAGCCATGACGGACGGGCTGACGGGATACCGCTGCGGAAACTCGGGCGCATGCCCTTACCCGGGCTGCACGGGAACATGTACGAACACCGAGGGAAACATGGTCTGCGACGGCAACCCGGACAAATGCACGGGTTCCTCGTGCTATGACGCGATAGACGATGCCATATGCTCCTCGTGCAGGGCTTACAGCCAGAACGGGATAAAAGTGTATTCAATCGGGTTCGGCCCGGTAGTCGACTGCCCCAACGCCAATTACACGCTCACCAACATCGCATCCTGCGGCAATGCGACATATTACGGAAGCAGCGACGCCGGCCAATTAAGATTCATATACGGCGCCATCGCGGAGAGCATAATCAACGCAAGCTACAGGTCCCAGACCATAGAGATAGTAGGGGATATGGCGACAAGCATTCTCTACCCGGAATCCCATATAGACTTTGAATATAGTTCGCCGGTCAACTATTCCATCTACGGGGAAATAAGCCTCACACAGGAAACGCCCAGATTCAACGACACCGCAACATGCACGGGTTACCTGTACGTTCCGTCGATAGCGACGGTCAGCGAGGCAAAGGTAACCTCATATTCCGCGGACCACTGGACGGACTATGTCGCAGTGAACAATCCGGCATCCACGGTATATACGCTGCGCAGCGAAATCTTCGGAACAGATTACGTGCAGATAGGAGACCCGTCGATAATACACATACCGCCGGCGAACATCGTTTCAGGACAGAACAACTCCATTGTGATAGGAACGGGTGACGACCCTGCATCGCAGATGGGCTGCTCGGAAGACGACAAAGCAATATACACCGTAAGGCTATCCAAGAGAGTCCCGTACGGAGACGTATTCTCCGAGAAGAACGGGTGCGTCTGGACCCTGGAATTCGAGGACGGAACAAACATCATCGAGAATATACCGAACGATTACAACGGGACCAAAGCGTGTTCGTACATGCAGGGAAACATATCATACGATATTAACGACGCCGTAGACGACGCCATATACAGGCTGGTCTCGGAACTGGATTCCAACGGGAACGGCAAAATAGACATCAAATTCGACTCCTCGATGATAGAATTCGACTTCTCCAAAGCGGGAGGCGTGCAATCCCTGTGGGGGCCGATATCCATGAAACTCATTATCTGGATGTGAAGGGATAAAATGACAGAAAAAAGAATGGACAAAGGTATATTCTTCACCCTGGCAATAGTCCTGCTCATGATCCCCCTGATCTTCCTGGCATCTTTCTATCTGATGTCTACGGAAACAAAAATAGACGATACGACTTCCAGGATAAGATGCGACGAATTGCACTATTTTGTAGAGGACGTTAAACGGGACCTCTCCAGAGCCGTTTCAATATTCGGAAGAAGAGCGGCCATATATGCCATAGACCACGTCGTAAATTCGTCTACTCCCATGATGAACTATACGTTCAACTGCACAAGCATGTGCAATGTGGACTGCGAAAAAATCATATATCCCAGGACGGGATCCGAGGCGGCCATAGCGGAACTCGCACTCTGCGGCACCCTGAACGGGACCAACGTCACCTACATGGTCAATCACACAGTGAGGGAATGGATAAACAGGATAGAGATGAGGGGAGCAGACAAGAACATGCGGATAAACATAACCCTAAAAGAGATCAAGGTCCTGCCCATCGACGCCTGGAATTTCTCCATAGTCCTGGACAACGACATAAAAGTCATCGATGACACAAACATCTGTTATTACATGGGCCTGCACAGGGCCACCGAGTCCAATACCTCGATAATAGGCCTTGAAGACCCGCTTTACACCCTTGGTACGTCAGGGAGGATAATAAAGTATATCGATAACTGTGAGATACGATTCAACCAGAGCGAATTAATCAAAACAGGCACCGGCAACGGAACCTCTGCAGGAAGCGCGATACTGGACGATACCGCAAGCGCAGGCAACGCCTCGACTTATTGCACGGACCACCCGGGGACAGTCGGGGACATGATACTTGTGCTGGACAACGGCTACGCAAACTGCACCAAATACGAGACGGACTGTTTCAACAACGCCTCACCCATCCATTACGCAGGAGTAATAGACTACGGAAGCTTTGGACAAAAATTCGAAACACCCACCAGATGCAACATCAGCATACCCTACGCCAGGGACACAAGCGACCTGAACCTAAGCGACGGAGAATGCATTAAACTGTCGTCCGGAACCGTTCTTACAGGCATAAACTATGACGTAGTAGATTATTCCTGCTATCAGGTAAGCAACATAAGCGCGTATCCGACGAACTGTTCATCCAACTACTCAGACGGCCCCAGCTTCTTCGACCGGCTCGACGGCAGATACAACCTCTCGGAAAGATACTCCAACCAGTCCAGGGAATATTACAATAATCCATCCATAGGAATAGAAACACTCATAGATTATTCCGACCTGATAGATCACAACATCATCCCGTATGAAAATACGTCAACGATCGACTACCTGTACTGGCAGAACGTCAATGGACACAGCCTGTGCGGCTACTGCAAGGGACCATATCCCTCAATCAAACTGGATTGCCCGCATGAAACAAGATTCAACCAGTCCGCAGGATGCTAGAGAAGGGATTCATCGGGGGGTATAAATCTTTATAAGACAATAATTCAATATAGATGATAGCAAAAGAAAAAAAATGAGTATTGCCCGAAAGAAAAAAGAACCGGAAAAATCCCAGGAACCAACGGGCATATTGACCGGGAAGCAAGAGAGACGTTCCCGGAAGAAGGATCCCCTCAAAGCGCAGTTCGGCAATGAGACAAGGGCAGACGAAGCCCCGAAGAAAATAATCGAACCATCCGGGGACGTTGAAGAAATAAAAGAAATTTCGGGGAACACTAAAAAAGCAGAGGAACCGTATAGCGAGCAGCTCCGGGGAATAGAACAGAGAATCAATGAAATAACAGATTATCTTTCCTCCCTTGAAAACAAAGAAAAGGAAAAACTCGGGGAATTGGAGGATATAAAACAGAAAAAGACTAACGCTGAGACAGAAAAAAAAGACCTGCTTGAAAAGAAGAACCGGATATCTTCATCTTTTGAGGAGATGCCAAAGAAAGATAACACACTCTTGGAGGACGTAAAGCTCCCGGGGGAACACGACAGCACCGGACAAGAACCCGCAATAGAAACAGGAAAACAGACATCCCGGACAGAGGATGACCTGCCGGAGACGGGAGACGATAACAAAACTGAAGAGCGCGAAACTGACGGGATACCAAAACAGGCAGGCGTTGAAGCGCAAAAAGAAGGCCTCACCAAGGAAGAGATCATCCGGGGCATTGAGAAACTTGAAAAAAGGGATGATGAGAGGATAGATGACCTTAAAAGAGCTCTCAGGATAACGGACAAACTGATAGTTCAACTCCCAATGAACCACAAGAAACAGTTCTGCTCCTCCCGCACCTTCGAAGAATACGAAAAACTCCACAAAATCGTGTTCGATTACCAGGGAACGCCCATACAGAAAAAATACCTGAGGGAAAATGTGAAATGGATCCTGAGGGAAGTAGACACGTTCCTGGGGAAACTCCCGGAGGGGGAGATAGACAATTTCCTGGCATCGAGCGATTTCGAGCAATATAACAGGATACTCGAAAGCTACGGTATAGTATCCAAATAAAGGATAAACATTTATAAGCTACGCTTCGAAATAAAAGACATACAAGATGGGGCTGTACGACATCCTAAAACAGAAGAAGAATTCTAATGACTCGGAAAAAGAAAAGAACACGCTGCTGCCCGGGGGGGAGCACGTAGTAGCCCAGACCAGGGAGGAATTCATAGACTTCTGCGAGTCATTGAAAAAAGACTTCAAAGGAGTCATGAAGCTGTATAACCGCAACGAAGGAAAAAAATATACCGCGGCCCTGCTGCTGGACGGAGGAGAAATAATAGGCGCCTCATTTGAGGATATGGACGATAAAACCATTGCCTACAAGGAAGAAGCCATAGCCCAGATAAAAAACAGGCTGTCGGGAACAAGAGGCGACCTCGAAGCATACTCATTTACAGAAAAAGACGCAGAGAGGGTAGAAAAAACCAACCAGGAAACGGTCCTGAAACACGCAGTCCCGTTCTCATCCCTGGGGATGAAGATCAAAGGCAACGTAGAAGAAAAACGGGTTTTCGGAATGAAGATCCCGTCAAAGGATTACTTCTCTCTAAAAGAAGGAACAACGGTAAAAGAGATGCGCGTCGAAGAAGGCTTTAGGCTCACGGACTTTGCACGCAAATTTTCTTTTGGAATACCCGAGAGGCCCCTTCAAAAACCGGGAATCCAGAAAAAAGAACCCCAAAAGGAAGAAAAGGAAGACCATCCACAAATACAGAACGAAAAAAAGGGCCTTTTTTCCGGCCTGCCCGGCATTCCCAATAACACGAACAACGCCTCTGAAGCCAAGAACGAACGCCTGGACGCGCTGAAGAAAAAAAGGCAACTGGAGAACATGAATCTTGCAAAGAGAATCTCCAGGATAACTCAAAAAAAACAGGAAGGAACACCGAAGGAAACCGAAAAAATAGAAACCTCAATCGACAGGCTCTACCAACTAGTGCAGAAATACAAGAGGATCAAGATAGACGACGATCTCGCAAGGAGGATAGGCGTTTCAAGGTCCCAGATAGAGGGTTGGGCGCTGATTCTTGAGGATCACAAGCTCGTGGAGCTCCATTATCCGGCGATAGGAGAGCCGGAGATCAGAGTGATGGAAGAGAAAAGATTATAATGAATAACAAAGAGAAGGAAGCAGAATACGCCGAATCTGCAAAGAAAAGCCTTGAAGGCATAGTTCTAGACAGCTACGAGCTTACTTCAGAAGACGTAAAGACGCAGGTTAACATCATAGAAAAGGACTACATGCCATTCTACAAGCTCGTGATACCCGAGGTAGACATAGCCACAAAAGTCCTCCTCGACGACATAAAAGAGCGTCTCATAGGTGCGGTGGATATGAACGTCGGCGAGGTCTTCGACGTAAAAGTCATGGAGGAACTGAGAAAAGAGTTCCGGGCGGACGCGAGCAAAATGCTCACGGAAGAGCTGCCGGACCTTCCGCCAAAGGTCAAAGACAACTTTATACTAAGCCTCGTGCACGAACTCCTGGGCCTCGGGGACATGGAATTTTTGCTCGACGATAACTACATCGAAGAGGTGGTGGTAAACTCGGCCAAAGAACCCATAAGGATATACCACAAAAAACACGGCTGGCTCAGGACCAACATCTTCACGTCGAACGAAGCGGCGGTGCTCAACTACGCAAACACAATAGCAAGGAGGGTCGGGCGTGAGATAACCACGTTGAACCCTCTCCTGGACGCGCACCTTGTCAGCGGGGACAGAGTCAACGCAACACTGAATCCCATATCCAGCAAGGGTCATACGATGACCATAAGAAAATTCGCAAGAGACCCGTGGACTGTGACCGACTTCGTGAACAGCAAGACAGTCACTCCCGAGGTTTTGGCGCTCATCTGGCTGGTCATACAATACGAGATGAACATAATCATATCCGGCGGAACCGGCTCAGGGAAGACCTCTTTCCTGAACATAGTCATGCCCTTCATCCCGCCGAACCACAGGATAATCTCCATAGAAGACACAAGAGAACTGCAACTGCCGCAATTCCTATACTGGTGCCCGCTCACTACAAGAGAAGCAAACCCCGAAGGAAAAGGCGAAGTATCCATGCTCGACCTCCTGATAAACTCCCTCAGGATGAGGCCGGACAGGATCATAATGGGAGAGATTCGAAAACAAAGAGAAGCAGAAGTCCTGTTCGAAGCCATGCACACTGGGCACTCCGTCTATTCGACGCTGCACGCAGACAGCTGCGCGCAGACGATAAACAGGCTCGTCAACCCGCCGATATCAATACCCGAGAGCATGCTCGAATCAGTGCACCTGAACGTGGTCATGTTCCGCGACAGGCGCCGGGGATTCAGAAGAGTATATGAGATGGGAGAATTCCTCCCAAACCTCGTAGGCAACCGCGAAGAACTGAAATACAGGCCGAGCATATTATACCGGTGGGACCCGCGCACGGACACAATCAAGCCCTCCACCGAGGACGTGAGCATATACGAAAAGATAGGAACACACACCGGCCTAACAACGGACGAAGTGAAAAACGAGATAGAACTGAAAAAGAGCATAATCGAGTGGCTTGTCACAAACAAAATAAGGCAGGTAGACGACGTCGGAAAAATAATGAACCGCTACTACCTTGACTCCGACACGGTCATCGACGTAGTGAAGAACAACAAAAACCCCAAAAAGCTCCTGGACTAAACGACGCTTAACGCAAGTTTTTATTCTGCCATTCGTACTCTTTAATATTGAAAAAAGGCGGCCTGACAGTAATGAGATCCCAAAGGATACGCAGCGTTTCACGCATATTCATCTACATAGGAGACCTTCTGACGCACATATCCCCGTTCTTGGCCCTTAACCTAAAACAATCAGGCATAGACAAGGACTATAACGTAACGGCAAGAGAATACCTTTCAGTAGCATTTACAAGCTCCCTGATAATGGGATCACTTGCAGGAATAGCCGTGACTCTCGCCTTGTCCACAGGCACAAAACAATTCGCGAACCTGGGGCCAATACTGGGAGCCTGCGTAGGCTTCCTCAACTACCTGCAATTAGTAACCTACCCAAAAGCCATAGTAAACAAAAGAGTAAAAGACCTCGAAAAAAACCTCCTCTTCGCGCTTAGGACAATACTCGTCCAGATAAGATCCGGGGTCCCCATATTCGACGCATTCGTATCGGTCGCATCCGGAAACTACGGCCAGATATCGGAGGAATTCAGAATAGTAATAGACAAAGCAAGATCAGGAAAACCGGTCCTAGACAGCCTGGAAGAACTCGCAGTACGTAACCCGTCAATGTACTTCCGCCGCGCGATATGGCAAATGGTAAACGCCATGCGATCGGGAAGCGACATAGGAGAGAACCTGGAATGCGTAATAGACGCGCTCGCAAAAGAACAAATGGTCCAGATAAAAGAGTACAAATCGGTCCTAAACCCCATGGCCATGATGTACATGATGATAGCAGTCATCATACCCTCCCTTGGGATAACGGTAATGATAATCTTATCCACGTTCCCGGGAATGGGAAAATTCGGAGAAAAGAACACCTTCTGGATCCTCCTCGCAGGGGTAACAATGATGCAATTCGTATTCATGAGCATGATAAAATCCAAGAGACCGAACCTGATCGGCTAAGAAAACAATGGACCTGTACGCATCTCTTTCAAGATTCATGCCAAGGAAGGCAAGAAAAGACTTCCACCAGCTCATAACATATTCATCCATCACAGTAAACCCGGACCAACTCATAGGATTCATAATACTCACGGGAATAGCATTCAGCCTATGGATAAGCCAACTACTTGGAACAAACATCGGCCTCCTGCCATATCCAGTATGGGTGCTGATAGTCTTCATAGCAATAGAAGCAGTTTTCTATCTATGGATACTATTCTCAGTAGACTCCAAGGCAAAATTCGCAGAATCAGTCCTGCCCGACGCACTACAACTGATGTCCTCCAACATCCGCGCAGGCCTGACAACGGACCGCGCACTCATCCTGGCCGCAAGACCGGAATTCGGACCACTCGCAGACGAGATCAGAAGAGTAGGCAGGGAAACCATGACCGGAAGCAGCCTGGGATCAGCCCTCCTCAAGATAAACCAGAGGATAAAATCAGAGAACCTAAGTAAAACAATAGACCTGATAGTAAGCAGCCTGAAATCAGGAGGAAAACTCGCAGACCTCCTAGACCAGACATCAGGAGACCTGAGAGACCAGCAGATAGTGCAAAAAGAGATAAGCGCAAGCGTACTACTATACGTCATATTCATATTCATAGCCATCGGACTAGGAGCACCCCTCTTATTCGCAATGTCAGGCTTCCTGGTACAAATCCTCGGAACGATGGGCTCAAAGATAAGTACAGGCATGGGATCAGACGCCACATTCGGAGGAGGAAAAGCCCCCATGTCCATAACCAGCATACAAATAGACAGCACATTCCTGACCCAATACACAGTATTATCCCTGCTATTCTCATCAGTCTTCGGCTCCCTGATAATAGGCCTCATACTAAAAGGAAACGCCAGAGAAGGATTCAAATACGCACCATTCCTGGTAGCACTATCACTCGGTCTATACTTCCTCGGAACATTCATAATGACCAGCATGTTCGGACAAATGATCAGGATGTAGCAGGACCTCTCCGCAAGGATGCTCACGACCCCAAAAGAAAAAGTGCCCAACAAGGCATGCAGGCTACGCCTGCAAAGCGAGGGTCTGCGACCCCGCTGTACGCCGGGTTTAATCTATAGCTCTAATTATCTTCTAAACGCTTTAAAAGAAAAAATAATATGTAAGCCACGGGAATATGCGTGTTTTACACCCCCAATTCCCACCCGAACTTCTCCTTCAGTATGCTGTACACCGCCTGGGGAGGTATAACGCCATATTCGGTGACTATCATGCTGATATACGATACATCCGTTATGTCGAACGCAGGGTTCCTGACTTTCAGTTTCCTGATCTTTCCCGGCTCCAGGACCTCTGATGCGTCTCTTTCTTCGATAGGGATGACTGATCCCAGCAGGCTCTGGGGGGAGAACTTGATTGACTCTGTTGCAACGATGAAGTCGATGTTGAGCTCCTTTGCGCAAATCGCCACCTGGGAGGTTCCTATCTTGTTCAGAAGGTCGCCGTTGGCGCATAATGTATCGGCTCCGACGAACACTTTGTCTACGTGCATCTTCTTCATCATGAGATGGACTGCGGAGTCGACGATCATTGTTGTCGGGATGCCGTATGACGTGAGCGCTTTAGCCGTCAGGTGTCCCTGGAAACGAGGCCTGCTTTCCGTGCATACTACCTCTATTTTCTTGCCTTCATCCCATGCCTTCTTGAGTATTTCGACCACAGTATCGCTGTTGCAGTGAGTCAGGATGAGATCTCCGTCTTCTATGAGGTTCGAGCCTATCCCCGCGATGGTTATCAGCGCTTTTTCCTGTTCGGAGACGAATTTTCCAGTCTCGGATAACATCTTCTTGCGGAATTCCAAAAGCGGGAGTTCCTTGTTTTTCTCCGAGAGGTAAACGATGTAGTTCACGGCGTTCGGGAGGGAAACCGCCGTGGGTCTTGCGCCTTTCAGCTTTTTCCCCGCGACTGATAGCTTCTTTGCCAGTTCCTTTGTATCCTTCGCGTCAGACTGCGCAACTATTGTAAGCGCATTAACAGCGGCTATGGCGATATCAAGAGCCCCGCGTACGCGCATTGTCCTAATGTCTTCGACGGTTTGTTCAAGACTTGTCATATTTATCTATTTAAAAAGCGTAAAGAAATATATAAGAATATGGTAAAAGACCTTCTTTCTATTACAGACTATAAGTCGGAAGAACTATTGGACCTGGTGAAGTATACCGACGAAGTAAAACGTAATCCGGAGAGATTTAAGAAGGCACTCGAAGAAAAGAAGATAGTCATGATCTTTGAAAAGCCCTCCACGAGAACCAGGGTCTCATTCGAGGCAGCGATCCTCGAACTGGGGGGCCATGCGATAAACATCACCAGGAATACAAGCCAGCTGGACAGGGGAGAGACCCCCTCGGACAGCGCGAAGGCTCTTGAAAGATACGTTGACGCAATAGTTGCAAGGGTGGACAAGCATGAGACCCTCGTAGAGATGGGGGAAAGCGCCCGCGTACCGGTGATAAACGCCTTGTCGGATCTGGAACACCCCTGCCAGATAATCTCCGACCTGTACACTATATATGAGAAATCAGGCACGCTGTCGGGCATAAAAATAGCATACCTCGGAGACGCGAATAACGTCTGCAACTCGCTTATGCTGGGATGCGCCTTGACAGGAATAACGCTCCACGTCGCTACGCCCGGTGAATACGCCCCTAAAAAAGCATTGATCGAAAAAAGCCAGGCATTGGCGAAGAAGACGGGCGCAAAAATCGAGGTCACAGAAGACCCATACAAGGCCGCCGAGAACGCAGACTATCTATACACGGACGTATGGATAAGCATGGGCCAGGAAAACGAAAAGAAGAACAATACGAAAGTCTTCCAGGCATACCAGATAAATGACAAACTTTTGTCCAAAGCCAAAAAAGGGGCTTACGTCATGCACTGCCTGCCAGCCCACAGGGGCATGGAGATAACAGGAGAAGTAATGGACGGCCCAAGATCGATAGTATGGGACCAGGCAGAAAACAGATTACATGCACAGAAAGCAATCCTCCTGAAGCTATTGAAAAAAAATAAGGGATAAAGAGGATTAATCAGACGTATCTTCCTCGTCTTCTTCAGAATCCAAGGCATCCGGCTGGACCTGCGCCGCAGGCTCCTCTTTTTTGTCGAGGTTTATCTCTCCTTTTTCCAGGAGCAACCGGAAGTCGTCTATGGAAAGCCTCTTACTTGTCTGTAATTTCTCCTTTGCTTCAGACAGGTCTTTGTCGCGCTTGCGATCCTCTCTTTCGCTTCTGATCTTCTCCATGTCGTCAAGGTAGGGAGAAAGTTTATCCTGATATACTTTTATCTCGTTCTTTATCTCGTTGACCTTGTCCCGCAGGGGGTTCATGGCGTCGTATTTCTCCAGGAGCTTCTTATGGAATTCGTCGGACTCCTTTCGCAGCCTGCTTACTTCCTTGTAGACGCGCATAGCCTCTTCGTGCTGTTCCTGCGAGGCCTTTGCTATGCCTTGAATCTCTTCGTGTATCTTGTCCAGTTCGGTTTTTAATTTCTGGACGTCACCGTAACCCGACAGGATCGTCTGGTGAACGGTATCTGCTTTCTTGGCTACTTCCACGCGCTCGGATATCTCGAATATCTTGTCGAATATCCTTATCTCCTCGGCGAGGGCAATATCCCTGGAAAGCAGGACATCCAGGTCGCCCGAGTATCTTCCCAGAAGCGATTGATCGGTTCCGCCGGCAGCCTTGTTTAGTTCGTCTCTTACGTTCTTGCTGTCGCGTATGTTCTTTGTGATCTCTTTTATCTGATTTATGAGTTGGCTGCGTTTTTCCTTCAGGGCGGCTATCTTTTGGTTTAGTTCGTCCCTGTTGGCGGTGAATAGACGGGCTTCCTCGCTCATCTTGTTGGCCTTCTCGGTGGTCTCGTCCCTTTTGGCCCTCCAGGAGTCGGCATCCTTTTTATGGATGTTCACGTCTCTGTACAGGTCTTTGATCTGCTTGTCCCTCGCGTCGATCTCGTGCCGCAGGGAATTCACATGGTCCTTAAGTTCTTTCTCGTTCATGTTAAGGGCTAAATTCTAAAAAAATTAATAGATAGATTATTTAAAACTTGGATGTAATAAATGGATTAATCGGAGGAGGGCTGTTTCTTCTTCGTAGCCTTGGCCGCTTTCACGACTTTCTTGGGTTTTTTGACTACTTTCCTTACCTTCTTGGCAGCCTCGGAACCGGATGCCTGCGCTCCTTTTTCTTCTTTCTTGTGGTTCTTTGCATCTGCTATCTCCTTGATTTTGTTAGTCCAAAACGACGCACCTTCCTCATGACCTGTGATCTGGGCCTTCAGCCATTTGTGGCGGGCTTTTGGATCGCTTTCGGAGGGGCCGAAGCTTCGAGAGGAGGTCTCCTTAAGGCTTTTAAGCTCTTCAGAGAGGCGAGATAGTTCTTGTTCGGTATTATTCATGGCAGTCTGATATTTCTCGTGCTGCGAGGGATTGGTCTTGGATTCGTCCACCCAGTAGCGGAGCTGTTCTTTCTTCTCCTTTAAGACAAATAAACGGTCCAGTATATCGTATTCCCGCTTGTACTCGGTTATGAAATTCTGATGCTTTTCCACGAGCAGTTGGGAAAGATCCTCTTTTGCTAGCTTCTGCGATGCCATTGTTTGGAATATTAACTAGGTACTCAATTTTTAAATAGTAGGCATTAATCCGGCCATTTTATTCCGCTTTGTAGCGGAATACGAACCAAAGCCTTTGGAATGCCGTGAAATTAGCGAGAATGGCAGCCGCCGCCACTATGTAAACCAGCCATAGGATGTTTTGGATTCCTAAAAGGAGACCAACATATAAAAGGGCGAGTCTTTCCGCCCGCTCCAGGAGGCCGCCCATGCGCCGGAGGTCCCCCTGGTCTGTGACTACTTTGCGGTGATCCGCGTAAGCCCTGATGAGAGTGGGCATTATCGCGCCGAATAGGAGGATGTTTATCCAGACATAACTCGGGACCAGGAATACGGGTCCTCCGTCCATCAAAAAGAACATCAGACCCAGGTACAGCAGGAACTCTACGTAGCGGTCTATGACCCCGTCAAGGAACGCACCCATGGCAGAGACCCTGCTTGTGACGCGGGCAACAGCGCCGTCAATAGCGTCGATGACTCCTGATGCGAGGAAGAACACAAGGCCCCACAGGAGGCTGTGATACGTGACAAGAGACACAAATCCGAGGATTGCAGGGATTATTGCAAGAACGGTCCATGCGTTGGGCGATAGGCCGATGTGAGAAAAGATCATTCCCAGTTTCACGGAAAGTTTCTCTGTATCGAAAAAGGCTTTTAGCATTTGATATCACGCAAGGAAAATAGAATAAAATATTTTTTTGTATAAAGATATAGAAACAGGGGAATATATAAAGGGATGGAAGAAGCACTCACCGTTTCTTAGCCTCTTCTTTTATCCATTCACACGCTGCATCCGCTTTCATGAGTTTGCCGGTCTCGGAAGGGTCCGTTATCTCTATGTCAAATGCCCATCCATCGCCGTACGGGTCTTTGTTCATGTAGGTCGGGTCGTCGTTGAGCTTTTCGTTGATCGCAATTATCTTGCCGGACAGGGGGGCATACAATTTCCCGACCCATTTACCGGTCTCAACGGTTCCCACTTCCGCTCCCTGGGAAACAACGTCTCCTTCGAAGGGGAGCTCCACGTAGCTTATGTCTCCCGCAAGCTTCTGGGCATAGTCTATCAGGCCTACGCGGGCGACGTTTCCCGTGATCCTGGCCCACATGAATCCCTTCTGGTAATACAAGTCGTCCGGCATCTGGTATCCAACTGCTTCCATTTTGAATACTTAATTATGGGGGGCTGAGAATTAAATATAAAACAGGAAATAGATAAAAAAAGAAAAAATATACATGCAGAGGCTTATAAAGCGACCCCTACCGCCCGGGCTATTCCTGAAACTCCCGCCTGGACTACGAAGGAAACCGCTATCAGCACGCCTGCCATCAGTATTGCTACGGCCACGTTCCCTTTCTTTATCTCGGCCATTTCGTCTATGCCCTTGGTTATCTTGTCCAGAACGTTAATCGCCATGTAGATAGCAACGACTGCGAGGATTATCCCCACCAGCAACTGTATTACTCCGGCTATTATCGCGTTAACGGAAAAGCCGAGAGTCAGCGCCCCGGTCAGTCCCACGACTCCCGACTGCACGACGTTTGCTATCGACAGGATTATTGCCGCCTGCAGTATTCCTACCGCAACGTTCCCTTTCTTTAGTTCTTCTTCTTCGTCTATGCCCTTGGTAAACTTGCCGAACATCGACAGACCGATGTATATTGATGCAATCGCCAAAATCAGGCCGACAATAAGCTGCACTACACCGATTCCAACACCCATAATCATCTGAGTTGTGTCCATTTTTTTGTATATTAGAAATTTTTTAGTTTATATAATATAGAAAAGCAATATAAAAAGCAACCCAGCGCATCACATCCCGGCCCTGCGCCTGATGCTCTGATATCGGGCGACGTCAAGGAGGTGCCCGGGAGTAACGTATCCTACTATGCGGTTCGCATCCAGTATCAGGACAAAATCCCTTGAGAGAAGGAATGGAAGCACGTCAGTTATCTTTGCACCCGCATCTACCACGTCCAGATTACCCCGCGCATAGTCCCTCATGGGCCTGCCTTCGTCCGCGAGCCCAACTGCCTTCAGGTCGTCCACATTGAAGAGGCCTACGACCTTTCCGGTCGCGTCCGTAACGGGATAATGCCTCTGTTCCGGGACCGCAACGGTCTGCACGAATTCCCTTACGGGCATTCCTTCGGAGACATATTTATAATTAGGTAAGGCGACTTCCCGCAGGCTCAGGCCGGAAAGAGCGTGCCGTATCTTCAGGATCTGGAGTTCCTGGCCGCCTGCGAAGAACAGGAAGATACCAATTATCATTGTAAAAAGATTGCCGGTTGCCAAGCCCCACAGGGATATCACGACAGCAATCACCTTTCCCACGTTGACAGCTATCTGCGTTGCCGCAATGTAATCCATCCTCGATGCAAGGATCGCCCTGAAGACCCGTCCGCCATCCATGGGATAACCCGGAAGCAGATTGAACGCCCCAAGGACAAAATTAAGCCACAGGAGAC
Organism: Candidatus Altarchaeia archaeon; assembly: GCA_049299895.1. Taxonomy (GTDB): domain Archaea; phylum Altiarchaeota; class Altiarchaeia; order IMC4; family QMZM01; genus CAIYYO01. The sequence continues at coordinate 70,166 of JBAQYF010000026.1, forward strand.
CGCTTAGAAGAGACGACGGATCGAAGAGATCGATCCCTCCCCCGCCAAAATACCACGAAATATCTTTCAGAGGAACGCCTAAAGCAGACGCTATCAAAAAGATGACCGTGAAGAATAGGATATTGGAAAACGGTCCTGCGATAGACACGAGGAATTCCTTTTTCGGGTCCTCTGGTACCTCGATACTTGCCAGGCCGCCGATCGGCGTGAGAGTTATCTTCGGAACCGGTATCTTGTAATACAATGCTACGAGGGAATGGAACAGTTCGTGTATCAGCACTATCGTGAAGACTATTATCAGGAAGGCGAAAAGTGCCTGGTCGACGAGAGCCAGTAGAAGGAATACCAGAAAGGTTATGTCTAGTTCTATTGAGATGCCGAAGACCTTGAAGACCTTAAGGGAAGGCATTTTGTTATCCGTAAGGGATTTATCCTCTCTGAAGCGCCGTCACTCCAGTGCGCGCTATTTCCTTTACGCCGAAGCCTTTTGTGAGCCCGATGAACGCATCTATCTTTTCCGGGTCGCCAGTGACCTCGACAGTCAGGGTCTCAATGCTCACGTCGACGATCCTCGCTCGGAATACGTCAGTGTACTGGATTATCTGCGAGCGGTTCTTTTCTTCCGGGCAGTGCAATTTTATCAGACACAGCTCCCGGCATATGGATTCGTCGATCGAGAGGTCTGTTACTTTGATAACGCTTATTAGCTTGTTCATCTGCTTTTCTATCTGCTCCAATGTCAGATCGTCGCCCGTCGTCAGGATGGTCATGCGGGCTATGTCCGGATTCTCGGTAGGGCCTACGGTGATACTGTCTATGTTGAACCTTCTTCTTGTGAACATCGAGGCTACACGCTGCAGTACCCCGGGTTTGTGCTCGACGAGCGCCGTGAAGATGTGCTGCCGCATTTTATTCTATTTATTTGTTTTAGAGGGTAATAATAAGGTATACTACGGTGTTATCATATTAAATTGGGCCTATATATTTCATATGCCAGAATAAAATGTCTAAACCAGAAAGCGGATATCCGGAGGCGGGCGAATACATCATAGGTACGGTAGATAGCATATTCAAGCAGGGGTCATTCATCACTCTTGACGAATATCACGGGAAGAAAGGCATGCTCCCCTTATCGGAGATATCCCTTAAATGGGTCAGGAACATCAGGGACTACGTCAGAGAGGGCCAGAAGGTAGTCCTCCTCGTCCTTGGAGTGAATCCCGAGAGAGGGCACATAGACCTTTCGCTTCGCCGGGTAGTCGACGCCAAGAGAAAGGAGAAACTCCAGCAGGTCAAGCAACTGCAAAGATCCGAGAAGCTCTTCGAGGTTCTTGCAGGAGAATTGAAGTCCCCTCCTGAAGAGATAAAGAAGATGCTGAGCGAAAAACTCCTCAAGCATTACAACAGCTTATATGAAGGACTGGAAGCGATAGCATCCGACGAGCACTCCGCAGACAAACTGGAATTGGACGAGAAATACAAAAAGCCGTTCATCGAACTGGTGCAGAAAAGCATTAAGCCGCCGTTCGTCTACATCACCGGGTACGTGGAGCTGAAAAGCTACGAGCCTACCGGAGTAACAATCATAAAAGAAGCGCTGAAAAAAGTAGAGAAGTACGAAGTAGACCACGACTCAAAGATAGAGGTAAGCTACATATCCCCGCCCGTATACAGGATAAAAGTGAGATCCACGGACTACAAAATGGCGGAAAAAGTCCTGAAAAGCGCTGCGGACGAAGGGATAGAACACATGCGGAAGAACTCAAGCTCTGGCGAATTCCACAGGAAGATAGAGGAGATAAGACATGAAAATACGTAAATGCACAAACTGCGGCGCTTACACGCTGAAGGAATCCTGCATGCGATGCGGCGGCGCCACAAACAGGATCAGGCCCGCCAAATTCTCCCCCGAGGACCGCTACGGAAAATACAGAAGGATGATGAAGGCCGAAACAAAAGAGTAAAGGCCCCGCTTATTCTGACATCAGACGAAAATGCACAGAGAGATAGCAAAGAAAGAAGGCATCCCCGAAGAAAAACTCAGGAAGAACATATCGAGTGGCTCCGCAGTAGTCGTAAAAAACGCAAAAAGGGATATAACGCCGATAGCCATCGGCACCGGAACGCACGTAAAGATCAACGCCAACATCGGCACATCCCCTGAAAAATCCGACATACGCGTAGAACTGGAAAAGGCCAAAATTGCAGTTGACAGCGGCGCAGACACCCTGATGGACCTTTCCATCGGAGGGGACATCGACGGGATACGCCGCACGATCCTGAAGAATACAAATGTGCCTCTTGGGACCGTCCCCGTATACCAGGCGTTCCTCGAGAAAAAGCTCGACATGTCCGCTGAATCCATGCTGAAAGTCATAGAAAAGCACTGCATGGACGGCGTAGACTTCCTGACCCTGCACTGCGGGATAACAAAAGACATCGTAGAGAACCTGGGCGACCGGCTTATTCCAATAACAAGCAGAGGCGGAAGCTTTCTTGCTGCCTGGATGATAAAGAACCGGGAAGAAAACCCGCTCTATGCGGAATTCGATTCGGTCCTGGAGATAGCTAAGGAATACGACGCAGTGATAAGCCTCGGCGACGCCCTGAGGCCGGCCTGCACTCACGATGCCTCGGACGCCGCACAGATACAGGAACTCGTCAATCTCGGGAGACTCACAAAGCGCGCCCGCGTTGCAGGAGTCCAGGTGATAATAGAGGGACCGGGGCACGTTCCCCTGGACCAGATAGAAGCAAACATGCTCCTGGAAAAAAAGATATGCGATAATGCCCCATTCTACGTTCTCGGACCCCTGGTAACGGACATCGCCCTGGGATACGACCATATAACGGGAGCAATAGGCGGGGCCGTTGCCGCCATGTACGGCGCAGACTTCCTCTGTTATGTTACGCCTTCGGAGCACCTGGGCCTTCCGGACAAGGAGGACGTGAAGACGGGAGTGATAGCCTCGAAGATAGCGGCGCATGCCGCTGACATGGTCAGGTTGAGAGACACGAAAAGGGACGACGAATTGTCTCTTGCAAGAAAGAACCTTGACTGGGAGAAGATGTTCTCGCTCTGCATAGACAAAACAGTAAAGGACACGCACGCGGAACTGTGCAACAAAAAGGAATGCACCATGTGCGGAAAATACTGCGCATTGAAGATACTCAAAGAATACCTCGGGGAATAAAGATTTATTATAGCGCGATAAATATTTAACAGGAGAAAATGGACAACATCACCTTCTTCATACAATCCTTCGTCGCCTTTTTCGTGATAATAGACGCGATAGGAAACGTTCCGTTGTTCATCAGCCTGCTGGAGGGATTCAAGGAGGAAGACAGAAAGCAGATAATAAAAAGAGCGACCATAATCGCCATGCTTACCCTCATAGTAGTCACATTCACGGGTAACTGGATATTCTTCCTGCTCAGCATAAAGATGTATTCATTCAAGGTGGCGGGAGGAATACTACTTTTGATAATCTCAATAGAGATGCTTTTTGGGAAAAAGAGCAAGACAGAGACGTCAGAGGACATCGAGGAAAAGAAACACGATCTGACTGTAACCCCCCTGGCAATACCCCTTCTCACCGGGCCCGGCGCACTCACGACAGGAATCGTCCTCTTCGACAACGCTGGAGGAGAACTGAAAAAGATCGCGGCGTTGATAGCCAGCATACTCCTGTCATTCATAGTATCCTACTACATACTGATAAAAGCCCCCAAGGTATTCAAGTATCTCGGCAAAACAGGGACAAAGGTGGTAGTGAGGCTAATGGGTCTGTTGCTCCTGTCGATAGCCGTGCAATTCATATTAAACGGCATGTCGGATGCCGTAGTCGATTTCGCCAATTCCGATGCGGTCCAAGCCCTGATCAAATCAGCTATCTAACCGGCCCCATCAGAACATCTTTGCATATACCGCCGTTCTGCCAAGCTCTTCCTCTATCCTCAGGAGCTGATTGTACTTAGCCGTCCTCTCAGACCTGCATGGAGCGCCGGACTTCAGTTCCCCGGTGCCGAGGCCGACGACAAGATCCGCGATATACGGGTCCTCAGTCTCGCCGGACCTGTGCGATACCATCACGTTCCAGCCGCTCTTCATGGAAAGCTTCGCCGCAGCAATGCTCTCGGTAATCGAGCCGATCTGGTTGATCTTCAAAAGCAGCGTGTTGCAGGCCTTTTCTTCCAGGGCCTTTTCTATCCGCTTCACGTTGGTCACAAGAAGATCATCTCCGACGACCTGCACATTCCCGCCGTATTTCTTCGTAAACGAGGACCACGAGGACCAGTCATCCTGCGAGAAGATATCCTCAAAAGAGACGATGGGATACTGTTTCAGTATCTCGCCGTACCTGTCCATGAGCCGGTCAGGAGTCAGTTCCACCCCTTCCAGGATATAATTTCCTTTGGACGCGGTCTTCCCGTTCTTGTCCTGCTCGAAGAACTCGGAAGCGGCGGCATCCATGCCCAGTTTGACGGTCTTCTCATGCCCTGCTTTTTCGATAGCGGCCATGATGAGATCCAACGGCTCCTCGGGACGGGACAAAGGCGGCGCAAAACCCCCTTCGTCGCCCACGTTTATGGCATCCTTCCCGTACTTTTCCTTGATGACGACTTTCAGATTCTGGTATACTTCCGCCGATATCTCCAGTGCCTCCCTGAAGCTCTTTGCGCCGACGGGAAGAATCATGTACTCCTGGATATCAAGCTTGTTTCCCGCATGCACTCCCCCGTTCAAAACATTCATCGAAGGAATAGGCAGAATAAATTTCTTATTCCTGGAAAGGCTCCCGATATGCCGATATAAAGGAACGCCTTCCTCGATAGCCCCCAGCCTGGAAACAGCCATGCTCACTGCGAGTATCGCGTTCGCTCCCAGTTTGGACTTGTTATCGGTCCCGTCGAGTTCGATCATGAAGCTGTCAACCTCTTCCTGTTCTACGCAGTCCATGCCGACGATTTTTTTGGCGATCGTTTTGTTTACGTTGGAAACGGCCCTTGCAACCCCCTTGCCCATATAGCGCGCATCCTTGTCTCTTAGCTCCAACGCTTCGTGTATGCCCGTGCTCGCGCCTGACGGAACGATAGCAGCGGCCGCATTATTTTTCGTCCATACCTCCGCTTCCACGGTAGGAGTGCCCCTTGAATCCAAAACTTCCCTTGCGCGGACTCCCGCTATCTTAGAACTCATTTTTTGTCCCTCTTCGATTCGTTGTCTTTCTTCAAACCCAGACGATGATGCAGGCTCTTATGCTTTTTATGGTGAGCAGGCTCCGCTTCACCCGCATCAGACTCATTAATCTTGCCTGCGGCTTGCGCTTTCTTTATATCCCTCTTTTTCTTATCAGACAACAAAGACCAGGTCAGGACCACAAGTGCCATAGCGATCGCAACCGGATAAACAAAAGCCATCTGGTCCTTTGCCTTGCAGGCGCTGCACTCGGGAAAAGTCGCTTCGGACGTATCGGAAGAAGACTCCTCCGGAACGGTGGTTGTGACGACCTCTTCTATCGTTGTCGTCGTCTCTGGTTCGGCAAGCGTCGTCGACGCATCGGCATACGTAGTTGTCGTCGTAGTCGTAGTCGTTGTAGAAGTGGTCGTTGGCTTCGTGCAGTCGGTCACGTTAAAGACCCCCCGCATATCCTGGTACTTGATCTTCTGTATGAATATCTTGTATACGCCGGTCTTATTCGGCGTGAAATAAACGACACCGGTGTATTCCGTATACAGGTTAGCGACCCCCTCAAGGCCGTAAAAAAGCCGGACAAACGCGCTGCCAATAGGCTTACGGGTATTGTGATTCAATATGTAGATGGCCAAAGTTTCGTTGACGCACAAAGGCTTTCCTGCAGAATCATTATACAACCCGGATATCTCCCAGACCATACGCGATTTGACCACAGTCTCATCGGACGAATCATCGGCGGCATGAACGCAAAAAGAGATAGCACCCATCAAAAATATAAACAAGACGTAATAAAGCTTTTTCATCAGATAACACATTATGATTACGCAAATTAATAAAAAAAAAAAACAGATATCCAGAATATCCCCGTCCCTGAGAGACTGGCGATCACCGCGAAGTCGCGCCCCAAAGGCACCACTGCACAATCCAATTCTGCATTTAACCCCATAATCCAGAATATCTAACGCCCCTCACAGGGTCCGCACTCATTCCAAAGGAATGGCGATCACCGCGAAGTGGTGCCTCAAGGCACCACTGCACAATCCAACTCTGCATTTAATCCCCAAATCCAGAATATCTAACGCCCCTCACAGGGTCACCTTGGCAGAGAAATGACATGATACTTGATCGATGATGCAGGGGGTTAGTGAGGGGATACATTCTCAAAGACGTCTTAACTCGCTTATTTTACAGAGAATATCAACAACGCTGGACCGGTCTATCCTGTCCGCATCTATGAGCGCTTTCACGCGAAAGACCTTCTTTTTTGCCCGCGTAACGGAACCGTGCAATTCCTCTACCTCTTCGCCGTATATCGCATGATCATTTGGAATGCGTCTTTTGCCGATCTTTACGCTGTGCAGGTCGGTCTTCATTCCCTTGAATTCTTCTTCCATAACGTGCCTCGCATCCCCCGCGGACAATTCTTCCACCGAGCAGCATATCCCGGGGTGGCTGAGTGCCATCTTGATCTTTTTGATCTTGGGGCTGGTTTCCGAATCCGCGTCGACGTGGAAGATGTAGGACCTCAGGCCCCGCCAGAGCAAGGCAGATTCGAGGTTGGACAGATGCCTGCCGACTCCTTTTTTGATAATGTGATGGAGTGTCATCTCGATTTAATGCAACAAGAAAATTTTATTAATCAAGTATAAAAAGCAATACGCTTCTAGGAGGGAGTTCAAATAAAACCAATATCTTTTGCCTTTCGAACCATCTGCGATGCATTCTGCTGGCTTATCCGAGAGGTGTCGAAGACTACGCTCAGCACAAGAACATGCCCCCCGCTTTCTTTTACCGAACGGAGCAGCTTACTACAGTCTTCATAGGACTCGAGTAAGTGCGCAGGAACGATTTTTCCTGAAGACGCCATCGCAGACATGTCTTTTTTGTAGATCTTTATGCGGTGGAGGAAAAACTCGATACTTTCATCACGCGGCAGTTCAACTACCGAGACCTTGACCCCGGGGTCGTCGAACAGGGATAAAGCCTCTTTAACCTCAGTATCTTCCTGTCCCTTCGCTACCAGGTAGAAGACGAATGGTTTATAGCCGTTCCAGAATATGACAGAACCCCAGTTGAAGAACACAAACCCAATTGCAGCTATTGCTATCAACGCCCCCAGGATCAGGCGCAACCATATGTCGCCTTGCAGGAACAGAGCGACCCATAAGATAAGGATAACCGACAGGCCAAGATATATCGACCCTCTCAGGCCGGGCCTCCTAAACATCCCCCCAAACCAGGTTTCAGCGGAATCCATGGTATGTAACAAATTGATAATCTAGGAATAAAAAGGTCAGGCATATCCTGAATCCGGGAATTTCCAGTTAAATGCGTCAACTGATTAGGGGGTTATACATCCAAGGACCCGGGGGATGCGCCCGGATATATCAGACCAATAACTCCTTTTTCGTTTCGTTCACTGCGCCGTCCACTACGGTTTTCCGCGTTATCGTCCCCTTCCGCTTCGCATTTAACCGTGCCTTAGCGGCATCGTTCTTGTATTGCTCCGGTATGACGAGTTCACTGATCGTGAATTCATGCGAGACCATCATCTCCTTATAGTCTTTTTTTCCGCAATCGAAGCATACGTCGCTTGCGACCGCATCTGCCATTCCGGCATCCAGCGTAGAGGTGAAGAATTCCCCGTCTTTCTGCGACCCGGGCTTCGGCGGCTTCTTTTTTGTTTTCAGTTTTGCCTTGCCGGACTGCAAGTCCAGATAGAACGTTGCTTCCTTGTTCGCATTATACAGTTCCAGAAGGGCCTTTGCGTCCGCTTCACCCTTTATTTCGGTGATGTATACTCCTAGCTTCTTTTTTGATTTGGAGGCAAGGTCGGTCTTGATTTCGTTCTTTGAAAAGACGTTTCCTGCGGCCATGATCTTCCCGGCGCTCGCCTTGAGAATGACGCCAACCAGAGTATCTGTGTATTCGTATGATCCGTTTATCTTCAAAGAATTTCCGGCTTTCTTTACGCTGATCATTGGGCCTGCAAAGGTTCCCTTGCTGTATTTGACGAATTTTGCGTGCACATGTTCCTGGTTTGCGTTTCCGGTGATTAGGTCTTTTATGTAGTCCATTTTATTCCACTAACTTGTTTTTATCTCTTAGGTATTGCATTATTTTTGTGTTATTTCTTGGGTCTACTCCTTTATAATATGAGGGTCCGGGGTAGCCTGCATCTATCCTTACGGAGTCGTCGGATACTATCGACAGGATGTCCAGGAGTACGATCCCGCTGTTTGAAGAAGAGGATAGGCTTGACCAGAACGTGCCGGAGTATATCTCTACTCCGTCGATCCTGACTGAAAACGCCTTCAGGTAGAGGCCTCCGAGTTTCGGCACGAGTTTCCCGTCCTCTTCTTCGTAGAGTATCTTGGAGCGCATCACGCGCAGTCCGTCCTCCGTGAGTTTTATTACGTGATTTGTCTTGTTGTAGGAGACGATGTCATCTTCCGATATTACCGGGTTCTGTCCCTGGTATATGCCAAAACCTGTACCGATCACAGGCGGCTGAGGAGTATCCTTCCCGGTGAGTTTTACCAGCACATACAAAGAGCGTATGGTCTTCGCGGGTTCAGGAGTTATTTTCAGTTCTATCAGACGGTCGTATTCATCCTGCGACAAACGATAGACAAGGTTTCCTTTGCCTGTCTCGATCTTTTGGAATATGTCTTCCCAGATGTCTGCGAATGCCTGCGCTTCTGTTCTTGCATACCCAAGTTTTATCAGGTCTCCGGCATAATCGACTTTTGCCGGAACCTGCCGGAGCGGAACAGTGACCGTCTCTCCGGCTCCTATCTTCGGTACGAGGTCGGAGTATATGTTCTTTCCAAGGAGCTTGTTGTAATTAGACGGAACGATTACTATCAGGTCGTACACTGGATAGCTTCCCTTGTTTTCGATGAGCGCTTCCTTTTTGTCCGCGTTATATATCAGGCGTATTTTGTTTTCGTAGTTTATCACGCCTTCATAGAAGAGGGACCTGCTTTTTTGTTTCCTGTATTGCAGGGTATCCGCATCAACGTTGTTTATATCCGTGAGGATCCCGGACGGATACGTTATTCCGCTATCTTCTCCCGTGATCTGCACGTTCTCCCATACGAAGGAATTATCGGCGGATTCCGCCGCAGGATATGATTCCGTCGGCCACCCGCTTCTGAAAACAACTTTCGCGTCAAATGAACCTGCGTCTTCGGAATGAATGTATATTACAGGCTCTTTTACTACTGGGAGATCGGGTAAAGTGGTTGGTGCGGACAACAACGCATATGACGTATCCAGGCTCTGGCCCAGGAGAACGCCCCATTCGTGCACTTCCAATTCTCCGGCCTGTTGGATTGTAGTAGTTGTAATAGCATAAGAGGTGGTAGTTACTCCATAGGTAGTCTGAAGAATCGTAGTACCCGGTTCCTGGGTCGTAGTGGTTGTTGTCTCTGTTTGCGTGTTTTCCTGCACGCATCCGCAGGCGAATAACAGAATGGCGAGCGCCAGGACTAATTGGTTTTTCATTTTTGGGATAGCGTTTAATATGATGGCTTCTATCCCTAAAAAAACAGAAAGAAAAAAAAAGCCTGCTGTCTAAGGCAGCATTTTCTTCTTCTTTATTTTCTCAGGCAGGTATTCTTCGGCCACGAATTCTAACGACTTGGAGGCAAGGGCCTGCTGTTCCAACCTGACTCCCATGTCCACCATGAGCTGCAGTTCCTCTTTCCATTCCTTTTTCTGGAACCACGGATAGACCTGTAGTTCGGATATCCTCTTCTTGTCTACGTCTTTTAATTTCTCTGTCACTTTGTCGAGGCCGTATTCCTTTATGTCGGTCATGGTCATGCCGACGAACTGGACGTTCGGGGTTCCCAGCCTTCTGGATTCGTGGGCGAGGGCCATGGATCCTGCTTTCAGGACCGAATAGATGTAGTATCCCCACGGGTCTCCGTCCGTGAATACGATGACTGGCAGCTTTAGTTCCGTGTTTATCCTGTGTACGAGCCTTCTTATTCCCCGGGCGGCCTGCCCTTTGGTGGCCATCATTATGCAGTTGTTGTTTATGTGGTATTTTTCTTCTACCAGCCGGTCGAACATCGCTGCTGTTTCTATGACCAGGACGTAATCCGCTTTCACGTCGGTGAATTTGTAGTGCTCGACGATAGATGGAATAGCTAGACCGCTTCTTCCGAGTTTTGAGCAATCTATCTTGTCTCCGGAGTCTTCGATGGTTATCTTTCCGATTATCGTCCCTTTGTCGTCTGCTTTCAGATGTAGTTCTTCACGGAGTACTCCGAGCATTGTTTCCAAGTCGACTATGAGCGGGTCTGATTCGTCCTGTCCTTCGAAGGTGTTTTCCTTGGTCTCGGCTATCGCATGTTTTAGCTGGTAATACAATTCCCTGATGCTGGCCGTCTTGTCCCTGTCCACGAGTTCCTTGCATTTGGCGGCTATCAGGACGCTCTGCATGAATTTTTTTGTGTGGGCCAGATTCATGTAGTTTCTTGTGGATTTTTTGTCTCCGAGTTCTAAGATGTTCGTCGAGGGATTGAATACCACGTTGTTTAAGCCTCTCTGGGGGACCTTCATCTTGGGCACTTCGTTCTTCTTTATTTCTTCAAGCAGTTCGTCCCCGAATGTGGCCAACCTGGATATTACTTCTTCTCTTCTGGTCATTTTATTCCTCCTTCTCCTCCGACTCACCCTCGATCAATACGTCTCCCTGAGCTTCCAGGGGGATTGCCGCTCCATTCTCGTCCTCTGCGTCTTCCAGCATCTCAAGCTCGTTTGCGAGTTTTATCTTCTCTTCTATAAGTGTGGTAAGCTCCTGGTACACCTTTTTGGCGTCAACGTTCTTCCCGGACAATCTAGCCAGTCCCTCGGCCAGCTCTGTTCCGTATTTTAGGAGCATCTGTCTTCTTGCCTCCTTTTCTCCTTCGCGTCTCTGCCGGGAGTAGAACATCTGGAATTTTCTTGCGACATCCATCAGTGCGAATTTTATCTCTTTTACGACTTCGGCTTCGTAGGCGACCGTCTGCTTTCCAGCGGACGTGTACGGGATGTAGGTGGATATCAGGTTTATGAAAATTGTTATGGGGGAGTTATCAAATTCCTTTATCCCGTAACGCTTCCAGTCCACTTCCTTGACCGCCTCCGTGAGAGCGCATCCTCCTGCGTCGAACAGCAGAGGTGAACGGTTGGCGAATCTCATTATCTCCGCTTTTATCCCTCCTTCTACCGGCCTTCCGGCATGTCCTCCGTATGCAAGAGCGACTTCCACCTGGAAGGGTATTCCCCCGGAGTAGACCTTCGGGGGCCTTGTCAGGACGAACTGGAATTCCGGGTCAAGGATATTGAGTACCGCTTTTGTTATGTGGTCCTCGGCAATGGGCTGCAGCCCCTCTGTTGCCGGGGCGAGGAACTTGATGGATTCAATTGCTTTTACTATCTCTTCGCATTCGGCCCACGTAAGCTTCCTGGGATTCTTGTTCATGTCGAGCTTGTAGACTTCGACTATCTGCCCCTTTACTTCCCGTTTCTCCTTTCCTATCAGTTCCTGTATCTCCTTTACTTTGCCGCTGCTCATACGGGAGAATTCGCCAACTAAAAAAGAACTGATCTTGTTTGCGCTCGTCTGCTTGGAAAGATTCACAAGATCGTCCACTTCTATACCCTTGGGGTGGGGCTTTTGCGATTCCGGGGGCTTGGGTATGACGTCCACGGAACGTTCGAATACTGTTTTACGCCCTTCAGGGTCTATGAGAGATATCCTCGCGTGCGGGTTTGCAAGGGCCGTTCTCTTCAGGTACTCATATGGCCCGGTATCGGACAGGTTGAATTTGACGCTTTTTACCTCGCCTTCTATCTCCGTTCCGCGCCAGTACTCACTGTACTCGGTCTGCTCTATCATGTCCGCAGAGTTCTTGGTTATGTCTATCATGAGTTTTACCGCGTTGACTTTTCCGTCGCCCGTGGAGGTTTTTATGCGCATGGGTTTACCGGTCGTCATCTGGCAGAACATGGTCACTCCGGATACCCCGATACCCTGCTGTCCTCTGAGCTGAACGTTCCGGTGGAATTTTGTTCCCGCGAGCATCTTTGCAAAGACGTTCGATATGTGCCCCACGGGTATTCCGGGGCCGTTGTCCCTTTCCAGGAACCTGTAATGTTCGCTTCCGATCTCCCTTATCTCCACTTCGATTTCCGGGAGGATCCCCGATTCTTCGCACGCATCCAGGGAGTTTGTTACGAGTTCGTGTATTATCGTCGTAAGAGACCTCACCTTTCCGGAGTAGCCCAGGTGTGCTTTATTCTTTCGGAAGAATTCAGTAATCGATACTTCTTTAAAATCCTTGAATAGATCGTCTGCGGACCGTTCTTTTACGTTTGTTGCTTCCACATCCATTTTGATTAAGCGGCCCTGAAATGGCCTTGTTTAATGATTAGATTACGCCTTTAAATGTGTAAAAACAAGAATACATCGGCCACAAAAAAAGAAAAAATGTTTCAGTTTTTCGGTATTTCCCCGCTCCAGGGAACGTCCCTTCTCGCCGCGCGGGTCTTCTCCAGCATGCGGTATACGGAAGCGTGCCTTGCGCCGTCGATCAGGAGGAGGATCGCTTCTTTTGCGAGGGCCGTATCGTCGAACGAGCCTATTATGGCAATGGTCTTGCCGTATATGGAGAGGTAGGCCCCGGAGAGTTCTTCTATGTTCTTCCTGCACCGTCCCTTCTCCCCTATGACCCTGCTCTTTATGCGTTCCAGTGATTTCGGGGTGCTCCCGTAATCATGCAAATGCAGTATCTCAAGGGTGTAGTCATCGTTGATTAGTTTGAAAGCTATCTCTGGATTAAAGCCCCTGCCGATTGCTAGAACTATGTTCCCGGCGATAAGCTCTTCCATGGAGTTTCCTTTGGAACTCTCGACGTTAACGCTCGTTTCCTCGATTGCTATCTTTGTATTGGTCCTCTGCTCCAGGTCTTTTTTGATGCATCCTCGCTCCCCTATCAGTACCGCTATCCTTTCCTCGGGAATCTTCAGATATTGCATGTAATTTATTTGGTCTAGGCAATAATTAATGAGAAAAGGAGTATTCTGATGAAAGAGGCGATGCTTTATAAGAAGGGAGAGCCGGGGAAGGTCGACTGCTTCCTGTGCGCCCACCGCTGCTCCAATATAAAGGACGGCGGAAAGGGAGTGTGCGGCGTGCGACAGAACGTCAAAGGAACGCTTTATTCGCTCGTCTATGGAAAGGTAATAGCGGCTCACGTCGATCCGATAGAAAAAAAGCCGTTCTATAATTATCTGCCCGGGAGTTACGCTTATTCAATAGCGACTGCAGGCTGCAATTTCGGGTGCAGGAACTGCCAGAATTCGGACATAAGCCAGGCGCCAAGGGAGGGCAGAGGCATCATGGGAACGGACATCGAACCTGAGACGATCGTCGAATTGGCCGGAAAAAGTAGTTGCAAGAGCATCGCTTATACATATACCGAGCCCACGATTTTTTTTGAGTACGCATATGAGGTTTCGAAACTGGCAAGGAAAGCAGGCCTTTCAAACCTGTTTGTTTCTAACGGCTACATGACAGGGGAGATGCTTGACGCATATCATCCGCTGCTCGATGCCGCCAACATAGACCTTAAAACATTCAGGGACGATACGTACAAAGACCTGTGCGGCGCCCGTTTGCAGCCGGTCCTTGACTCGCTGAAGAAGTTGAAGAAACAGGGCGTGTGGGTGGAGATAACGACCCTCCTCATACCCGGTATAAACGATTCAAAAGAGGAGATAAGAGACATCGCGGAATACATATCAAAAGAACTGGGAAAGGAAACGCCTTGGCATATAAGCAGGTTCCACCCGGATTATAAATTATTGAATAAACCCCCGACAGCGCCGAAAGCCGTGAGGGACGCAAGAGATGTCGGGATCGCGGCAGGCCTAAAATACGTTTACGCGGGGAACCTTCCAGGCGATTCGGGAGAGAACACGTATTGCCCTAATTGCGGTGAACTGCTCGTGAACAGGGAGTCATATAACATCCTAAAAAACAAGATAATAAAAGACGCCTGCCCTAAATGTAAAACGAAGATAGACGGCAAGTGGAGCTAAACTGTTAGAATAAACAGTCTTAAAACATGGATATAACCCTTTCACCCACTATTTCAGAGGATGTCTCAGAAAAAATTCTCCAATTTTTTTTAGGACAAAATGCTTACATTGTTTTAGGAATGATGCTTTTCTTTTTATTAGTGGGATACACAATTGTCCTCGGAAGGTATGTATATAAAGACAAGTTGAAGTTGCTGAAGGAGTTCCAGTTTTCTGATAAAATCATTTTATCCATAACAATTGGCCTTTTTTCAGTTATCAACGCATTTCTTGCATTTATTGCATTAATACTCCCCTTTTTTTCGTTCGTAGGTGGAGTAAGCAAGAGCCCAGATATACCTATTGATTCACTTATTTTCTCCGTTTTACTATTTATTTTAGCCATAGCAAATGGGTACGTAGTCTATAAAATTATTGACAGAAACAATAGCAAAAACGCCAGATTCCTACACAATGAAATATTCATGTATATTGTTACTTCAATTAAAATTTCGGCGTTATTGATAGTTTTCCTGCTAATTGAAATGTCACTGCTCTCTTTTAGGGATACTAATGAACCGAGTTATCTCATTTTCATAGTGATAATTCTTTTTATGATCCCTGTAGACAAAACCAGAATCAATAACTGGATGACAGAGTTGTCCAATAGCATAATCTCTCATCAAAAAGCAGTTACAGAACTTAGAGGTAAGAGATTAATATTATTATTCTTGTTATACTTGCTTTTGTTATTCGTATTCATTTCAATTACTTACTGGTACGTCGTCAACGTCTCCATTCCAAGCACATCGAAACTATGGACCGAGTTACCAAACCTTATTTTATTGCTTTTAACGATGTTTATTTCAGTTAAAATGGCGATTAGTCTTTTTTCAAAACAAGATTCAAAAGAATAAAGATGGAAAAACTGTTTAAAGAGATCTTAAAGGAGATCACCCCAACTGAGGATGAACACGCAGAAGAGCATAAGCTCGTCGAAGACATAAGCAAGCGCCTGCGCAAGTATGATGTTACGCCGATACTCGTGGGGTCTCTTGCGAAGGGTACGGACATTCGGAACAATAAGGATATTGACATTTTCATAATGTTCCCCGAGGATACGTCCCGGGAGGAACTGGAAAAACGCGGACTGGATATTGGGAAGAAAGTTTTCGCGGAATTGGAGATACCCTATGAGATCGACTACGCCGAGCATCCTTATATCTCCGGGACGTTCGGCAGGCACATGATTGAGATCGTTCCCTGCTATGACACAAAAGAGGTGAAGTCCGCAGTGGACCGCACGCCTTATCACACGCATTACGTCAAGAAGAAGCTTGCAAGAGACCCCCTGATGCGGGACAATATCAGGCTCCTCAAGCAATTCATGAAGGGAGCAGACGTGTACGGAGCGGAGGAAAAGGTACGGGGCTTCTCGGGGTATCTGGCCGAATTATTGGTAATAAACTACGGCTCATTTGAAAAGGTACTCTCGGCTGCGGCGGACTGGAGATTCGGACAGGCCCTTGACCCGGAAAACCTCTGGAAGGATATCGGCGCTATCGGCTATTTTTTCAAGGGAGCTGACCTCATCATCGTCGACCCTGTGGACAAGGACAGGAACGCTGCCGCCGCCGTGTCAAAGCAGAAGCTCTCCGAGTACATTGTCGCAGCAAGAGAATTTATTATAGGTCCGGACAGGAAATATTTCTTCCCGGATGAAAGGATCGTGCCGGACAGAAAAGCGCTTAAAAAGAAGATAGAAGAACGAGGCACGAAACTTGTCGCGCTTGAATTCACGCACAAGGCGATCAATCCAAACATGCTCTATTCACAGCTACGTAAGACGCAGGATTCTGTGACAAAAAAAATAGAGGAGCAAAATTTTAAGGTCCTTAAATCAGAGATATGGACCGACGAGGAAAGCATGTCGGTTATCCTATTTGACCTGGAGATATTCTGCCTTCCCAGGGTGAGACAGCATATCGGCCCGCCTATTGATAAGGCCTTGAAAGAGCAGGAGAAGTTCCTTGAGAAATACAGAAAATACGTGCCTTACATTAAAGAAGATCGCTGGGTTGCGGATATCAAAAGGACCTATACTGGAATAGAGGAGCTATTCCCGGAGATAATCAAGAACAGGAGCGGATTCGGCAAGACCCTAAGGGATCTCCCGGATGCGAAAATGCTATCCTGCGACGACCTGCTTAAAACGAAAAACCCAGAGCTTCTGAAAGTGCTGGACAGGTTGACAACGCCGCTATAAAACAAAGAAAAATATAATAGAAGCCGCAGATAAGTCAACACTGCCGGCTTTAGAGCCAGCACGTTGTCGGAAAGAAAGAAAAAATAAGAACAACCCCCAATATTCAACTCACTGAATTTACACCTTGCCCATA
Organism: Candidatus Altarchaeia archaeon; assembly: GCA_049299895.1. Taxonomy (GTDB): domain Archaea; phylum Altiarchaeota; class Altiarchaeia; order IMC4; family QMZM01; genus CAIYYO01. Next base: position 86,840 of record JBAQYF010000026.1, read on the forward strand.
AACTTTCTGAACGCAGGGTGCATGTCTGCCATCTGTTCTTTCTCTATTTCTCTCCAACCCTTTTTCTTTCTTTATGGAAAGTAAAGAAAAAGCGTTGACGGAAAAAGAAAGAAAATAGAATTCACTTTGTGGATCAACACAGTCAGAACCTGATTATACTTTGCCCATAAACTTTCTGAATGCTGGATGCATGTCTGCCATCTGTTCTTTCTCTATTTCTTCGTAGAGCCTGTAGAGTATGCCGACTGTAAGGAGTATCCCTGTTCCGCTGCCCATAGCGCCCAGGAGGTCTGCGCCTACTGCTAGTGCTCCGACAGCTATGGAACTGATGATCGTTATCGGGGGTATGTATCTGTTGAGTACCCGTTCTACGACGCGCTGATCTCTTCTGAATCCTGGGATCTGCATTCCGCCTTTCTGTATTTGCTCTGCTACGCGGTCTGCTCCAAGGCCTGTCGTCTCCACCCAGAATTTGCCGAAGAGTACGCATAACAGCAGGAAGACTGTCGTGTATATTATTAAGTGCAGTATGACCTGCGGGTTCGTGAGCATGTACAGGTTGGCGGGGTTTAGTATTCCGGGATCTCCTGTGGTTCCGCTTAGCTGCCCTATGGTGACGTATTGCACGAACGTGGATACGCCCTGCTGGAGTATATTCATCTGGTCATAGGCTAAAGGACTTTGCAGGTCTATTCCCACGATCGTGGGAAGCATCTGCACGTTTGCCAGAAGCGCCGCCGCGAGTATGACCGGGATGTTGGATACGTAGAAGAATTTTAGCGGATAGCGTCCTCCGACTCCGCGGACTCCTCCGTAGGAGAGAGGTATTTCCAGGCGCATCGATTCCGCGTATACCGCCACGAGGAACACGACGATGGTTGCTATGACCGGGAACATCAATATGAACATTGCCCACATGTCCGCGTTTTGGTTTAGGAGCATTGATAGGACGTTTGGTATCCTCCCCAGCTGGCCGCTGTAGTTTACTGGGTCTATTAAGCCGAGGAAACCGAATGTTCCGCTGATTATGTGCAGTGATACGCCTGCGGCTATGAATAATCCGATACCTGAACCGATTCCCCATTTGGAGACTATCTCGTCCAGGTACATGAGTATGATCGAGCCCATTGCTATCTGGAATATGGCGGACATGACTATCGGGTCCGACAGGGCCCATTGTCTGCCGATCGATGTCAGGTATTCCCGTCCGAGGTGGAATCCGATCACTATTGCTGCGCCTTCAAAGAATGCGATTATTACGGTGAGTATCTTTTGCGTTCCCTGGAACAGCGCTTTTCCTTCTGGTTTTGTGAGGTCGATGTCGAGCATCTTTGAACCGACCAGGAGCTGTAGTACGATGGATGCCGTGACTATGGGGCCTATCCCTACTGAGACGAGGCTTCCCATGTTGCTGGCAAAGATTATCTGGAACGAGCGGTAGGAAACCGGGAGGTCTACTGCGGATACGCCGATGGGCCGTATATTACCCATTATGAAGAACAGGGCCAGTATCGCAGTACTCCACATAAGCTTTTCCTTGAAAGCGATGTGTCGTTTCGGCAGTCGTATCTCGGGTATGAATTTAATTAGAGGACGTACGAATTCCAGATTCATTTTCTCAAGTAAAAATTATAAGAAATAAAGGCATAGGTGCATATATATTGTGCACATATATTAACCAGGGTCTTTATTTCGAAACTGGTGCAACGGTCTGTTCTTCCAGAACTACAACCTTTCCTCCCGCGTTCTCTACTTTTTCTATAGCGGATTTTGAGGATTTGGCGACCTTTATCTCCAGCGCGTAGGTTACTTTCCCCGAACCCAGGAGTTTGTCATAGCCCATAGCTGCGAGGTCTATTATGTATTTTTTATCAGTTGAAGCTATGTCCCCGTCATTTACCATGCGGTTGATGTCTGAGACGTTGATTGTCTTGTCATCGTGGAGCATCTTGAGAGGTCTTTTGAATCCTGATCTTCCGAAGTGGTCGGGCATGTATTTGCTGACATAGGACCATTTCTGCTTGTTGGATCCTGCCATCCCTCTTCCGCCGCGGCTTCCGGCTCCCCTGTGTTTTTGGGTGTTGCCCCATCCGCAGCTTCTGGTGCCTCTTTTGCTTTGAATCTTACGGTCTTTCTGAGCCATTTACATCATCCTCTCTATGAGTTCTTTTATGTCTTTGCCCCGGTATCCTAATGCGCCTCCGAGGACGTATGGTTTCTTTATGCCTTTTCGCTCATGGCCTCCGACTGGGGGGTTTAAGCGGAACATATGTTTGAGGTCCGGGATATCTGATATCTTGGCCTGGGACTTCATGCAGGCTTGAGCGAATTCCTTGACCGAGCCGTATTTGGTCCTCGCGGCCATGTAGTTGTCGTCCAGCTTTTTGTTTCCGGCGATTCGTCCTTTTTCTTTTAGGAGCTTTTCGAAGGTTGCTTCGTCTATCTCTCCCCAAGTCACATAGTCGTTCACCTGGTTTACCATGCCCTTGTATTCAGGGACGTTATCGATGACCGTGCAGGAATTTACGGTATTCAGATTGAGGTGCCTTAGCGCATCGTCTATGGTCTGCCGAAGGTGCACCCTGCCTCTGATCCTTATGAGCACTAGCTTTCCACCTATTCCTTTTTCTTCCTTAGTTTGTGACTTCTTGGACTTTTCCATCTTCCTTGACTGTGCTTAAACCTGATATCACGCCTAAGTTCTTTATCTCGTCTGCTCCTATTTTTACGTTGTTCGTATTGACGAGCGCATCGACTACTGCGTGGGCGAAGTTGATGTTCGTTCTCGTGTGCCCGAGGGTGTGTACCCATACGTCTTTTATCCCGGCGAGTGCGAGTATCTTTCTTGCGATTTCTCCGGATACTAGGCCGGTTCCTTTGGGCGCGGGTGAAAGAGATACTCTGACGCTTCCCCCGTCTCCGTCTACTTTGAATGGTACCGTGTGGGGTGCTCCGCATCCGCATTCCCAGCTTCCGCAGCCTCTTTTGACTTCTTTGATATTGAGTTTGGCTCGCTCGATCGCTTTTCGTATTGTCGGACCTGCTTCTTTTCCTGTGGCTTCCCCGACGCCTACGTATCCATTCTTGTTCCCAACGGCCATGACGACGCGGAAACGCATCCTACGCCCTGAGTCGGTTACTCTTTGTACGCGGCCTACGTTTATTATCTCTTCGCTCATATCAGGTATGAGCTTGTCCACGACTTCTACTTCTTTTATTGGTATTGCAAGTTCGATTACCTGCTGCATCGTGGTTATTTCACCGCTTTTGACCTTCTTGCCCAGTTCTGTTCTGGGCATCCATAGTGAAAGATCTCTTTTGGAGTCTGCATCATCGTCCCTTCGTATTCTATCTCTGGGCTTCATTTTTTGGATGTTTTATGAACGGATTCTTCTATTTTCTTCTTTACTTCTTCGAATGATATGGATATGTTCTTGGGGTCCGCTCCGGCTTTGATGTACCCGGAGAATTTCTTTTCGTATTCCTCCTTGCCGAGCTTGGATGCGTATTCTGCTATGTGTGCTCCTGACAGTCTCTTGGGGTCGGGGAATACTTTTTCTCCTGCAGGCATCTGTAACCCGCCGTCTATTGCTCCTTTGAGCGCAGCATACAGTCTTGAGCCTTTTATGCTGGCCTGTAATCCAATGTCTAGTACCGCTTCTGTGTTCCCTGTCGCTATGCCTTTCTTTGCGCACAGGAATCCTACCAGATACGCAGCGGGGAGGTTGTTACCCGAGTATTTCCAACCGTATTTTACCAGTTCGTTGGAATCCGAGATAACAGTTACCTGGTCTCCTTCTTCTGAGTATTTTATCATCTGGACCAGTATTCTTTTGTTTGTAGCTCGCACTACCAGTCTTTGTTTCCTGGATTTGAGCATTTCCAGCCTGCTCTTATAGTTGGTCCTGTCCGCTCTTTTTCTTCTATATTGGACTACGTAACTTGCTCCTTGTGCCATCTTGCGTGAATGTTATTTTTTTATTCCTACGTTTTCCCTCAGGTGTCTTCTGCTGTGGAATAGATTGCCTTTTACCTGGCGGTAAGCTTTGCGATAAGATATCTTTATGCTCTTCTCTTTCTTCATCTCGCGCAGTTCTGCGCGAAGCGCACGCACTTTGTTGACCCATTTGGCTTTCTTGGGGGTCCTTGCGCCCTTGTTTCCAGCACGGTGACCGTGCCCCTTGCGCCTTCCTTTCTTCTTCTGGGCCTGTTCTTTCTTGAATCGACCTCTGCTATTCCCTTTATCAGGCTCGGCTATTATCGCACCATTTGATATGAAATGCCTTATGTCATCCCTGGTTATGGCTCTTGATACGTCCTCGGTCTTCGCGGGATCGATCCATATCTTGTTTATGCCCACTTCCATTATCTCGGCTGCGAGTCTTTTCTGCGTGGTCAGGTTCATTTCTTGCCCCTCTCTCCTTTCCTTGGATTTAATATGGTGATCTTCTTGCCGTTGGCAGTCTTTATTATCTCATTTCGGCTCTTTCTTCCGACGCTTGCGGCTATTACTGCTGCCTGTTTTTTCGTGTCTATCTTGTCCAGGTCGGCTATGTTCCTGACGACATAGGGGAAGAATCCCTGGGGAGTGATGCCTCTTATTTCCGCGGTGTTCTTATATCCGTCCTGCGGGGTCTCTCCTTTGCCTCTTTTTCCTTCGTGTTTCTTGCTGTCGATTCCGCGGCTTTTTCTCCATACTTCTTTTAGCCTTGGGAGCTTGTGGAATTCCTGCCTGATGAATCTGGGCTTGCCCTTTTTCTTGGACAGAAGAGTGTTTTCCTCTTTTGATAATGCTTTGTCGCCTAAGAATTCGATTTTTTCTACGGGCTTTATCTTTCTCTCCTTTTTCTTCTTTTCCGGCTTCTTGTCTTTTTCCGCCTTGGCTTTCTCTGATGTCTTTTTGGCCGGTTTCTTGGGTGATTCTTTTTCTTCGGATTTGGTCTCTTCCGTCTTTTTCTCTTTTGCGTGCTCGTGTTCTTTGTGTTCGTGTTCTTTGTGAGCAGGATGCTTCTTTTCCTCGGAATGATCCTTTTTGGCATGCTCCGCGGCCTTTGTATGCTCAGGCTTTGCTGCATGCTCTTTTGCGTGTTCTTCCTTTTTAACGTGCTGAGCTTCTACTGCTTTCTTCTCGACTTTGGGAACTGACTTTTCAGCCTCTTTCTTCTTCCCTTTTGCCTCAGCAGCTGTTTTTTTCTCCGTAGCCATTCTGTCTTTTAGTATTATTTGATGGGTTTGCCGTCTTTTTCAGTGATGTAGATACCGTCCTGGAAAACACGCAAGTCTCTTTTTGTGATCTTCGTGATCTGCTCTATGTTCGCGGCAGTCTGTGAAACTATGTCTTTGTCTATGCCCTTCAGGGTCACATCCTGTCCTTTTACTTCCACGGTTACGTTCTTTAGGATCTTGGCCTTCCGGGGGTGCTTTTCTCCTAGGAAGTTGTCTATGACGAATTTGTCTCCCTGGATCTTTACGTTCATGGGGAAGTGGGAATACACTATCTTCATCTTGTACACGACGCCGTTAGACGTGCTTGCGATCATGTTCCTTATGTGGGCGTGTATGGCTCCTGCTTTTGCTTTGTCTGCCTTCCTTGTAGAGGGGGATATAACGACTATTTTGTCATCCCTCTTTTCGATGACCAGGTCATGGAGCACGAATTTTCTGGATATCTCTCCTTTTGCGCCTTTGACCTTCACAAGGTTTCCGTCAACTGATGCGGTTACTCCCTGGGGGATTACCACAAAAAGTTCGGGTTTCTTTGGCTTAGCCTCTTTCTTCTCTTTTACGGTTGTTTCTTTGGCCATTTCCATTCAGTAAACGTAAGCTATGAGTCTTCCGCCGGTCTTAAGTTCTTTGGCTTCCTTGTGGGTCATGACGCCTTTGGGGGTCGTCACCACGATTATCCCGAAGTCTCTTGCCGGAAGGTATCTTTTCTCCCATTTGCCGTATTCTTCAAATCCTACGGGGAAACGGGGTTTTATTATTCCGCAGTCGTTTATCCTTTTTATCAGCTTGACTTTGACTTGTCCGCCTTTCTTGTCTTCGAGCACTTCGAACTCTCCTATGTATCCGCCTTTCTGGAATATCTTCAGAACGTCTATCAGGAGTTTTGACGTAGGAGCAACCATTACTTCTTCCTTGCCTATCCTGCTGCTGTTCTTTATGTTCGCAACGGCGTTGTTTATCAAATCGTTCATCATTTTACTTAAGATTCTCTTTGAAAGCGAAAAGTGAGGTAAATAATATAAAAAAACAAATTTAAAAATAAGAAGAGGGGTTTACCTCTTAGGCTTCTCCTTCCGGTGATGCACCAGTTCGTTCAAGGAGATGTCGTTGACTTTTATGACTTTGTATCTGACGCCGGACAGATCGCCCATCGATCGTCCTTTTCTTCCGCCGAGTCCTTCGATCATCACTTCGTCGTGTTCTTCGATGAAGGTTATCGCCCGGTTCCTTGGCGCGAATGCGGTCAGTTGTCTTCCGTTCTTCATGAGCTGTATTCTCACGCACTTTCGGATGGCTGAGTTAGGCTGTTTTGCTTCGATTCCCACCTTTTCGAGGACGATTCCTTTTCCTTGGTGTGCGCCTTCCAGGGGGTCGTGTTTCGCTTTAAGCCTGAGAACTCTTCTAGCGTAATCCGCCTTCTTCCATCTAAGCTTGTGGCGTATATCGTTCAGTTTCTTTCCTGCAAATTCTCCATTTCCCATTTTGATTCCTGTCGAGTATTAGTATACGGATTTTATCTTTATATCATCGATCGAAAAATGCCGCTCGGCCAGCTTTTTTGCCATCTTTATGCGGTTGCCGTTGTGGCCTATCACTTTTTTGGTGTCTTTTTTGGACACTTCCAGAGTGACTATTTTTTCGTTCTCCGATGCGCCGACCCTTATCTGTCTTATTCTTGTCGGCTGGAATATGTTTTTTATGAATTCGTTTAGGTCGTCTGAGAACTCTGTTACCCAGACGTCTTTTCCGAGCGCTCTTTTTACGCGCTCTATGTTCGCACCTGCTTTCCCGATGGCAAGACCCATGTCGCCTTTTTTGACGACGAAGCCGATGGACTCGTCTTCTTGTATGCAGTCTTTTATCGTGGCCCCTGTCATGGTCTCAAACAGGGTCATGTATTTCAGCTCTTCGCTGTTTATTCGTATCTTTCCCATCGCCTATCGCTTCCCTGTTTTCTCAGTTTCTTTTTTTAATTTCGAAAGTATGTCACTTTCGCCTGCGTCCATGACCGCGATGACTGATGCGGGAAAGGGTTTGGCGCATACAGATCCCAACTCCATGCTGGTCTCATCGGTTACGGAATAAGGAACACTCGACAGCATTGAGTAATAGACAACCTGTTCTTTTAATTCGTTTGGGCAGTTGCCGCTGATGAGTACTAATTTTGGATTAGCTGTTAATAAAGCAGATATAACATTCTTCGACCCTGTCGATATCTTGCCGGTCTTCAATACAGTTCCTATGTCTCCTTTTATGTCTTTCATTTTTCCTTGTTACTTATTTTTCTTTTTCCTTTCCTTTTGGTTCTTTCTTTGACGTTTTTCCGCCGGACATAGCCTCCCAGTTGGCGGCTAGTTCGACAGTCCCTGTTCCGACCGGTACGGGCTGACCGATTATGATGTTCTCTGCTACGCCGTCCAATGTGTCGACTTCTCCGTACAAGGCCGCGTTCAGTATGTGTTTCTCAGTCTCTTCGAAAGCGGCTCTTGCAAGGACTGATTCCTTGGATCCGGAAATACCTGTTCTTCCAACGGCCTGCAGGTCTCCTGTTACTGTCATCTGGTCTGCGACTAGCATGATGTGCCTTATGTCCACGTCCAGGTTCTGTTCGTCCAGTACCTGCATCGCTTCTGCCATGATGGCGTCTCTTGCTGCTTCTATTCCAAGGGTCTCGTATATCTGGAATATGTCGTTTGTGCGTATCTTGCTTGCATCGACACCGGGGGTGTTGAGTATGGGCTTCAGGTTGGAGCCTTCGGTGTAGATTACATACTCGCCACCGAGCTCTCTTACGAAGACCCTCTTTATGCCTTTTATGCCCGATACTCTCTTCTTTAGGAGCTTGTTCATGAGTTTCTTCAAGTCTGAGAGCGTCTTTTTCTGGATGACGAACCGACCCTTGTTGTCCGCTTTTTCTTCGGTCAGTTTCTCCAGTATCTCCGCTGCGTCAGCATCCTTGGTCTCTATTATAAGCTCTTTTTCGTCTATGTTTATCTTCAGAGTGCAGACGTCCTGCAGGAACTTCTCCTGGAATGTGGAAGCAACCTCTTCAGCCGCCTTTTTGTCGTGCTTTACCTTCTCGTCAAGATAGATAGTCATGACTGCATTCTTCGGGGACTTCTTGGAGTCTATGATCTCTATCAGCCTTGGCAGACCTAAGGGAACCGACAGTTCCGCAACTCCTGCGTAGTGGAACGTTCTCAAGGTCATCTGCGTACCGGGTTCTCCGATAGACTGGGCAGCGACCGTTCCGACTGCTTCTCCGGAGACTACTTTTGCTCTCTCGAAATTTTCTTTGGTGGCTGCTTCCTCGTAGTATCCCTTCTTCATCGGATCAATACCGTCTTCTCCGTAGAGGAACTGGACTATGACGTTGCCGTCTCCTCTGACCGTTCCGTCCTTGTAGACCTTCAGGTCCTGGAGTGCGTTGATAAGCCTTCTCTGCATGTAACCGCTTCGTCCTGTTCTGATAGCCGTGTCGACGAGGGACTCTCTTCCACCCATCGCGTGGAAGAAGTATTCAGTTGGCGATAATCCGGTCTTGAAGCTGGATTTTACGAATCCATTGGCTTCAGCGGAGACGTCTCCTTTCTGGAAGTGCGACAGTGTGCGGTTGTGATATCCTCTTTTGATTCTTTGTCCTCTGACCGCCTGCTGTCCGACTGATCCGCCCATCTGGGTCAGGTTTAGTACGCTTCCTCTGGCTCCTGTCTTTGCCATGATGAGCGCTGAGTTTACTGCAGACTTGCCGGCTGCTTTTTCTGCTACGCGTCCTGCTTCGCTTCTTGCTTTCCCTAGTTCCATCATTATGTAGTCTTCCAGGGATTCCTCGGGGGATTTACCAGGTATTGTGCGCAATTCTCCTTTGTGGTATGATTTGATCAGTTTGTCTGCGTTGTCTTCTGCCTTGTGCAGCAGGGTGTCGATGTCTTCCTGTTCTTTCTTGGTCAGGTCTATTTCGTCTATGCCGACGCTCATCCCGTATTTCATGAACGCTCTTATTGCAAGCCTTGTAGAGTTGTCGATGTAGTCACGCGCGACGTCGGAGCCGTATCTGATGAAGAGTTCGTTCAGCAGCTTTCCTGCGAGTCCTTCGCTGTCCATGACTCCGGACACTATTTTTCCTTTCTTTATGGAAACCGGGCCCATCTTGCCCTTGTAGTCCAGATCGAAATCAGCGGGCAATAGGAGCGAGAATATCTCTTTTCCTGTGAATTTCTTCTTGTCTGCCGGAAGAGCCAATACTCCAAGAGTGAGTTGCATTGCTTCTTCCCTTGTCATGACTATGTCGTCCCTTGTTAAGAGGTAGCTTCCTGTGACGTGGTCGTGTCGCCCTCCGATAACGGGCCTTCCGAACCTTGGGGAGATTATGTTCTCCTGTACCTTCATCAGTATCTCCGCTTCGGCTCTTGCTTCTTCGGACTGGGGCACGTGGAGGTTCATCTCGTCTCCGTCGAAGTCGGCGTTGTATGGCGCGCATACTGCCGTATTCAGACGGAACGTATTATATGGCAGGACCTTTACATAGTGGCACATCATCGATTGCCGGTGAAGCGAAGGCTGCCTGTTGAACATCACTATGTCGCCGTTGCAAATATGCCTTTCGACTACGTCGCCTACGGCTAACGCTTCTGCTATCTCGGTCTTGTTCTCGTCCATTATCCTCTTTCTTCCTATAGCAGTTATTACGTTGTGTGCTCCGGGGTGTACTTCCGGACCGTTCATGACGTATTCTTTCAGCTTTTTGATGTTTCGCTCGTTCACTTCCTCGGGCATCGTCAGTTCCTTTGCTACGAGGTATGGTACTGCGACGTCGTTTATGCTGATGTTGGGGTCGGGTGAAACGACGGTTCTCGCCGAGAAGTTGACACGTTTTCCTGAAAGGTTGTTCCTGAAACGGCCTTCTTTTCCTTTAAGCCTCTGGGCTATGGTACGTAAGGGCCTTCCGGATCTGTGTCTTGCCGGGGGAATACCTGTTATTCCGTTGTCAAAGTATGTGGCGACGTGGTACTGTAGCAGGTCCCATAGGTCTTCTATGATAAGCTGCGGTGCTCCTGAGTTTATGTTCTCTTCGAGCCTCTGGTTGATCCTTAATATGTCGACCAGTTTGTGGGTTAAGTCGTCTTCGCTTCTGTCGCTTGATTCCAAAGTTATAGAGGGTCTTGCGGTTATCGGGAGAACAGGTATCGAGGACATTATCATCCACTCGGGCCGGACATTCAAGCCGAGTGCCTGCACGTCTTCTTCGGTTATTTTCTCGAATCTTTCCTGCACTTCGGTTACGAGCAAGCTGTCTTCGCCTTCGTAATATGAATATGGCCGGACGAATTTTATCTTTACCTGCTTTGCTTCGCAGTGGGGGCATTTGCCCTGTGCGTCTGAGATCTTTGCGGATTTCTCCCATATCTTCACGGTCAGGCCTTTATTCTTGTATTTCTCAACGTCTGCCGGGGGGAGGACTAGTCGTCCGCAGTTCCTGCATGTTGCTTTTAGGAGCAGATATATCTCTCTTGCGTATCCAACGTGTACGACCGGCCTGGTTAGCTCTACGTGTCCAAAGTGTCCCTGGCATTCGCCAAGGCGTCCGCCGCATGTCTTGCACCTGATCCCCGGATCAATGACCCCGAGTCGGGGGTCCATCAGGCCGCCCTCTATCGGGTATCCGTCGTCGTCATATGTGTTAGGTGTGTGTATCTTAACAGCTGACAGCTTCTTTATCATCTTCGGCGAGAACAAGCCGAATTCTATTTGGTCGATCTGTTTTCTCACTATCATTTTGGAGTTTGTAGAGTTTATATATTTATTAATTCATGAATCTTTTATGGCTCATGCTTTGTCCCTTAGTCGTAGTTTCGGATATATGCACATTCCCATCAGCTCGTTCAAGAGGAGCTTGAATGCATACGCCATCTCGATATTGTTCGTCGCAACGTCGCCGCATATCGGGCAGTAGATGGTCCCTTTCTCGAAGTCTTTTACCGCGACCAGTCCGCATTTTGCGCATATCGGAACGACTATCTTGTCTGATTCGTCCAGGAGCCTGTCCTTTAGCATCATGCATGCGCCGTGGGCGATCAGGCAGTCTCTTTCCATTTCCCCAAATCTGAGACCCCCTTCTCTTGCCCGTCCTTCTGTGGGCTGCCTTGTCAGCATCTGCACTGGTCCTCTGCTTCTTGCGTGTATCTTGTTCACGACCATGTGGTGCAATTTTTGGTAGTAGATTACTCCTATGAATATCTCGACTTCGAATTTCTGGCCGGTTGCTCCGTTGTACATGACCTCTTTTCCGGTGGCCTTGTAACCCTGCTTCGTCAGCTCTTTTCTCATGTCTTCCTCGCGGTCCGACTCGAAGGCTGTCGCGTTTGCAAGCTTCCCGTTCAGGGAGGCGACCTTTCCGCCGATCATTTCCAGCAGGTGTCCGACGGTCATTCTGGAGGGTATCGCGTGCGGGTTGATTATCAGGTCTGGCACGATGCCATCTTTTGTGAAGGGCATGTCTTCCTGGCGTACGAGCATTCCTACGACTCCTTTCTGTCCGTGCCTGGATGCGAATTTGTCTCCTAGTTCGGGTATTCTCTGGCTTCTGACCCTGACTTTGACTAGCTTGTTCTTTTCCAGGGTCTCTGTCAGGACTACGCGATCGACTACTCCTGATTCCATGTGCCTTACGGTTGTGGAGTTCTCTCTTCTCTTTTCTTCCACTATTCCGTACGGACCGATCTCTTCAAGGAATCTTGGGGGTGACGTCTTTCCAACGAGGACTTCATCCGTATCGACGACCGTGTCTGGGAATATTATACCGTCTGCGTCCAGTTTTCCATAAGTCTCAGGGGACTGGTTTCCTTCGACGTTCTCGCCTGGTATCTCGAATATGTCGTGCTGTCCGCTTGGGTACCCTCTCTCTTCGGTCGTGTATGTCCTGAAGAAGGTGGATCGTCCGAGCCCTCTTTCCAGTGAGCTCTTGTTCAGGATGACGGCATCTTCCATATTGTAGCCTTCGTAACACATAATGGCGACAACGAAGTTCTGTCCTGCGGGCCTTCTGGCATAGTTTATCGCATCAGTTATGTTCGTCCTCGCAAGCGGCGCCTGCGGGTAGTGCAATACGTTTGCCCTGGAATCGAACCTCATATAGTAGTTCGCGGCATATAGTCCGAGAGACTGCTTTGCCATGGCCGATGCCATTGTGACCCTGGGCGCGGAGTTGAATTCCGGGAAGGGTGCAAAGCTTGCGGATATACCTAGTATGAGGGACGCTGATACTTCCATATGCGTGTTTTCAGCCGTAAGTCTTTCTTCTTTGACGGCTATGTATGCATTCTCCTCTTCTTCTGCGTCAAGGTATTCTATTATGCCTTTGCTTACGTAATCCATCCATTTGACTTTGCCGTCCTGCAGGTCTTTTATATGCGTCTCGGTCAGCAGCGGCTTTTTGTTCTCGACTATTATCAGCGGCCGCAGAACACGTCCTTTGTCGGCGTATATCTGTATCTCGTTGTTCTCTTCGCGGTAGGATATGGAAACAGAGTAGTCTATCTTTCCTTCTCTTCGAAGAGCGCGCAGGCGTTTTACAAGCGCCTGGGGGTCGGTCTTTCTCTTTCCGACCAGCCGTCCGTTGAGATATATCTCTGTTCCCTTGGAGTCTTTGGTGTCTTCGCGTATGCCGAAACTGTGCAGGTACTCTGCTATTGGCGCTTCGGCTATCTCTGTCGATATCTGCGAGCCTACGGCAAGGTTCTTCACCAGTCCACAGTTCTGCCCCTCTGGCGTTTCGCTGGGACATACCCTGCCCCATTGCGTAGCGTGAAGGTCTCTTGCCTCGAAGTGCGGGTGGCTTCTACTTAATAATGAGGACACACGCCTTCTGTGGGCAAGCGAACTTATGTAGTTGGTCCTGTCCAGTACCTGGCTGACACCCGCTCTTCCGCCGGTCCAGTTTCCTGTGGCAAGCGCGTAGCATATGCTTTCGGTCAGGTTGTTGCTTCTTACCGCAGTTCTAACGTTTACCTGCCTGTGCCTTGCATTCTGCTTTTCCAGTTGATACTTTATGTCTCTTGCTATCTTGTTGAAGCTGACGCGGAACAGTTCCTGCATCAGGTCTCCTGCTAATCTGAGCCTCTTGTTGGAGTAGTGGTCTTTGTCGTCTGGTTCTCTCTTTCCTACGGCTAGTTCCAATACCTTCCTTGCCATTATGCCAAGGTATATCGCCTTTGCTCTCCTGTCTTCTTCCGTGTTGCCGATGTGCGGCAGGAGGAAGTTGTTTATGACCTGGTTTGCTCTTGTAGCCTGATATTGCTTGGCGTGGCCCGCTCCGGCCCTCTTCCCAAGCTGCTCGAATGCGTCCTTCTGGTCGGTCTCCTTGAGTTCCAGGTTCATGAGGACCTCAAGCTTCGCCTGCTCGTCGTCGAACATGTTCAAAATGTCCTCGTCAGCCAGGCCTAGCGCCTTCATCAAGGTCGTAAGGGAAATCCTGTTGGGTATCCCTGGGAATGTAACAAATAACGTACCGGAACTTCCGTCGTCCCTTCTTTCAACGGTCACACGAGACCTGAAACCCTGGCGAACCGAGAAAACCTTAGAAATTATGACGTCTTTTCCGGCGACTTCATCGATGTTAGTTATTATCCTGTTAGGCGAAAGGTCTTCGACGATGATAAGAGACCGCTCCGTTCCGTTGATTATAAAATAACCGCCCAGATCGAGGGGGTCTTCGCCGTGGGCGATCATCTCTTCCTCGCTCATGCCGGAAAGGGTGCATATCTTGGTTCCGAGCATAACGGGCATATGTCCGATTTCGACCTCAACGGTCGATCCATTCTCTATGAACTCCAATAGAATGGGCGCAGAATAAGTAAGGTTACGCAGCCGGCATTCAAACGGGTACCTGCTCTCAGGGCCCTGACCGGATTCATTGACTACGGGGGTGCCTACGCGTATCTTCCCGAAGTCTAGCTTGTATCCCTCGATATCGATCTCCAGAGGCTCCCTTTCATCGATCACTGCCTGCAGTCCACCATCAATCAGCCAATTAAAAGAGTCCAGCTGGAATTTTATAAAGTCCTTATTGCTTATGAAGTCTTTTACATTCATCTTGCCGCTCACAAATCGAACATGAAATAAACGATCAATCAACTACGACACGGTAATACACTGCCTGGTCGGCTGTCGCACTTTTCCGGGTTATCTTTATGATAGAGCCCACATTGTAATTCAGGTCAACAAGCGCAGCGTCTTCCTTCTTGATCCTTGGAAGCTCGTCTTCCGAAACCTTGTATTTTTCCAGAATCTTCTTTGCTTCTTCCGCGCTCAGAACCTCGTGTTTTGCAAAAACTGTTTTATCCAAATTAAAAACCTCAGAAAAAGTACATATTTTAAGTGAGTAATAATTTAAGTAATGGTATATAAAAATAAGAAAAAATATCCGGATTACCGGTAAACGGCCTTTATTATGTCGCTAATGGTCACAATACCTGCCAGACAACCCTTTTCGACCACCGGGAATCCTCCGATGCCTGTCTCCTTGACAAGCTTCGCCACGTCGGACAGATCCTGGTCCTCGGTAACGGTTATGACTTCTTTGCTCATTATTTCGTCTACGCGCTCGCTGAAGGCTTCTTCAGCATCCGTGTGCTGGAATTCGCCGTAGCCGAGGAATTTTAAGACGTCAAAGACAGTAACCACTCCTATGAGCTTCCCTTCCTGTATGACAGGGAGCCTTCTGAATCCGTTTCTCACCATTATCTTGGATACGTCGGATATCATCATGCCCAAACTTGAAGTAATAGGATCGGTCTTCATGACTTCCTCGACGGTTATGCCGAAATAATCAGCCTGGGGCATAACGTCGCGCTCCGTGACGATGGCTATTACTGTCTTGTCCTTGGCGCTCTCTACGATAGGGATCGCCGAGGTATGCTTCTTGGACATGATATTGGCCGCATCCTCAACAGACGCGGATTTGTCCAGGAAGGTTGCCTCCCTCATGATCTTCTCGATGGGACAGTTCACCGCTGCGGGAAGATTACCCTTGTAATCCTTCACTATAATATTATACTTCGGCCCGCCTCCCATAAAATCCATGATGTCCATGGCGGTAGCCATCCCCAAAAGCCTGCTTGTGCCTCCGTCTATGACAGGGAGCCTGCGTACGTCGCGATCCTTCATGAGCTTCGCTACGTTCTTGACGGAATTCAGGGGATGCGTGGAAATAATGTCCTTCTCGGCGATGGACATGATGTTTCCCTCCTTCTTCATAACGCGCGTCTTAGGTCTTGAATCGTTTTTTCCCCTCTCGCGGGGATCGCCAATGGCGTATTTTTTAAATTGCTTTCCGGGCATTTTCAGTAACCACCATCAAAAAGTTGATAGAGAAAAATACTTAGGATGAGGAGAATAAAAGGGATTGGTTATTACAACACATCAAGGGCAAAACCGGCAAAAATAGGAGAAAATTGAAAGAACCAGTAGATTATTCCAGCGCCTCACCCACCCACGCCCTGCCTTCGTCAACGATCGCCTTCAACGCTTTCTTATCCTTCGCTTCCGCAGTGATCCTCATATATGACTCAGTCCCGGAAGGCCGTATCAGTATCCATCCCTCCGGCTTTGCTATCCTTATCCCGTCCGTGTAATCGACGTTCGGCATTCCCTTCAGTTTTTTCTTCAGGGTTTCCATGGCCTTCTTTTTCTGGCCTTCTCTGCATGGGATCTTCACCCTTTCCGTGGGATAGACTTTTATCTCTTTTAGCACTTCATAGAACCGGTTCTCAGAGATCATCTTTGCAACGAACGCCGCGGTCAATGGCCCGTCCGGGAACATGTGGACTTCCGGGAATATGTATGAGCCGGAGGGTTCTCCTCCGAAATCTGCATCCTCGCGGACGATGGCATTGGCAACGGCCACGTCTCCGACCGGGGTGCGTATCACTTTTTTGCATACGTCTTCTATGCGCATGGAGGCATCGACCGTCGTTACGACCGTCTTTTTCCCGTATGCGAGGACTGATAAGAAAGAGTCCCAGTCTATCAGTTTCCCATCCTTGTCTATTGCTGCGGACCTGTCCGCGTCCCCGTCATGGACTATCCCGATCTCCGCGCCGGATTCTTTCATCTGTTTACAGGTCTCGCGCAAATTCTCTTCTCTTGGCTCCAGGCCGTGGGGGAATACCCCGTCCGTGTTGGTGTTGACTGCGATCACCTCGCATCCCATCTTTTTCAGCAGCCTGGGCGATACGACCGATCCTGCGCCTCCTGCGCAGTCGAGGAATATCTTTACCTTGCGTTTGACTTTTCCCACGCGGGATAGCACCAGATCGATGTATCGGTCTATGTAATCTTCGTCTGTGGGTATGCCGTTCTTTTTTCCTTTAAGGAATTTCTTCGAGTAGAATACCTCCTGCAGCGCGTCTTCCTGTTTCCCCGTGTATGCGCCTTTAGGTCCCCATAGTTTGAAGCCGTTATATTCAGGGGGATTATGCGAGGCGGTTATCATGACGCCTGTGCCGTGGTCCATCGCCGCTATTCCTACGACCGGCGTGGGGACGATCCCCAGCAGGACGACGTCTTTTCCGGTCGAAAGAATCCCCTGGATAAGTGAATATTCCAGTCTCGGCCCGGATTTGCGCGTATCCCTGCCTACGACGATTTTTTTGTCTTTGGAATATGTGCCGACAGCCTGCCCCAGGTCATAGGCAAAGACATCAGTTAATTCGTCTGCTTTTTTCCTGATGCCTGATGTGCCGAACAGCTTTTCCATTGTGTTATTATCCTTTGGTTTATGTTATAATATACGGGAAAACAGTCCCTGGGGATTACTTTTTGTTAGGGATCTATTTATAAAGCAAGGTACATAGTTTTTATTGAGTCATCGGGGATTTTGCTTGTATTGAGTCGGGGTACTGTCTGCAATGACTTTTCAGATAATATGACCGGGAATTCATCTGTTTTGGAAGAAATCAGATTCAATAAAAAGGGCGTTCCAGAATCGTACGCCGTTGTAAAGGAAAGGGTGGAACAGAAAAGGGTCAAGCTGGATGATATTATTGAATTTCTCCCGGATGCTGCCTTGGTGATAGATGCCAATAATACGGTCATAAAATGGAATAAAGCAATCGAGGAAATGACTGGCGTCCCTAAATCCGATATCCTGGGCAAGACCGATTACTCGTACGCCTTGCCGTTCTATGGAGAGAAAAGGCCTATTTTGATAAACTTCCTCAACATGCCGGAGGAAGAATTAAAGAAAAAATATGCTTATGTCGAGAGGAGGGGCAACACTATTTTTGCCGAAACATTCATCCCATTGCTGAATAACTACAAGGGCGCATATCTGTGGGCCAAGGCGTCGGCACTGCTCGATAAGGACGGGACATATTTGGGAGCTATCGAGACCATCAGGGACGTGACCGAAAGAAGGAAGGCAGTGCAGGCGCTCAAGGAAAGCGAGGAATTGTACCGCAATCTCGTTGAGAGCGCCGGAGATGCCATAGTCTCTCTTGATACCGGGGGCAGATTCACTTTTTTTAGCCGCATGGCAGAAGAAGTCACGGGATATAAGGCTGCAGAGGTCATCGGCAAAGGGATGGATCTGGTTGTCTCGCCCGGCTCGTTAAAGCTTACGTCGGATTCATTGAACAGGAGGATCAAAGGGGAGTCAGTGAACCCTTATGTTATAGATATCCTGACGAAAAACAAAAAGACCATCCCGGCAGAGATATTCGGCCGGTGCATCAGCAACGGGGCTAATGTTACCGGCGTTGTCGTGGTTGTAAGAGACATCACGCGCCGAAAGAACAGAGAAGAGGCTTTGAATCCTGCGTATAGTGAGCTTGCACAGGAACTGCAAAATCAGGGGGCGATTTCTAAGATATCCTCCATGTATACCTCCATTGAATGCTTCGATGAAACAACCAACCAGGTCATGGAGTTGCTGGGGAAATTAACGAATGCGAGCAAAGTGTACCTCTTTGAAAGTTTTGACAACGGGGAGCGCATGAAAAACACCTATGGCTGGGTCAATACAGGAGTAAAGTCCCAGATCCAGGAACTGCAAAACGTACGTCTGGCTGAGATGCCGTCCATTTTAAGAATGCTGACAGACGGGGCGAAAATAATCAATTCACCAGACATCAGGAGCCTGCCAAAGGAATTCTGCGATTACTTAACGGCACTTGAAGTTAGATCGATCCTCATATTACCGATCACTGTCAGGAATCGTTTATATGGCGCAATAGGGCTTAGCGAGGACAATGCCTGCAGGGTCTGGAAGGAGTCGGAAGTGTCTCTTATAAGAGTCATTTCGGAGATAATGTCAAACGCCTTTGAGAGAAGGGTTGCAGGAGAGGAAATAAAAAAGAAGGCGGATGAATTGCAGAAACGCGTAACAGAACTGGAAAAGTTTGAGAAGGTGCTCGTGGACAGGGAGCTTCGGATGATAGAACTGAAGAGGAGGATATTAGAGCTGGAGGGGAAAAATGGAAAACCCCGATGAAAAATGCGCCGCCGCAGGCAACGGTCCGGAAGGAATTGAAGCAGCATTAAAAAAGGGAGGGGACATCTACAGGAAGCTGTTCGACTACTCGCCTGAAGCAATCGCCTACGTTGATCCCCTGGGAAAATGCCTTAGCGTGAACAGCAGGTTCGTCGAATGGATGAACTGCAAGCCTGAGGAGATCATAGGGAAAAACCTTTCCGGGATGTCATACGTATCAGAAGAGGTAAGGGAGAATATCCTTAAGAAATTCAATGACAAGATGCAGGGAAAAGAGGATACGTTATGCATCGTGGACTTCTCGGGCATAGATGGAAAAGAGCGTATTGGTCGCGTCATGGCAAGTATAATCAAGAACCTGAAGGATGAGCTCATGGGCGTAATCATCATGATAACCGATATTACCGAGGTCAAGGAGGCTGAAAAAGAACTCTTTGACAGCGAAGAAATGTTAATGCAGATAATCCAGGGGGTCTCAGTTCCTGCATTCGTGATAAATAACGAACACGTCGTCATTTGCTGGAACCGCGCTTGTGAAACCTTAACAGGCATCCCGTCAAAAGACGTAATCGGGACAAAAAAACAGTGGATCGCATTCTATCCTGCCGAAAGAAAGGTGATGGCTGATCTTGTTTTGGATCGCATGCCGGAGGAGGAGGTTGAAAAATTATACTCAAACAGATACAAAAGATCCCAGGTTGTCGAAGGTGCGTATGAAGCAGAGGGCTTTTTTCCGAAACTGGGAAAAAACGGAAAATGGCTGTTCTTCACTGCGGCGGCCTTGATTAGCAGGGAAGGAAAATATATCGGGGCAATAGAGACGCTACAGGACATAACCCTGAGAAAAAAAACCGAGGAGGACCTTGAGAGGCTCAATATATCCCTTGAGAGGCAGGTAGTTGAAAGAACAAGGGAACTCGATAAGAAAGTAGAGGAGCTTGAGAAGAGAAAGACTGCGATGCTGAATATACTTGAGGATCTGAATGAAAGCCTTGAGAAACAGAAGCAAGTGGAGAAAATCAAGACTGAATTTCTGAGCGTCACATCCCATGAACTCAGAACGCCGGTTACGCCTATGAAGGCCCAGCTACAGATGCTCCTCGGGGAATACTTCGGAAAGATAACCGACAAACAGAGAAAGAGCCTGACAATGGTTTTAAGGAATACTGATCTATTAGAGCATCTTATAGGGGACATATTGGACGTCTCAAAGCTTGAATCAGGCAGCATGAGGTTCATCATGGCGGAAGCAGACTTAAACGAGATCATCGGGAACGCCGTAGAGACTATGAGAACGAAAGCCAACGATAAAAACATAAATATAAGTTTTGAACCGGGCGTAATCCCGCCCATTACCCTTGACAAAGACAGGATAACGCAAGTAATAACAAACCTCATCAATAATGCGATCAAGTTTACGGACGGCATGGGGAACATACGCTTAAGGACGATAGATGATAAGACGCAGGCAATAGTCCAGGTAAAAGATACGGGTATCGGAATAGCAAAAGAGGATCATGACAGGCTGTTTGCCCCCTTCATCCAGGTGGACTCCAGCATGAATCGGAATCATGAAGGTACGGGCCTTGGTCTTGCCATCTCCAAAGGGATCGTAGTCCGCCACGGAGGGGAATTCAGACTGGAGAGCGAACTGGGCAAAGGATCGGCGTTTTCATTTACTCTGCCGTATAAAGCAATTACTGCCCCTGCAACGGGAGTTGAGTTGTTCAAGGTTAATAAGGAGGAAACAATAAATAGATTTATAAAGGAAGCTGAGAGAAGGGTATAGGATACTGCCCGGGAAAGCAAATGATTTGTTTGGCAGGGGACTGCTGACAGAGGATGGAAAACTTAAGTATCATACCTCCCTCAAAGACCTGCAAAAGGAAGGCCTCATAGAACGTATATGAATTAAAAAAATGGCTCGGATAATGATAGTTGACGACCACAGAGACATTGTGGACACCCTGCAGACCATTGCGGAAAAGGAGGGGAATATAACTGAGACGGCATCGAACGGGGAAGAATTTTTGAAGAAAATCGGGGCATTTAATCCGGACCTTGTTTTACTCGACGTCATGATGCCCGGCCTTACAACAAGACAGATACTTGAAAAATTAAAGGAAAGAGGCCTTGGAAACCAGAAGATAGTGCTTGTAACTGTAGTAAGATTCTCAGAAGAAGAAGAAAAAGCCCTCTTCAAAGAGTTCAAAATAGCCGACTATGTCACAAAACCATTCGACCTATTTGAAATGACCGACATAATCCACAAGCAGTTAGGCAAGAGAAAAAAAATAACCTCGGCCTAAAGGCCAGGGTATTCTGCCGGCTATGTGACAAAAAAAGATGGATGAGGATAATACGGAAATAAATTACTGGCTTGAGAAAACAAGCAAGATAAAAGAGGATATTTCAGGAATGCGGGATATCCTGCTCCTTATACACAATTCTGTAGACTTCAAAGACATGACGGACTTTCTGAATAAGCTCCCGACAGACAAAATAAGTTATATATCGGTCACCAAGACATACGACTCGCTGAAGCCTTATTTTGAAAAGGTCAAGAAGGAGATTTACGTCGTAGACTGCGTTTCAAAAGTATTGTTCAGTAGAGACGACACCGAAGAATGCATTTTTATAAGTCCCCCGGGAACCCTATACCAATTAACAAGCATAATAAAAGAAGAGGCCAAAAAAAGACAGAGCACTATCGTGATCGATTCGCTCTCACAGTTCGTTAGCATAACAACCCCGACAGAAGAACAGGAATCAATCTACCTCTTTTCAGGAAACGTTAAAGAGATACTAAAAGACAACTATTGTAAAGTAGTTCTTTTATATGATAGCGATATATCAAAACCTCTTAGAAACCTGCCAAAAGTCCACATAGACAGGATAATAAAAATGGAGGTTTCCAAGGACATAATATCCTGGCAGGGATAACCGAACTTTTTTTATGTCTTCGAGTAATCGGCTGATTCTTTGATCTCCTTATTGAATAACTGCGTTCTTTGCCTTTTCAACACGTTGTCCTGGACTTTCTCAAAGATATTATGTACGCATCTCCTGAGGAGTATACCAGTATCAGGAGAGCTGCGGCCATTACGGGATGCACCTGGGGCAGGATCCCGTCGTATTCAACGTAGACGCTGTATAGGGAGAATATCATGAGGAGGTATATTATGGCAAGGGTTGCGCCTTTTATGAGTTGGGTATTATACGCCTGCCCGAGCCCAGGCATGAAAACGCTGAGCCATGCGGCTATCCAGGGTTTGCCGGCAGATTCCGGCTTGAGCTGGGCGACTGGCCGGTGCTTCTTTTCAACGACTACGTCCAGGCCTTCGTTATATTTTTCGCGCCTGAAGGAAAAGAACTTCTCATACGCTTTCTCGTGATCGAATGATTTAGGGTCTCCGAGGTATCCGCAGTCTATGCAGTAGTACATCCCGGTCCTGGAAGCCTTCTCTCCTCCCGGCGGGTCGGATAGGTCCAGTCCTCCGCAGTTTGGGCACGCAGGTATCTTCCCTTTTTTCTTTAGAAGAGAGGATATCAGGGATTTATCGTCCTCGGACAGGGATGCCTCAAGCTTATGCCGGGCATGTTTCTTCCCGTGTTTCGGAGTTTTTTCCTCCGTGTGCTTGTGATTCATTTTAAATATATATTATATAATGACACAAACGACTATTTATTCTTTAACAGCATTATCCTTGCCAAAAGAGCCTCAAGCTGTATCCTCTCGTTCGCCCCTTCCACAAGAGTAAAGTTCGCCTCACCGACGAGGTCTATCACTTTTACTTTTATCTCGTCTGGAACGTTGGGAAGATTCATAACTTCCCTGTTCATCTGGAGCAGTATGTCTTCTCCGGACATGCCGTAGGACATCATCAGGCGGTCCACCATGTTCCTTGCATCCAGGAATTTCCCGGACAAAGCCATCTCGATAACGCTCTGTATGTCCTGGGGCCTCGCAGCAGAAGACGTCGAATAGACGTTCTTTTCATCGACCTTCCCGAGGGTCGCAGCCGATTGGAGGAGGTTAACTGCGTGCCTTACGTCGCCTTCCGCGATATATGCGACGGCATCCAGTCCCGCATCATCGTACTCGACCTTCTCGCAATCCAGGATGTATTTCAGGCGCTTCTTTATAGTGTCGCGTGAAAGCCTCTTGAATCTGTAAACGGAACAACGCGACTGGATGGGCTCTATTATCTTCGACGAATAATTGCAGCTCATTATAAAGCGGCACGTCTGGGTATAGCTCTCCATGGTACGCCGCAGCGCGTTCTGTGCGTCGTTCGTAAGCGCGTCGGCCTCATCGAGGAATATTATCTTGAATTCGCCGTTGATCGGCCTGGTCCTCGCAAAGTCTCTTATCTTGGTCCGGACAACGTCTATTCCACGCTCGTCCGATGCGTTCATCTCCATAAAATCATGGGATAGATCGCCGCAGAATAATTCTCTTGCAAGGCACAAAGTGGCAGTTGTTTTTCCGCTTCCTGCAGGTCCCGCGAATAGGAGATGAGGCATAGAGCGGGCTTTAACGTATGATTCAAGTCGGTCGACGATAGCTTCCTGTCCGACCATGTCCTTTAAATTGAGCGGCCGGTATTTCTCGGTCCAGGGTAGTTCCATTTTGTTGTCAAGTAATAATTAGAAATAGACGGATTATAAACCAGAGGACAGGTCAATTCGGAGGATATGCCGCAGGGTCAGCCCATGAGTCGATGAGGTCGACGACTTCTCCTAGGTCGAGGCTGCTGGATACCCACATGTTTATCGCGTTCACGACTTCTGCTAGAGTGACCTCGCTGCAGGGCAGATCGTTGCCTGGCATAACGCATGGGAAAATTGTCGAGGACGTCGAGGAACTGCTCGTCGAGGAGGTGGTCGTAGTCGTCGAAGACATTGTGGACGAGGACGACGTAGTTGTCGTCGTCGAGGTGGTGGTAGCAGCAACAACAACAAAAGAAAGATCATCCTTGTACGCACAGCTATTCTGCGTGTCGTTCACCCAGCACCGGAGAGAATAATTACCAAGCATAGACGACGTATTCAATACTCTCCAGAAGCTATTAACTGAACTCCCGGAACTAGAATAATTCACAGAATGATTAAGCTGAAACCATGCACGGCTGGGAGGATAGACGCTCGGAGAAACGTTCTGGCGAAGAAGGATGCCCTGGCCCTGGATTACCACCGAATCATTCGAACCGCATGAAACAACAGAGGGAGTAGCAGGATAAACCCTCAAAGCAGTCAACGCTTCGCATTTTGGCCCGGCCTGCGAACCGTTTCTGAACTGCACGCAGGTCTTACTGCCTCCCGCACCCGACAGCGACGCAGAAAAAGCTGCAGCCGAATACGGCTGCCAGTTCGCCCACGAGGAATTCTGCGAAAAATCCTCCGCGAAAGAGCCCAGCCCCTCATCGAACTTCCAATGGCCAACCAAGCCCCCATTCACCGAGCCATTACCATAAAGAGCAGATATTTCACTCGAGGACAACGATCTGTTATAGAACATCACTTCGTCTATCACGCCGTCAAAGAAATCACTGCTCGAGGACCCGATATAATCCTTGCGGGTGCCGATATAGAGATGCTTCCCATTCATGTCGGGAACGCCCAAAGCAACGTCCTCTGCTACCTTGACGCCATCCCGCCAGATCTCCCGAGTAAGGTTAGACCGAAGGACGCCGACCCAATGATGCCAGGCAAGATCGCTATACTCAGCCGAAGCATCCAGATCGTCGCCCCAGAAAGCAAACGAAAAAACGTCATTCTGCCTGAAGCCGAAATGCATGATACCGCCGGTACTTACATTGGCGCCCTTTGTAAGGACCCAGTCCCTCGAACTGTTAGAACCCCGTTTAACCCAGGCAGAGACGGTAAATGCGTCGTATATGTCAAGCCGCGAACCATTTCCACAAACCGCATAATCGTTTGCGCCGTCAAAAGACAGACCGGAACCGTACCTGCCCGAGGTCCACGCAGTACGGCCAGAGAGATAGCAATCCAGGTGAAAGCAATCATCTTTCTGACCCACAGCCGCAAACCTCATCTGCACACCGGACGAAGTACCTGTCAACGGCGCAGCGCAAGAAGAATTCAGACCGATTCTCTGCGAAAGCATCTTAATCGAGGTATAGTAATTTGTAAACGATGGAAAATCCCCCGACATCCATAATACCTCTACGTCGCCCAATGCCGGACCGAACGGAACGACCGGCCTGATATTATCCTTCTCCGAGTCAATTGTAATAGGCTCGGAGACCCATGATGAGCCGCCGTCCGCCGCAACCCAACGCTCTATCTCGCGGACGTCATATTTTCGCGAGAGATACACAATGTTCGGATCCCTCTTATCCAAGGACATGCCTCCGCTGTAGAAAGACTGATCGGCATACAGGTAAGGGCCGCCAGTCGTTATGTCATGGACTTCCCATGAAAGACCGGTCCAACGGGCATAATTATAGTGATGTGTCTGATAGGGGGGAGTATAGAAAGAAAGATTGTCAGGGTTCCGGGTCGCGTTCGGGAAAGAGGAAAAAACAATGTAGGGGTTCCCGCCAGAATCGTAGGCAGCATCCCACATCCAGGCAAAATAATGACCCGGCTCAGTTGAATTATAGACCATTTCCATATCAGACTCGTACAGGGGAAGAGACGACCAGGACTTGATCGCAGAACCATTCGCCTTATAGAAAAACCCGTTCTGATAATACGCAAAATAGATATTCTTCGTCCCGATAATATCTGCGGGATGAGAACCAGTCATCCCGAAATATATCTTGGACACGCCGTCTCCGACGATCTTGGGATAAGGATAGCCATTCCCGATGTTTGTTAATAAAATCTCGTTGCCCCAGGATGTGCCATTATCGGTAGAGATCCGGACCATAATCTGCCCGATAAAGCAGTTGCCTTTCCTGTAAAAAAGATAAATTTTTCCCTCACCGGCCAGATAAACAGGATAACTGTAGGTAGTGCTGCTTGTGCCGCTGAAATTTTTCTCCTCGCCCCAGGAAGATACGTCCTCGGGATACGAGGATATACGATAGAGGATGAGCGAATCCCCGGCATGCTTGGAGTAAAAAGCGATCAACCGCCCGTCCGGCCTCACATAAACGGTTGCCGAATTATGGTCGTCCCGCTGAAGGGCGTAATGCAGGGTATAAGAAGAGAAATCCTTCGAGACATGGTCGTACTGGGTGATCACTATGCTCCCATTCCTATCCACAGAACCGATATAAGTCCGGTTATGGACGCCTGCGTAATTCACAACCCGCGGGTCCTGGAACCAGCACCAAGCACCGCTGTCGACCGCGACGGAGACATTGCTTCCCGACGGGACGTAGTCGGCAGAGGACATAGGAAGAAAGAAGACGATCAAAGAAGCGAAAAATAAAGATGCTGCTGCACTATCCCAACGCGCAAGGTCATATTTCTTACAAAAGCCATCCGACACCGATCGATCCATCTTGTAGACAACAAATAATCTTGGAAACATCAATTAATTCATATTCCGACTTTAAAAGGTGCAGGACAGCCATCACGCGGGAAGGTAAGACATCGGGTCAGCCCATGAGTCGATCAGGTCTATCACTTCTCCCAGCCCAAATATCCCATCAAACCATTTGTATATCCCGCCGACCACTTCCAACAAAGACACGTCTTCGCACGGAGGACTGTTCCCGGGCATGACGCACTGCGGAACAGTAGACGATGTGGTCGAAGAGGTTGATGTGGAGGTAGTGGACGTAGAGGAAGAACTGCTGAAAGTGCTCGTCGTAGTCGATGTACTGCTCGTCGAGGACGTAGTCGTGCTTGTCGTCGTTGTCGAGGAGGTAGTTGTCGTGGTCGACGAGGTTGTAGTAGCTGTAGTCGACGTGCTCGAACTGGTTGTAGTCGACGTTGTCGTAGTCGTGGTAGTTGTCGTGCTGGTAGTCGTCGTAGTTGTGCACTGTAATGTTTTTATCCCCAAAAGAGGATTGGTTCCGACGGGAATGTTGATCGCGTATGCATATATCGTATGGCTCCTGCCGTCCTTTAAGCTGCCGGGCGTCGTAAAAGAAAATCCGTGATTTGCGTAGCCGCCGCATAGATCGGCCACCGCCTGCTCACGAACCACATTCGAGGATGCCGAGGCAAGGAATGAACCGCTGCCCGCCGGGCCGTCGACGTAAAAATGGACACCCAGGGGCATGGAGTAATCGTCCGAGTCGCAGGTCCAGCCATTAAAAATGTTGCAGTTTGCGCCGTCAAAGTATCCAATAGGGGAGTAGCTTACATTAACATAAAGCTTGGCTCCATCCCCAACGTCGGTCGTGCCCGAGGGAATCGAGCAGCTCCCCCTGCGGCAATATGCGATATGCGTGAGAGCATAAGGAGTGCTTGCCGTGATAACCCCGTGAGCGATCCAGTCCGCGCGCTCGGCTGCCACCTTGTTCTTATCCATGTGCGCAACGCCGGTATCGGACGCAAAGGTCCTCTCCCGGATCACCTGGTCGAACTTTGTCGCATATATGATGGATAGCGTCGTTCCTGCGAGTACGCCGGAATCGGTCCCGTAGAGAAACTGTTTTCCATAATACTTAATCATGTAGACGTACGGCTCGTTGCCGGGCGTGTCGTGATTGGCTATCAGGGGGGTCACAGTGTAAGGCCCGACGGCTGCCGGAACGTATGGCTCCAAATGGACCACATTGAGCAGGCCCGTTTTCCCATCGCTGGCAAGGTAACTGTTCACCTGACTGACAACGGTAACCCCGCCATATAGGGTCATTTTAGTGGCGCTTGTGCGGGCCTGCGCGAGTGCGACTATCTGCGCAGTGTCGAAGTGGTCCAGGTGATGGTGCGTGATAAGGACATAGTTTATTGCATTCTTGTCGACACCATACTTGTTCAGGCGCGCAACGCCGCATGTGCCCTTGTTTCCTCCCGCGTCATTGGTCCAGCATGAAAGATCCACCAGCAGGTCTTTGTTGACAAGGATCGAAGAAAGCTGGCGGCCATAGGTCTTCCAGCTGCTGGAGTCGGCGGCTCCCGTACCGAGGAGATGGATGGACATCTGTTCCGTGTCTGCAAGAGCTATGCAGGAAAGAAGCATTAACACAAAAACACACTCCAGGAGCATGGATGCTTTGGGCATAATTATATTTGGAGTTGTATCATGAAAACAAGATATCTGCCAATGTGGAAATGGCCGCTTGAGTATAAGGCCGAAATTTAATCCCCTACTCTTTAATATACTTTACTTTTTGCATTCGAAATGGCTCAATTAAACCTCCGCGAAATAGAGAAGGAAGTAAAGGACTACTGGACCGGGAAGGACATATATAACGCAGTCATTGAGTCCCGGATAGGAGGAAAGAAGTTCTATTTCTGCCAGGGCCCGCCTTTCACGAGCGGACACGCACACGTAGGCCACGCCTGGAATACTACGATAAAGGACTGGGTGCTGCGTTACCAGACCATGCAGGGCTGTGACGTCTTCCGGCGTGCGGGATGGGACATGCACGGTCTCCCGATAGAGGTCAAGGTCGAGGAGACGGTCCTTAAGAGCAGGAGCAAGAAGGAGATAGAGCAGTTCGGGATAGAGAATTTCATATCGGAGTGCAAAAAATTCGCCATAAGGAACATGAACAGCATGACTGTTCAACTGAGCAGGCTGGGCGCATGGCTGGACTGGGAAGACCCCTACATGACTCTTGACCGAAAGTATATGGAGAGCGTGTGGTATGGCATAAAGAAGGCCCATGACAAGGACTTGCTCTACGAAGACAAGCAGGTCATCCACTGGTGTCCGCGCTGCGAGACGGCTGTTGCAGGCTACGAGGTAAAGGACGAATACAGGGAAGTTACAGATCATTCAATCTACGTCAAGGCGAAGGTTAAAGGAAAAGACAATGAATACGTCCTTGTCTGGACGACTACGCCCTGGACCCTTCCCGCGAACGTTGCTATCGCAGTGAACCCAGGTTACCAGTATGTCAAAGCAAGCTACAAGGGCGAGACATTGATACTTGTCAAAGACAGGCTTCCTGCCGTTCTTAAGAAGGATTACAGGATAATAGAAGAATTCCCCGGAAGCAAACTAGAAGGCTTGGAATACATATCCATCCTCGACATACCCCTCCAGAAGGACATAGTCCACAAAGTCGCCCTCGCACCGGAAGCAGTCACGCTCGAAGACGGTACGGGATGCGTTCACATCGCCCCGGGCCACGGAGAGGAAGACTCGAAGATAGGGAAAAGATACGGGCTCGTTGCGCCTTCGCCCGTGGACGAAACAGGGAAACTAACCGCAGAACCCTATAAAGGCATCTACATCAGGGACGCAAACGGCATAATCATAAAAGACCTTGAAAAAATAGGAAAACTCCTCCGGGAAGAGACCATATCCCACAGGTACCCGCACTGCTGGAGATGTAAGACCCCTCTTATAATGAGGGCAACCAAACAGTGGTTTCTTGCAGTTTCCAAGATACGCGAACAGCTTCTCGCAAATAACAAAGGAGTGGATTGGGTCCCGGATTGGATAGGCTCCGGCCGCTTCGAGAACTGGCTCATGAACGCAAGGGACTGGTGCATCTCCAGGCAGAGGTACTGGAATACTCCTCTTCCGGTCTGGACATGCGAATGCGGGCATATGGAGGTAATAGGCTCGATTAAGGAACTCGCCGAAAAGTCGGCACACGAGCTCGACACGGACTCATTGGACCTGCACAGGCCCTACATAGACAAAGTGCATCTGAAATGTAAGTGCGGAAAAGAGATGCACCGGGTAAAAGACGTCCTAGACGTATGGATCGATTCAGGCTCCGCGTCCTGGGCGAATCTCTTATACCCGCATGAAACGGACAAATTCGACAGATTATTCCCGGCGGATTTCATAACCGAGGGAAGCGATCAGACAAGGGGCTGGTTTTATTCGCTTTTGGTGATGGGGACGATAGCCTTCGACAAAGCACCTTATAAACAGGTCCTGTATCACGGATTCTCCCTGGACAGCGAAGGCCGCAAGATGAGCAAGTCCCTCGGCAACGTCGTAGACCCGATGGACGTCATGGACAAGCACGGAGCGGACGTATTCCGGTTCTATGTGCTCTCGGCGACTGTTCCATGGGACGACCTGTGCTTCTCATGGGAGGGCCTCGTCTCAGTCGAAAGGAACCTGAACATCCTATGGAATGTTTACTCCTTCGCGGACACATACATGAAGCTGGACAACTACGACCCAAAAAGAGAGTATATGATGGAGCTTGCGACAGAGGATAAATGGATTCTCTCCAGGTACAACTCTCTTGTAAAGGAAGTATCGTCCGCCGCTGAGAGGAGGTATCCGCACGAGTACTGCAGGCCGATAAACGATTTCGTCCTCGAACTGTCACGCTGGTATGTGAAGCTTATCAGGGACAGGGTCTGGATGGAAGGAGAGGACCCAAGAAAGATGTCAGTGCACTACACGATGCACACGGTCCTCACGGGCCTTTCGTTACTGCTGGCGCCTGTGACACCGCATTACTCCGAGTACCTGTACCGCAGATTAACCGGCGAAAAGAGCGTACACCTGCAAAATTGGCCGACGGCAGACGAATCCATGATAGACCCTATCCTCGAAAAGGACATGATAGTCGCCCAGCAGATAGTCGAATGCGCGAATGCCGCCCGCCAGACCGCAGGGATAAAGCTACGCTGGCCGATAACAAGAATAATGATAGCCCTCAAAGAAGACTTTGACATAAAACCCTACGAAGCATTGATACTCAAGTCCTGCAACGCAAAATCCCTGGAACTGAAAGAGATAAAAGCAGGAGTGGCGGTTAAGCCGAACCTTGCGACCGTAGGCCCCAAATACAAGAAAGACGCGGGCAGGATAATGCAGCACCTGAAAACTGCGGACGCAGCAAAGGTAAAGGAGGAAGTAGACAAAACAGGGAAATACAAGATAGACACTATCGTCCTGGAAGCAACCGACCTCCTGTTCGAGTCTAAGCTGCCGGAAGACCTCGTAGCCCAGGAATTCACCGGAGGAATGGTCTACATAGACTCAAAGATGGACCCCCGCCTGGTCTCGGAGTCCATGGCAAGAGAGGTAATACGCAGGATACAGGCTATGAGAAAGGAGATGAACCTGCAGGAGATGGAAGCAGTCAGCTCCCATCTTGAATGCGACCAGGAATTCGCAAAATACGTCCAGGAGAACCAGGCGGCGATCGAAAAGGAGACCAGGAGCCGTATAAGCCTGGAAAAACCCGCAGGCGCAAGCTACGAAAAAGCCTGGGACATAGAAGGAAGCGAAATAATGATAAGAATAGTCAAATAGCTTAACGCAGCTAATAGAGTACCATAAACACTGTTTAAGATAAGTAAGCTATTGCACTGAGGCAAAAGTTTGCAAATCAATAATTATCTCCGGGCTCTTTGAAGAGGGATATCCTTGCAAATTTGTAATAACGGCTATTGCATCTATTAACGGAGAAGTATCAGAAGTATTTGGACGGGGTAAATCATGGAATATATCCGGAAAAAACTTAGCAGTAATAACATAACAGAAAGAATTCTTTTTACGGCAATTCTTTTCTTCATCGTGTTTTTCGGCGTAACGATCATTAGCTATTTTCTGCTTCCGGGCGGACTACTTAAAAACAAAAATCCCCTGCAGGGTTGGGAGACCTCAGACAACAGCTTTGTCTTAACATTGCAGATATTCTTTTATAACATGCTTTCAGTAATCCTTATTGTTTTAGCAAGCCTGTTTGGAAAAAAGGGAGAAGGTGAAACAGAATACCTTTCTGTCGGATATACGGCATTTTTCACGTTGATTTGCATTAATGCCGTGACCCTAGGAACATGGTCTTTCTCGGTTGAACATGACGCGGTTCCGCTCTTGGACAGGATAACCCGGACTTTTGACCTCGTTCACCGGGCGGGCCTGTGGGAAATGATGGGACAACTGCTGATAACCTGCGCAGTCGCCCACATCGCCACAGTGCTTACCAGTGGAAAAAACACTATCACAAAAAAAATCAATGACATCCGCCTCACGAAAACAGAAAAGACAGTGCTAATTACAGGCTTCGTTCTTATGCTGACCGGTGCAGTTGTAGAAAGTATCGGCATAAACGCTTTGTAACGCGTATGCAACTATCGGGCAATTCTTCGTTCATGCCCAGGGAAGGGCATGATCGGAGCCATAGAACGGAGTTCTTGGACGTATTACACCCCCAGTTCACTCCAGTCTGCATGCAAAAGACTGCCGGGATGCTTCACCATAGAAGCCAGTCAACTCATTCACAGACCCGGAAACGAAACCCAAACGAAACACTTCCAAGACCTCGGCACCATAATAAACAGTTCAGCATATTTTAAGCGTGAAATTCTATTAATAATACTCTTATCTTAGATTATTCTATTTATTTTGGAAAGATGAAAGGATCAAAAGGGTATAGACGGAAGAGCAGAGGAATTAAGGTTGCACCAAGGGAAAGGGGCAAAATACACATTAAAAGATACATGAAAGACTTCAGCGAGTCCGACAGGGTATCAATCGACATCGACGCCGCGTTCCAGAACATACCCCATCCCCGGTTCCAGGGGAGGAGCGGCCATGTCGTAGGAAAGCAGGGCAGGGCTTACTTTGTCCAGATATTCGACGGGAGCATGGAGAAAACGCTTCTTGTTAATCCAGAGCATCTAGTATCCCTGAAATAAAAGGGATCATTTCTAGGGTGATAAAACATGAATGTTATTGCTGAAAAAAACGTTACACTTGCAGAGGTCAAAAATATCCTCAAGGACAAGAAGAAGGAATACGAAGATGCCGAAAAAGAGCTGTTCTACGAGCAGAAGAGGGCATATGACCATGCAACCAAGGCTGCAAAGCTCAGCATGAAGGATGCTAAGAAGCTGGTGGACGAAGTAAAAGCAATAGGCCTTTCGCTTTCCGAAGACCAGATAATAAAGATAGTAGACCTCCTGCCTGAGACTGTCGACGACGTAAGAGCCATCTTCGCAAAGGAGAGATTCAAGTATACCGAAGAGGACATCACCAAGATATTGGATGTCGTGGCTCATTACAGATAATTCTGTATAAGGGGTGTAAAATGAGAAAAGACGAATACGTCCGCATTCTGGATTATCTGCCAAAAGGCAAATCCGATGTCCCGCCTCACAAGCGAAAGCCCATAGCCCAGGCAGTGGGCGAAAAATATTTCTCCCTCCTGGAGCTCGTCCCAAGAGAAGGCATGGCCTTCGAACTAGGGGAAAGGATATACATCGGGGAAGGCACCCGCGACAGGGTAGACCATATCGAAAGAAGGATAAAATACGAATGGCTCACACCCATCGCCAAATCAGAGCTCCCGTTCGTCCTCGAAAAAGCGATAAAAGACGACGAAGCAAACTTTATAGAGTTCTATAACACCGCAGGTTCCATAAGCACAAGACAGCACAAGCTGGAAGTCATGCCCAGGATCGGCAAAAGACACAGGGACGACATCCTAAGAGAGCGGGAAGCAACCCCGTTCAAGGATTTCGCAGACATGCAGGCAAGACTGAAAAGCGTCCCGGACCCGGTAAGGATAATCGCAGACAAGATAGTAGAGGAACTGCAGGGAGCAAGCAAGTACTACCTGTTCGTCCCGGTGATAAGAGACCGCGATCTGCAGGAAAGGTACTAAACTCCCCTTTTTTTATTCAACACAGCAAGCGGAAAAGGATTCCCCATTTATCTGCGTCCGCTCTGAATTCTTAACTATTCTATACAACCAGTGGATACTGCCGGAAATGAGCGTACCAATCTGCGCTATATGCGCCAAAACAGGAGTGCTGTGCAACGCTTGCGAAGCAAAGCTTGCCAAGGGACAGATAACAGAGATGGACGTAGAACTGGCAAAGATATTCTATGAATCGGAGATGGAAGATACGGGATTCGAAAGAGCAATTGACACTGGAGAATATGTCCTCATACTCGCCAAGAAAGAGAACATCGGAAAGATAATAGGAAAAGGCGGCGACAACATACGCATGATCGCAAAGAAATTGGGCAAACGGGTCCGGGCCATCGGAACAGAGAGCCTGCAGGACACCATACGCGACTTCGTTGCCCCCGCGCAGATAAACTCCGTAAACAAGGTCTACCGCCCTGACGGAACCCGCGTCACCCGCATACGAATAAACAAGAACGACAGAAAAAGGCTGAGGATGGACATAAAAGAGATCGAACGCCTTGTTTGCTCGCTCACATCAGACAAAATAGAGATATCGATAGACGAATGATTATAACAGAATGAACTATCTGGAAGACCTGATAAAAAAACAGGGAAAAGCCCATTTCACATTAATAGACCCGGAAAACCAATCGCCTGAAGACGCGGGCATGCGCGCGAAGATATGCCGGGACTACGGCAGCAGCGCGATTATGATAGGCGGTTCGACCGTGAGAGACGGGAAAACCGTTTACAAAACCATAGATGCGATAAAGAAGCAGGCAGGCCTCCCCACCATCCTTTTCCCCAATTCTGCGCACGCGATATCAGAGAACGCGGATTACATATTCTACATGATGCTCATGAACTCGACCGACAGAAGATTCCTCCTCGGAGAACAGATCAAGGCAGTTCCATCGATAAAGAAATGGAACGTTAAGCCCATAGCCATGGGTTACATAGTCGTCAGCATGAGCAAGACTCCTACAACCGTTGAAAAGGTCGCATGCCTCGATCGGATAGGAGAAGAAGACGTAGAAAAAGCCGTTAATTACGCCCTTGCGGCAAAATACCTGAACCTGCAGTGCGTCTATCTGGAAGCAGGATCCGGTGCCGAGAAGCCAGTTCCTAACGGGATGATAAAAGCCGTGAGAAAAGTAGTCGACATCCCGATAATCGTCGGCGGCGGAATAAGAGACGGAAAGACCGCGAAGGAAAAAACGGATGCGGGAGCGGACATAATCGTCAACGGATCGGTCAGCGAAGAGAACTCTGAAAAGATCAAAGGCATAATCGAAGCGATAAAAAAACCCTGAAAAGAGCATCCTGCATAGAATAAATCCTGCATAGTTCAAGTATTTTTGCGTTTTTTTGGACACAATCCTGACGTGATAAACTGATATGCTGTACTTTAGTACCTGGCCTTTTTATACTTATAACGTAATAATTCTAATCCAAACAAAATCAGGTGGTTGATAATGACAGGATTACCCTTAGCTACAGTAGAACGAATCATGAGAACGGCAGGTGCCGACAGGATTTCTAACGACGCAGTGAAAGCCGCTTCAGACCGCGCTGAAGATTTGATAAACAAACTGACAAAGGAAGCTGTTGTATTGTCCAAACACGCAGGACGAAAAACCGTGACTGCCGAAGACATAGAGCTTGCGTCCAAAAGATGAACGTCCTAAAGTTCAAGAAGGGATACAAGAACTGGGAGACAACATATGAAGTCGAGCTCGACTACGAATACTCCGCCAGCTTCGAAAAAAAGATAACATCCCTGATCCTGTACCGCCCGGACATGGGCCGCAGGGTATCCATCCCCTGGCAGGCATTCGAGCAATTCTCGCAGCCGGGATCTGAGGGAGCATTCGTCGATTCCACGGGCCTGAAGATCAGGTACGCCAACGGGGGACTTGACGTGTCGAACGGCCAGAACTTCAATGTGCGCATACTCCCGGATCAGGCCGCAGCGATAAAGCGCGCGGCAAGGAACGTATCGCAGGATGTTTCATGCTCCGTCGAGAACATCCTCCGGGAATACAGCAGCCAGAGATTATAAAAAAATAAGTTCCGGCTCTTTTAACTCTTTCCCCTTTTATATTTC
Organism: Candidatus Altarchaeia archaeon; assembly: GCA_049299895.1. Lineage (GTDB taxonomy): Archaea > Altiarchaeota > Altiarchaeia > IMC4 > QMZM01 > CAIYYO01. The sequence goes on from JBAQYF010000026.1 coordinate 122,373, forward strand.
CCGGCGATTATTTTCTCCTGATTCCCAGGCTATTTAATAATCCGGTTTTTTATTCACGCACATACAAGTATTTACCATGCAGGACGTAGAAGTTAAGATACTTGAGAAACCGGAACTGAAGAACACAGTACTCATAGAAGGCCTGCCTGGAATAGGCCTGGTAGGAAAGCTTGCCGCAGACCACATGCTGGACAAACTTAAGGCAAAAAAATTCGCAGAGATATATTCCCCCTTTCTTCCGCCGCAGGTATCCATCAAAGAAGACGGAACAGTGCAGCTCGTAAACAACGAACTATACTACTGGAAGGGAGAGAAAAACGACATCATCCTGCTCCTCGGAGACTTCCAAGGAATAACCCCGGACAGCCAGTACAAGCTCTCAGAGAAGGCAATAGATGTGGGATTGGAATACGGCCTGAAAAGGATATTCACTCTCGGCGGCCTGGGCACGGGAGACATCGTAAGATGCCCCAAAGTATTCGGAGCCGCAAGCTCGTTAGAGCAGGTTGAAGAGCTGAAGAAATACGGCGTCATATTCAGGGGAGGAGGGGCAATATTCGGAGCAGCCGGCCTCCTAGTAGGCCTGGGAATGCTTAGAGGGATTCCATCGGCCTGCCTGATGGGAGAGACCCACGGCCAGATAATAGACGCAAAATCCGCTGAAGCGGTTCTAAAGGTCCTAACGCAGATTCTTGGAATAGACCTGGACATGACAGAACTTGCAGGAAAGGCAAAAGATACAGAGGATCAGATGACGAAGATGAGCAAGATGCTCACAGACCAGAAAAAGGCGATGGAGCGCCAGCAGGAATTCTTGGACGAGACGCCATCATATATCCGATAAATCCGTCAGATGTGTCCTACAGGCATCCGCATGAGGCTTCGGCCGCACCTATGTTGGAGGTTCGGCATTAGGAGTTCTTAAACGAGACGCTAAGTGGTATAAGATAAGAAAAAAGGATATAAAAAAACAGAGCTGGAAATAAAATAATTACTTCTTTACTTTCCAGGCGGGCGCTTCACGCATGTTCATCTCTGCCCTTCTACCGGCTTCTTCCGGGCCCAGACCCTGTTTGACGTACATCTTAGACATCATAGTCTTCACGTCGTCTCTGGACTTCAGTTTTCCGCTCTTGTCAGTACAGAAAGAACAGTATATGTTGTTCATGTCTCCGCCGCCGAAATCATTGTATTTCTGCATCGTCATCCCGCAACTCTGGCATATTTTCATTTTTTCAGTTCAAAACAAAAAAAAATATTGACATAATTATAGAATTACGCAGATTTAATATAATATAAAGGCAGTATTAATCGAAACAAAATGCAGGACTACGACATAGACTTCCACATACACTCGAAGTACTCAAAAGGCGTCTCCAAGAACATGGAGATCCCGGTGATAGCAAAGCAGGCGGAATTAAAGGGCCTCGACATGGTCGGAACCGGCGATGCGCTATGCATCCCATGGATGGGCCACATTAAAAAGGCCCTGACAAAAGAATCAGACGGGATATATTACGCCGAAGGCTCCAAGACCAGCTTCATGATAACCGCGGAAGTCGAAGACGAAAGAAGGGTACACCACCTGATACTGTTCCCGTCTATCTCCGCGGCAGAGGACATGACCGAACGCCTCCGAAAGCAGTCGAACGACATACACAAAGAGGGCAGGCCCCACGTCAAAATCACCGGAGAACAACTGGTCGACCACGCGCGCGAAGTAGACGCACTCGTCGGCCCTGCCCACGCATTCACCCCGTGGACCGCAATATACAAGGAATACAGTTCACTGAAGGAATGCTACGGGACAAACATCGGACATATTAAATTCCTGGAACTGGGACTGTCCGCGGACACATACATGGCCGACAGGATAAAAGAGCTGCAGGACCTTACGTTCTTATCGAACTCCGACACACACAGCCCGTGGCCCCAGCGCCTGGGCAGGGAATTCAACAGGGTGCAGCTGGACTACTTAGCCTACAAGGAGATAACAGACGCAATAGAAAGAAAGAACGGGCGCAAATTCTCACTCAACGTAGGCCTGGACCCGAGAGAGGGAAAATACCACCTCACGGCCTGCAGCAAATGCTTCGTGCGCTTCAAGCTCGAAGACGCGGTAAGGCTGCGCTGGCGCTGCCCGGAATGCAGAGGCATGATAAAGAAGGGGGTTGTGGACAGGATAAACGAACTCGCCTCATGGGAGGAACCGCATCACCCGGAGCACAGGCCGGGATACATGCACATAATACCCCTCGCAGAAGTCCTCGCACTCGCCAGCGGAAGCAGGAACGCGACAGGCAAGAAGATCAAGATCGAATGGGACCGGCTCATAGAAAAATTCGGATCAGAGATAAACATCCTCGTTGACGCAGACGTTGAAGAGATAAAAAAAGAAAACCCGGAAGCAGGAAAGATAATAGACAAATTCCGGGCGGACAAGCTCAAATACATCGCAGGAGGAGGAGGCCAATACGGCTACCCCACCCTGAAAGACGAAACGGACACATTCTACGGACGCGGGCAGAAAACTCTTGGGGACTTCTGACCTATCCTGCCCCGCCGCCTCCGCCGCCCCCACCGCCGCCTCCGCCTCCGCCCGAAAAGCCCCCCGAACCCGAGGTGCTTGTCGCGGCGGAAAAAGCAGATGAGAAGCCGCTCACGGCGGAACCGAACGATGCCGCGGAGAATCCTGCGCCGCCTGCGTAGATGTTCGAATGTATCTCTCCATGATAGTCTTTGAATACGTCATCCATCGTCTTCTGCACCTTCTTTGCGACCCCGAGGGGGATCGAATAGATGAGGTATTTCTCCCATAGAATTATCGCATCCGGCGGAACCTCATGCAGGCTGCTGAAGTCTTCAAGGAATCTCTTCAGGCGGATCCATTTAACGTAATGCTCGGCTCCCTTCGGCGTGCGGTTGGGCAGGGCGTTTGGGAAAATAGCTACCAGCAGCACTGCCTCGATTATTACGGGCAGGAAGAATAGAGGAAAAACGAATGCCGACGCCAGACCAATAAGCGCGGTGATCGCGCCGAACTGTAGGTAACCGGTCTTCTTGGAGAAGAAATCCCTTTCTTTTGCCTGCTTTGAAACGGAATCCGTCCATGCTTCCATCCATTTGCGGGTCTTTTCGGGGTCCGCCTCCAGGTATTTCTTCAATTCAGACAACGTGACTATGTCGGGAGTATCGTCTTCGACCATCTTTTTTATCAGCCATCCCTCATATCTCTTTTTAGCTGCTTCGTCTATCAGTTCCAGGAGCATCTTTTCACTCTCAGGGAGATCAACTGCGGATGCGGAAAGGACTTTTATCTCATAGTCGTCTCCGCCGAACAGGCCCAGGAACTTTTCCTTTGGGATCTTTGTTATTTTGAGCCTGTCTTTTACGCACAGGTCCAGCAGCTCTGCTGAAATAGACTTCAGGGAGGGCTTCTTGGTATTCTGGTTTATGAGCGCTTCGACGACCGCAGGACTGTAGTCATACGGAGGCTCGCGCTCGTAGATAGACAAAACATCGACCTTCGGCTCCCTTCCCAGGAAGTGCCAGACAACGAAAAATGAGGCCAATTCAACGAGCATGATGAGGGCCAGTATAGTGAACAGCAAAGCAAGAGACATAGGTTCCGGCGGAGAATAATTTTTTTCTTCCGTGATTATTTTCTCCAAGCCCGCGCCGTTTTCCTTCAGGGCATAAACCGGATCGGCAAGGACATACCCGGGAAATACTGACCGCACTTCAACCCATTGTTTTGCAGGCACGTCGAATGACTGGAAGATTATTCTGTCTCCTCCCTGCATCATTATCTTACCGGAAAGCTCGGGATGCCCCCAGGTGTAGACCTCCTTTGAGTCGTTAACTGAGGATGGGAGGATTATAACTCCTTCCAGGTCCTTTAATGGAAGGTCCCAGTTCTCGTCCCAGACCTTCCAGTATATCTCTGCGACGTCGTCGTATACTTTCACCGCATTTGTCAGGCGATACCTGATTGTAAAGGTCCTCTTCTCGTTTGCGGCCGTATAATACCACTTGATTCGAGTAGTCGCCCCCTGATCGCTCTGCTCGTATTTCAAAGGTTGATCGTTCTCATATACGCCTATTATAGTAGTGCTCCAATAGCCCTTCCCCAGATCCCGGTACGCGAATGTGAATGAGTCCCGGAAATCGAATGATATGTTCTCCGAAACGTCGATGGATGCGTCCGGGTTAATCTCCATCGTGACGAATGCTTTATCCAGATAGTACTCTTTGGAGTAAACAGGCAGGCTGAGAGCTAATGCGATAATCAGTAAAACCGGCAAATACTTTTTCATCAGATAGATATTGCACGGGCGCCTAAAAAAACAGTCCTATGCAGCCTGCACCTGTCCCTTTATGTGCCCGCTTTCATTGAGATCTGTGAGAAGGTCTTCTTTTAAGCTGTAGGTTATGCGTATCTGCAGGTCATACTGCCTGCCCGCTTTTTTGGCGGGGCATATTGCGACCAGGGTGAACGTTTCCTCGGGCGCTATGAACAATTTATTTATGGGGCTCAGCTTGCAATGAGGCTCGGGCGAAAGGGTCTCGTCGATCTTTATCGTGTTTACTGTTATTGATGCGGTGTCCAGGTTTATGTAAGATGCTTCGAATATGCCGCTCTCCAGGTAGGATATTGTGGACGGCTGCGGACGCAGCGTCCCCCAGCCTGCAGTCACCATGTTGTACGAAGCGTAATTTATGGAGTAGGCGAATTGTATCCCGACGTAGATTATGACGCCGACCACGGCCACGGATATGAAAGGCCTCATCAGGATGGACTGATACGGCCCCAGGGGGTTGTTTCCCACATACAGCATGATTGCGACGGCGACCCCGAAAAGGGAGAAGGGCATGCAGAGCACCGCCTCCATGAAGTAATTTAACGCAAGTTCCGGAGAAACGAACGCATAGAGCAACAACGCCAGCAGGATAAAATAAACCGCAAGAGAGGATACCAGCGGCGCAGACCAGTTCTTTTTGTTCAGCATGCCCCCCTTTTTAAGGAACAGGAACGTGCTTATAAGGCCCATGACAAAGAAGCCGACGATGATCAATGCGAAGGGGTTGGCGCGGTCGAATATGTCCGCCTGCACGGTATATGCCATGAAAACTGCCGCATGAACCGATAAGGCGGCGAGCGCAGAGATCCATGCCGGTTTATTCAATGCCCTGAGTTTCATTCCTTTCGCCTGATAATGCCAGTTAAGTATTTTATACGGGACTTATTTATGCTATTTCCTTATCGCATCCGCAGGAGTTATCGATTTCTTCCCGCTTTTTATATAACAGATTCCTATAAGTATTCAATAGGTTTCTTATTGTTATTTAATAATCGATTTGAGGCGGTTTCTTTGGACTCTGATGATAAAATTCTTAAAGGAACTACGACTATTGGTTTAGCTTGTAGTGACGGTGTTGTATTGCTTACGGACAGAAGAGCGTCGATGGGAACATTCATAGCCAGCAGAAAGGCTAAGAAGGTCTATAAAGTCAATGATTACATAGGTGCAACGATAGCAGGCTCCGTGGGCGATGCAGAGGCCATAGTGCGGCTCATACAGGCCGAAGCTGCCTTATATGAGATGAACAACAGGGAGAGGATGTCCACCAAGGCCGCCGCAAACCTTATAGCAAACGTACTGCAGGGTAGCAAATACTACCCTTACATGATACAGGTGCTGATAGGAGGATACGACAAGAAATCATCCATCTACACCCTCGACCCCCTGGGCGGACTGATAGAGGAGGACATGGCATCCACGGGAAGCGGATCCCCCGTAGCATACGGAGTACTGGAACTGGATTACTCCCTTCAGAACACAGTAAAAGAGAACATCCCCGTCGCAGTAAGAGCAATGCTGTCTGCGCTTCAGAGAGACTGCGCGACAGGAGACGGCCTAAGCCTGGTTACCATCACAAAAGATGGCTTCAAGGAGTACGGCGAGGACGAAGTGGACGACTACATCAAGAAAGTCTCCAAGAAGTCCAAATAAGCAGCGATAACATAAATATTTTATCCATTTTTCATTTCAACCAGAGGGGGGTTTGTTATGCGGATTTCTTAACCCGCAGACCGATCTGACTGGGCCGAAAATAAGACCCTTTAACTGAATAAAACCGGCTTAAGTCATTTATCTTTTACAGATGCTGTTCTTTTAAAAAGAAGGTCAGAGTACTTTAATACAAGAGGTGAATTCTTTGGAATTCAAGGACATAAAACACATAATAGCGGATAATGCGCCTGAAGGCAAGATAACCAAGATAGACCTGGAAGGTCCAAAGATCATCCTGTACACGTGCGATCTGCCGTTCTTCATCGACCACAACGAGGAAGTAAAGCGGCTTGCGACTATGCTTCGCAAAAGAGTGATAATAAGATCCAATCCCGCGGACCTGATGGATCCCCTTGAAGCAAAGAAGGTAGTAGAGGAGATAATCCCGCCTGAAGCCAATATTTCTCACATAACATTTGACCCGAATTTCCAGGAGATACACATAGAAGCAGAGAAACTAGGGCTCATCATAGGAAAGCAGGGAGTTACCCGCGACGAGATAGCGAAAAGAACGGGCTGGAACCCGAAACTTCTGCGCAAGCCCCCCATCGAGTCTGAAACGATTAGAAGCGTGCGCAAGATGCTCTATGACTCAAGCGAAGAGCGCCAGAAAGTATTAAAGGACGTCGGAAAGAAGATATACAGAAAACCCGATTCCGAATGCGACTGGATACGCGTGACACCCCTCGGGGGAGCGCGGGAAGTTGGAAGATCCTGCTTCTTACTTCAGACCACTGAAAGCAACGTCATACTCGACTGCGGCATAAACACTGCCGCATCAGGCACGGCCAGGTTCCCGGATTTCAGGGCGGCGAAACTCGAAATGGAAAGGCTGGATGCCGTGATAATATCCCACGCCCACCTGGACCACTCGGGATTCCTGCCATATCTCTATAAATACGGATACGAGGGACCGGTATACTGCACGGAGCCAACACGGGACCTTATGACCCTGCTCCTGCTGGACGCAGTCGAGATAGGGGAACGCGAGGACCGGGAGCTTCCATATTCCTCCAAGGAGATACAGAAGATGATAAAGCACATCATCCCCTTGGAATACCAGGAAGTAGCGGATATAACCCCGGACATGAGGATCACATTATACGACGCAGGACACATCCTCGGCTCTTCAATGGTGCACCTGCACATGGGCGAAGGACTGCATAACCTGGTCTATTCCGGAGACATAAAATTCGGAGACACGCGCCTATTGGAAGCCGCGAACTTCGAGTTCCCCAGGGCTGAAACGCTCATAATGGAGAGCACCTACGGGGGAAGATACGACATACAGCCCCACAGAAGGGACGCAGAAAAAGCCCTGCTAAACAACATACAGGAAACAGTGAAGAACAAGGGCAAAGTCCTGATACCCGTATTCTCGGTCGGAAGATCCCAGGAGGTCATGATCGTTCTTGAGAACTTCGCAAGATTCGAAGACTTCAACGTGCCGGTCTACCTGGACGGGATGATCTGGGAAGCAACCGCCATACACACGCTATACCCCGAATACCTGAAAAAGCACATACGCCACAGGATATTCAACGGACACAACCCATTCCTCGCGGACACATTCGAGAAAGTCAAACCCAAGGAGAGAAAGAACATAATAGACAGCGAAGAATCCTGCGTAATCCTTGCGACCTCCGGTATGATGACCGGCGGACCCTCGGTAGAATACTTCAAGGCATTCGCGGAAGACCCGAGGAACATGCTCTCATTCGTCGGATACCAGGCGGAAGGATCCCTCGGGAGAAGGATACAGAACGGGATGTCCGAGATGACTGTAGAAAAGAACGGAAGGACTGCCGCGCTAAAGATCAAGATGAATATCCGGACAGTGGACGGATTTTCAGGACACGCCGACAGAAGACAACTGCTGGGTTACGCAAAAAAGGTCCACCCCAAGCCCAAGAGGACGCTCATCGTCCACGGCGAAGAAAAGAAGTCGGCGAACCTTGCACTCACACTGAATGAGATGTTCGGATTCGACGCATCGGCTCCGCAGAACCTGGACACGATCAGGCTCGTGTAAACAGGCTAAATTTTCCCCACAGGCATTATGTAGACGGGGCTTTCTTCCATATTCAGCTTGAGGGCTTCTTTCACTTTTTCGTCGTCGAATGCCCCCACGGCCACCGTCCCCATCCTAAGTCCCGCGCATTGCAGATACACATTCTCTGCCGCATGGCCGACGTCTATGTGAACGTATCTTACCCCGCGCTCGCCGTACCTTGAAACGGTCCGGTCAAAAACCGCCGCAAAGACCAGGCTCACGGGCGCATTCATCACAGAAAGCTGACCAAGCGAAGCCAGAGAAAGCGCAGGACAATAGTTCCCGGGCATCAGGCATACAAGAGAATGATCCCTGGGAGAATACCTGTAAACGCCGGGATCGATCCCGGACACTTTTTGCGCGACCGCATACAGTTCAAGCGGATACGTTGCCCCGGCCGACGGCGCCGATCTGCCCCGGCTTCTGCCGGTGATCCCCTGCGCAGCCCACAAAAGCTGTGATAGTTCTTCAAGGGTTACCGGCTCATTAGTGTAATCGCGGACAGACCTGCGCTCTTTTATCGCCTCTTCCAATGTGATTCCCCCACCGGAGTATTTCGGCTCCGGGAGTTTTATTATTTTATCGGTTTTTTTATCCATTCTATTCCCATATATTCTATAGAAACGCAGAGGTAAAAACATGAAGGCATTATTCGTCCTGGCGCCCACCGGATTCAGGGATGAAGAACTCACTGTGCCCAGGGAAAAACTCAGGAAAGCAGGGATTGCAGTCACTATCGCAGGCCTGGACATGAACGAGTCGACTGGGATGCTCGGGACAAAGGTCAAGCCTGACATACTGCTAAAAGACGCCAAAATAGGAGAATACGACGTAGTCGTGCTCCCGGGAGGCAGGGGGTCGAGGGAACACCTGATAGACGATCCCTGCGTACTCGCACTCGCCAAAACCGCATACGAAAAAGGGAAGATCGTTGCAGCCATATGCAGTTCCTGCATGATACCCGCTAAGGCAGGCATCCTCAAAGGGAAAACTGCGACCTGCTTTAACCGGCCAGAGGATATAGAATTACTGAAAAAATCAGGGGGCCGCTATCAGGGCATGGGAGTTGCAGCAGACGGAAACATCATAACTGCAACCGGTCCCGCAGATTCGGAAAATTTCGCAGACAAGATACTCGAAGCCCTGAAAAAGAGATGAAGACAGATCTATTGGAGATACACGACGCCCTCCTGGAAAAATTCGGCCCGCAGGACTGGTGGCCTGGAGACACTCCTTTTGAAGTCGTGATAGGAGCTATCCTCACCCAGTCCACTTCGTGGACGAACGTGGAAAAGGCAATAGGCAATCTGAAGAAAAAGAAGCTCCTGTCCCCTGAAGGAATACACAGGATAGACACGGAAGCCCTCGCCTTGCACATCAGGTCCGCAGGGTACTACAACGCAAAAGCAAGAAAGCTCAAAGAGTTCATGCATCACCTGCATGCAAAGCATGACGGGGACCTTGACAGGATGTTCGGACAGGATGGAAGAACCCTGCGCATCGAATTGTTGTCCATCTGGGGCATCGGCCCGGAGACCGCTGATTCGATCGTCCTGTATGCCGCGGAGAAACCCGAATTCGTAGTCGACGCATATACAAAAAGGATTTTTTCCCGCCTGGGCTACGTCAAGGAAAACGTTTCTTATGAAGGCCTGAAAGAATTCTCAGAGAAAAATCTTCCAAAAGACGTGAAGATATACAACGAATTCCATGCCCTTCTCGTACGCCTTGGAAAAGAGCACTGCAAAAAATCTAATCCGATATGCATGGGATGCCCGCTTGAGAAAGGATGCCTGAAAAAGAGCATAAAGAAAAAGGCGGCAGCTCCTTCAAAGAAGAAGTGATTGAAGAGACGGGGTTATATAATGGACTACAGGGCATAGCTTCACTGAGGAAAAAAGATTTCTTAAAAGAAGTTGGGGTAATCGGCGGGTCCTTGAACCTCCTGGCATTGATAATATTTTTTGTTTCGCCTGCCAGTTTATTACTCCTAATTATTCCAGGAGCAATACTATGCTTGATAGCGACCATCGGCCACCTGCCCATTATATAAGAATAATATATTTATTCTACGAATCATATTGTCTTACATGGCTGGGTTGGGTCTGCGAGTTATGTTCTATCCGAAGACGAACGAATACGAAGTGGTCTCCCCGGACGGCTTCACTCTACGCATGACCGAAGACGATTTCAAGGCGATCAAGTGCAGGATGAACGGAATCGCCTTATCCCTTGCAGAACAGGCCCGCGAGAAAAAGAGGGAGGCGAAACTTGCGGCAAAAAACCTGGAATCCGCTATTTCTTCATCCGTCTCCTGCCCACCATCTCTATCGGAAGACCCCATAGTTTGAGGAACCCTTCCGCCATCTTGTGGTCAAATGCGTCTTTCTTGTCGTATGTGGCCAAGGCCAGGTTGTACAGAGAGTTAGGAGATTCTCTTCCGACGACGATCATGTTCCCCTTGTATAGTTTCAGTCGGATCATTCCTGTTACTACTTCCTGGCTCTTGTCCATGAACGCGTCTATGTCCTCTTTCAGGGGCTCAAGCCACTGGCCGAAGTAGACCATCTGGGACCATTTGTTCTCAAGGATCTCCTTGAACAGATTCTCTTCCCTTGTTAGGGTGAGGCGTTCCAGTTCGCGGTGCGCTTCAAGCAGTGCGACAGCTGCGGGGCATTCGTATACTTCGCGTGATTTGATCCCGACGAGGCGGTCTTCTATCATGTCTATTCTTCCGATGGCGTTGCTGCCGCATATCTGATTCAGTTTATATATCAGTTCCAGTTCAGGCATCCTTTTCCCGTTCAGGCCGACCGGTATCCCTTTTTCGAATTCTATTTCCACGTAAACAGGTTTGTCCGGCGCCGCCTGCGGAGAAACAGTCCAGCGGAATGCGTCTTCTCCGGGTTCTTTCATCGGGTTTTCGAGGACCCCTGATTCGATGCTCCTGCACCACAGGTTTTCGTCTACGCTGTAAGGCGATTTCCCCGGGGGGACCGGGATGTTGTGTTTTTGTGCGTATTTCACGGACTCATCCCTTGTCAGGCCCCATTCGCGGACAGGCGCAAGGATCTTCAGGTCGGGGTTCATCCCTCTGACCGAGAGCTCGAAACGCACCTGGTCGTTGCCCTTCCCGGTCGCGCCGTGGGATACTGAATCTGCGCCTTCTTTTGTAGCGATCTCTGCAAGGTATTTCCCGATGAGCGGCCTTGCAAGCGCCGTTCCGAGGGGGTACTTGCCCTCGTACAATGCGTTTGCCTTAATCGCCGGATTGATGTAGTCTCTTACGAATTCTTCCCGTACGTCGATACTGTAAGTCTTGATCGCGCCCGTCTTCTTGGCCTTTTCTTCTATCTCTTTGAGGTCTTTTTCTCCCTGGCCTAGTTCCAGGGTCAATGTTATGACGTCGGTCTTATAGTGTTCCTGCAGCCATTTGATGCATACTGACGTGTCCAATCCGCCGGAATAGGCAAGCACTGTTTTCATCTTCGCTTTATCTATTAAATCAGGGAAATTAAAATCGGAGTATGCCCGGCAAATGAGGGGTTTATATTACATTAAGAGTACTATATAGTATAGGTGTTCTAAGATGAAGTGGACTAAAAGACACATTATCTCTATCCGGGACTTTTCCAGGGAGGAGATAGACTATGTTCTAAAAAAATCGGCGGAGATGGAGAGCAAACTCAACAGCGAGAAAACGTCTTCGCTTATGAAGAATAAGATCCTTGCCAATCTCTTTTTCGAGCCATCCACCAGGACGAGGATGTCCTTTGAGGCAGCGATGAAGAAGATGGGCGGCCTCACGATCGGTTTTGACAGCGGTGAAGTGAGCAGCGAGGTCAAAGGCGAGACCATCGTAGACACCGTGAAGATAACCTCCGGATACTCTGACGTGATCGTGATAAGGCACCCTGTCGAGGGCTCTGCGCGTCTCGCAAGCGAGCATTCCGATGTCCCAGTCATCAACGGAGGCGACGGCGCGAACCAGCACCCCACCCAGACTCTTCTGGACCTTTATACCATAAAGAAAGAGTTCAAGAAACTGGACGGACTCAGTATCTGCATAGTCGGAGACCTGAAATACGGCCGCACCGTTCATTCTCTTACGAATGCGCTGGAGAATTACGGGGTGGACCTGTGTTTTATTTCCCCTCAGGAGCTCAGGATGCCCAGGGGGATGGTAAAGGACCTGGAAGAAAAAGGCATAAATGTGAGGGAAACAAGCAAACTCAACGTCAAAGACGCGGACGTCATATACGTCACAAGGATACAGAAGGAGCGTTTCCCGGATCCTCAGGAATATGAACGCGTAAAGGATGCCTTCGTCCTGGACCTGCAGGCGCTTGAAGGAATGAACGAGGATGCGATAATCATGCATCCCCTGCCCAGGGTTACGGAAATAAACCCGGAGATAGACGGAACAAAATATGCAAGGTACTTCCAGCAGGCCAAGAACGGGATACCCGTGAGGATGGCACTCCTGGCGCTTGTATCGGAAGTTGATTTTTAGGTGCGAAATGACTGAAAAAGATGTCAAGGCCTGCATTAGATGCGGCAGCAAGGACCTGAAATGGGCGTCCAAATCGGAAGAGGGTATAATGGCAAAGGAGGGGATGAGATTTACCGGGGTTGCTGGAGGATCTGCTTCAATAGCTTACAAATGTGAGAACTGCGGTTATGTAGGTTATCCGATCATCTTTGATTCAGAAAAGGACAGACTGAAATTTTCAGAATTGAAAAAGAAAGAGAAAACCAAGTAATCAAAGAATGGACCAAAAAGAATCACCAAGCGGATCAACAGGAATCAAAGCCTGTATGAGCTGCGCAAGCATGCTGATAACCCCATGCAACCTTAAAAGGCATGCCATGACGACGTATATATGCGAGGACTGCGGATGGATCGGCGGAGCCGCAACCTATAAGAGCGAATCCGATAGGCAAAAATACATAGCTCAAAAGAAAAATGGAAGACAGTAGATCCCAGGCAAAGGATGATGAAAAGGACGATGAGCGAATGAAGATCAAACTCATCAAAAAAGGCGTCGTGATAGATCACATCGCAAGCGGCCGCGCACTTGAAGTCCTGCGCATACTGGGCATAGGGGAAGATTACGAGGACGAGGTGTCGCTCGCAATGAACGTACCAAGCAAAAGCATGGGCAAGAAAGACATAGTAAAAGTAGAGAACAGGGACATTAAGACCTACGAGATAAACAAGATAGCAGTCATCGCCCCAAAGGCTTCGATAAACCGCATAGAGGATTACAAGGTATTCAAAAAAGAAAAAGTCGTCCTGCCAAACGAGATCATCGGCATAGTGAAATGCTCCAATCCCCAGTGCGTGTCTAACAAATGCAGGGAACCTGTAAAGTCGTCCTTCAGGGTTCTTCAGAGGGACCCGCTCATAATAAGCTGCAAATACTGCGAAAGAGAGGCTAAAGGACTTTAGAGTAGTTCCTTTATTGCCTTTTCAGTAGTCTTCTTTGCGGCTTCGGTCTTCTCTTCCTTCTTATTAATATCGAGTTCCCACGCCGCAGTCCTTTCCCTCAGCTGTTTGATCATCCGCTTCACTTCGGACGGGGCAGTCCCGCCAAGACTATTATTCCGAGAGGCGACCGCTGCGGGATCCAGTATTTCTGATAACGCTCCGGAAGATATCTCTACTCCCTCCTTTTTGAGGAGCGATAACACAGTCCTTATGTCTCTGAAATCCTTTTTCCCGGTTGAAAGGTCCTTCACGATCCCGCCCGTTATCTCGTATGCCTTGCGGAAAGCTATTCCCCTCTCTCTTACAAGGTAGTTTGCAAGCTCTGTTGCCGTAGAATAATCGGCGTATACGGATTCTGACATGCGTTCCTTGTTGATCTTTGCGTCTGACAGCCCTGCGTTGAGCACCGTAAGCGAGCCTTTGACGACAGACAATGCATTCCACAGAAGCTCTCTATCTTCCTGCATGTCTCTGTTGTAGCCCGATGGGAGGCCTTTCATCAAAGTCAGGACCTGGAATAATGCGCCGTACACGCGGCCCGTCTTTCCGCGCACGAGCTCCGCCATATCCGGGTTCTTCTTCTGGGGCATGATGGAACTCCCGGTAGCAAAGCCGTCGGAGAATTCGATGAAGCGGAATTCATAGCTGCTCCAGAGAACCAGCTCTTCTGCCAGCTTGGACAAATTGCACATGAGTATGGAGAGCGCCGCAAGCGTTTCCAATATGTGATCGCGCGAGCTGACAGCGTCAAGCGCATGCACATGGACCGAATCGAATCCAAGGAGTTTTGCAGCATACTCCCTGTCCGTCGGAAATGACGTGCCGGATAATGCGCCGGAACCAAGGGGACACGTATTGACATGCGCGTATGCCCCGTTCAGCCGGTCCAGGTCCCTCATAAGCATGCTCGCATAGGAACTCGCCCAGTAGCCGAATGTTATCGGCTGCGCATGCTGCGTATGAGTATAGCCGGGCATAATGGTTGCTGCGTTCTTATCCGCCAAATCAAGCAGCGTCTTTTGCAATACAAGCGCATATGAAACAACGCCCAGAAGCTCTTTTCTAAGATGCAATTTCGTATCGGTCAGCACCTGATCGTTCCTTGAGCGCGCAGTATGCATCCTGCCGCCGTAGTCGATGCCGCATTTGCCGATAACGTAGTTCTCTATGTTTATGTGGATGTCCTCAAGGTTCTCATCTAATTGGAATTTACCCCCCGAATATTCTTTTTCTACATCAACAAGAGCCTTCAATATCTTACCTGCATCTTCCCGGGAGATAATCCCCTGCTTAGCCAGCATTAAGACATGTGCCTTACTTCCCCAGACATCTTCAGAGAACATCTCTTTGTCTGTTTCAAGAGACGAGGAATATTCCAAAAGCGCGGGAGCTATCCCTCCCTTGAACCTGCCGCGTAGCATCTTAGAACCCATCGTATTATCACCACATATATTATTAATTTAGTAGTATAAACCTATGTGCCAACAGCCTTCTTTAACCTATCTAATTGTATTTCTTTAAATTTACTTTCGCATGGTTCAATAACTTCGGATTTAAAGAAACTAGCTAGAGACTCGATAGAAGCGTACGAACTGGATTTTAGAACCCATGGGTATTTCTGGAAATCACTGAACAGACCATATTCCTCCATAGAATCATCCCGCAGAGGCTTGACGGGCACCTGTAAATCGGGAATGATTGCTTGAAGCTCTTGAGGGACAGATCTAGCGTCACTCACATCAACAAGGATAAACTTAGATAAATGTGCAAGAGTCCTCACAGTTTCGGTAAAATCTCGATTAAACGGCTTTTCAAAGTCAAACAAAACAGGAACATAACCATACTTTCTGAGTTCCCTTTTGATGAAATCAAGCACCTTCTTTCTTTCAGGAGTGAAACGACCCAGAATTAAAACAAGTTTAGAGGTAATGGAATCAACTATGTCACGGATTTTTTTGTTGTTAATAAGCAGATAAATGAATTGGGCAACTTCAAGATTCTCGACAGTAATCGCATTATTGCACTCAGCGGTTATCCTAAGGCTAGATTGATCTTGAGGAATGCCCTTTAAATCCCATGCGGAGATGCCATAAACGGCACAACCGGTAAATATTGAATTAGAGACATCAGTTTGAATTAATGAAGCACACTTCAGATCTCCATTAGTCAGATTAGCATGGCTGAGATTTACGCCGATTAAACGAGCAGTAGATAGCTGCACATTACTGAGTTCAGCTCGAGTTAAGTTCACATTAAGCATATTTGTAGCCTCCAAATGTGTGCGGTTAAATTTTGCATCGATTAGATTTACATTATTTAATGTCGAAAAACTCAGGTTAGCATCGCTTAAATCAGCTTCTTTAATATCTACATTTGTTATAAACATACTACTTAGATTTGCATTTCTTAAGTTTATGCCATCTAATTCATCACACAGCATACTTGGAATCTCAGTAATTTTGTCTCCTAAATTGCAGATACCAGAAGACTCACCGAACAAAGTCAATGAGGTAAGATTTATAGGTATCTTCGGATTATCTTCCCTCCAGCTATTCCACACATCCACGCCCTTACTAAGAATTTTGAGCTGTTCTTTACTAGCCATCGATCAATTGAATTTTTCTTCGTTTAATATGTAATATGCTCCCCTGTAAGTCCCTTTCTTTTTCAAATACTTAAATCTCAGCAACTCATGTATGTCCTTAATAGCTGTCGGTATGGATACGCTGTTTATCTTTGCATATACCTCGGATTTGATAGTCCCATTTTGCCGCAGGTATTCTATTGCTTTAATCTGCCGGGGGTTAAGGTCTTTTAATTCCTCGATAGGTTTAAGCGCCGCTTTCATATTTGTCAAGACAACTCTAAAGAAGCAGCCGCTATAATCAAACACCGGATCTTTTAACCCGGCCTTCCTCATCCCATTAATCATTCGAGGTACGCCAGTCCCCAATCCTTCGACGTAATTATAATCTCTCAGTAAGTGATATGTGATTGAATTTCTTTGTACCGACTGCATGCCGAACTTCTCAGGAGATAAAGCTGCAGGGAGCGTTCCAGGACTTATTATTTCCATGTGATCGTCAAATATGTTCACCTGTATTGCATCCCGGCTAAAGTAGTCCCTATGAGCTACTGCATTGACTATAGCTTCTCGTATCACAGATAAAGGGTACTCATATATTTCCTCCCTTTGTGCCGATTCTCCCGTAAGCTTTAACTGTTTTGACAGGTTCTGCTTAATGAACGCAATTGAGGATTCTATCTGGTTGACAACATCGCTCTGAACAAGTTTGTACGCCAGTATGTCAACTGCCTCGGTTCCTGAGAATTTCACAAGTTTTACCTCTGCTTGAGGTATAAAATAAGTAGGGTTTTTAGAGTAGAATAAAACCGCAGCATTCTTTATTTTCAGATTGCCGTTATCAGTAGCAAGCCGCAGACTGAGTAGAAAATCCTTTATAGAATGTGTTTCCAGGTAATGCGTTTGCTTCCTTAGCTCAAGAAACTTTCGCACCTTAACTACATCAATATCATCTAGTTTAGCATCGCTTACGGACTCGTCAAAGCATAGTATATGCCGGTTTCTCAAGTATTCAAGCATCGTCAGACCGTCCAGCTTCTGTATAGACGTACCCGCACGCACGTAGATTACCCCCTGGAAAGTATAGAAGTTCCCATCACTAGCCTTGTGGACAGTGATGGCCAAAATATGCTTCCCATCGAGGACATACATTTTTTGAGATATTAAAGGAGGTGATTTCACGTCCTGTGATGCTGCAGATACTTTCCTCTGCAAGTCGTCAAGATCGCCCGTCAGCCCGACTATCTCGCCCCCAGGACTTACGCCAATAATGATCGTCCCGCCGATTGTGTTAGCCAACGCACATATGTTACGGGCGAGTTTTTCACGACCTGGAAAAGAGGTTTTAAGCTCCACCTCCTGTGATTCCCCTGCCCCAATTAATTTCGTGATTTGCTGCGCGTCCATGATAGTGCAAGAAACTTAATATAAGTAATTAGTAAATTAAAGTAATTTAAAGTAAATAAATACCCCCTGCAAAAATGAGAACTAGGAATAAGTTAATGTAAGTAATTAGTAAATTAAAGTAATTTAAAGTAAAATTAGAACTGTTGGTACAGCAGCTACAATATACGTACAGAAAAAGGAGCCAATGAATTAAAGAAGAAAAATAGAGAATCTTTAAAGCCAAAATACTATATAATAAACTCAGCGCGAAGTAAAAAAACATTTATTTGCCGAGGTGGCAGAGCCTGGTTTAACGCGCAAGCCTGGAAAGCTTGTTTCTCGAAAGGGAAGCTTGAGTTCAAATCTCAACCTCGGCGAGCCTCCCTTCTTTAGAAGGGATTGCTTCACCCCCAAAGCGCCCTTGAAGGGCATGCCAGCGCAAGCTGGCAAAGAAGGGGTGGCCCTTGTTGGGCCACTGTAAATATTCCTGTTAGACGCTCCTTTTCTATATTTCGTTAGTGGGACTTTATGCCGCATACGGGGGTCAGGTGCCTAAAGGTGCCCTGTGAGGGCATGCCTGTCAGGCACATGCAGGCGGTGCCTGCAAATACCAAAACTACATGGTTGAAACCACGCGATTTGGGTTTCAAATCTCAACCTCGGCAAACATCCTCCAGAGGAATGTCTTCATCCCCAAAAGTCCTAAAGGATGCCAACGCAAGCTGGCAAAGAAACATGGCCCCGCTGGGCCACTAACGGATATACACTTTTGCTTTTTCCACACTAAAATAGATAAAAAAAAAGGATTAAGCCGACTCCATACCTTGGTTTACCGGATGTATAATCCGGGTCTCTGCGGCGTTGCGAATCTTGCCTTGTTCTCCGGGTCTTTTGTCGGCGTTTTCTGCAGGTCTATCTGCGCGTTGAATTCTTTTTCCAGGAATTTCTTTGCGTCTTTCAGGGTGTCGTATTCCTCGTCCAGGGTCAGCATCAGTTCGGGTATCTCCTCCCTGCGGAATTTCTGCATGATAGAGCTTATCTCTTTTCCGTAGGGCTTCATCTCGGGGTCCGCCATTATCTGTTTCATTGGCGTGCATGACCGGAGGAGTGCGAATACTTTTCTCTTCCATTCCGGCGCAAGGTATATGTGTATCAGTTCAGGCTTTATGCTGGACACTTCCAGTATGTGCTGCATATCTTCCATCAGCATCTTTATCATAGCCTCTTTGGCGTTCACAGTTGAGTCGATCTTCTTTGCGTCGGATACCGGATACTTTGCGACAGAGACATAATCCTTGTGTCCGAGCGCTTCCCACAGCTCTTCGCACGTATAAGGCGTGAACGGAGCCATCAAGAGGACCCACTGTCCGCAGAATTCCTTTAAGGTCTTTGCGCGGGGCTCGCATCTCCTGTTGTACCACATGAGGTCGTTCATGAGGTCGAAGAACGCCGCCTGGATCGCCTTTCTTGTCTGGAATGCTTCCAGCGCCGTATTCGTCCGGTCGATTGATTCCTGCATGCGCCCTATGAGCCAGCGGTCTATGTCACGCTCAGGGACGTCGTTTTCCATCTCCGCTGCAGAAGAGACCTGTTCGTAGAACTGCTTTATCTTGCGGCCCGTGTTCTTTACCAAGTTCTCGCGCCAGTCGAAGTCCTGCCACGGTTCCGCGTTGCTCATCAGGAACAGACGTACTGCGTCGCTTCCGTTGTCTTTCATGGCATCCGACAGGAGGACCACGTTTCCTTTGGAGGAGGACATCTTGTTTCCTTCCAGGAGACCCATCCCGAAGACCACTATCCCCCTGGGCCATGCTTCCTTTGGGAAAACCGCGGTGTGGTGGAACATCATAAAGGACAGGTGGTTTCCGACCAGGTCTTTTGCCGACAGACGGTAGTCCATCGGATACCAGTATAGGAATTCTGCGCGGATCTTTTCTACCTCTTCCTTTGGAACGCCCGATCTCTTTGCGATGTCTTCTGTTTTCCCTTTCCCAAGGAGGATGTAATCGTAGAATTCCGGCGTGAGCTTGGCCGCATCTATCTTCTTGACGTGCCTTGAGATAGTGTAGAAGGCCATGTAAATAGTGGAGTCGCTTAGCGGCTCTACAAGCCACTTATTGTCGTACGGGAATCTCGTACCAAGACCGACACGTCGCGTGCATGCCCAGTCCTTCAGCCAGTCTATGAAGTAGGAGAAGTTCTGCTTTAATTCGGATGGAACTATCTCCATCTGCTTCAGGCATTCCTGTGTCTTCTCTTTCCATGCGGGGTTCCCGTAGTCCAGGAACCACTGGTCTTTGAGTATCTTGATATAGCAGCGTGTGCCGCATCTGCATATGACAGGGCTTTCAGAGAATTCGTAGAAAACATCTGCGTCGCCTGCGCTAGTTAGGTCGCTTGCGACTTTTTCTCTTGCCTCGCGAACCGCCATGCCTCCGTATCCCTTGATCCCTTTGCTCATGTGGCCTTTGCCGTGCTCTTCTTTATATAGCTGCGCCGTCGCTTCTTCGAGCTTTGGGTCTTTCTGGTCGATTATGCCCATCTGCCGGACAATGACCTCTGCGGGAACGTCTCTTCCTTCGCCGATTATGATTATCGGCCTTAGGGTGCTTTTCAGGTCCTTCAACGCGACGTAGTCGTATGGCGCATGCGCGGGAACCGACATCACGATGCCCGTTGCATAGTCAGGGTTCACGAACGGGGCGGGCAGAATGGGTATTTCCTTCTTTAGGAGAGGATCGACGCATGTCTTTCCCACAAGATCGCTTCCCTTTATTTCGCCAAGTATCTCGACGTTCTTATTCAGGAATCTGAGTTTCTCGACTGCTTCCTTGCTTATGACCCACGTTTCATTGTCTACCTTTGCCTTAACGTAATTCACGTCCGGGTTGACCCACATGTTCGTCAAACCGAATAAAGTCTCGGGGCGCAGGGTCGCCGCAGGCAGGATCATATCCCCCATCCTGAATTTGATGATAGTGAAGTCGTTTACTTCGGCTTTGTCTCCCTGCAGGAGGTCGTGGTCTCCGACGGGGTTGTTGCAGGAGGGGCAGTATCTGACAGGGTGTTCTCCCATCTTTATCAGGTTCTGCTCGTGCAGGTGCGAATACTGCCATTCAACGTATTTACTGTACTGCGGCGTTATGCTGAGAAACTCCCGGGTCCAGTCGATGGAGTAGCCCATATCCACCATGTTCTCATGATACTCGTTCGAGAAGTACTTGACGATGGTTTCAGGATTCGTGAAGTCCTTCATTATCTCCGGCGGGACTCTGTAGAGGCCTCCGTATATCTTGAGGGTCTTTTCATCCTTTCGCTTTATCCTTTCAGCTATCCCAAGAACCGGGCTGCCTGTGACGTGCCACGCCATCGGGAAGAGGACGTTGCAGCCCTGCATACGCTTGTATCGGGCGATGATGTCCGGGACGGTATATGTCCTGCCGTGGCCGACGTGCATGCTTCCCGAGGGGTAGGGAAATGCTACGGTCAGGTAGAATTTCTTTTTCGCGGGATCAGGGTTTGCCTCGAAGACTTTCGAGTCATGCCATTTCTTGATCCACTTCTTCTCTATCTCCCGGACGTTGTACTCTTTGGCCATCTTTAAGGAATCTCCCGATTGATGTATACTCAATAGCAGATTATAAATAGGGAATAATAAGCTTTTATTTCAGGAAAAACCGTTAAAATGTGGACAGATTGGACTGCCTGGTCCCCTTAACTGCCTTGTCCAGCGACCCGTCGCCGCGTATGTGCAAGACTGTCGCGCCCTTTGCAAGAAGGCTCTGGGTCAGAAGGATGTGCCGATGGCAGCGATACGGATTCTCCTCGGCACATAAAAGAGCGACTCTGCGCTCTTTTGCGTATTCCATCAGCTCGGCCAACGCCTCCTGGAACCATTTACGGGTCCTGACGGATTCATAGGAGACGATGTCATTATCATAGCATTCAGGGTCTTTGGGAAAACCGCCCAGGCGATTGCCGACCTCTTCGTCTGCGAAATAGTTGTATCCAAAGCCTGCAGTCTTCAGGAAGCGTTCGATCATCCCTTTGTTATAGTGGGGAACGTATTTGCTCACGGGCTTGCTCCTGACATCGACGACGGACTCTATTTTGTACTTTTCCAGCAGGCTTAGAAATTCAGATAAAGGGATGTTGGAATGGCCGATGGTGAAAATTTCCATATTCAGTTTTTGTATGGTTTTTCCAGCAGGAATCGCCATGCTGGTAATACTTCGGTTTCTTCGGTTTTTCCTTCTTCTTCATATGTGACTATCATTGTTTTCTCTGTTTTTTCGCCGTACTTCTTCAGGAATTTTTTTATCTGTTTTATGCTGCGGCTCTGTTTTTTGGCTTCTATGGCTATGATTTTTTCGTCCTTGAACAATATGAAGTCTAT
Organism: Candidatus Altarchaeia archaeon; assembly: GCA_049299895.1. Classification (GTDB taxonomy): domain Archaea; phylum Altiarchaeota; class Altiarchaeia; order IMC4; family QMZM01; genus CAIYYO01. The sequence continues at coordinate 144,357 of JBAQYF010000026.1, forward strand.
TTCAAAACCGTTTCGATAGAAGTGTTTGCCTTCAGTTTCCATCTGGATAAGATTTTCCAGCAGGTACGGAAGCACACATTCCGTGCTATGAGCATATGCGAAAGCTATGTTGGGGGTTGTCAAGTAGATCTTCTTCATTTTTCTCATGCTGGCTATGCTGCTTCCTCCGCGGAAATTGTAGACATAAGATATGAGCAAGCCGAATTCCATGTATTGGAAGTAGTTTGCAATGGTCCGCTGGTCTTTGCCAAGGTCCTTTCCTATCTCTTTATAGTTCACGATCATTCCAGGATTACGCGCCGCAAGGATTGTTAAGTTCCTTAGAAGTTCCACGTCCCGTATTTCCAATTCCTCCGGAAGGTCCCGGTAGATTATCCTTTCAACCAGGCTTTGTATGTATTTTTTAGCTTGTTCTGCATCTTCCTCTGCTACTATCTCGGGAAATGTCCCGTATTTTAAGTACCTGTAAAAATCAGGAAGAATTTCCTTCTTCCACCGGGGCAGGTTCTTCTTAATCTCTGCAGGATCTTTTCCCGACAACTCCAGGAATTCCTCGAAGTCCAGGGGACGTATCACATATTCATATACCCGGCCACCCAAACTTTCCTTAGATCCTTTTTTGAGACCTACTGCAGCAGAACCCGACAGGAAAAACTTAATGTTGGGATAAAGATCATAATAGACCTTGATTTTATTCTCCCAGTCATCTACCTTCTGTATCTCATCCAGTAACAGATAAATCCTTTCTTTGGATTCCTCAAAGCTTTTGCCCAAGACCATCTTCTGATAGGCTTCGAGAACTTCTTTTAAATCGACCCCTTCTTCATCAAATGAATAGTAAAGGACATTCTTTGCCGGGGCTTCAGACAGTATCTTGTCAACGCACTGAAGCAGAACAGTAGTCTTGCCCAACCGCCTCAAACCCCAAAGCAGGACGATCTGCCGATTTACAAAGCCTTTTTCGATCTCATAGAAAATCTTCCGCCGATAATCAGGGAGCAGTTTCCCATTGACTCTGCCGGTACGCCACCAGGAATTAAAACGATCCAAATCAGAGATATCAAACATTTTAAGGCAATAATTGAATATTAATTACAATATAAGGTAATTAAAGTTAATAAATAATAACATCATAATGCCATTATTTCTGATTTTTAATGACATTACTAAGTAATTATTATAAAAAGAAAGAATTAGAGGGGGCAAAATCACAAAGTCTTCACGAATCCCTCGATCCTGCCGAGCGCCTCATTTATGTCCTCTCTGGACACGCAATAAGCGCATCTAATATGTCCTTCGCCGCATTCGCCGAAGGAGTTCCCGGGGACGGCAGCCACTTTTCCTTCGTTGAGCAGGCGCTCTGCGAATTTTTCCGATGACAGGCCGGTCTGCGTTATGTTCGGGAACGCATAGAATGCGCCTTTCGGGGTAATGCATGAAATATCGGGTATGCCGTTTAACCCTTTTACAAGGAGACGTCTCCTGCGGTCGTATTCCTTCCACATGTCGCGCACGTATTCTTCGTGCTGGAATGACACGATAGCCGCATATTGTGCTATCGTCGGGGCGCATAGTATCGTGTACTGGTGTATCTTCATCATGGCCTCGATGTATTCCGGTTTTCCTGCCGCGTAACCCAGTCTCCAGCCGGTGTATGCCGCGGCCTTTGAGAATCCGTTCAGGGTTATGGTGCGGTCTTCCATGCCGTTAAGGGAGCCGATGGATATGTGTTTTTCGTCGTCGTATACGAGGACTTCGTATATTTCGTCCGAGAGAGCGATGAGGTCGTGTTCTATGCAGAGGTCCGCTATCTCTTCCAGGTCCTTCTTTGACAGGACGCTTCCAGTGGGATTCGCGGGAGAGGATATGATTATTGCTTTCGTCTTCTTGGTTATCCTCTTTTCTATCTCCTCGGGCATTATGCGAAAGCCGTCCTCCTCTTTTGTCGGGATGGATATCGGCTCTGCGTATGAGAACCATACGTTGGCCTTGTAGGATACGTAACCAGGGTCCGGGACGAGCACTTCGTCTCCGGGGTTAAGGATGGCGCGGGTCGCAAGATCGAGTGCTTCACTTACACCTACGGTCACTAAGATTTCTTTCTTGGGATCGACTGAGATGTTGTTTTTTGTCTTAAGTTTCTCTGCTATCTTCTGGCGCAATTCTATGAGCCCGTAATTGGAGGTGTAGGATGTCTGGTCGTTCTCGATAGCCCTGATGGCGGCGTCTTTTATCGGTTCGGGCGTCGGGAAATCAGGCTCTCCTACGCCGAGGCTGATCACGTCCTTTCTCTCGCCTACGAGATCGAAGAACTTTCGTATGCCTGAAAAGGACATCGCTTCGACTCTTTTGGATATTCTTGGTTTCATTTCCCTCAGGGGCTTACCTGCAATCGTTCCTTTTTGTCTTCGTAGAATATGACCCCGTCCTTCTTGTATTCCGCGAGGACTATGTGAGTATACGTTCCCGTCACTCCTTTCTTCGGCGCAAGCTTGTCTGTCACGAACTCGCTTATCTCGTCGATGGTCTCTCCTTCAACCCATATCATGAGATCGTACTCTCCGCTGGCGACGACCACGTCTTTTACGCGGCTGTCGTTTGAGAGCTCCTTGCATATCCGGGAAAAGCCAGCCCGCTCCTGCGGGACGACCTTGACCTGGATTATCGCCTTGGCTGACGATTTTCCGAGCTTTTTCCAGTTGATGCTGGTCTTGAATTTTCTTATGACGCCTTCCTTTTTGAGCTCCTTGATACGGGCCTCGATCGTCTTTTCATCGACTGCGAGCATCGTCGCCATGTCTTTTACTGGCGCCCTTGCATCCTCTTCGAGGATCTTCAATATATCCGTGTCGAGCTCTTTTGCGTCTTTTTTCATTTTATTTTATCAGCTTCTTCTTGTATGCCAGCTCCGCGTTGAGAACTGATGCTCCCGCGGCGCCTCTGATGGTGTTGTGGCTGAGGCATACGAATTTAAGAAGCTTTTCCTTCTTCTTCCTGATGCGTCCCACGGAAACCGCCATCCCTCCGCCAAGGTCTCGGTCAAAGCGGGGCTGGGGCCGGTCGTCCTTTTCCATGACTATGATGGCCGGTTTAGGCGCTGTCGGAAGACCCATCTTCTGGGGCTCTCCCTGGAATTCGCGGAGTTTCTTCTTCACGTCTTCGATGTCAAAGTCCTTTTCAGTCGAGACGAATGCTACCTCTGTGTGGCCGTCCAGGACGTTGACCCTGTTGCATGATGCGAACACTTCAAAGCCCGCATCCTTGAATATACTTCCATGCAGGCTGCCCAGTATCTTCTGCGGCTCTGACTCCATCTTGTCCTCTTCGCTCTTGATGAACGGGATGAGGTTGTCGAGTATCGCCATTGAAGGAACGCCTTCGTATCCTGCTCCCGACAATGCCTGCATCGTTGTGACGTTGATTGCCTTTATCCCGTAGTTGTCCATTATCGGCTTGAGCGGCACAACGAGGCCCGCAGTCGAGCAGTTGGGATTCGTTACTATGAAACCGTCCCAGTTCCGGTTCTTCTTCTGCGCTTCGATCATGCCCAGATGCTCCGGGTTAACCTCTGGAACGAGCAATGGAACGTCCTTATCCATCCGGTAAGTCGACGTATTTGAAAAGACTGCGATGCTCTCGGCAAATGAGGCCTCAACCTCCCTTGCGAACTCTGCCGGAATGGCCGAGAAAACGATATCCAGGCCGTACTTCTCAGCGACCTTCTTGTTTATCTCCTCGACGACTATGTCAGAGACTCCCGAAGGAATCTCATCCTTCAGATACCACTTCGCAGCGTCCTTGTATTTCTTGCCTGCGCTGTTGCTCGACGCCATTAACGCGGATAGTTCGAACCAGGGGTGATTCTGCAAAGCCATTATGAATCTCTGGCCTACCATGCCTGTTGCGCCCATTATCCCTACCTTTAGTTTCATCCTTAGACACTCCTTTTAGCTAATCTTCTTTTTAAATGATTGTATAATATTCTCGTTTTGGAAATATTAACCGAAACACGTCCCTGCCCCTTCACTATCGCCTCAAGAGGATCGCCCTCCAGGTCCATCACGACGGACCCTATCTCCGAGAGAAGGTGCGCATCGCTCCCGCCAACAGCAGGAACGCGCAGATTCTTTAGGATATCCTTATGATTCCGGGAACTGACCATGGTATGCCCGTTATAGACCTCGACGGCGTCGAAATCCACGCTGTACACAAGGTCCCCCACGCCCTGCCGTATGCGGTCGAAAGGATGCGCAGCGATCGCGATACCCCCGGCATCATGTATCCTTTTAACAGTCTCGCTGGCGGAAAGGTCCCGCGGAATGATCTGCGTTATCCCGAGGCCCAAAATATGCCCCGCAGCCGACGAGACTTCTATCCCGGGGATCACCCTAAAACCCGCAGGCGCGATTTTAAGCGCTTCCAAAGCCCCTTTTACTTCGTTGTGATCGGTTATGGCCATGCCGTTTAAGCCGATTGAGATGGCCTTCTTTATCATCTCTCCGGGAGGCGCCGCGCCGTCGGAGTACATAGAATGCGTGTGGAGGTCGTATAACATTTTAATATAAGTATATTCTCAAGATTCCATAAATGTGGTATACATATTAACCAAATCCCATAACATTAACGGGCTCGTGGGGTAGCTAGTCTAGTACCCCTTTTCTTTTAAGAAAAGAAAAGTGCTCACGACCCCAAAAGAAAAACGCCAAAAAAATAACCTTATTCTACCAGAACCTTATACATATAAACAAAATCTAATAACATTAACGGGCTCGTGGGGTAGCTAGGATATCCTAGGGGACTTCGGATCCCCGGACCCGGGTTCGAATCCCGGCGAGCTCATTAAACCCCTTTTCTTTACCAAAAGAAAAGGTGTTTTATCCCCAAAAGAAGGGGAATTCCCTTCAGGAATTCAAGTTTGAAAGATGCTGGACGAAATAATTTCTTATCGGGAGATGTGCGATGCTGAGAACGTTCAAATCCTGCAGAGGGGAATGAATTTCAGAATGAATCCAGAATATTCAATTATTCTAATGTCTAGACGCTCGAATGCCCCTTACAGAGACAAAATACATGACGATGGGATTTCGATTGATTATGAGGGTCATGATGAACCTAAAACCGCTTTCAACAAAAATCCAAAGACAATAGATCAACCAAGATACACTAAAAACAGGTCACTAACACAGAATGGCTTATTTATCCAAGCAATTGAGAGTTATAAAAATGATTTACAGAGTCCTGAATTAGTAAAAGTATATGAAAAAGTTCTGCCGGGTGCTTGATCAACATTATTTGTGGGGTCTTTAGACCCCACCGTCTTTTTGCCAGTTTGCGCTGGCATCCTTTAGGACTTTTGGGGTCGTGAGCACTTTTGCAGGCTTTGCCTGCATGCCTTAGCACTTTTCCCTGAAAAGAAAAGGGGCCCTACCACGGGTCTTTCTTCAATTTCCACGCCCATGCTATGAAGTTTGTTATCAGGTGCATTAGCGGGGTTATCAATAGTATCAGCAGGAACCTGGACCATCCCAGCATACCTTCAAATGCCCCTGCGATCTGTCCCGTGGAAATGACGATCCATGCCCATGCGAAGAATACTGCTCCGAATACGAAGTCGAGCTGGTCGAACAATGGGAGAGGCGCGCCGGGTTTTAGATTCATCTGTCTTTTGAGGAAGCTTTCTGCCATGTCGCCGACGAGCGCTCCAAGGCTTATCATGAAGGCGAGTGCGACTGACATCTGCGGCAGGTTCGAGTAGTCGTTTGCGAGGGATTGCTGGATCGCTGTCTGTACCAGTCCGACGAGTGTTCCTGCTATTATCCCTGCGTAGAATCCCCTCCAGGTTTTTCCGTCTCCGAGTATCCTTTTGCCGCGGAAGGTCTTTCCCCCGTCTATCGGCGTTCCGTATTTTTTGAGGGATTTTATCTGGGATACGTCTACGGGGGCGGAATTCGCCAGGTATGCGGGGAATATGAACCACAGTGCCTCGATTATGAGTGAGATTATGGGCTCCATGATATTTAATAAGGGTTTTTCCGAATAATATAAGTACTGGAAAAAAATGAAATCCCTTTTGATCGTGTGTGACGGCATGGGCGATCGTCTGACGAACGGAAAGACGCCTCTTGAAGCGGCTAAGACGCCTAATATGGATTATCTGGCAAAAGAGGGCATCTGCGGCATAATGGATACAGTAGCTACTGGCGTGCGTCCCGGGAGCGATACGTCTCATCTGTCTCTTTTCGGGTATGACCCTTTTGAGGTTTATACCGGCAGGGGGCCGTTCGAAGCGCATGGTGCGGGCCTGGAATTGAAGAAGGGGGACGTTGCATTCAGGGCGAATTTTGCTTCCCTGAAGAACGGATTGATCGTCGACAGAAGAGCCGGGAGGGATGAGGAAGGCCTGGATGAGCTGTCGAAGGATCTGGAGGGGATGGAGTTCGACGGCGTGAAGGTTTTATTCAAGCGTTGCAAGGGCCACAGGGCGGTTATCGTCCTGAGGGGAAAAGACCTTTCATGCGCCGTGTCTGAGACCGACCCCGAGGAATCCGGTGTTTCACCTCTCAAGTCTAAGCCCCTTGACAAGGATCCGAAGTCTGCGAGGACTGCATTGGTCCTGAACAAATTCACCGAGAAGGCAAGGGAGATACTTGACAAAAGCGCGGTGAACAAAAAGAGAGTCTCTGCAGGTAAGTTCCCTGCCAACGTCGTACTTGCCAGGGGCTCTGGTATGCAGCCTGATATACAGTCGTTCGAGGAAAGGTACGGCATAAAGGCGGCCTGCGTCTCAGCGACTTCTCTTATAATGGGCGTATGCAAGTCTTTGGGCATGGACATGATCGAGGTGCCGGAGGCAAACGGCCACGTGGATTCGAACATCGGCAAAAAGGCTGATGCCGCCATCAAGGCACTGCAAAAATATGATTTTGTCTTTTTGCACATCAAGGGAACGGACGAGGCGTCTCACGACGGCAATTTCGATGCGAAGACCGCGATGCTGGAAAGGGTAGACAGGGAAGTGATCGGTCCTATATTGAAGAGGGTGGATTTGAAGAACACGACGATAGTTCTTACCGCGGACCATTCGACGCCCCTTAGATTGAAGCAGCATTCTGCGGACCCTGTTCCCCTTGTTATATTCGGGGATGTGAGAACCGACGATGTGACCAGGTATTCTGAAAGAACGTGCGCCAGGGGAGGTCTGCTGCGCATATGCGGGCGCAGCCTGATGGGGATAATACTCGATACTGGGGGAAAGTCCAAGCTGTTCGGCGCATAGGCGTTATATCTTTTTCTTTCTTTTATAGATTATTATTGCAGCAAGCAGCAGGACCATCAGCAGGACGATATGCCACGGTTCTATGCCGCCTTTTTGAGCGCAGTCGGCGTCTGCTTCGGGCGCGCAATCAGGATCGCATATTCCGTCCGTGTCTTTAACGCATACGCCGTCTTTTTTATCCGGCGTGCAGTCCGGGGGGCAGCTCATGCAGGTCTCATATCCAATGTCGCAGGCGCCGTTGTTGTTGCATAGGTTGATCTCTGTTTCATAGATTTTTGTCTCGTTCTTGTACAGTATGAGTCGGCGCATCCCCTGTTGGTAGGGCACTCTCAGGTCGACGGATACGGAATCAATGCCTGCGGGGGGATCGCTCATCAGGAAAAATGATATCTTCAAGGGGAGCGAGTAGAGTTCCCTGGAATCATCCGTTACCTGCAGCCTGTACTCGCCGGGGGATATGTATTTGGTAGCGTAGGCGTCTTCCAGGATAATGCTTTTCATTTGCACGGAGTCGTTCCTGGAGACAATGAAACTGACGGAAAGCACGTTCTCAGCATAGCATCCTGAGACGAGCGCTATGATCGCCGCCGCAAGTATCGTGTTTTTCAATTTGTCGGCTCTTGTTAGCATTTTAGTAAACTGAGGGTTGCGAGGTAGTCGCTGCAGTGTTCGCAGAATTCCCTTGTGTTCCCTGTGTAATCGGTGCCCATTATGCATCTTGTATTGATCGGGTTCTTATTTCCGAAGCAGGTTGAAACGCCTATCTGGTCGGGGCACAGCGATCCTGCTGCGCAGTATTCCGGGGTGTAGCCCGTTACTGGGTCTTCTCCTCCAAGGCTGCTGTCCAGGCAGTTGTGCGTGCACTGTGGGAACTGGGTTAAGAAACACCTGCATGTGTCGTAGTATTCGTCCCCGAGGCTCCATTGATGCCCTAGTTCGTGCGTCGTTTTCCTGGGTTCGTCTCCTGCGAGGTACACATAAGGCGAGGAAAAGGAGGTAAATCCCCTGCCTGCACAGAGATTCGCGCCTGAAAGCCCTATGACATAATCGTATTTCTGACCGGTTGCTTTGGCGCAGTTCCCTATCGAGGTAAGTATCCTGCCTGCGTCTGCGTAACAGGAATTCCAGTCCGCTGGGACGTTCACAGCGCAGGAATTATTGATCGTTATCGCCTTGACTTTGCTTGGGCATGCTTTCAGGGGTATGTTGTTTATCAGGTAGGATACCTGGTTACTCACAATTGAATTGAATGCGGCTCTGGTGCCGGTCCAGTCTACAGGGAGGTAGAGGATCGTTATCCTGGCGCCGCTTGCAATTGTGGTGGTCGTGGACGTGCTCGACGTTGTCGTCGACGCGATGGTCGAGGTGGAAGGCGCGCTCGTCGATGTTGCCTGCGTAGTGGTGATGGCAGTAGTCGTCGTGGTCGTTGCGGCAGACGTGGTGCTTGGCCGGGTCCCTGCGCATCTCCCATCCAGGCATGACAGGGTCTGGCTGCTTGACTGGCCTCTTTTTATGCGCACGGTGGAGCCGTCATATGAGCATCCCGTTATTATGGATCCGCTTGACTGGCTTGTCCCTCCCACGCAGAGCATCTTGCATTCGCCCTGCCCTATTTTGCAGCAGTCTACGCATATTTCCCCGTAACCAGAAAGGGTCGTTGTAGTAGTTGTGATGGTTGAGGATGTTGTAGTGAGGGCAATTGTTGAAGATGTAGTCGACGACGGAACCGTTGTCGATGAGGCGGGCATAGTCGTTGTCCCTATGGTAGTTGTCGTTTCATCGTCCGAGCGGCAGCATTTGTTCTTGCAGCAGCCGTATGAGCACTGCCATATTTCCTTCCAGGAGTATTCTTTTACGCCTATTATCTCTGTTCCCACGCAGTCATATGCCAGTGGAACCGTACCCATCCGGTATATGCAGCATCTTACGCCCAAGGCAGTCGAATTGCACGGCCCGCAATCGAAGACTACTCCGGAGTCGGCCAATATGCTGCCGATCATCTTCTTCGAATTTGGGCCTACATAGTACAGGTTGCCCCCCAGATCATCGCTGGACAGGTAGTAGTCTACGACGTCGATTAGTTCGTCTTTAGCTGCATCGTCTCCGGATATGTATTTCTAGTAGACTGAGAGGTAAGCGCTCATGTATTCGTCCTCGGTAATGTTCTCGGGAACGACTGCGCTCACGCTAAGGGAAAATAGAAGGAATGAAAAAAATATTATTAACCAGGGCTTCATTTTATGGAATACGGCATATACCTGTTTTATCTATTGAATGAGTGGGTATAAAACCGTCAGCCCAGTCTTCTGGGTATGTATCCTGCCATCAGCGAATGGTCAGCCAATACGAGTCCCAGCATGGATTCTACGACTGGAACCGCCCGGGGAACGATACAGGGGTCGTGTCTTCCCCCGACCTCGATCTCTGTTTCTTTTTTCTTTTTGTAGTCGACCGTCTTCTGGACTATTCCGATCGATGCGGTCGGCTTAAAGGCTACCCGCAGCACTATGGGCATACCGTTGGATAGACCGCCCAATATTCCTCCCGAGTTGTTGGTTTTTGTCCGGATATTTCCTTTGTCCAAATAGAATGGATCGTTCGCCTCGGATCCTCTCATCCTCGCGGATTCGAATCCTGCGCCTATCTCGACTCCTTTGACGCCGGGGATCGACATTACCGCTTTTGATATGTCCGCGCTTAATTTATCGAATAGGGGTTCTCCGAGTCCTGCGGGCGCTCCGAAAACCGATGCTTCGATTATGCCGCCTACGGAGTCTTTTTCTTTTTTCGCATGGAGTATCGCATGCTCCATCTCCTGCGCGGCTTGCGCGTCCGGCGACCTTACGCTGTTTGATTCGGTTATCCTCCTTATCTTTCCGATGTTTGCGCGATTCAGGTCAGGCACGTCGGCTGATATCCCCGCTATCTCCTTTGAGTAGGCCAGTATCTCTATATCGTGTTTTCTCAGGAGCTTTAAAGCGACAGCTCCGCCAGCCACCCTTGCCGCAGTCTCTCTTGCGCTCGCCCTTCCGCCCCCTCTCCAGTCGATAGCTCCGTATTTCTCGCGCCAGGTGTATTCCGCCTGCCCCGGGCGCAGGAGGTCTTTTATCTCGTCGTATTTTGTCGAGTCCGCATCAGTGTTGCGTATGAGAAGGGATATCGGGGTGCCAAGCGTCTTACCGAGGTGCACGCCGGATAATATCTCTATTCCGTCAGCCTCTTTGCGCTGGGTTACGACGTCGCTTGTTCCCGGTTTCCTGCGGTCCAGCTCCTTTTGTATGTCCCCTGTTGACAGTTCCATCCCGGAAGGGCATCCGTCGACGACGCATCCTATCGCGGGACCGTGCGACTCTCCCCATGTGGTTATCCGAAAGATCGTTCCGAATGTATTAGACATGTTATTATATTCGAAGCGTAAAACAATAATATAAGCATATCAAAAAACGATGATAACAAAGGAAAGAATAGCCGAAACAGTATCTGAACTCTTGAAAAGAGCGGTGACGGCGCTGCCCGGGGACGTGGAATCCGCACTGGAAAAAGCCCGCAGAAAAGAGGGATCCGATGCGGCTAAAACACAGCTTGCGGCGATACTCGACAACGTGAAATACGCAAGAAAAACAGGCATTCCGATCTGCCAGGATACCGGGGTACCTGTCATCTACGCGGGGATAGGGAGCAAGGCTGATATCGATACCGGGATATTGGAGGAAGCAATCATTGAAGGCGTCAGGACTGCGACCGAGGATATACCTCTTCGCTCGAATATTGTGCATCCCCTTACCCGGAAGAATTCGGGGGACAACACTGGTCTGGGCATCCCGGTCGTTGAGATAGAATTCCTGAAAGGCAGGGATTATATAGAGATCACCGTACTTCCCAAGGGCGCAGGTTCCGAGAACATGTCGCGCCTCTGCATGCTGAAACCGTCAGACGGGGTGGCAGGCATAAAAAAGTTTGTATTGGAATCGGTCGCTGCCGCGGGAGGCAATCCCTGCCCTCCGGCGATCGTCGGCGTGGGGATAGGGGGAACGGCGGACAAGGCTGCGAAGCTCTCCAAGAAAGCGCTTTTGAGGAGTATCCCCTCAAAGAACAGGGATGAGGAGATGGCCCGGCTTGAGGGGGAACTCCTCCTTGCGATAAATCTACTGGGGATCGGTCCCATGGGCCTGGGGGGAGACACGTCCGCGCTTGCAGTGCACGTCGAATACGCGTTCTGCCATACTGCAAGCCTGCCGGTGGCAGTCAATCTGCAGTGTTGGGCGAATAGGAGAGCCTCTGCCAGGATACGCGGGAATAGAACAGAATTTCTTTAGGCCTGCTTTGGAGTATCGGCTTTCTTTGCGTGGAGCATGCTTACCCCGATAGAGCTTATTTTTCCTCCCGCTGAGACCAGGAAGAACATGAATAGCATGAAGAAGGTGAGGTTCCCGCTTTGGTTCAGGTAATCAGTTGGTATCAGTTCCATGTTCGGCATTTCCTGGCCGCTTACCGTAACCGGCTTTGTTGATGGTTCTACGTTGAATATCTGGGGCGGCGTTTTTCCGTTGAATACTGAGAAGGAGGAGAATATGGCAAAGAATATAATGCCTAAGCCAAGCAATAAAAGGCCATAACCTATCGTTTTATCCGATTCCATTACAGATATGTATTAAAACAAATCAGTATTTAAGCCTTCCTGGGGACATTCTTGGTTGCGATTATGTCTGCGCCTGTTCCGAGCACGTTTTTTATGATTACGTCGCCTATTTTTACGGGCGCAACCGCCCATGCCCTGGATATTTCCGGCAAAGCCTTGGGTAATAATTCTTTGGAAATAGTCCTGGAAGCTCTCACGCTGACCAGCGGAAGGGAGCCGCCGCGTACGGGAACGGAAGATGTGATCCCTCTCTCGGGGGCTATCAATTCCTTTCGCACGTATTCTTCTCCTTTCTTGCAGGTATTCCCGGTCACTTTTGTAACGCTCTTCCCGGAGTATTCCACATCTATCTCGCAGCTATTCGGACAGATTATGCAGACATATCTTTTATTTGCCATTTTGCAGTGTGACGATTATTTCCTTGCATCCGGCAAGTTCGTTTTTCTTTACTTTTATCTGTATCATCTCGGCAGGATTTACGCGGGGTTTCATCACGGTCTTTACCGCCCTGCCGCCGTCTACCAGAGCGAGCTTTACGTTACGCGCAGGCGCAGTGACGCGCAGCGAAAGCAGAACATCCTCGTCCCCGCTCAAAAGCTGCGGGAGAACGTATCTTACGCCAGGGCCGGGTTTTGCCTTTATCGTTCCTTCAGTCCTCGCTTTTCCAAGCGAGTATTCGGCGGCGTCTTTGCCTGCTTTCTCGCCTTCCATGCTCACGTAGTCCACGACGTCGTGCACGTGTAGGACGTTCCCGCATGCGAATATCCCCTGAATGCTTGTCTGCATCCGCTCGTCGATCATTGCGCCACCGGTTATCTCGTCAATCGCTATGCCCGCATTCCGGGTAAGCTCGTTCTCCGGGATCAGGCCGACCGAGAGGAGCAGGGTATCGCATTTTATCGTTTTCTCGGTGCCTGCTATCGGCTTGAATCTCTCGTCTACCTGCGCCAGGGTTATTGCTTCGACCCTTTTGTTTCCGTGTATCTTCGTTATGGTATGGCTCAGGTACAGTGGGATGTCAAAGTCATGTAGGCACTGAGCCATGTTCCTTGGAAGGCCGCTTGAGTAAGGCATGAGCTCTGCGACGGCAAGGACTTTTGCGCCTTCTAGGGTAAGCCTTCTTGCCATTATCAGGCCGATGTCTCCCGATCCCAGGATGACGACGCGCTCTCCTATCCTGTATCCTTTCAGGTTGATGTAATTCTGGGCCGCTCCTGCTGTATACACGCCCGCGGGCCTTGTGCCTGGAGTGCATATCTGTCCCCTTGTTCGTTCCCTGCAGCCCATGCAGAGAACGATTGCTTTCGCGTTTATTTCAATCAAGCCTTCTTTGCTTGCGACAAGGAGCTTGCGTTCTTTTGTTATCTCCAGGACCATGCTGTTTAGCATGTAGGGTATCCTGCTTTCTTCCACAAGATCTATGAAGCGCTGCATATATTCCGGGCCGCTGAGCGCTTCTCCGAACGTTTCCAGGCCGAAGCCTTCGTGTATGCATTGATTCAGTATTCCTCCGAGGTTTTCCCCGCGCTCGATTATGAGGACATTTCCTGCGCCGTTCTTTTTTGCGGAAAGAGCGGCTGACAGCCCCGCCGGACCTCCGCCGACGACCGCCACGTCAACTGTTTTAGTGATCATTCTACTCCCTCCTTTTTTCCAGTGAATAGTTCCGAGCCTTTGCCTGCGTATGTTATCTCGGATGCTTTCGGGTGGTATAGTTCCTCCATTATCTCGACTATCTTCGGGGTGCAGAATCCCCCCTGGCATCTGCCGAGTGTCGCGCGGCATCTTTTGCTTACGCTGTATATGCTTCGGGCGCATAAGGGATTGTTCAGTGCGTCCATTACCTCTTTTTTCGTGACTGTCTGGCACCTGCAGACGATGATGCCGTAATTCGGGTCCTTCTTTATCAGGTCGGATTTTTCCCTGTGGGACAGTTCAGCGAACCGTATCTTCGGCTTTTCCACAGGATCGTATTTCCTGTTTTCTTCGAGGCCTCCCCGTATGTCTTTTACGATGGTGGAGACCCTTTTTGCGATGGCTGGCGCTCCAGTCAGCCCGGGGGATTCTATCCCTATCAGGTTGATGAATCCGGGCACTTTGCGGCTTTCTTCCAGTATGAAATCAGCCGGCGCTTTTGAGCCTGCCGCTATCAGTTTGGGCCTTATACCTGAGAAGCTCTTTATTATGTCTTTTCTGGAGATCTTCGGCAGGAACTCGAATGATTCCATGAATAGCTTATCCATTACTTCAGCAGTATTTGCGTAATCGTCCGTTTCGGGCAGGTATTCTGCGCTTGGGCCGAGCATGATGTTCCCGTCGGTCGTGGGGGTAAGGTGTATTCCGAGGCCGCCCAGTTCTTTCGGAGGAACAGGGTATACTGCTCCGTTTATCAGGTTACGCTTATTTTTGTCGAGTATGTGGTATTCTCCGCGGCAGGGGTATATTTTGTATTCGTCTATCCCGACCATTGCCGCCACTTTGTCTGAATATAGTCCCGCGCTGTTTATGACGATGCCCGCATCATAGTTTCCGCTGCTTGAAACGATTCTGAAACCGTCGTTCTTCTCTTCGATTTCCTGCACTACAGTATTGAGACGGATGCATGCGCCGTTCCGATGCGCGTTCTCGGCGAGTGCGATAGTCAGTAGGAACGGGTCTAATATTGACGTGGTGGGCGAATGCAGCGCCTCTATTCCGTTGATGTTCGGCTCCAGTCTCTTTATCTCTTTTTCGTCTATTATCCGCAGTTTTTTGCAGCCGTTCTTTTCGCCTGTTGCTTTCAGCTTGTAGAGGTATTCGCGTTCTTCTTCCTCTTTGGCGGTTACTATCTTTCCTACCGGGAGGTACGGGACTCCGAGTTCTTTGCAGAATGCCGGCATCAATTCGTGGCCTTCGTTATTCAGTTTTGCCTTGAATGACCCGGTGGGTACGTAGAATCCTGCGTGCGATACTCCGCTGTTCCTGCCGCTTGTGCCGAGGGCTACGTCGCATTCCTTCTCTAGCAGCCCCACTGTGAGCTTGTATTTGGTCAGTTCCCTGGCGATTGCGCAGCCTACTACGCCTCCGCCTATGACTGCAACATCGAATCTTGTTTCCATGTTTTTTTCTTCTTTTCTTTGAAAAAGGAATAAATTAATAATAGAAAATGTATTTGATTACGCCGCTAAAAAACGCAGACATAAGGAAGCTTGCACTGGGAGATATTGTCTACATCACAGGGAGGATATACACGGCAAGAGACAAGGCCCACCAGAAAGCGCTCGCGGGGGGGAGATTCCCGGGAGACATAAAGGGCGGCGTCGTATTCCACTGCGGCCCGATAGCAAAAAAGGAGAAAACCGGCTGGAAGATGATAGCTATCGGTCCTACCACCAGTTCCAGGATGAATACATTGGAGCCCGATTTCATAGAAAAATTTGGAGTTGCGGCCATCATCGGAAAAGGCGGCATGGATAAGAAAACCGCCGGAGCGATGAAAGGCAAAGCAGTTTATCTGGCAATGACTGGGGGATGCGCAGCCACTGCCGGCGCGCAGATAAAGAAAGTCGTCTCTCTCGAATGGCCGGAACTCGGGGAGCCTGAGGCGGTCTGGGCGCTCGAAGCAGAAAAACTTGGGCCCTTGATCGTTGCGATGGACGCAAACGGAAACAGCATCTATGATGAAGTGAACAAAAAGGTCAAAGAGAATCTGGAAAAGATTCTGACACAATAAAATGAAGATATCCAAGACTCATCCCAGATACGAATCCCTCGTATACAGGCACAGGCTGGTTGCGGGCCTGGAGAAGGGTTACGTCACGCAGTCAGGCTTAATCGCGCACGGGAGGGGCGAGGCATTCGATTATTTGATAGGCGAAAGGACAGTCCCGGAAGCCCTGGAAGCTGAAAAGGCAGCCGTTGCCCTGCTTCTTTTGTCAAAGGACCCAGTTATCTCAGTTAACGGAAATACTGCCGCTCTCTGCCCGAAAGAAGTGGTGGCCCTAGCAAAGGCAGTGGGCGCGAAGATCGAGGTCAACCTGTATTATCGTACCCTGAAAAGGGAGAAGTTAATAGAGAAAATACTGAAAAAGAGCGGCGCAAAGGAGGTGTATGGCGTGGGGAGCAAGGCAGGAAAGAGAGTGCCGAACCTCGATTCAGAAAGGGCGAATGTCGATTCCTTCGGTATTTGGTCCTCTGATGTAGTTATGGTCCCTTTGGAGGACGGGGATCGTGTGGAGGCCCTTGTCGCCATGGGCAAAAAGGTTATTTCTATTGACTTGAATCCTGTCTCCAGGACGTCTCAGAAGGCTTCAGTCTCTATTGTGGACAACGTCGTCAGGGCGGTCCCTAATATGATAAAACTGACAGAGGGCATGGAGAGGATGGATGAAGGTGTTCTCCGGAGTATGCTGGATGCTTATGATAATAGAGAAATCCTTGAAAAAATCAACCGGACGATCCGCCAAAACATCACTTAAATAGTTCGAGCGCGTCTTTTTCCATGAAATGAAGCTTTCCAGGAACGATTAGGCAATGAGGCGGTTTTCCAAATGCTTCTTTTTCTAATTCAGATGCTTTTCCTGCTTTTATTGTTGTGTCTCCGCCTAGTCTTGCAATCCCGATACATAGAGTGTCCGGACTGAATAATCCTTGTTTTTTCTGGTTTTCTATCTCAAGTAGGAGGCTTATTGCTTCGTTTACTGTCATAAAGCGTTTTTCTTCTGCTTTTATATCCAGCAGGAAAAGTGTGTGCAGCCCTGTTTTCTGGTTTTCTCCGAGGATATCATAGGGAGACGTAGGGAAGTAATTCTTTTCAGGATAGACCAGGGATGCCGTCTTGCCGTACTTGTAGATCTGCAGGCCGGCTTCGCCTATGGCCGAATAGACAGACGACGAGTGGATTATTTTATAGGGGATTCCGAGTTTCTTTGCTCTCAGGATCAGGTCTATGTGGGTCGTAGCCACCATGGGATCGCCGCTTATTAATATTGCTATGTCCCGGTTTTTCGAGTGCTTGAAGACGTTTTGCTCCGGTCTTTCCTCTAGGTCGCCTCTTTTCAGTATCGTGACTTTTTTGCCGGTCATGTCTTCCAGGTTGGTTAATGAGCCGGAAAAATGGTTTGTATAGAACTCTGCGTATATCCCGGAGCAGCTTTTTAAGGCTTCCAGGCCGCGTATTGACAGGTCTTTTTCGTCGAAAACGCCTAAGCCGATCAGGTATAACATGTGAAGAATCAGGTATTAGAAAAATAAAAAAAGAAAAAAATATAGATGAATACCCTTTCGGGCATTCACTTACAGACGTTCTTATGCGTGGACGTTTGCTTTCAGCCAGTTGACTAGGGCGTTTCCACCGGCAACTGTATCGTCTGCTGTCCATCCGGCAACTACTATCATGTTACCGCTCTTCTTGACGATAAATTTGTCGGCTGCTGCGCTTATTTCGTCCCTTGTCACTATGGGCTCAGTCATTGCATTGACTGCGGGTCCACCGACCAGGATCAGGCTCTTGGTCGTGTCGGCTGCTACTTCAGGCACTACCATGTTGCCGACAACTGGGTTGACGACTGCTGTGGTTGCGCTGCCGCTGTCTGTTGAGTTGCCTACGCTCACGTCGAACTTCGACACGGTGAAGGTACAGCATCCTGCTGATACGTCCTTGCCTTCATCTGCCTTGGTTATCGTAGACTCGGCAACTGTCTGCTCTTCCACGGTTCCAATGAAGTAAGTCGAATCGACTTTCTCCTGTGGGTGGGCCAGCTCTACAGCGTCCAGCCTGTTGTCTGTTCCCCAATCCAGGGTGAACGCATCTCCTCCTTCAGGCACAATCAGCATGGTGTCTTGGTCTTCGTGTATCTCCACACCGCCTGTTAACGTGGTCAGGTATATGTCTGTGCGGAAGTCACTGTCATCGTCCTTGTTGTACATCCTGTCGGATATATCCACAACAACATTTCCGTCTGCTACTTCGAAGACGAATAATGTGTCGTCGTCGTCGCTGTCATCATTCAGATCTTTGGTTGCGTTGTAGTTCACAAAGTTGGGGTCGCTTGCAAGATCGCCTTCGTTGACTATCTCAAAGCCCAGGTTGTATCCGTTTACCTGGAAGTCGTCAAACTTTCCTACCATGTCCGCGTTTATGTATATCAGGGGGTCGACAAATGTGTCTGTCGCTGCGTTGTAGTCTGCGTTCGTGGAGAAGAATATCTTGTTGTCTCCGTCGTCGAACAGCAGGTCCAGGTAGTTGCCGCCGCCCAGGTTTATTGCGTTCTTCTTTATGAAGAGCCTGTCTGCGCTTATGGTAATCTCCTTGTCTTTGTCGTAGTCACCGGAATCTACAGTTACCTGACCGATTGCGTCAACTTTCAGGGCCTGCGTTAATGCCAGTTCTCTTATTTTTACGTCTGGCAGATCTCCGCAGTTTAGTCCTGTGAACGTATCGTCGTTCGGGTCGCCGTCGTCTTTGTCGTCACAGTATCTTTTGAGGTCCTTTATCTTGTCTCGGTTGCCTCTTATCTGCGGGTCTAGGGTGACGTCTATGGTGTCGTCTGTTGTTCCGTCGCTGTTGTCCTGTTTCTCGTAGGTGTCGTACTTGTATACGGTTCCGTCCAGCATGAAGAGGTCGTTCTTCTTAAAGGGTCCTTCGTCCAGGCGTACTTTGCTGTATGTGTTGTCGTCTTCGCCGGTAAACGTCAGGGTGGCCTGGTAGTTGTCGTCTCCTCTTTCCAGCTTTATGTTGCCGTTGTCTTGTCCGGACAGGTCTGATTCCTTGAACTTGTTGGTCAGGTATCCCTTAAAGGTTATCCTGAAGTTGTTCGGGAAGTTTAAGGACTCGTCTTTCTCCAGTGCTTCGTCGCCGTCCAGGTCGTGGTTGTACGTAACGGTTACGGACTTGAGTAGGGAATCTTCCTCCTCGGTGTCCTGCTCATCGTATTCGCTTATTGCGCAGTCGTTTGCCGTTTCGTCGGTTGCATCATTAGCGTCTTGGCAGTAGTTGACTGTTGCAAATTCCACTTCCCAGTCAGTCTTGACTTGTCCGCCTATCTCCAGGTCTTCGCCGTTTTCTAATAGTACCTGAGTGCTTAAGTCATATACTATTATAGATGCGCTCTGTAGTGCGGCTGCTTCTTCTGCGTAAACACCGGATAGTTCCATGTTGTCTACGACGCCGTTTGCCATCTTGGATATCTGTACCTGTACGATGGTCCCGTCGGGTTTCTGCACGTCCAGGAGTATTCCTGCAACGGTGTATTCGGCTGCGTATATCAGGTGGTCTACCTTAAACTTGTAGCCCTTGTATTCTGCAGTGAATCCTTCGCTTGTAACGTCGTCCAGGACTTTTGCCTTGGCCAGGTATATCTTGTCGCTTCCGTCAACGTCTTTAACATAGTATTCTTCTCCGAAGAGGATCATCTTGCCTCTGTATTCGAAGTCTATGTAGCATTCGTCGCCGTCACAGTCCTCGCTGTCTTTTGTTATCCTCTTCATGGGTATGTAGTCTGTTTCTACCTGGTACGAGACTGCTCCTTTCTTTATTGCCATCTTCAGGGACTCGGAGTCGTCGTCGTTTATGCCTTCTTCGTAGTAGAATATCTTGGAGGAGTTTACGTCTATTTTCTCCTTCATGTCGTGGGCGGGGTTCTCTAGCGCCTCAAGACATAGGTTGTGACAGAACAAGCAGTGTATGTTGGTGTAGCTTCCTTCCATCAGGAGGCCTGCTTCGGTTCTTGTCTGCTTGTCACATGACAGAGTGTAGGACGTAAAGTCGCCTTTTTCATAGGTCTTGCTGTCCTGGAAGAACAGTCCGAGGTCCGCATCATAGAAGTCGGGTGTGTCTTCTGCTATGTCCGTGTCCTGTACGTAGTCACCAATAGCACCTCTTGCGGCGGTCGTTATGACAACCTGTCCTTCAGGGGTGTATGATGGACCAGATCCGGTTACGGTCTGTGTCATGTAGGCAAGGTTTCCTACGGTTGCAGCTATGTTTCCTGCTGCAACGGCATCTGTTGCCAGCCCTTTTTCTCCAACTACGATCTGTACGATCGGGTTGAAGCTTGCATCATAGAAGAAGCCTTTCGTTATTCCTGTGCTGTCCATTCCAGCCATTACAGGAGCGGAAAGCGCTGCTCCTAACATCGCGGTTCCTGCTACGAGGGAACCAACTCTTCGTATATTCATGCTTTTCATTTTTTTGGTTTTGTTTTATTTTTATTATTTAGTTTTAATTCATTCCTAAATCGCTTGTTATTAGCAATTTAGTAATAAGAGATTCGTCAGATACCTATATATAACATAGGCTGGACATAAACCGGACAATAACTGTTAAATGTCCAATAATTCTTATTTTCACTCTTAAAAGTTCTATTAATCTTCTTTTACTCAAAAACCCATTCTTTTAGCTTCAACCAGTTAGTACGGCCTTCTTTCTTCCTTTCTATTATATTGCGCTTTTCTAACCGCTTTATTGTATCAGAAAGGGAAGATTTGGGCATCCCAGTCGATTTATAGACAAATGCTTGGGTTATCTCATCTTCGGCTTTTAAGAGCAATTCGACAACGGATCTCTCACTTTCATCCAGGACATTTAGGATAGATTCCTTTAAGGCTCTTTTTCCAGCAACCGTTTTCCCAACTGAAAAGTCCACTACCCGCTTCTCATTATGAACATCCTCTTTTACATAATCCCCTGATTCAGACTCAGGGGCTGAGTCATGGCTCACGTTGTAGATAATGCCATTGCCGGCAGCGGGCTCAGAGACATCTGGGCCCTTCTTTGGGGTCCCGCCCAGGGGAGACTCGCTTTCAACATCGTCCCTTGCAGGTTTTTCCGCTTTCCCGGTCTTTGATTTGAGGCGGTATAAAAAGAATAGCAAAACCATGAGCAATAAAACCGCCCAGGGCAGGAAATACGCCCTGAAATCAACGCCCGCAATAGGCATCGTCGAAGTGGTGCTCAACGTCGTAGTCGTCGCCCCCGGCCTCGTGATGATGGGCCCCCCGGAAGACCCCAGGACATATTCAAAGTTCAGATTGAATCCCGTTTTTTGCGGATAAAACCATATCTCCGAATCACCTATAGGACTGAAGTTTATGTCGTCTTTCAGGTTTATCTTGGTTATCTGAGTCTTTTTAGGAGTATAAAGTTTTACAATGGTCCCAGGATATTCCTTTGTCTGGGGGGTCGCCGTTGTCGTGTAATTCAGGCTCCAGACATCTCCTGACTTGCTTGTAAGCCTCTGGGTGGTATATTTCAGGATAATGATCTGATTGGAATTATTGGATTCAGACAGGATGAAAGATACCAATTGCCCATTAACTTGCTGCGTTATCTCAAATGAGACATTATTATTCTTAGAATCAAGAATCTGGATTTCCTGAACATTCTCAGGAACGATTACCGCAGAAACATCCCCTCCACGGGTAATGACCTCTTCTGTTACGGAAACCATACCGCTCTGATCGATGACCAGCACTATGGAAGGAATGCTTAATATGCCTTTCTCCAGGGTAAAATCAGTGCTCGCGTTATCCTGTGCATAGGTATATGCCGCCAAAAATATAATACATAGGACGGCACACAAAGACCTATAATTCATTTTAATCTTTTATTATATATTATATTATATATTAATAATAAAAAGAATAGAGGAATAATGAACGACCGAACTATCACTTGAGCTTCGATCCCTTGATAATCTGGCTGTAAACTTTCTTTCTTTCTTCGTCTTTCAGGAGCGTGAGTATCTGCGAAGAGAATGTCTGCGAGAGTTCGCTTACGTCGGCCAGTACAGATTGCATCTCGTCCAAATTAAGTTTGACATGGTGCGGCTCGATTATCTCTATCGCCGAGGGTCCGTATCGCATAGTCACATTGACGAACCACCTGAAATCCCGGAACAATAGGTCTATTTCCACGACGCCTGAGAAGAAATCGTCTTTCGCGTCTTTCTTGAGCTCGTAGAATTTGACGTTGAGGACGGTTACGTTCTCTTCCGCGACAAGGGAATCGAATACAGTACGCTCAAGTGCTTTCTGGCAGGCGTCTTTGTCGTTTCCCTGGACCTCCATGAATATCCTGGCATGTAGGCAGCCCTCGCTCAAAAGCTTGTCCACGTCTGCGTCCTCATTGAAGGATTTCTCTAGAAGGGGTTTATCTGACATTCTGAATCAAAGCAAGATTTATCTATGGAATTACTTGTTAAATAAGCAGCAAATGAACTTACTATCCCAGATAACCCTTAAATGGTACGACGACTCAAGCCTTATGTCAGAAGACAGAAGAGAGCTTGTAGAACTGTTCTTGGACGCAATAGGCATAACAAGAGAGGTAGCGGCAGACATATTCGAACTATTGCTGATAGCAAGATCCAAAGGTCTCTCCCTCACGTCCAAAGAGATAATGGAAGGAATAACAGAGATGCGAACGCACAGAGGATGCGCCCCGGACGATTCGCTCACTCTAAGGAACATACAGATATGGCTCAAATACTTCCGCAGCCTCGGCCTGCTGGAAAAGATCGGCGGAAGATATTTCTTCAAGGGCAATAAACGGCCCAGCACGGTTTTCAGGGAGACTGTTAAACCGGAGGTCATAGACAAAAGCGCGGATTACCTGGCAAGAGTGCTTGAAAAACTGGAAGACAGATACAACATAAAGAAATGATGGAAAAGAAAAAAGGCGCATGCTCGCGATGCAAACGTCCCGCAGTATACGAGATGAGATGCCACAAGGAATCATTGTGCGACAAATGCTTCATCGAACTGTTCGAGAAAAAAGTCAGGAGGACCATCCGTACGAACCGTCTCCTTCGGAGCGAAGACAAAACCGCAGTGGCATTGTCCGGAGGAAAGGACTCCGCAGTCACACTATATATTCTGAAAGACATCCTCAAAAAGGCGCCGGCAGAAAAGCTGCTCGCGATAAGCATAGACCAGGGGATAAAAAGCACTGAGAAAAGCCTTGACGCGTGTAAAAGCCTGTGCAAAAAACTGGAAGTAGAGCACCACGTCTATTCATTCAAAAAAGAATACGGATACTCTATGGACGAAACGGTGAAGAGGATAAAACGCATGAAGAACCCTGCGCCCCCATGCAGTTTCTGCGGAGTCCTGAGAAGAAAACTCCTGAACACCAAAGCAAAGGAACTGGGCGCAACAAGAATAGCGACCGGCCACAACATGGACGACGAGATACAGACCGCACTCATGAACTATGCCAGGGGAGACGTGGAAAAAACAGCCCGCATGGGAGCGCTCGTCGGAGTAGTGAGGGACGAGCGATTCGTGCAAAGGATAAAACCCCTTAGAGACACCCCGGAAGAGGAAGTGCTATTGTACGCAAAACTCAAAGGCATAGGATACGAACCAAGCAGATGCCCATACTCCCAAGAATCATTCAGGGGAACTATACGAAAAACGATTGAAGATATAGAGACAAATCATCCGGGGAGCAAGTACCAGATACTCAAATCCACGGACAAACTAATCGGGATCCTCAGAAAAAACACAGAATCCGGAGAAATGGGAAGATGCGCCAAATGCGGCGACCCATGCTCTGAAGAGACGTGCAGGTTCTGTCGGATAATGGAAGAACTATGATTCCTCGTCCGGGTCCTTTTGCAGTTCCGACAGCACCTTGTCTGCAGTCTTTTCCCCCAGGACCTTTGACAGTTTCTCCTTCGGCGCATTCCTCAGTTCCGACGGTTTACGGAACCCTGCGGCGACAAGCTTTCTTGCTCTCACGCGTCCGATGCCGTGTATGGAGACAAGAGGTATAAGCTCTTCTTTTACGCCGTGCGCAAGGCGCGTCTCAAGCTTGCGCATCTCTTTCTCGGAGGCTTTCAGACCGGTTATCCCGCACAGCTCAGCCGCGGAATATGCGAGCCATTCGGCTATCTGCAGCTTCTGATTGAGTATGCCCGGTGCGACTTTGTACTGCTCGAATATCGTCTCCTCGGACAATTCGCTTATCCAGGCGGAAAATAGGGTCGCAGTCTTGTACCTTTCAAGGAAGTCCACGTCGATGTCGAATCCTCCAAGGTCCCTGTACAATTGATCCGAATTCTTGTAGGCCATCTCCCAGAGCGTCGCTTCCTCGCTTTTCTTCAGATAGAGGTTGGGCATCTCGGCAGAATCGCACAGCATCTCCAGCAGACCCAACGGAGGGAACCTGTTCTCGGATTCGGCGATCTCCAGAAGAGTAAGATACGTGTACGCAGTCCTCGGATCGATGTACAGTTCCGACACCCTGCGACCCAGTTCGGTGGGTATGAGGAAGCGACCGTCTTTTTTTATGAAGCCCCAGTCATTCAGATTGCCGATTATGCGGTCCACGAGGGACTCGAATCCTGCAAGGCCGTATTGGTATCCGAAGAACGTGGAGCGGAAGAAATCAAGGACTGCTTCTTTTGTGCGGGTAAAGTCGGACGCTATCGATGCGAGCATGTGGAATCTTAGGACGGGTTCTACTCCAAGCTTGGAAGATATGGGTTCTATTGTCCCGTTTATGTATTTTTCCGTGATGAATTCTTTCTCCGATTCCGACCCTGCTATCCCTATCGCATATCCGGTCTTGTCATATTTCGGCCTGCCGGCTCTCCCTGCCTGCTGCTTGTATTCCATGACAGATATGTAAGCCATGTCCCCGTCCTCGAAACGGGAAAAGTCCCTGATGACGACGGTTCTTGCAGGCAGATTCACGCCTGCGGCAAGTGTCGGCGTTGCAGTTATCACCCGGAGCGTCCCTTTCTTGAATGAATCCTCCACGAGTATCCTCTGCTTGTTCACCAGGCCTGCGTGATGGAATGCAGTCCCCGACTTCACGCAACCCGAGAGGCGCCTGCACTGTTCCGTGGGATTGCTCAGGGCGTTCAGCACCTCTTCTCCTGCGTCTGCAAGTGCTGCTTTTGAGGCGGCATCCATCAGGCACGCATCCTTTGCAAGGTCTTTGCCGAGTTTCTCAGCCATGGATTCCGCGCTCCTGCGCGAGTTCACGAAGACAAGCGCCTGCCCGCCCGACGACACTGCGTCCCTGACGACGTCCCGCAGCTTCTTGTACTTGTCCTCGCCCACGACCACGGACTCGTAAAGAGTCACAGGGCGCCATTGCGACTGCACGAGTTTAGCGTTAAGCCATCCTGCAAGCTCGTCCGCGTTTCCGATGGTCGCCGACAACGCCAGTATCTGTATGTCGGGGAAAAGCTTCTGGAACTTTGATATGAGTATCTCATACACGGGCCCACGGTTGGTGTTTATCTGATGCACTTCGTCGACGACGAGAACGCCAATGTCCCTGAACCAGTCCGCTTTGGAGCGGAGGATGGAATCGCATTTCTCTGCCGTTGTCACAAGAATGTCGAAATCCAGGCGGTTGCGATACTTGCCGCTGTCAAGGTCCCCCATCTCCAGTTTTACTACGAAGCCTAGGCGCTCGTACTTGCGAAACTCCTGGAATTTCTCGTATGCAAGAGCTCTTAGAGGAGCGACATAAACCGCTCGCTTGCGGTCCATGAGGACGCGCGACATGACTATCTCTGATGCAAAGGTCTTCCCTGACGCGGTCGGGGTGCATAGAACAAGGTTGCCGGTGCTGCCGAGTATGCCGCTCTCGACGAGTAGCTGCTGCGGGGGATACAGTTCAGTTATGCCCTCGGATTTGAACAATTCAATGTATTCCTTCCCGACAGGCACCTCATCTACTCGCATCTTATGCTTTGCTTTCGGCCGTAAGCTGCGTCTTCACGTAGCTTACAAGGCCTCCGGAGTTGATCAGCTTCAATATAAATGGGGGATAAGGCGTAAACGCAGCCTCCTTTTTTGTCGTGTGATTCAGTACGATGCCCTTCTCATAATCCACTTCGATGCGATCGCCGTCTTTTGCGTCGATAACGCATTCCACGAGGGGTAATCCGATGTTGATCGAATTACGGTAGAATATGCGCGCAAATGATCTGGCAACAACGCAGGATATCCCCGCACCTATAAGGGCCCGGGGGGCGTGTTCCCGCGAGGAGCCGCAGCCGAAGTTCTCGCCTGCGACTATAAGGTCTCCTATCTTTACCGAGGAAACGAAGTCGGACCGCACCTTCTCAAAAGCGTGCTTGGCAAGCTCCTTTGGATCGCCGGTCACCAGGTATTCTGCGGGGATGATCTGGTCCGTGTCCACGTTGTCGGAGAATTTCCATGCCCTGCCGGTGATCTTTTTTTCCATTTTTTGAGAGTTATTCTTCGTATGTATGGATTTTCGATTCAGGGCAGAATAATTGATTTATAAGGCAGCATTATGAATATATATTCATAACTCTAAAATGTCCAGGCCCAGATTATGCAGGAGGATTTGCAGTAAACCGGGCACCACTTGCATGAAACCTGCCGGCGGAAACAAGGCCTGCAACGGCAAATCGATCATCACCCTGGACGAGTACGAGGCAATCAGGCTAAAAGACCTTCTGGACCTGGAGCAGGAAGAATCCGCCAGGGCCATGAATATTTCACAGCCGACTTTCCACCGGCTGATACACTCGGCCAGAAAGAAGGTCGCAGACGCCCTGGTGAACGGAAGGATGATATTGATAGAAGGAGGAAACTACACGATGGAAGAGAAGAAAAGATCGTTCAGATGCGGCGCATGCCGGCATGAATGGGATCTCCCGTACGGGACAGGCAGGCCTGAAAAATGCCCGCTCTGCGGATCAGATAACATACACAGGCACCCTGAAGAAGCGTGCAATAAAGGCCCGGGCAGGGGAGAGTGCAGAAAAGCCAAGTGCATTCAATGCGGAGGCGAACGCTGCGAAGGGAAGCAAAAAGAGGACCATACTCGCTAGCCTCGTTCCGGGCTGCTTTTTAAATATCGAAACCCTATTATTTATCTATTTAACATGATTAATAATGACAAATAGAAATTTTCAGAGGAGGGATGTCTTGTGAACACACTGTTTTTCCTGGTAGCATTTCCGCTCATAGTTGCGGCCATAATGCTGATATTGCCCAAGGGCATGCTTAGAAACCCCATAGTAAACATTTCTGCGGCAGCGATAGCCATAGCATCGATATACCTGCTGGCGTCGTACTACAACGCAGGCCCGACGCTTTACCCGGCCCAGTTCCAGATAGTCGATGAAGCGATGATTGGAATAGAAATACTCATAGCACTCTACATACTGTTCGCCAGCATAAAGTCGCAGAAATACCTTGCAACGATACTGATAATACTGCAGTCTGCAATCATTCTCTACTTCGAGGCAACATATGCGCCGGTGCTGGAAGCAAAGAACAACGTGTTCATAGACCAGCTCTCGATAATAATGGCGCTTATCATAGGAGTGATAGGAAGCCTGATATGCGTGTACGCCCTTGGATACATGAAGGATTTTCACGAGCACAACAAGGACGTAAAGGATCACCGGAACTGGTTCTTCTTCATCATGTTCGCATTCCTCTCGGCAATGTTCGGCCTGGTGTTCTCGAACAACCTGATGTGGGTGTATTTCTTCTGGGAGATAACCACCGTATCGTCTTTCCTGCTCATAGGATACACTGGAACGCATGAGGCAAAGAACAATGCATTCAAAGCGCTTATCATGAACCTCCTCGGAGGACTTGCATTTGCAGCGGCGCTCTTCTACCTGGGCTCGTCTCCCTCGGCGAATGGGATAATCGAGCTAAGCGAACTGATGACGTCAGGAAAGGCTATAGCCCTGATACCTGCAGTTCTCATAAGCTTTGCGGGAATAACAAAATCCGCGCAGATGCCTTTCTCGTCCTGGCTGGTCGGCGCGATGGTCGCGCCCACGCCCGTTTCGGCACTGCTGCATTCCAGCACAATGGTAAAAGCGGGAGTATACATAATAATAAGGTTCGCGCCCGTTCTGCAGGGAAGCCTGTCGGGTTACATGATAGCACTCCTCGGAGGCTTCACCTTCCTCTTGGCATCAGCGATCGCCGTATCGCAGAGCAACGCAAAGAAGGTTCTCGCATATTCGACGATAGCCAACCTGGGGCTGATCGTCGCCTGCGCGGGGGTCGGCACATACGAAGCCGTATGGGCGGCAATACTATTGATGATATTCCACGCAGTATCCAAAGGCTTGCTGTTCCTGTGCGTTGGAACTGTTGAACACAGGATAAACTCAAGGGACATAGAAGACATGGGCGGACTCATAGTGAGGATGCCGAAGGTCGCATTCATGATGCTTATCGGGATCGCGGGAATGTTCCTTGCCCCATTCGGGATGCTTATCAGCAAATGGGCGACGCTCAGGGCTTTCATAGACGCAAGCCCCCTCTTTAGCCCCGCACTCCTCGGGATAATCGCTTATGGAAGCGCAGTAACCGTGTTCTTCTGGGCGAAGTGGATGGGCCGGCTGATCGAAGTAACCCAGGTAAGAAAGCAGATAGAAGACAAAGTAAGCGCCCAGGAATGGACCGCACTCTACTCCCTGGCGGGGCTTACCGTATTGCTCTGCCTGATGTTCCCGATAGTATCGTCGGTCATGATCGAGCCTTTCATATTGAAGGTATACGGCCAGCAGGCGCAGCTTGGGCAGGACAACATAATGATAATGCTGATGATGCTGGGACTGATATTGATCATGCCGTTATCCATGCTCTACTACGGAAAAGACAGGAAGCATATCAGCGCATACATGTGCGGACGGACCACGACGCCGGATATGCGTTTCAAGGGTTCGCTCGGCATTACGAGGGAGCTTGCGCTGAAGAACTATTACATGCAAAGCTATTTTGGAGAAAGCAAGCTTTATAGGGTGGGAACGGCCCTGTGCATCGGCCTCATGGCTCTGATGTTCTGGGGCATTATGTACGGAGAGGTGTTGATATGAACACGGAACAGATACTCGCGGGTTTGGCATACTTGATACTTGCACCCATATTGGGGGGCCTCATTGCCGGAATGGACAGGAAGATCACTGCAAAGATGCAGGGACGTGTCGGCCCGCCCCTCTTCCAGCCGTTCTACGACGTACTGAAGCTTTTTGAAAAGGAAAAAGTCGTCGTAAGCAGGTCGCAGAACTTCTATGTGCTCGCATACGTAGTATTCATGTTATTCACAGGAGCCCTGTTTTTCTCTGGTGGAGACATACTGCTGGTGATATTCGCACTGACCCTTGCGCACGTCTTTTTGGTGCTGGGAGCATACTCCGTGAACTCTCCTTACAGCTACCTGGGAGCGGAAAGAGAGTTGATACAGATAATGGCCTTCGAGCCCATGATAATATTAACGACTGTAGGAATGTACATGGTCTCAAAGCTCACGATAGACGGGGGAAGCTTCCGGGTATGGGACATAGCGACTCTCACGACTCCCGTGATATACTACATCCCGGGATTATTCCTCGGATTCATATACGTTCTGACGATAAAGCTGCGCAAATCGCCATTCGATCTGTCGACTTCGCACCACGCGCACCAGGAGCTTGTGAAAGGCCTGACGACCGAGTTCTCGGGCTCGACCCTGGGAAGAATAGAGATAGCCCACTGGTATGAGACAGTGCTCCTGCTGGGCTTCGTATACCTGTTCTTCGGCTTCAATCCCCTGCTTGCGATAGCAGTGATATTGATAGCGTACTTTTTCGAGATATTCCTGGACAATACGTCCGCAAGGGTAAAGTGGCCCCTGGCGCTGACAAGCTCCTGGGCAATCGCAGCCGTGCTGGGATTGGTGAACATCTCGCTGCTATATTTCATAAACGGAGGAGGGCTGTAAAATGACATACCTAAAAAAGTCCCCGTGGATAATGCACTATGATGCTTCCAGCTGCAACGGATGCGACATAGAAGTGCTGGCGGCGCTGACCCCGATGTACGACGTCGAGAGGTTCGGGATAATAAACACCGGGAACCCAAAGCATGCGGACATACTGGTGATAACCGGCTCCATAAACGAGCAGAACATAGAGATAGTAAAGAACCTGTACAACCAGATGCCCGACCCAAAGGTCGTAATAGCGGTGGGAATATGCGCAACATCCGGATGCGTCTTCCGCGAATGCTACAACGTCATGGGCGGAATAGACAAGGTGATACCCGTCGACGTATATGTCCCCGGATGCGCCGCACGCCCCGAATCCATAATAGACGGCGTAGTTACGGCGCTCGGCATAATGGAGAAAAAGAAGGAAGCGCATAAAAAAGCCGAGAAAGAAAAGAAAGCAGGGATTAAAGCAGGTGATAAGAAATGAGAGCAGAAGAGCAGCCCGTAATAAGGGTGGAACAAAGGGATCTCCTCAGAAAAGTCGAGGAGTTGCGAGACGAAGGATGCCGGCTAGTCCAGATGCACTGCACTAAAGTTGCTGACGACAACTATGAGATAAACTACTCGTTCGACAAAGATTACCAATTCAAGACCCTCAGATTGAACATAACACCCGAGACCGAGATACCCAGCATCACAGGGATATACTGGGCGGCATTCCTGTACGAAAACGAGATACACGAACTGTTCGGGATAGGGATAAAAGGAATAAACGTAGATTACAAAGGAAGCTTATACAAGAAAAAAATGAAAAACCCTTTCGCAATATCGCCAAGCAAGGGAGGTGAGGCAACATGCCCAAGCAAATAATCATACCATTCGGCCCGCAGCACCCCGTGCTCCCGGAACCGATACACCTGGACCTCGTCCTGGAAGACGAAAAGGTCGTAGAGGCGCTACCGTCCATAGGATACATACACAGGGGACTGGAGAAACTCGTCGAAAAGAGGGACTACAACCAGTACGTCTACGTCGCCGAAAGGATATGCGGAATATGCAGCTTCATACACGGCCTGTCATATTCGCAGGCAGTAGAAGGCCTCATGGACATAGAAGTGCCTGAAAGGGCAGTATACCTAAGAACCATCGGCTCGGAATACTCAAGGCTGCACTCGCATCTGTTATGGCTCGGGTGCTTCGCAGACAGCATGGGATTCGAAAGCCTCTTCATGAACACCTGGAGGATAAGAGAAGGCATACTCAACAGGATGGAAGCATCCCTCGGCGGCCGAGTGATACAGGGAACCTGCAAAGTAGGCGGCGTGAGAAGAGACATAGACGGCGAGACGCTGGAAAAGATGCTCTCGGAACTGGCAGAAACAGAAAAAGAGATAAAAGAAGTGACTGCAACATTCCTCAAAGACAGCACCGTACGGCACAGGACCAAAAAAGTAGGGATCCTCACAAAGAAAGAAGCATTTGACATGGGCGCAGCAGGCCCCACGGCAAGAGGCAGCGGAGTAGAAATGGATGCGAGGATGATAGGATACGCAGCATACGGAAAAATAGACTATGCGCCGATAACTGCATCAGGCGGAGACTGCTACTCACGATGCGAGGTAAGAGTCAAAGAGCTGCACCAGTCAATAGACATAATAAGGCAGTGTGTGAAGAAGATACCGGAGGGACCGATAGAAATAAAACCAAAAGCCAATCCCACGGGAGAATACATCTCCAGGGTGGAGCAACCCAGAGGAGAAGCAGTCCACTATGTGAGGGGCAACGGGACAAAGAACCTGGAGCGCTTCCGCGTAAGGACCCCGACGTTCGCGAACATCCCGCCGCTGGTAAAGATGCTGGGAGGATGCGACCTTGCAGACGTCCCGGTAATAGTACTGTCGATTGATCCGTGCATCAGCTGCACGGAGAGGTAAAACAAAAAATGGCATTATTCAAACTAGCAAAGACCATAACAAAGAGCTTTTTCGGAAAACCGGCAACGCTCATGTACCCGGTCAAACCAAGCAAACAGTACAAGATAACCAAAGGCCACGTAGTAAACGACATAGACAAATGCATATTCTGCGGCTCATGCCAGAGAGTATGCCCCACGCAGGCTATCTGCGTGAACAAGAACGATCGAAGCTGGGAGATAGACCGCCTTAGATGCTGCACGTGCAACGGATGCGTTGAAGTATGCCCGGTAAAGTCCCTGTCCATGGACACGAAATACACCGCGCCCATGACCACAAGGACAAAGGACATGATGAAATCCACCAAACCGGCAGCAGCAAAACCCGCGGCCAAAGCAGGCGGGACAAAGGAAGAGAACACCGACGACTGATATCTCTTTTCTATTTTTTATTATTTTATATCATATTCAGCTGCCAGACAGAGTAATTCAGGAACGCCGCAAAGCTCACCCAGGCAAGATACGGAACCATCAGCAGCGCAGCATTCCGGGAGACCCTGTTAAACAGGGATATGGTGGCTGCAATTGCCATCCAGAGAAAAACGATCGCCACAAACGCGGAGAACGGCTCTTTTGCGCCGAAGAAAATAACCGACCAGAGAGTGTTTAGAACAAGCTGCAAAGAAAAAAACCACAGCGCGACGCGCACCTCTTTTTTGTCCAGTCCATTCATCCATACCAGGTAGGCTGAGATGCCCATCATGATATACAGAGTAGTCCAAACCGGAGCGAACACCCAATTAGGCGGACTAAATGATGGCTTCTGCAGGGTCGAATACCAGGATTCTATGGAACCAACAGTAAAAAATGATCCTATGAATCCCGCAGACAGGCAGACCAGAACGGCCGCCGCAAGCTTCCCGTAATCCGTTTTCACCTTAGGACAGATTAATTACCGACTCCGCGATATCCGAGATATATTCTCCGATACGCCTGAAACTGGCGTATACCAGTATGTTCTTTGCCCCGGTATCGTCCAGGTTGGACATTATCTTTTTCTCGGCTACCCGGAATTTCTGTATCTTCTGCAGGATCTCCTCAGCGGATGTGAGGTCCCGGTTCTTCAATGTGAGCATTACGTCCTCGTACAGGTCTGCGACCTGCCGGAATAATTTGTAGTCGTCCGGCTTCATCCTCTTTCCCTCCTTCAGAAGAGACGCCACTGTTTCTATGTGATCGGATATCCGCTCCAGGCTCTTTGCGACCTGGCCGTAGATGATGGATTCGAATCCGTCGGTCGTCGAAAGCTGCCGCAATATGAGAAAATAGAACTTGTCTATCTCGTTGTCTCTCTGTATTATCCCGTTGAGCATGCTCTCGTTACTCATCCCGGAGTCGATATAGTCGATGAGTTCCCGCAGGGAGAGGATCGAAAGGTCGTGCATCCGCTCTATTGATTCCATGGCGTTCTTTCCGCCCTTCATGAGCATGCGAAACGTTATCGAGTCCTTTGATTCCCCGAACGGTTCCAGGCCGATTAGGAAGGAGGATACCTGTATCAGGTTCTCGCGTATCCTGTGGTCCAGATGGTCTTTTGCGGAAAATACTATCGTATCGTAGCCCTGTATGTATTTTGTGATAAGGAGCCTTCCGAGGAACTCCAGATCGTTCGTCTTTATCTTTATCTCTACTTCCCTTTCTTTCTCTTCTTTCAGCCGGAGTATGACCTCTTCGCCTTTTTCTATGACATAGACCACGTCTCCCTTTTCTATCTTGTTCTTCGTAACCCAGGTCTTAGGCAGGGAGACGATATAGGTGCTTTCCCCGGTCAATTGGATCTTGCGGTATTCCATACTTTTAGCAGAATATATAATCTATATAGAAAGAGGATATAAAACAAATATCAGGATAGGTTGATTGCCGACTCGGCCATGTCCGATATGTATTCCCCGATGCGCCTGAAACTGGCATATACCAGGATGTTCTTGCGGTGGTCGCCGTCCAGGTTGTTTTTGAGATCCGCTCCTTCCGCGCGTATCTTCTGTATCCCGTTAAGTATTTCCTCGGCTGCGGAAAGGTCTTTGTTCTTCAAAGTCAGCATCACGTCCCCGTACAGGTCGACCAGTTCCCTGAAAACCGAAAGGTCTTCTTTCTTTATTCTTTTTCCTGCTTTCAGATGCTGGGCTATTGATTCTATGTGGTCGGATATCCTCTCGATGCTCTTTGCAACCTGCACCCATATTATCCCTTCAAAGCCGCCCGTAGCGGATATCTGGCGCACGATAAGAAAATAGAATTTGTCTATCTCGTTGTCGCGGTTGATTATGCCGCTGAGGGTATTGTCGTCATAGGTCCCGGATTCCATGGTGGAAAGAAGATCCCTTAGAGACAGCATCGAGAGGTCATGCATCCTTTCAATGGATTCCATCGGGTTCCTGCCGCCCTTCATCAGCATCCTGAAGGTTATGGTATCCCTGCTCTCGCCGAATGGCTCCATACCGATGAGATAGCTGGAGGTCTTTATCAGGCGTTCTCTAATCTTCGGGTCAACGTGCTGCTTCGAGGAGAATACGACGGTGTCATATCCCTGTATGTACTTGGTGATGAGCAGCCGGGACAGGAACTCCGCATCGCCGGTCTTGATTGGTACTTCGAACTCTTTTTCTTTTTCCTCTTTCAGGCGAAGCACTACCTCATCCCCTTTTTCGACCACGGACAATACGTCCCCCTTATCCAGTTTGTTCTTCTTCACCCATGTCTTCGGAAGGGAGATGATGTAGGTACTGTCGCCGGTTACCTGGATCTTGCGGTATTCCATTTTCGTTATATATTTACTATTTTCGGGATTATAGTGACAAAACAAAAACTATATAGACTATATATTCTATACAGTAAATCTTTATAAGACAGAAAACATAGTTATATAACAAGTTGGAAACAACAGACGTCCTTGAAAAAGCCCATAAAGGCAACGTAGACAAGCTTCTTGAGGAGTTCGGCCAAAACCGGAAAAACGAGATATTGGAAACCTATAATAACATGAGGAAGTCAGCCGAAAAGAGCGCGAAAATACGCGACTTTACGCCGATATTCCTGTACAGAACACTCAGAGAAGCACTGAGAACCGATGGAAAAATAAGCATCGAAGCATAAACCATACCACCCCTCTTATGTTGCGGTGCTTATTTTCCATTTATTATCTCTCCTTCTGACATATTATTAACCGGATGAAAATCATTGACATATCCATGCCAATCTCCAGGGGCATGACCGTCTATCCCGGAGACCCGAAAGTAGACATCAGAAAGGAAAAGACCCTCCGGACAGACGGCGTAGTCGTTTCAAAGATCACAATGGGCCTGCACACGGGAACGCACATAGACGCGCCCCTGCATTACCTCCCCGGCGGAAAAACCATAGAAGAGATACCTCTTGAGTCCCTTACGGGCGACGCCCTGGTCTGCGATCTGTCCTATGCTGTCGACTGCATCGGGGCAAAAGACCTGAGAAAATTCCCGATAAAGAAGGGAGATATCGTTTTTCTGAAGACCAAGAATTCCGGCGTAACTGCAAAAAGGTTCTCCGGGGAGTACGTCCACCTGGATGCAGACGGAGCGGACTACCTGGTAAAGAAGAGGATAAAAGCCGTCGGGATAGATTGTCTGTCCATTGAAAGATCCGATTCAACCGACGCTGCCGTACACAAAAAACTGCTCCGGAAGGATATACCGATAATAGAGGGCCTGGTCCTCGGACACGTAGCGGAAGGCCGGTATCTGACACACTGCGCTCCCTTGAAGATAAAAGGCGCGGAAGCAGGCCCTGCAAGGTGCGTCCTGGTGCAGAAATAATATAAAAAGAATCAGAACAGGAACACTGCAGCAGCTACAGTCGTAGTCCACTTCCCGTCCTTGTCTCCTTCCGCCGACTGGACGACGTTGGTGGTCTTGAATATCTTCCCGCTTGCCTTGTAGACCTGCTCTCTTTCCTTCCACGCAGTCTCCGAGTCGAATTCCACGCCAAGGGTAGTTGCAAGCATCGTTGCCGCAAGGTCTTCGGCGTATTCGCCGGCTTTCTTTGCAGTCTCGCCGAAGGAATGATGCTCGGACAGGTATCCGTATCCTTCATGATCCTTGGGGATCGCAAGGCCGATAGCGGATGATACGAGCCTGTTGGGTTCGCATGTCTCGCTTCTTGCAAGGACCGTGAACGTTATCTGCCCGGGCGCAAGATCCTTCAATCCTTCAGTCGGGGCGATTATCTCGCAGTTCGGGGGGAATATGCTTGAAACGTATACAAGGTTGCATTTTTCTATTCCTGCTTTTCTGAGAGCCAGTTCGAAACTCGCCAGCTTCTGCTTGTGCACGCCCACGCCCTTCGTGAAGAACATCTTCTTGGGTATCATGTTCGGCCCAGGTACCAGGGTATTGTTTTCCATTTGTTTTTTGTAGTTCCCGCGTTCCATTATTCTAAAGTACTTTCTACTTAAAATAGTTTACTGTAAATTATACGGCTTTGACGCATCCAAAAAAAGATCATTGCAGGTCCCGGTTCTGCCGCGAGGCATTCACATATCCCATGACCCGGTAAATGAGTCTTGCGACGGTATAATCAGGTGCGTTCGTATGAGGGACCGGGGCCAGTTCCACCGCGTCGAAGCCGACTATGTTCCGGGTCTCTGATACTGCGCGGAGGATGTCGAGGGTCTCGTACCAGCCAAGCCCTCCAGGTTCCGGGGTCCCGGTCGAGGGAATGACCGACGGATCGAATGCGTCGACGTCAAATGTTATGAATACGTTCTTTCCCAGGCGGTTCACTATGTCAAAGGTGCGATCATTCCTCCTCATTTCGGAGGCCAGGAATATGTTGCTTCGCTCTTTTTTCACGTTCTCTGTTTCGTCGTCCGAGTAGCTGCGGATGCCTACCTGCACTGCCGGGGCATGCTCGCGTATCCTCCTCATAACGCATGCGTGGCTGTATTTGGAGCCGTAATATTCGTCGCGCAGATCTGCGTGGGCGTCGAACTGCAGCACGCAGACGTCTTTGTAGTAGTCCTTGAGCGCGAGAAGCAGTCCCAGGGATATCGAATGCTCCCCGCCCAGAACGACAGGGAATTTCTTATCCTTCAGGACCTTTGCGCATACGCCCCGGAGTTTCTCGGCAAGCACTTGCGGCTCGTCGTCGCAGATAACCGGGTCGAGCGTCGCGATGCCTGATTCCGCGGTGTTGCAGTCCAGTTCCTCGTCGTAGAGCTCCATGTAGCGGGACGCTTCAAGGATGGCATGAGGCCCCTTCGCTGTTCCCTTCCCGTACGAGGTCGTTTTCTCGTAGGGGACCGGTATGACTGCGTACTTCGCCTTGTCATAATCGGAGAACGGCTCGTTTAATCCTGCGAATCTGCATGGCTCTTTGGTCATTTTCCTCTTATTCCCCTTAACTGGAATGAATATATATTAATCTTGCCGCATAAAAAACGTCTCTTGGCATGTTTTAAGGGATGGATTTATATGAATAACCAGGTGAGAGAAATGATGTCAAAAATCCCGGTCGATCTGGCGAAGATAAGCAAGGACAGTACGGACAAGGAGATACTCAGGGCCGCGTTGATCGCGGAACTCGATGCTATAAGCCTGTATGAACAGCTTGCGGCAATGACCCAGGATAAAAGCCTGAAAGCGGTTCTGCTCGACATAGCAAAAGAAGAGAAGACGCACGCAGGGGAGTTTCAGGCGCTCCTTTTAAGGTTGGACCCGGAGCAGGAGAAGGAGCTTGCAGCAGGCAGGAAAGAAGTTGAAGAATTAACAGAATAAAAGGAGATGAGAAAAAATGGATGAAGCATGCAGTAAGATGCCCCTTTTAGGGGATAGGGTAGCAAGTTTCGAAGCGCAGACGACGAAAGGGCCGGTCAAGTTCCCGGAGGACTACGCAGGCAAATGGGTGGTCCTCTTCTCGCACCCCGCCGATTTCACGCCGGTCTGCACCACGGAATTCTACGCATTCCAAAAGAGGTATCCTGAATTCAGGGCCCTTGGCTGCGAACTGATCGGCCTGTCCATTGACCAGATATTCTCGCACATAAAGTGGATGGACTGGATAAAAGAGAACCTGAAATTGGAGATAGAGTTCCCGGTCATCGCGGACGACAGGGGAAAGATCGCGGAGGGAATGGGCATGGTGCATCCCGGCAAGGGCAACAACACTGTGAGAGCAGTCTTTGTGATCGATCCGAACGGCATAGTCCGCCTGATCCTCTATTATCCCCAGGAGGTCGGCAGGAACATGGAGGAAATATTAAGAGTCGTAAAAGCCCTGCAGACGTCGGACAAGAACAAGTGCGCAATGCCTGCGAACTGGCCCGAGAACGAGCTGATTAAGGGCGAAGTCATAGTTCCCCCGCCGAAGGACACCACGGCTGCGGCAGAGAGAAAGTCGCCCAGATATGAGTGCTACGACTGGTGGTTCTGCCACAGGAAAATATAGAGGTAAGCGAAGCAGAACCCTCTTTTAAAAAATGTATGACATCATAGTGGTCGGGGGAGGAGTAGCCGGGCAGACGGCCGCGTTATATGCCGCCATCAAAAAGATGAACGTCATGCTCCTGACAAAGAAACTGGGCGACTCCACGCACGGATCGACAGGCATCCTCAACTACCCCGGGATGCTGGAAATAGACGGCCTTACCCTGACCACCAGGATGAAGGGCCAGCTTAGGTCCAACTATGTCAGCACGTTGGAGGATGAAGAGATCAAGAGGATAAGCCTGATAGAGGGCGGCTTACGTGTCTACTCGGAAAACAACGCTTACGACGGGTCTGCATTGATAATCGCAACAGGCGCATCTCCCTGCATACTCGGAGTCCCGGGAGAAGACAGGCTGGCCGCCAAGGGAATCACCTACTGCGGGATATGCGATGCGCAGCTCTTCCAGGACAGGGATATCGCAGTCATAGGAGATGACAGCGCCGCACTCGAGGCTGCGCAATCCGCAAGAAATACTGCAAGAAACATAGTCGTCATAAGCAGAGAAAAAGGATTCAACGCCCCGGACAGCCTGATAGAAAAAACCCTGACATACCCCAACATAAAAGTAATAACTGAAGCAGAGATACTGGAGATCCACGGAAACGACCGCATAGAAAGCGTCGGATATAAGAGATCCGGGGCGATCCGTAAACTGCCTGTCAGCGGGGTCGTGATAGAGAGGGGGCATAAACCGGACACTGGTTTCCTGAAAGGATTCGTTGAATTGGACGACGCAGGGTATGTAGTGATAAACGGCAAGGGGGAAACGTCCGTCGAAGGCGTCTATGCCGCAGGGGACTGCACCGGCGTAAGGGAGTATCAGTATCCGATAGCTGCTGGGCAGGGTTGTACCGCCATTCTGAAAGCCTCAAGGTATCTTGCCAACAAAAAGGCATAGAAGAGGGCAAACTTATAAGCCGCGGATTCCAATAGTTCTAAGCCGTCTGATAGCAAAATGCCCAACATACTCGAGATAAAGAACCTTTCTGTCGACATAAACAAGAAAAAGACGCTGGAGAACATAAACATAGAGATAGAGAAGGGACAGATATACGTACTATTCGGCCCCAACGGCAGCGGCAAGACATCCCTTCTGATGACTGTGATGGGTTTTCCCGCATACAAAGTCAAGAGCGGAAAGATATTCTTTGAGGGCCGCGACATAACCGGGAAGACAGTCGACGAGCGGGCACGCATGGGGATAAGCATGGGTTTCCAGCTCCCGCAGGACATACGCGGCGTAAAGCTCATAGACCTGCTCAAGATATGCGCAAAGAAATCCCCGAAAGAGGAATTGACAGACGTAGAAAAGAAACTGGTCGACAAGTTCAACCTCAAAGACCTCCTGGACAGGGACGTGAACCTCGATTTTTCAGGCGGGGAAAAAAAGAGAGCCGAGATGCTCCAGCTCCTGCTCATGAAGCCAAAGCTCCTCTTACTGGACGAACCGGACAGCGGGGTGGACCTCGAAAGCCTGAAACTGATCGGAGAGGAGATACAGAGCTACGTTCGCAAAAACGAAGCCAGCGCTCTTGTTATCACCCACCAGGGGGACGTTCTCGAGTACCTGAAAGCAAGGAACGCATGCGTCCTTTTAGACAGCACCATACACTGCCACAACAAGCCGGAGGTCATACTTGAGGACATACGCAGGCGCGGCTACCGCAAATGCGTAAAATGCCTGGAGGGGAATGCGAAATGAAAAGCATGCGGGATCTCCCGGGGAAAGTCGCGAAGGACGCCGCAAAGGTAGGGATGGAGGAAACGGAAGAGAACAGGTCCGCAAGCTTCTTTCACATGGACGAAGCGGCGCTGTTCTCAAAGGTCATGGAAGGCTACGGGGACAAGATAGAACTCCTGGACATAAAAGAAGCCCTGAAAAAATACGACGGCCTCAAAGAGTATTACTGGAAACTCATAGACAAAAACAAGGACGAATACACGAAGAACGCGGACGAAAAAATCATGGGCGGGTATTACATGAGGATACTCCCGGGCCAAAAAGTCGAAGTCCCCCTCCAGTCATGCATGTTCATATCAAAGCAGGGATTCAAGCAATACGTACACAACATAATCATCGCGGAAGAGGGAAGCGAAGCGCAGATAATATCCGGATGCGCGACTTCTGAAGGGACCGGCAGCGCGGAGCACGTCGGAGTCAGCGAGTTCTACGTAAAGAAAGGAGCAAAACTCACCTTCACGATGATACACAACTGGACGCCCGAAACGATAGTTAGGCCGAGAAGCGCAGCGGTCGTTGAAGACAACGCATCGTTCGTATCGAACTATGTCATACTCAAACCCGTAGCGGACCTGCAGACCTACCCAGTCGCATACTGCAAAGGGAAGGGCAGCGTCGCAAGATTCACAAGCCTCATGTACGCGCAAGGCAGTTCACGCATGGACGTCGGCAGCAGAGTGCTCCTGGAAGGGGAGAACAGCCGCGCAGAGATAATATCCAGGGCGATAGCCAAAGACGCATCCACCATCATATCAAGGGGGGACCTGCGGAACGCGTCCCCGAAGGTGAAGGGACACCTGGAATGCCGCGGCCTGCTCCTGGGAAAAGATGCGATCATACACGCCATACCCGAACTCCTGGCAAAAGGAGAGGGATCGGACATGTCTCACGAGGCGGCGGTGGGCCGGATAGCGGAAAAGGAGATATTCTACCTGATGTCAAGGGGGCTTACAAAAGACGAAGCAACGGCGCTCATAATACGGGGATTCCTTGATACGTCCATACTCAATCTGCCCGCAGAGCTTGACAGGACAATAAAGGACATGACGGAAAAAGTCTCGGAAGGGCTCTAGAACATCCGTATCATAAGAGGTAAAAAAAATGGTTGCACTGTGGAGATGCCTGATATGCGGCGACCCCTACGTGGGAGAAGAGCCTCCGGCGAACTGTCCGTTCTGCGGAGCGCACAGAAGATACATAACCGAAGCAAAGAAAGCAGCCGTAAATTACGACCTGCAGTTGAACGAGACAGACAAGGCTAATGCGGAGCACGCGCTCGAGGTGGAGATCTCCAATGCATCGTTCTATTTCTGCGCTGCGGACAAAACAGACGACGCGGAAGGAAAGCTCCTGTTCAAGGCCCTGGGAAAAGTGGAGGCGGAGCATGCAGCAATCTGGAAGAAGGTATTGAAGCTCCCTGTTATCCCTCAGAAAAAAGAGGAATGCACGAACGCAAACAAAGAGAACCTCCAGGAATCTAACAGAAGAGAGACGAGGGCCATCGGTTTCTACAGGAAGGCTGCGGGCGAGGCGGCTAACCCCAGGATAAAACAGATATTCACGGCGCTCGCAGAAGTGGAAACGGATCATCTGCAGCTTTCAGAAGAGCGGCTCAAGAAATAACCAAACGTTTCTCTTTTTCTTTTTTGCCTTGTAAATAGGGTCCGGGGGCGCGTGTTGCAACGACGCCCCCGTCCCGTGGTGGGTGGTTTATTCTAAATATAACGGATTGTAAAATATTAGAAGACAGAGATTAAAAAACAAAAATATTTTTTGAGATGGCTCGGCCAAAAAAAAGAACGGAAAGCAAAAATCTCGCGGAAAAGATAAGAGAACTGAAAAAAGGAGAGATACGCAAGACAGTAGATGAGCGGATAAAAGAGTTTGAGTCTTTCCGGAATAGGCCTGATGACGACCTGTTCTCCGAATTGTGTTTCTGCATCACAACGGCCAACTGCGCTGCGGAAAGCTGCATCAGGATACAGCAGGCAGTCGGGACAGGATATTGCTCTCTTTCCAGGGAGAAACTCTCCGCCAGATTCAAAGAACTGGGCTACAGATTCCCGAACAAGAGGGCGGAATACATAACGGATGCAAGAAAGCACATCGGCGCGCTTGCGCAAAAGATCGGAGCCGGGACCGGCGAAGAGGAGCTGCGCGACTGGCTTGTGAAGAATGTGACGGGACTAGGCTACAAGGAGGCGAGCCATTTTCTCAGGAACGTCGGATACGGGAATCTTGCAATAATCGATTTCCACATCCTTGACATACTCGCAGCCAACGGTTTGATCGACGAACCGAAGACCCTGACAAAGAAGAGATACCTGGAAATAGAACAGGTATTAAGAGACCTTGCAGAAGAGACCGGCGTTTCGTTGTCCGAACTGGACTTGTATCTTTGGTATCTGGAGACTGGAAAAGTGCTGAAATGAAAAAAACATTCGTTCTATTGGGGATCTTTCTCATCGTCGTATCGGGAGGATGCACGGATCAGAAAGAGAAAAATATACGCCAGGTCTGCCACAACGAAAAATGCTTTGACGTGGAGTTGGCGGAAACCGATGAACAGCGCCAGAGGGGATTGATGGGCAGGGAAAGCCTGGATGAAAACAAAGGCATGCTGTTTGTATACGAAGAAAACGGGATACATACTTTCTGGATGAAAGATACGCTCATACCTTTGGACATGATCTGGATAGACGGCGACGGGACCGTTGTTCGCATTATTGAAAACGCAGAGCCGTGTCCGAAGGAGTATTGCCCGTCCATTAACCCGAATAGAAAAGCAAGATATGTCCTCGAAATAAACGGGGGAGAAGCAAACAGAACGGGCCTCGCGGAAGGGAGCAGGCTCTCATTTGCTAAGGCTTAATGCTTTTAGGCCGTTAATCGGTTATATTAACGGGGCTCGATAAGTAGTAATCATGAGAAAGACAG
The DNA here is from genome assembly GCA_049299895.1 of Candidatus Altarchaeia archaeon. Classification (GTDB taxonomy): domain Archaea; phylum Altiarchaeota; class Altiarchaeia; order IMC4; family QMZM01; genus CAIYYO01. The sequence continues at coordinate 187,076 of JBAQYF010000026.1, forward strand.
TATTAGTCGCCCTGGGATTGGTGCTTGTTTCCATCGCTTCAGGAATTTTGTTGTATCCTAAGATGCCTGAAAGGATCGCATCCCACTGGAACGTGCAGGGCGAGGCCGACGGTTATGGTTCGAAGGCTTCGGGCGTTTTTCTTCTGCCGGCATTGTCCGCAATTCTCCTGTTTTTCTTCCTGATAATACCAAAGATAGATCCCCTTGGAAAGAACATCGAATCGTTCAGGAGATATTACGACGGGTTTGTTCTGTCGTTCACGGGATTCATGTCGTATCTGTACCTGCTCACCATCCTCTGGAACCGGGGATTCCGCTTCGACATGTCGCAGGCGCTTTCTCCTGCTTTTGCCATGCTCTTCTATTACCTGGGCATCCTGACGGAGAATGCGAAGAGGAACTGGTTCGTCGGGATCCGCACTCCCTGGACCATGAGCAGCGACGCCGTGTGGGACAAAACGCACATAATAGGGGGGAAACTGTTCAAGGCCGCGGGCGTAATAGCGCTGTTAGGCGTGCTGGTCCCGGGGTACTCGCTCTTTCTGGCTCTGGCGCCGGCGTTAGCTGCTGCCGCGTACTCCGTTATATACTCTTACCGGGAATATTCCAGGCAAAATAAAAAGAAATAGAATAAAAGGAAATATAAAAAAATCAGGATATCATCGTTCTCAAGGTTTTTTCAGCCCATGCGGATTTTCCGGACTTGTCCGTGCAGTTCACATTCCACCGGTAGCTTCCTTTTTCGATGACTGGTATGTCCAGGTAGGCTACTGTGCCGTTGACGACTGCCTGCGTATTATATTCGCGCCAACCGCCCGAGAGGTCTGTCCATAATTTGCAGTCCATTATGTCGGAATTGTCGTCCGTTACCGTGTATGCATAGGTCAGCGCTTTCTCGGACGACGTGACCTCCGTGTAGCTGTCGACCATCTGCCGGGGGAAGCATGACAAGCCGTATGCGTCGTCGTATGTTATCTTTACGCCTACGTTGTTTTTTATCCCGGCCCCGCTTGAAACGCTTACGTTCAGATTGAGGCAGTACGTGTCCCCGGGGTATAGTTCTATTGTTCCGCCTGAATATCCAAAGAATTTGCAGGCCCAGCCATTGCAGTCGCTTGTTATCCTGACGTTTACTTTAACGCTTCCGTTGTTTGTTATCTTCCAGGGCAGGAGAAGCTGTTTTCCGCGGCTTACGGTTATGGAAGGCTTGTTTTTCACGTCTATTGAAGGGTTATTTACCACCTTCAGTTCATAGCTTTGTATGGGAACCCATCCCCCGGATTCCTGTATAGTGTCGACTACAGAGTAATTGCATATAGTACTTCTCCAGGAGCCTCCGAGCCAGGGACATGCATAATACGCAGGATTGTCGCAGTATGCGTGTATCATGTCTATGTAGACTATGTAGTTCCCGGGCGAATCGAACGTGTATATGTCGAAATTATCTTTTGAGGGATGATCCTCTAAAAGGGTTCCTATCGTTTTGGACCCTGCGCCCATCACGTCCCATCTCTCGACAGAGGAAACGGTTGCACTGTTCCCTGATATTCCTTTTCTTTCCCGGGTATCGGAGTTGTAGGTCCAGCCTATCAGGATCGGAAGGCGCGAGAATATGGTCGTATCCGAGCAGAGGAAGTTGAATTCCGATATATCGACTGCCGACATCTTGGTGCCTGAACAGATAAGGTATTTGCCCGAGTCTATCCTGTATCCTTTGTTGAAATCGATGTTGTACGAGGGCATGTTTGGAAGCATCGTGAGCACGTGGGTGCATTGATCGGCAGGTCCCGCGGCATACGCTGACCCGGCATATAACAGGGAAAACAATGCGAAGATGATCGATATTTTTTTTGTTTGTTGTTCTGTTTTGTTTTCTTGCATTTTATAGGCCTCCTGTTTTGTTCTTCTCATATGCCTGTTTTTTCCCCGGCTTCTTTCTTACCAGGAAAAGCAGCACTCCGAATGTTATGAGCCCTATTCCCGCGTAATAAATTATACCGTCTTTTGAGTATGATCCCGTTTCTTTATCGGTAGCGCATGCGTCCCCGTTGCAGGTCTTTCCGAATGGGCAGTCGCAGTCGATGCAGCAGTTTCCCGGGTTCTCCGATGCGCCGCAGACCCCGTTTCCGCACGTTTCGAGAGCTGGCTCTTTTATGCATATACCTCCGGCGCAGTTCCGTCCAGAGGGGCAGCCGCAGTCGATGCAGCACTTCCCGGATTCTTCCCCTATCTCGCATTTGCCGTCTCCGCATATCGCTTTTATTGCGCCCTGCGCGACCGCCTTTTCCCTGGCGGTTATCCGTACTTTTTGGTTTGTCTGGCGGCCGTTCTCCAGATCGTTTATCCGGAGCATATACGTACCTATCGGCACCTTGTAGGATATCCTCTGACAGGGGTTAAGGGATTTGTTTTCTTCCTGTCCCAGCAGGTTTTCTTCGTCGTATGATAAGAGGAATGCAGAAGCGCCAGAACTTGCCGGGGCCCCGGATATGTCCTCAGAGCATATGTTAACGTCGAGTATCCCGTAATCATAGTTATACGCCCATTCGGCAACTATCTTTTTTCCGGTTGAGCCGGCCCGGTCTCTATGCATGTTGTAGCAGTATTCGTCGTAGACGGTTCCTTCATCTGATTCTATCTTCGCGCAGAGGGCGTATTCGTCCAGGTCTCTTTCCGCCGTGAATGCGAATGCCCGGATCAGGAGACCGCCGCCCGTATCTATCGAGATGTCTGGTATCGTTGTTTTGTTTGAGAATGCGATTCCTTCATTGTCTTTAAGGGATATTGAGACCACCGCGTTTTTCACGTGGGGATAATTGTAGTGGTCGGGCGAAGCCCCGATGAGCAGGGTGATGTTTCCTTCCTGGCCTTTTTTGTAGTATGAGGAGTCTATGGCCATCTTCCGGATCCTTGCGGTCTCGCCGTAGACTATTATCCTATTCCTGTAAAGGGATAGTGTTCTCATCTCGCTGTCTGTTAGTTCCAGCCGTATTGAATATGCTTCCGGGTTTTTCGGCGCGCTGAATTTTACGGCTATTTCCACTGAGGCTTTGGCTGCTATCTCCGGCACGGGATATTCGGTCGCATAGAATACGTCTCCGCCCATGCATGAGGTGTCATCCCATTCGCATACTGTGACTTTGAGCTTTGCTTCTTTCAGGGAGGCGAGTGAATCGCTTTGTATCGATACGGTGCCGGTCACATAGCCGCTCTTGTTCACGCCCGCGCCGACCGGTCCTGCCACGCTTGCGAAAACGGTCGATGTCCTGGATATGTGTGCCCTGGGGAAGGTTCCTGTTCCTGTGACAAAGAAATTCTGATATTCAGGGGAGAGGAATATGTGCGGGATTCCTACAAGGGGCGTGCGGGGGGTCAGCAGATACGCTTCGAACCTGTAGTTCCCGGTTTTTATGTCGGATGGTATCTTGTATGAGAATTGCACGGTCTTCTGGGAGAGGGGCGCTAATGTTATGTTGCGTATTATTTCTTCATAGAGGACGTTGTCCAGGTCTGATTGCATGGAGGGGTAAACGTGCTTCTTGTCCCCGGACACTATTTCGATAACGATATACGCGTCCGGCACGGGGAATTCTTCCAGGTTCGCTGCGTTTATCTCTGCTTTTAGTACGTCTCCGGCGCCGTATGTTTCTTTATCCAGGGAAAAAGACAGGTCTCCTTTATGGAATATGTTCCCTCCAACGTAGTCGCCTGCGGTATTATCCGCGTTTCCCGGATATGCCGGTTGCAGGAGGATTAGCATAGCAATCAAAAAGATTATACTTATCAGTTTATTTTTCATTTTATTAGGTGGTTTTGTTTTTTTGACTTGCCTAGAATAAAATTACGTTGGCCGGGCATAAATATGTCAGTCGGAAAAATTTATTTGCACATGCGGGCAGGGATATTTTTTAACCATTCATCTCCTATATATTATATTACTATCGGAAAAAGATGACTTATCTGGGCGTGAAGTTCCGGGCGGTCCTGATGGACAAAAGTTTCCCAAGGGACAACGGATTAGACGAGCTTAAGTCCTGGTGCACTGAATTCTACAACCACGGGTTCACTCCGGAATACGAAGGAGGCTCCGCCGGAAACCTCAGCTACAGGATAAAGGAAGGAGAGAACCAGTTTATAATAACCGGCGCAGGCATCGTTTCCAAGGCAAAGATACTGGATAATTCCCTGGTGCAGGTCAAGAGCTGCGACATAGAAAAAGAGATAGCGTATTATTACGGGACAAGAAAGCCTTCATCGGAGTCGCTGGTGCATTGCGCCATATACCATGCGAGGAAGGATGTGAACGCAATCTTCCACGGACATTCCGAGAAGATCCTTTCCTGCGCGGATAAACTCTCTATCGTCCAGACCAGGCAGCAGGAACCCGAAGGAACCGGAAAGCTGGCGAAGGCGGTTCTTGAAGTCCTTGGCAGCGGGAATTTCATCGTTATGAAAGAGCACGGGTTTATCTCAATGGGTAGAACCATGAAGGAAGCAGGCGAACAGGCAATAAAGATTCAGCAGAAGTGCATCTAGGTTTTGTCCGGGTTGCTTTTTTATTGTTTACTCCTTTTTTATTCCGTGAGATTATTCTGAATATTTAAGTAATTGATATTTGATGAGAAAATAATCATAAAATGATAGTTAATGCACTAATAATGTCTTTTTTGTGATTAATTATATTATTTTTCTATCATTTATTTATATTTGAATGATTATTTATTACTGATGGATGTTAGAGGTTCAAGAAAGGCTCAAACAGCCATAGAATTCCTCACAAACTACGGCTGGGTGATACTTGTCGGTGTGTCTTCGATAGTCATCCTTTCTCAGATGGGGGCTTTTCGTATGGGCTCATGCGAAAGAACCAGCCAGGGATTCTCTCAAATAATCCCTGTAGACTGGGTGGTTTCATCGAATACCTCTTCGATGGTCATTGTTCTGGAGAACTGGGCAGGAGACGGGCTTGAGATAAAAAAGGTATCCGCGGGCATTTCAGAGGCCCTGTGCAGCTTTGAAGGCAGCACCTTGATTGAGCCGGGAGCAAGAACGGTCTTTACGCTCAACTGCTCGGAAAATCTGAAAAACACGCGCTCTGCAGGCGAATGCTACACATCCAGCGTAGACCTGGAATACAGAAATGCACGCTCAGGGAATTCCGACAACAGCAAAGGAAAGCTTCGAGGCACAATCGAAGACTGCGGCGCACATTGCCTTATATTCAACGGGCAATCGTGCTCGGACGACTCGGGGTGTTATTCAAAAAACTGCAAGCAGGATTATGACGGCTCAGGCGGCTGGTGCGCTGCCTCGGACACCCAGTGCATGCATGACGACCAAGATTATAACAACGGAGCCAACCTATCCTGCTGCGATGCCAACCAGAGGAGGTACTGCAACGCCGGATCATGGGTATGCGAAAGCTGCGGGATCAGCGGATGCAGGGGGGCATGCGGGGTAGGCATCAATGGTTGCGTTTGGACTGACAGCTACTGCTCGGACACATGCGGCGCAACGAATTATGACGTAGACAGCACGCAAACACGATGTGATTCATGCCTCGGCGCAGGGAACTACGGCCTGGGAGGAGAAGTCGCCGCGTCTGACTGCTGCGGGGACGACGCAGGAGAAAACATGATAACAAGGCAGTGCACCAACGGATGCATTTCCGATGCCGGGGATAACGCATGTTGCGACCTGAACACTGACTGCGTTCACGACTCAACGTGTTACGCGAACGGCGTCTTTTCGCCCGCCAACGGGAACCTGCGATGCAGCTCCGGATACTGGATAGACGATCCGCCGAACGTAGAACTATTTGAACCGCCGGTTGTTTACTGAAGAATAGGATGAAAGAGATCAATAAGAAAATACTCGTCGTTTTTTTAGTGCTGGTACTGGCAGTGCTGATCTACGCTCTGCAGCAAAAACATTCCTGGATAGAAAACATTAAAGACAACGAGGAAGCGACGCTGCCTGAAGACCTGAAAAGCGCACTGGAAAGAAACGTAATCGCAGAGGAGATAACAAGCAAGGAATACGTCCTGGTCGACGGCAGAAGGCTTCTCCGGATAAACGGCACGAGGAAAAGCATCATCGGGATGTCGGAGTACACGGAAAAGATAAGCGTCTGGGTAAACGAATCAAGCGGTTTCATCGAGAGAACGGAAGTGGTCTCCAGAACGGAAGAAGGATGCCTGCTCGACCTCGACTGTGTAACAGGAGGCCCGTCTACTGAAGTTTGCGCATTGAGAAAAGTCCTGCCGAAGATCAAATTCCTGATGAACGAGACAGAACCCACCGAGTGCCATACGCTTAGCGCCTGCAAATGCATCGAAGGCAAGTGCAGATGGCAGCGGAATGATTTATTCGACGAGTGCCTGAAAAAGGGGATAAAGGGAGACATTGATGTGTAAATCAAAATGACCAACGCAAAAATATTCCTTGCAGTCTTTGCTATGCTCATGACAATCGAGGCCGCATACCCGTTCAGTTCCACATTCTATCCTGACCAGTCCACTAAAGCAGGGTACCAGTCCAGCACGCCGACAGCGGGTTTTCCTTACAGCACCAGCAATTATTGCTGCTGTTATTCGGCCGCAAACAGCCCCACGTGGCCCAATGAATTTGACATAGGATACATTTGTTACCAGCACGCAGGTCCTTATTACACCCGCATATACCGCAGGGATTCTTTCAGGTTCAACATAGGAGCCATACCGACAGGGGTCACAATCACAAGCGCCTCATTCAACGCCTATGCTACAAGGGCATATAACAGCTGGCAGGATGTGCACATCTACAGCTCGACCAACGATGCCTGGACAACGAACAACGATCACTCGGCCACGTTCACATCATCCCCCGGATGCGCCTCGGCCTACGATCCCGGATCCCTCACATATCGGGGGACGGTCAACGTTGCATCCGCGGGATGGAAATCCTGGGGCGTTACAAGTTTCATCCAGAGCGAAAAAAACGCAGGGCAGACCTATGCGACCCTTCATTTGAGAGGCGCTACAGAGTCTAATACAAACTGCGGCTGTTACAGATGCTATGAATTCAACGAGGTTTACTTTTCATCCCCCGGCACAGGCAACCAGCCATACCTGAACGTCAACTATTGTTACGGCAACGGGCAAGGATGCTCGGCAGGCACCGATTGCTGTTCCGGTGTCTGCACCAGCAGCCACTGCTGCAATGCCGGAGAGATATGGAACGGTGCTGCATGCGTATTAAATAACGCGCAATACATTTCTCAAAGCGTCCCATCATCCATGTATGCGGGCCAGGCATACTCTGTCACTGTGACCATGAAAAATACGGGTACCGGCACCTGGACTACAGGTTTAAGTTACCGTCTCGGCTCTCAGAACCCGGGGGACAATTCAATATGGGGCACAGGGAGGATAAATCTGGGCGGCGGCGATTCAATAGGCCCTGGCGCAAGCAAATCTTTTACTTTCAATGTAGTCGCACCATCAACTCCAGGGACATATAATTTCCAGTGGAGGATGGTACAGGACGGCATACAGTGGTTCGGTGATACGACCCCAAATGTTGCGGTTACTGTCTGCAGGGCCGACGGCGCAGTCTGCTCAGCAGGGGGCGAATGCTGTTCGGGAGGATGCCAGACAGATTACAGCGGTGCCACTAAATACTGCGCCGCTTCGACAAGCTGCGTTCATAGCGGATCGATATATGCGAATGGCGTAAATGCCCCAGACTGCTGCGACGCCAACCAGAGAAGATACTGCAATGCCGGGAACTGGGCCTGCGCGAGCTGCGGGACAGACGCCTGCGCGGGAACATGCGGAACAGGGACCAACAGCTGCGTATGGAGGGATTATTATTGCTCCGGAGGAAGCTGCGGCCAGACGGATTACGACGATGACGGGGCGCAGGTGCGATGCGACGCCTGTAAGGGCGCAGGCCACTGGAGCATAGGAGGCGAAGTCGCAGGAACGGCATGCTGCGGAGACGATTCTGCCGAATATAAAAGGACCAGGTCATGCAACGCAGGAAGCAGCTGCACCACGGACGGGACAGACGACGCATGCTGCGCGGCATCGACAGACTGCATCTACTCAAGCACATGCTACGACAACGCATGGACGGGAACAGCCCCATGGAACGGAAACCTAAGAGTAAGCTGCTCAGGAGGTTCATGGACCCTAATAGAAGACTGCTCAACAAAAGCAACAACAGACACAGACGGAGGAAACGTTCCCGCGACAGCAGGAACCCTAACGGACTACACAACCAGCGGAGGAGCAAGCTGCAACTCAAACACATACACAGACACATGCGCATCGACCACCGCACTGACGGAATACTACGTCAGCGGGACATCATACGGCTCGCAGGCTTACTCCTGTACAGACAGGGAGGTTAACGCAACAGATACCGACGAGGGAGACAACCCAGCCTCCGACGGGACATGCACCGGCGGAACAGGCACATCATGCGCAACAGGCGCATTCACGCAAACAGCGGGCTCAAGCGGAACAGACACATGCACGGGAACGTGCGGAACAGGCGCAGACAGTTGCGTATACACGGAATATTATCCAGGAGACAGTGCAGACGCCTGCACCGGACTGGACACATGCACGTCAAAAACATACAGCGCAGACACGAACAGTAACACATGCAACAAATGCAAAGGCGCAGGCTACTGGAGCATAGGAGGCGAAGTCGCAGGAACGGCATGCTGCGGAGACGACTCGGGCGAATACAAGAAAACAAGGCAGTGCACGACGGGCTGCACGACAAACGGGACAGACGACGCATGCTGCAACGCAAACAATGATTGCGCCTATTCGTCTGCCTGCTATTCGAACGGGCAGTGCCTGACGAACCTGGTCTGCACATTGGGCTCCTGGGCGGATCACTGCAGCAACGGGGTAAAAGACTGCGACGAGGAGAAGATCAACTGCGGGGGCGTTTCATGCGCCGTGTGCCCCACCAATATCATATTCAGCTACAGGGCAAACGATTACCAGGGGATCACAGGGTGCTCCTTGTGGACGAATCTATCGGGGACGTGGGAGTCCAGGGAACAGGATTACACGATATTAAGCGGCGTTACGTCCAACTTTACATTATCGGAGATAATACCTCCCGGCGTCTACGGCTGGAACGTGCAATGCAACGACAGCCTAGGCCAGAGCATGTTTGCGCCTAACAACGGCTCTGTCACCGTGCCCTGATCTTTTTTTATTCGATCAGCGTCCTGTCGGATATCTCTCCTGCGCAGTTCGAAAGCATCATGTCCCGCACCTGCAGGAGATCGTTTGTGTGACCGAGGACCCACATGAGCTTGACGTATGCCGTTTCCGCTGACATGTCCTCGCAGGGTATGACTCCCATATCAAGCAGCCTTCTTCCGGTCGAATAGACGTTCATGTCGACGCGGCCGTACAACGTCTGGGAGGCCATCGCTATTGCAACCCCCGCTTCAGCCGCCTTTTTTATCGAATCAAACAACGAGTCCGATGTGTGCCCGAGGCCGGTTCCCTCCAGGAGGATGCCTCTGTAGCCCATGCGGACAAGATTGTCTATTGCCTGCGGAGCAAGGCCGGGATGACATTTGAGCAGGAATACTTTTTCCTCAAGCTTTGCATCCAGAACGCATTCTCCTCCCAGGGGCTTGTTTTTCCGCCGCGTGTATGTTATCATTCTGTTCTCGACTGTGCCGATCGGCTCCCCGTTCACGGTCTTGAATGCGTCTCTTCTGCTGGTGTGCATCTTGCGGGCTTTCGTTCCGGGGTGTATGTAAGTCTTGGTGTCGGAGCTTTCCGCGTGCATGACTATTGCAACTTCGGCGAATTTTCCGTGTGACGCCGCTACCGCCGCATCTATCAGGTTCATCGCAGCGTCGCTTGAGCCCCGGTCGCTGCTCCTCTGGGCGCCTGTTATGACGACCGGGACCGGGGTTTTGAGCATGAATGACAGGGCTGCAGAGGTGTAATGCATGGTGTCCGTTCCGTGGGTTATTACTATCCCGTCTGCGCCTTTCTTTATCTCGTTGTATGTTTCCTGCGCTATTTTCACCCAATCGGAGGGCGCGATGTTCTCGGAGAATTTGTTGAATACCTGTTTTACCCTGATATTTGCTATCTCCTCCAGTTCCGGGACCGCGGATACCAGTTCCTCGGCCGTGAACGCCGAATGGACGCCGCCTGTAAGATAGTCGACGCGGCTCGCTATGGTTCCCCCTGTTGCAAGGACGCTTATCGTCGGCTTACCCGGGTCGGTAACGTGCTTTCCGGGCTTGTATTCCTCCTGCTTTATCCCCCGTTCAATCACCTGGATGCCGGTTATTTTGTCTATGCCGATCCCGACGTTGTAGCCGTTCTCAAGCTTGATCACTATGTGGTCCTTGTCTGCGAGCTCCGGCCTCTCCATGACGATGCCTGAGTATTTGCCTTCCTTCGTATCAACAACTACTTTGTTCCCGGGTCTTACTTTTGAGTCCATTTCCGAAATTCCGCCGTTAATTCGTCGTCGTATCCTATGAGTATGATCTTTTCGATGCGCAGAGACTTGGCCTCCTGTTTGTCTCTTATGAACCGTTTTATGGCCCGGACCATAGCCTGCGCTGCATCGCTATTAGGCACCCCGCCCACCCCGGTACCCATGCCGGGAAAGGCGATAGATTTAGCCCCAAGCCGGTTTCCAAGCTCCAGCGCAGCAGTTGTTGCTTTTTCTACGTTTTCCTCCGGGATCTTCTCCGCGGGCTTTTCCATGGTCGGCGCATGTATGACAAAACCGGCCGGAAGGATCCCCGGATTCGTGGAAATAGCTCTTCCGACGGCGATAGGTGCCTTTTTCATGGCTTCCTCTTCGATCGATTCGCCGCCGGCCTTTTTGATAGCCAATGCCGCGCCTCCGCCCATCGAACCGGTGCTGTTCGCAGGATTAACAATGGCGTCGCAGCCGAAGCCGGTTATGTCTCCCTTGGTCACTACTATGCGGATAGACGGGATTCCCATGGTATTATTATTAAAGTTTAAGTCCTAATATTACGGTATGAAGAAGTGTATAAGCTGCGGAGTGGAGGTCAGGCAGAATTACGTTGAATTCAAATGTCCTACATGCGGCAAGACAGAAGTCGTAAGGTGCCAGTCCTGCAGAATACTTGGAACAAAGTACAAGTGTGGAAACTGCGGGTTCACGGGACCGTAAAACCGATTAAGACATGAAACTGCTGCGTATAAACGCAGAAAATCCTGAAAAGGGGCTTGTTTCTTTTGTCGCAAGAGAGGTAGCGTTGGGCAGGATAATAATCTATCCCACGGACACCGTATATGGCATAGGCTGCCGTCTGGACCCCGATCCTGTTAAAAAGGTATTCGAGATAAAGAATAGAATCCCTGACAAGCCTTTGTCCATAGCCTTCAAAGACCTTGCATCCGCCAAAAAATACGTTTCTCTTAGCCCCGGGGAAGAGGATTATATTAAACGGCACCTGGACAAGCCCATGACCTATGTCGTAAAGAAAAAGGACACAGTGCCGGACATAGTAACAGGCGGAAGGGGTACCATCGGCATAAGGATAATAGACAATCCGTTCGTGAGAGAACTGCTTTCCTGCGCCGGCGAACCGATAATAACTACTTCTGCGAACGTTTCCGGTGAAAAAGCCCCCCAGAGCATCATTGAGATAAGCGGCGCATTCCTGAAGAGAGCAGACTACGTCATCGACTGCGGGCCATGCAAACATGGCATCCCTTCCAGGGTAGTATATGCGGCAACCGGGGAACCGATAAGAGAGCCTTAGAGTATCTCCAGGCTTATGTCAAGCGAGGGGGCGGAATGGGTTATCCTGCCTATTGAGATTATGTCCACGCCGGTCTTTGCGTATTCGTCTATGTTCTCAAGAGTTATGCCCCCGGACACTTCCAAAAGCACCCGTCCCCGCAGACCCATTTTTTCCAGGCCGGATACGGCTCTCTTTATCTCAGGAACGGACATGTTGTCAAGCATAATGATATCAGCGCCGTATTCCGCGGCAAGCAAGGCATCTTCTATCTTCTTTGCTTCTATCTCTATCTTGTGTGAGAAAGAGGTCTCCTTCCTCGCGGCCTTTAGGGCAGAGCCTACATTGTCTTTGAACAGCCTCAGGTGATTGTCTTTTATGAGGACCAGATCATACAGGCCCAGCCTGTGCGTGTCCCCGCCCCCGGCCTTTACGGCTTTCTTTTCAAAGAAGCCAAAAAGGGGCGTCGTTTTCCTTGTCGCCGCAACCACTGCCTTGGGATTGGCAGCAGACGCCTTTGCGACATACTGGCGGGTGAGCGTGCTTATCCCGGACATGCGGGAGAGGATGTTTATCGCCGTACGTTCCACTATAAGGATATCCCGCGACCGGCCTTCAAGGAGGAATATCCTCTGCTTTTTCTTCACCTTCTCGCCGTCTTTTGCAAGCGCCTTTGCTTTGATCGAAAAGAGCCTGAAAAGCACCAGAAGTTCGGATATCCCGGAGATGACTCCGTCATCTTTTGCGACTATCTCGGCCTTTACTTTTTTATCGGGGGAGAACGTCGTAGTAATGTCGCATGGGCCGATGTCTTCTTCCACCATCCGCAGGAATCTTTTCTCAAGCAATGTATCATCCATTTTTTGGGTTACTTCATCCACAAAACAAGATCTATTTTTACCGGGACGCTGATGGATTTTATGGAAGGCATCACGGCAACGTCTGTTATTACGTCTTGAGGCAGGAAGTATGGGGAGTCCAATTTGCCGTCCCTGGGGGACGTGTCATTCTTTCGCAGAAGCCGGTATACTGCGTCGTTGACGGCGCTTTTGTTGTCATAGGTGGGAGGACTGATGTTTTGGTATTTGCATTTTGCCGTTCCTGTGTAGTCCTTGGGCATCAGAAGGGTTATTTCCCGGTTATCGGAGAATTGTATCGTCCAGTTGCACCCCTCTTTGTTCCAGAAAACAGAGCCATATGAGACGTTCGTATCGTTTATCCGGGCCCTGGCGATATACCCCTGCGTGGGCAGGCTGGAATTATACCCTGAAACAGTGCGCTTGGAGTGTGTTTTTACGCTGGAGTCGTTTTCAGATAGCCTGGAAGAGTTATCTGCCACGAGTACGCCGTTTATCATGAGCCTGTATCCTATGCGGGCAGGTACTATTTTCAGTAAATAGGAATTGGATATGTTCCTTGCCCGGTCAAAATACGCAGACGACGTATCCCCTTCCGCAAGCGCCCACTGAACGCATATCTGGTCCAGGACCCCTTTCTCGCTCAACGCCTGAAGGGCATCCTCCGAGATATAATGCAATTTTTTGAATTCGGTTATCTCGGTAGTGTTAACAGAACTCTGTATACCCATTATGAGAACGTATATCACCATGACTACCATGAGTGAAAGAAGCGCGTCAAGGGTGAGAACATAGCCTTTTTTCATACAGTTAAATTATTATATAAGGTACTAAAAATAGACATACGGAAAAAAAAACAATTATTTCGTTCCTTCCAGCTTGAATACTGATCCTCCCTTGGATATCCTCACACCCGATTCTTCTGTGACCCGGCCTATTGGATATATCCCGAATCTTTCGCCGTATTCGTTCACTATCTCCGAGGCATCGGCTGGAGAGGCAACTACGCAGAAACCCACACCCATATTGAAGGTACGGTACATCTCTTTGTCTGGAACGCTTCCCAGTTCCTGTATCTTCTTAAATATCATACCCTCCTGGATGTTGTCCAGGAGAAAACCGTATTTCGTGGACCTGGCCAGATTGATAAAGCCGCTGCCGGTGATGTGCGCAAGCCCGTGGACATCGTATTTTCGTATCATCTCAAGGACCTCTTTAACGTATATCCTCGTGGGCGTGAGTAGGGTATTCCACATGTTCTTCGGAAGAACCTTCCTTGCCAAAGTGAAGCCGTTACTGTGCACGCCGGAGCTCTTCATCCCCAATACGACGTCTCCCGGGGCGATCTTTTCGCCGGTTATTATCTTGTCCTTCTTGACGACCCCGACAACTGTTGCCGCAAGATCGAACCCGTAGCCGTCTACTCCGGTGATTATCTCAGGAAGAGAAGCAGTCTCTCCGCCGATGAGAGCGATATCCGCCTGACGGCACCCTTCATACATCCCGGCCGCAAGATCGCGCGCAAGGTCCGGATCAGTCCTTGCAAAAGCCATGTAGTCGACCATCGCTATTGGTTCGGCCCCCAGGCATATTGCGTCGTTTACGTTCATAGCGACCAGATCTATTCCTATCGTGTCGAATTTCTTCAATTCCTGCGCGACAAGTATCTTAGAGCCTACGCCGTCCATGCAGACTGCGAGGGCGTAGTCACCCATGTCTATGACGTTAGCATAAGAACCGACATCTGACAGCACTTCTCCGACCTTGCCTTTACGTAGTTCGAATGTCTTTCCCGCCCATTTCTTGATGTTCTTTATGGCAAGCACTTCTCGTTCAAGGTTTACTCCGGCCTTGCTGTACGTCATCTCTTCAGGCATTTTTGGTACGCTTTAGTAATAGAACTAATAGATTTAGTTTTAGGTGATAAAATATACCCCGAAGATTCAAAACAAAATATTAAAGCAAGCGACTCAAAGAAGTGGCAGAGGTATAGATTATAGTCTTGAAAAGCCATGTCAAACCATGAATAAGCGGTTCAACCCCCCACCATGAGCCGCTTTCATCTGGCAGTTCTGTGCCTGCTCAACCGATCTTTAATGGCATCAGTCAATTTAAGCGCCTCAGCTCTAGGCAAACAGTCCTTAACCCATACAGAAACTAGATTATTCCATAGAATAATTGGCGATACATTAAACCGATCCCCAAGTCTCGCCAACCATTCATGGTAATCAATCACCGTTTGGACTTCAATTATTTCTTTTTCAACAAGCGACCGGTTTAAAATCATTACTTGCGCTAATTTATCAACTGATTTACTTGAAACGTCTTGGATAATCTGTTTTTCCGGAGCAAATTTTCCAGGGAGTTTAATGGCTGATTTGGCCTCTTGATCCCCATCTATAATACCCAGTAGGTTATAAGGAATTTTTTCTTCTTTATCAAGTCTATCCAATGTGTCAACGACATTATATGGTCCGACGGGGATTATCCGTATCTTCTGATGGATCTCAGGGGCATAGTTTCTAACCAATTCTGTAACTATGACTTTTGATTCATTATCTTCGACCATAATATCCAATTCAGAGTACAATTTGTCATCAATTTCCGAAAGACACAATTCAACGCTCGGCCCGTAAACTATTTCTATGCCATCGGTCGTTCTGGCTAATAAGATCCTAGCATCGCGGGGCAGCTCAGACAGAACATAAGGTGAATGAGTAGACAAAATAACCTGCAGTCTTTTTACTCTCGTCAACTTTAATAACTGCCTTATGAGTCGTCTCTGCGCTTTAGGATGCAAAGAAGACTCTACTTCATCGATGATTACCAATGTATGATCAGGGATATTTTCAATTGTTTTTATGAACCTTGAGATGGTGGCTTCACCTGCTCCTTGATGAAACTCGGATAATTCTCCAAATTTGAAGCCTAAAATTCCAACTTCTTTTTTGTTATCCGCACTAGTCTTCGCGTATCTACTGCTAGTATAAGGCCGGCCTATTATTTCAGAAATGTTATCTACAGAATCTATTTGGAGGTCCTTGGAACTCGTTTCAGTGATCGCTTTTTTTGCTAATTTGGAATATCCTATAACCGATTCTATCGGTTGTAGTCGGTTTAAATCGAAATAATAGACTTTATTTTCTATTCGTTCAGTAATCCCCCTCCATCTTTCAGTAGGTTTCTTAATATCGTGAGTAATAATCTTTGGGCCCTGCCGCAGTTGATATTTCAAGACGACATCCTCAAGTTTCTCCCACGCAGTGTCCGGAAAAAAATCGCTTGGGAAAAGAGTGGAAGATATTTCACTTGATCTATACGCACATGCGGCGACTTTTAACAAGGTACTCTTTCCAGTTCCATTTTCACCTACGATCGCGCATATTGGAAACTTGAATGATACTGTTTTCTCATCTAATCCATGTAGGCCTTTTATCGAAACACTTAGTATAAACTTATGCCATTGATCAGATATCAGTCTATCCCTGATTTTCTGGATTTCAGGTGACTGAGTTTCATAGGCCATAAACTAATATTGATAAAGAGGATAAAAAATGAGCAAAGCCACTAAGTAATGACATTATTAACCAACAAACGCAATCTATCGAACTATCTGCCCTTTCCCGCCCGGAATAAGACGCTGCACAAGGTCTAGTTTAACCCTCCTAATCCGGTCGGCATCCTCTTTCCCTGCCTTTTTCGCAGCCGCATCTTTTATGCTTTTGGCAAGCTCTCCGCTTTTTTCGTTGCCCGGAGTAACTTGTGTGTAATATTTGGTCTTTGATTCAACGGCAGACATGGGCCCTGCAAGGATCTCGACAGTCTCGCCGAGGACAAATCCTATCGCAACCATCAAACGCACACCTCGCATATACTCCTTTTTCCCGCTGATCATAAAACCGCCTTTTGGCATGTATTCGCCGCTCGGAGCGGTCTTCGAGACTTGGTCCGGCCTCACATAATAGATGTCACAACTGCCCATGCCGGATTTCCATGCGCTCGAATAGGACGCTGCAGCCTCGGCCGTCTCTTTGATCGTAGTTAACGGGACCTCTTTTTTCTCGGGGTTCTTTATGACAAAGAAGGGAGCGCCGTGCACGTCAGCGTGGAAAACTGTATCGTTGTCCTCCGTGTGCTTTTTGATGAGGATCTCGTTCGTGGTGGCATCCTTACCCCCTACGACGAAGAAGCCGTCACTTGACGTAAAGGAATGGAATTTGTCGAACCAACGTTTCTCTGCTGTTTTCTTTGCCTCGGGAGCCTCCTGGACTACCGCAACCTCGTGCTTCTCTTTTAAGTCGGCAATCTTCTTCTGTGTGTCCTCCAATGCCTTCTTTGCGCCGATCAGTTTCTGCCGAGCCTTCTTTGCCTCCTCGTAATACTCTTCGGCATTGGCCGAAACGGATTTGCGCAGGTCGATCTTTAGCTTGTGTTCCATTCCTAATAGATTATTGTATTACTGCAAATTTAATCCCCTGAACGCAATACTTAAAAGAAATGAGAAACGAACTACGTCCCTGGACTGCAACGGTTTTGTCTTTTGTTATCGCCGGATTAGGCCACTTGTATCTTAGAAAGTATGCGAAGGGCCTGTTCTTTATCTTTTTGGAGGTTGTCGCATACGTCGGATTAGCGGATTATCCAGAGGTGTTCCTGATCTTCACGTTCGCGTTGGAAGTTTGGGTTTCTCTTGATGCCTATCGTATTGCCTTGATGCGGGGCAGGAAGGATCCGGTTAGTAATAATGAATTAACGATCAGAACCACGTTAACCGACGGTACGCCTAAAAATATAAAAGAAATAGATAATAAAGAAAAAGAGATATATGTCTGATTCCGCCAAGAGATTAGCCGAACAGGGACGCAAGTCCTGACGCCGCGTCTTCGTCCGATTTCTTTTCTTCTTTCTTATCTTCGGCCGGTGCCGCTGCCTCAGCTACCTCCCCGGATGCAGCAGATGCTACTGATTGCATCTGCATGTTGGCCTTGGACAATAGCAGGGAGATGGTCTCTTTGTTGACCACATCCGTGTTTATTGCCAGGGACATTGCTTCCGTGAATGCTTTTAGCAGGAACAGCTTGTTTGTCTCCTTGTTGTAGATTCGTGCGTTGTATGCCAGGTTCAGTGATAGTGCGTGACCTGTCTGCATGTCTGCGATTATCTTCTCAGTATCTATGCTCAGCACGTCTCCGGGGTATAGCATGCCGCTTTCGTATGCGGAGTTTATTTTTAGTCCGAGTTCTACCGGCTGTATGCCCAGTCTTGAGAGAACGTTTGCGAGGTCTGCTGATATTATTCCGCCTTTCTTTACGACGTGCGAGTCGTCTGTTACGACGATCTTTCCGCCTTGTATCTTTGCTTTTATCCCGACTTTCTGCAGGTCTCCTATGATCGGTCCGGGTTTGAATGGGGTGTCTCCGGCAGGTATTGTTATGTCTTTTTCTGCGATGCTTCCGGGTTTTGCGGGTGCGGTTGTCCTCGTGGTCTTCATCAGCTTGGACAATTTGAATGCGTCCGTATCTGCCATGACCACGCAGACTTGTCCCTGAACGTGTTCGCTTAGTTTTCCGAGCTCTGCTTTGTCGCATGCCCTGCGTACTACCGAGGACTTGGCTATTTTCAGTTCGGCTTTTCCTCGGAGGCTTTTCCTCATCTGCTGTAGCTGGCTGGAGGGTATCTTGCTTACATTGACCAACCCTACAGTCTTTGATTCAGACATCTTTTTCGCGAGTTCGTCTACGGCCTTAAGTTTCCAAGTTGCGACCATTTTTCTTTGTGTTACATCAGCTTAATCACTGAGCCCATCGTAGTTTTTAGGTAAGCTGATTGAATCTTTTCTTTTGGGATGATCCTTTCAACCGCGTCCAGCACAACTGATACGTTGTCTGCGAGGTCGTCGGGGCTCATGTCTTCTATTCCGACAGGTACCTGTATGGTGGGGTTCTTCTTTGATCTGATCCGAACAGTGTTCTTTATCCTGTTTGTTACGTTGGTTAGGTCCGCGCTGTCGGGGACAGGCTGGGGCATTTTGCCTCTGGGACCAAGTACGACTCCCCAGGTTTTTCCGATGAGGGGCATCATATCCGGCTGGGCGATGAATGCATAGCAGTCGGTTGCGAATTTTCTCATCCTGCGCTTGTTCCTTGCGTATTCTTCTATCTCGGCCTTGCTTAGAACGTAATCTGATACCTTTTTTGCCCGGACGTTCATGTCTCCGTCGGCGAATATGCCGATCTTTATGTCTTTTCCTCGTCCCTTGGGCAGTAGGATGTTTAGGTTCAGCTTGTATTCGGCGCTTTCCAGGTCTACTTCCTTGAAGTTCATGGAAAGTTCTACGCTTTGCTTGAATTTTCTAGTAGTCGATTTAGACTTTGCTTCCTCGATTTTTTTGGATATGTCTTTTTTGTTCATTTTCCTCCTACCCGGAATTTTCTAAGAAATACACGGGGTAGTGCTACGGAATTGAAGTAGAATATAGTATTTGGTATTTAAATTACCGAACACTCTTACTTCAATCGGTCGTCGTATTTTCCTGCGTTCACAGCCGCTATCAATTGCTTGGGCGTCTGCCCGTCTATTGTCAGGCCGGTCGGCACACAGGTGCCGGCTATCTCTTTTACTGCGGCTTTGAGGTCGTTTGCAAGGAGCGCGTCGCGCTTCATGCCCGTGACCTTCAAAAGCTGGTCGAAAGTTATGTCCCCTACGGGTTTTCCGTCCTTTGTCCCGGTCTCAACACCTGCTTCCTTCTTCAGGAGCGAAGATGCAGGGGGTGAACCGATCTTTATCTCGAAGTCCTTTTTGTCGGTGTCTATTATTATCTTGACTGGTACCTTCATTCCCTGGTAGTCCGCAGTCTTCTCGTTTATAGCAGCAATAACTTTTCCTATGTTTAGTCCCGTAGGTCCCAACGCGGGTCCGAGCGGCGGTCCCGCGCTTGCGTTTCCTCCGTCTACGAGCGCATCAATTGTTTCCTTGGCCATTTTAGTCTCCTTCGTCTTTCTTTAGGATCTTAATGTCTTCTCCTCTGACTATGACAGGTATCGGAACGGCAGCTTCTATCAGTTCTACCGTTATTTCGTTCTTGCCCGTATCGATCCTTGCAACCCTTGCCTTTTCTCCTTTGAAGGGTCCTGCTATCAGTTCTACGAGGTCTCCCTTGACCACGTTCAGGACCGTCGGAGTGGGCATTATGGTTTTTTCCAGTTCCTCTATCGGAACCGTTCCCGCGGATTCAAGGTCTCCTTTCTTTTTAAGCAGGAGTCCTTTGGTCTTCGGGACCTTCAATGCGATGTCTTCGACTGTTCCTGGTTGATCCGCTTCCACGAGTATGTAGCCCTTTAATCCGGTAGTGTATAGAACGGAATATATTTCCTTTCCTACTTGCATATCCGTTCTTGCCTTCCGCTGGGCTCTGGCCTCGCGCGCAATCATTTCCGCAACCACTTTTTCCT
The DNA here is from genome assembly GCA_049299895.1 of Candidatus Altarchaeia archaeon. GTDB lineage: Archaea > Altiarchaeota > Altiarchaeia > IMC4 > QMZM01 > CAIYYO01. The sequence goes on from JBAQYF010000026.1 coordinate 207,148, forward strand.
GGTTTGCGGTTACTTTAACGACATAGATCACAGTATCACCGTATTTTGATTATATGAGATAAATAGGTCTTAATTTAGAAGAAATAAAGATATAGAACTTTATCAATAAAAAGAATCACGTCCAGGGGGGTATAGCTTAAATCGGTAGTAGCTGGAATACAATGAATAATATGAATCCAAGAGCTCCTATAAAGACCATTCCCAGGCCGGTTATCTTGGCGGTTTCATTGAATTCCGTACCCCGGGGTTTCCTTGTAAGACGTAGGATCCTCCTGGTTTCCTTTATTGCGTAATCGACTTTAGCAGGTATCTCTTTTAAGTTTAGTGCCATTTTTTGGGTGGTTAAACGTATCTTAGGCCCATGTCGGAAGTCTGACTTTCTTCGCTTCCGGTCTCGAATTTCTCTTCCAGGCCTATTTCATATTGAGGGGTCTTTACCCCGGACAATATCACAAGGGTCTTTATGACGTTCCTGTCAAGTGTTTCATCGAGCTGGGCTCCCCATATTATCTGCGCGTCAGGGCTTATATTCGTGGAAACGGTCCTGACTATTTCCTCTGCTTCTTCCAGCGTCATGTCCCTGCTTCCTATGATGTTGATAAGCGCTCCGGTAGCAGTGCTTATGTCTGTGTCGAGCAGGGGTGATTTCAGGGATTTCTCCACTGATTCCTTTGCTCTTGCATCGCTCGCCGTGTCTTTTCCGGATGAGCCTAGGCCGATCATGGCCGTTCCCCCGGTCTTCATGATGGTCTTCACGTCTGCGAAGTCCAGGTTCACAAGCCCGGGTTTGGTTACCATCTCGGCGATCCCTTTGACCGAGTTTGCCAATAGTTCGTCTGCAACCTTGAATGCCGCATTCAGGGGCAGGTTTGGCGCTATCTGCAGGAGTTTATCGTTTGGTATAACTATGACTGTGTCGGCGTGTTTGCGCAGCTTTTTGAGGCCCATGAGTGCGTTGCGTGCCCTGACTTTTCCTTCGACGCTGAACGGGAGGGTGACTACGCCTATCGTAAGTGCCCCTGATTCCTTTGCTACCTGGGCTATTACGGGCGCAGAACCGGTTCCTGTTCCTCCGCCCAGTCCGCATGTGACGAATACGAGGTCTGCTCCTTCTATGACGTCTGCGAGCTTCTTTGCGTCGGCTTCGGCGCATGCCTCTCCCACTTCGGGGTTGTTTCCGGCGCCTATCCCGCCTTGTACGGTGGTTCCTATCAGGACCTTTGTGTGAGCGTTTGTGTACAGTAGGTCGAGTGCGTCTGTGTTGACGGCTATTACGTCTCCTCCTTCGATGCCCATCTCCATTATGCGGTCTACGGTGTTTCCGCCTGCGCCTCCGCAGCCTACGACCTTTATGGAGGTCTTTATGCCTTCTACTATCCGGCGTAGTTCCTCGTCAGTGTTCGCTCCGGGCTTTGCGGGGCCTGTATGCCTGACCATTTCTTCCTTTTTGCGCTCTTCCTTGATATTCCCTGCCGCAGCAATAGCATCTCTGACAATAGATTCCATGTTGGACCACCGATAATAAGACTAATATATATTATATAGTATAGTAGACAGAAATATGAGATTTAGGGCTTATAAAATAAGAAAAAAAGAGAGGGATGAGTCAAATATCCGTAGTCCTCCATCCGTCTATCAGGTTTATAACGTCCTGCAGCTCTGCTCTTCCGACTATCCATTTGTTTATGTAATTTATCACTTCCTGCAATGTTACGTAGCTGCACGCAGGTAAGTCTCCTTTCAGGGTGCAGATATTGTCCCCTCCCACGCTGTAGTCACTGAAGTGGGAGATATTGGCCCATACATAGTTCTGCTCGGTATTGACGCCCGTACCATAAACCCATGGAAGATCGGTCGAAAGCTTTACCCATAAGCCGGTAGTTTCGTTATACCAGTACATGGAAAGGCTGCTCTCATTCAGGTTCGCATCCTCCAGTTCCTCATCCGTGTAGTAAACCTTCAGCATAACCGAAGAAAGAGACCCCCGGACATCGGAACTTGCTTCGATCCTGACGAATCTTCCAAGTTCTGCAACAGACAGAGTCATGTTAACTGGACTGCTGCTGGAGTATGTTATGTTCAGGGAGCCGTTTTCCACTGTATTGTTCAGTTTCAGTTCTATGACCGTCGAGACCTCGGTTATGTTCACGGTAACGGTGTTATTCAGGGAATCGTTCGCAGACTGCACTGGCGCAACATAGCTATGTGCGGTCGTGAAAGAGCCGTACCTCTCCCAGTCAGTTGAGTTTCCGCTTATGCATTGAGCCTTGAAGTAATAGGTCGTATTCTGCGCAAGACCGGTAAGGGTTACTGCATGGTTAAATGCATAACCGGAACCGTTCTGCGAGAGAGCATATGCATCGTCTATTCCGTAGTTGACGGCGGAAAGACATTCCTCATCCGTTGCCCAGGTAATCGTCGCCGAATCAGGGGATACTGAAACCACCCGGAGATCGCGTACAACCGGTGTTGTCGTTGTTGTAGAGGAGGTAGAGGACGTAGTAGAAGACGTTGTTGAAGAGGATGTCGTAGTTGTCGTCGTTGTAGTATCCCGGGTGTTTTTTACAGTTACATACACTCTTTCAGACAAATCTACCGTTGTCTTCTTGTTCCCATAGGCGTCAAATGCCTCCACGAACAAATAATACGTTCCATCGACCCCATTCACAGTGTTCCAATTCGCAGAGTAAGGCGCTGTCGAATCTGAACCGACGAGGACATAGGACAGCACGGGGCCATAGTAATAAAAATCCACCCTTGATATCCCGGACTCATCCGACGCATTAGCCACAAGAGAAACCACGCCGCTCACTGACGAACCGTTGGCAGGCGAAAGCATAGCCGCAAACGGAACCGTGACATCGGCAGGAGCAAGAGTAGTGGTCGTAGAAGTTGTCGTAGTAATAGAGGTGGTCGAGGTTGTCGTAGTCGTCGTTGGCAGTACAGTCACTACTCTCTCGTCGGTCTCGCTGTAGTTCCCTGAATTGTCCCTTGCGCCCGCACGATAAACATAGGTCCCTGTTTCAAGTCCTGCATGCGAGTCCCTGCTGTGATTCACTTCCAGATACCATCGCGCAGAGCCGTACTTGGCGAGATCAGACACATAAGCCCTGCTTATTTCCTCGGCCGACAGGGTTCTATTCCAGATGCGTACGTCGTCTATCGTTCCTTGGAAATAGTTAGAATAACCCTTCCCTATCTGCACGTTGTCTGAAACCTGATTTATGGCGTTGAAGGCCCCCCCGTGGCTCATGCTGCTTTTCTCAGTCCCGTTCACATATAACTTTATAAGGTCTGTGGCTGTCGAATATGTCATCACAACATGGATCCATGTATCCTGCAAGATCAAACCGGAATCCCCGCTGCCATAGCCGTTGATATTTACATTCACCCTGCCCTGATTGGAGACGAATAACGCAAATGCATAGCCCTTTGACACTATTCCCATCCACCTGTCCGTTCTGGAGGGCTTTATCCAAGCCATCGCAGTAAGCTCGTCCGACACGTTCAGACTACCATCGTTACTCACGTTTATACGATCGTCCAAACCGTCAAATAAGTAACCTCCGCCGTACTTCCCCTCAGAGGTCCACTGAGGCCCATAGACTGCGCCATCGTTTTCTTTCCCGCTGAGGTCCGAGACGGACCCGTCATTCTCGCCAAATAATGTATTATTGTTGAACGTAGCCGCAAAAACCAGTCCCTGTGACAGGCTGTTTTTCGCCCATTGACCGGGGGAATCTCCAAAAGATACCTGGATAGTATCGTTGGTCGCATTGCCGCCGTAAAAGACTTCCAGGTCATCGTGATATATCACGTACTCTGTCCCGTTCCATTCCCATGAAACGTTTTCAAGGAATGCTTCGGGGAATATTGAAGCGTTGACTATCAGGGACATATTTTCAGTGAACGTGCCGTTCCCAGGGGTCGGAGGAACGTAGTCGATGGATATGTACGGCGTTGTCGTAGTCGTTGTAGTCGACGTGGTCGTAGTTGTCGTAGTCGTTGTCGTGGTGGTCGACGTAGTGGTCGAAGTAGTGGTCGTTGTTCCAACCGGGGAGCTGCAATAAGTACCCGTCCAGCCTGGATCGCAAAAACAAGAATATCCAACGCATTCGCCGTGATTGCTGCAATCCGCCCGGGTGTAACAGCCGGTATAAGTCGCATTCGCCAGGCCAGCCAAAAAAACAACAATAAATAAAACAGTCGTTATTTGCATGAAAAATTTTTTGTCCGGGTTTGCATAATCATGTTTGTGAAACATTTTAAGATTTATAATTAAATTAGCACATTTTGTTTTATATACTTATTAAAATTTTGGAAGGTGGAAACGCTCACTCATCCTGCAAAAAAAACATATTCAATCGATAAGAGAGATATAAAAGAATTAGTCAGAGGAGGTATAAAATGACGAGAAAAAATAAAAACAGAAATCCAGAAGGGATAATCAGAACCCCTTTTCTGAGAGGTCGATCAAGTGCTGCAGATTCGCTTTCACGCGCTCCTGTATCATCGCAAGTTCTTTTTCTCTTCGGACCGGCTTGAAGAGATGGCCGTATCTGCCCTGCACTTTCAGATAATCTTCGATCGGCTTCAGCTTTGCCAGATCTTTTGACTGCGAACCTATGACGTGCTTTCCGCCGACGATCTCATATAAGGGCACCGCACCAGTGTCTACTGCAAGCTTCGCTACCTCTATCGCCTTGGACGGATCAATCCTCCATCCAGTCGGGCAGCTTGCAAACAGGTTGACGAACGTAGGACCGGGCGTCTCCATCGCCTTTTTCAGCTTCCTGAATGCGTCCTGCGGATAGCCGACAGACGCCGATGCGAGGTACGGCGAACCGTGCGCCGCGAGTATGTGCATCAGGTCTTTTTTCCATTCGATCTTTCCGATGCTCTCTTTTCCTGCGGGAGATGTCGTCGTCGATGCTCCGAAAGGAGTTGAACCGCTTCTCTGTATGCCCGTGTTCATGTACGCTTCGTTGTCGTAGCAGACGTACGTGAAGTTCTCGCCTCTCTCGAATGCGCCGGATATGTGTCCGAATCCTATGTCATACGAGGATCCGTCTCCTCCGAATGCGACGACCTTCTTTCCTTCCACTCCTTTTGTCCTGAGTGCTGCTGCGACTCCTGATGCTATCGCGGACGAGTTCTCGAATGCTCCGTGTATCCAGGGAAGCTTCCACGCAGTCTCGGGATAAGGGGTGCTGATAACTTCCATGCATCCCGTTGATTCAACGAGTATGCTGTCCTTGCCCGCAGCTTTCGTTATCCATCTGATAGCGGTCGCGCATGCGCATCCTGCGCATGCCCTGTGCCCGCATGAGAAATATTCTTCTTCCGGGAAACCCATTATTGCCATTTTTGTTTTACCTCAAAACATCCACTCCTGTTTCTTGCCCTGTCCCGTTTTGGCCAGGTCGTATATCTTCTGTATGTGATCCAGCTTGACGTCTCTTCCGCCGAGGCCTACGATGTAGTTCTTTACTTCGGCTCCGCTCTTTGCTTCAAATAGAACGGAACATACTTCCTCGAACACCGGACCGTTTCCGCCGGGCGAGATCGCCTTTTCTACTACTGCGACCTTCTTTACGTTCTTCAGGGATTTCTTTATTGCTTCCATCGGGAAAGGCCGGTAGGTTATTATCTTCACCAGCCCTACTTTCTCTCCCTTGGACCGCAGGACGTCTACCACGTCTTTAATCGAGCCGCAGACTGAACCTATGGCGACGAACGCTATCTCGGCATCGTCCATCCGGTACTCCTCTATGTGATAGTACTTCTCGGGCCTCGTGCCTTTGATCTGCACGGGGAACTTCTCTGAGTATTCCTTGTAGACCTTTTCTATGACCTTAAGCGCGCCTTCCGTTGCGTCGACCTGTGCTTTTCGCATCTCCATATAGTGGGACGGGAAACCGATCGGTCCCAGCGTCAGAGGCTGCTCGGGCTCAAGTATCGCATGCGTCGGCACGTATTCCGGCAAAAAGTCATCTATGTCCTTCTGCTCCGGGATGTAGAAAGGCTCGTACACGTGAGACAACGTGAATCCGTCCAGGCCGACCATCGACGGCAACAGAACGTCTTTGTTCTCGGATATCTTGTACTGCATCACTGTCAGGTCGAAGCATTCCTGTGCAGTCTCTGCATACATCTGCAGCCATCCGGTGTCCCTGCAGGACATGCTGTCCTGGTGATCGTTCCAGATGTTTATGGGCGCAGACAATGCTCTGTTGACTACCGTCATACCTATCGGCAGCCTCATACCCGAAACTATGAACAATACTTCGAACATGAGCGCAAGACCCTGTGAGGACGTCGAAGTGTATGCTCTGACACCGGTCGCTTCCGCTCCGAGGCATGCGGATATCGCCGCGAATTCAGATTCTACTCGGATGTACTCCGCATCGATCTCCTTATTGGCGACATACTCTGAAAGCCTTTCGACTATGTGAGTCTGGGGCGTTATCGGATAAGCTGCGATCACCTTGGGTTTGATCATCTTCACGGCTTCTGATATCGCGTGAGACGCTTCCATTACGTGCTTCATTTTTACTTCTCCTCCAGTACCATAGTTATCGCCTTCTTCGGGCATTCATTTGCGCATATGCCGCAGCCCTTGCAGTAATCGTAGTTTACCTGGAATTTCTTGTCTCCCTTCTTCTCGACGCATCCCTCGGGACAGTACGTCCAGCACATGCCGCAGCCGATGCATGCTTTCTCGTCCACCACCGGACGGAGCGAGCGCCACGCGCCGGTCTTCGTCCTGGAGGTGGAACCGGTGCTTTCAAGGACCGCGCCTGTGGTAATCTCTACGTTACCGATCTTCGACTTCAATGATCCGAAATCAATTCTTTGCTTTTTCATAGACTTGATCCACCAACTTTATATTTTTATTCGCCAGTTCCCCTGAGAACTGCTCCTTGATAGCATCATGTATCGCGTTCTTGCTGACCAAGCCCGTGTACGCGGAAAATGCGCCCAGCATCGCGGTGTTGACTATGTCTCTTCCGAGGACCGCGAAAGCCTCTTTTGTCGCATCTATGCATTTTACGTTAAAGTCTGGGAGCTTGTAGTCTTCAGGCTTCCCGGTTGTGTTGATTATGATCATAGCGCCTTTCTTTGCACCCTTAGCGATGTCCTCGACCTTGAAGAGCGACGAATCGAGAACCACCAGTATGTCTGGGTTATAGACCTGATCCCTCCTCCTGATGAATTTATCGTCTACTCTTACAAACGCCGTCACCGGCGCGCCCCTGCGCTCGACACCGAACGAGGGAAACGCCTGAGTAAATTTCCCGTCTGCAAAGCCTGCAACCGCCAGAATAGATGCGGCCGTAACAGCACCTTGCCCTCCGCGCCCATGCAACCTGATCTCTTTCATTGTAATCCTGATTTTTTGCCGTCAAGCAGGGTCGTTAGACTCCGCAGTTTCGTGAATCCCCTGGGGGATTCATTTCATTCTTAAGCCGCTAAAACAAAATTAATAGAACAAATAATCTGTCATTATTATTCATTACAAATTATTGTAATTATTATTGACCCAATATATATAAACTATACCGGAAAATGAAGGCCAAAGTATCTAACTACAAAGGAGGACCGCACACCCAATACGCAGACAGGATGATCCTTATACCTGAAGGCGTGACCAGCAAGGAACAGGCGGAAAAACTATTGGATAAGACCGCAGTCTGGACAACACCCAGCGGAAACAAGATAAACGGCAAAGTGACAAAAGTCCACGGAAGGAATGGCTCAGTACTCGTAAAATTCGAAAAAGGCCTACCGGGACAAGCACTGGGAACGGAAGCAGAGATAATCTAAATTCTTTTATTTCTCCCACACTGCCGCTGTCGCTGTACCATCCATTAAGGGATGCTCACGACCCCAAAAAGAACTATCTTAAATAAACAAAATAACAAGTAATATCACTCCCAGATTTCAATTTGCCGCTGTAGCTCAGCTCGGGAGAGCACTCGGCTGAAGACCGAGGTGTCACGTGTTCAAATCACGTCAGCGGCATCCTTTTTCTTTTTAGGAAAAAGAAAAAGTATTGCTATTCCAAAAAGAAAAAATGTGCCATCCGGTGGATGGCACTGACGACTAATAACTAGCTCTATTCATTACCGAATGCAGGCGAACTCTGCCTGTTAATGTGGTGACGTACCCAAGAATCGGGGGCTAACATGCGTTATATGCAATCCTTTCCTAATAGACCACATGTCTAACACATCTAAGAACGCGGCCTCGGACGAAGTGGTCCTAAAACAGAATCCTTCATGGTTCCATGCCCAGGGGAGTTTTTTCTTTGCATTTTTGTTTTTCATCATAGGGGCGGCTCTTTTTTTCTATCCGATCGCGGGCTATCAGGCAATTTCCGGCATGCTGGCTTTGCTGGTATTATCCTTCGCAGCAGTTATTTTAATTGCCGAGATACTGAGGCATTATTCTACCGAGTACACCCTCACCAGAACAGGAATAGTGAAAATACGGGGCCTCTTCTCAAAGGACGTTGTGACAATACCCTATGGCAAGATACAGGATATAAAGCTTAAGAAAAGTTTTGTTGAAAGGATCCTTGGAATCGGAAACATCTACATAGACACGGCAGGAGATAACGGAATAGAGATGGTCCTACGGGGCATTTCCAATCCAGACAAATCCCATAAATTGATCCTCGGATTGATGAAAGATAGCGGGGAACGGAAAGATTAAATAGGTCTGCAGCCTAATCTAGGTTATGCTCAAAAAACTTGAGGATTTGTTCGACAATCTGACCAGCTTAAAGGCGGAGGATATGATCGGAAAAGAGGAGATGTTATTCTCGTCTTACGCAGCATGGTTCTCAGAGGCGACTATGATCGTTGTCACCTTGCTTTCGTCGATCCTTTCAGTAGGGCTTTTTGTCTACGGGTGGCTTACTAATGTTTCGGGGATATGGGCCAGCCTGTTGTATGGCTTTGCTATAATATGCTTCTTTTCAGGATTCTTGTTCTCGGCGGGACTGCTAATGAATCACTATTCTAAGCGTTATTTTCTCACAAATCATCGCGTGATCGTGAGAACCGGGCTCTTCTCCAAGAAACTGGTCTATGTACAATTTGAGAAGATACAGAACGTGCGCATCAGCAAGAGCATCGGGGAGCGCATGGTCGACATAGGAGACATATACATAGACACCTCGGGAGGGGATCAGACGGAGGTAGTCATACTGGACATACCCGACCCTGAGAAGATGCAAAGAATGATACTGCAGGGGATGGAGAGCGAGAAGATCGGCGTCTAATTCATATCTTCGGCTTCTTGAAGGGGAAGTTCTTTATCAGTTCTTCCATTTTCTCTTTTTCTACGTAGGTTTCCCCGCCGATAGAGACTGTGAGTTCGTCTTTCACCATGCCCATCTCGACTGCAGGACACCGATGCTTGGTTGCTATCTCGATCACTTTCTTCATCTCGGTATCAGGGACAGATATCAGGTGGGTTCCCATATAGCGGGTGATCTTTGCGTAGGGTATGCTGGTTATGTTTATCCCCTTCTTTGATTTGATGAGCATCTCGCACATGTTGCCAAACCACCCCCCGCGGGAGCAGTCTTTTGCGGCGTGTATCTCTACGCCGCTTTCAACGAGGTCTATTATCGTGTCGAATTTCACCTTCGCTCTTGCCACGCGCTCGCCGGTCTCTCCTTCCACAACTTCGCCTATCATGAAGACCTTGTCTCCCGATTGCATCGCCGAATCGGGTATCGGCTTGTTTATTATCTTTCCTACTACGACGAATGAAACACACGGGAGTAATAAGTCTTCCATCTGCGTGTTTCCGCCGACTATGGGAACGCCTAAGCCGTCGCTCTGCTTCTTTATGTCCTCGCAGACCTCCTCTGCTTCGGTCATGTTGGATACCTGCATGGCATCCATCGCGTATAAGGGCTTTCCACCCATGACAACGATGTCGGAAACGGTGTGGATCAATCCGGTCTTTCTGCCGATCTTCAGGGGGTAAGGGCCTTCCATGTTTATGACCGTGTCTCCGACGACTACTGCATCGTCTCCCTGTCTTATCCCATAGGTCAGGCCGTCTACCTTCTCGTCCATATGCCAGAATACTTTCCTTACAGGGTTTGTTTCCAGCATGTGGTCGATAGCCCGTTTTACTTCGTGATCCATCTTGAAAAAGAGTTATTAGAGTCTTAAATAGGGGATTGAACCAATAAATTCCAGAAAAGAGGGCATTAGGCAGTCATGCCGTCAAAGACGGCACCTTTTGCCATCAGGCATGCCTTTAGGCACTTTGGGGATGAAACAATCCCTAGAGGGAGGGTCCTGACGGTCAGCTCCCCATGAACCTTTAAGAAAGGTTCACGAAAGGACCTATCTTCGCAAAGCTCGATAGGTCTGACACTACGTAGTCTCCCGATAATGATGTATAAGGAATACTATAAATGTTCCAGATAGATGTATTGCAAATTCAGCATAACTTTTGTCTACGACCACTTCTTTTAGGCCTTTACCGTGGTCTGCTCCCTTCTCATTCCGCGTTACAGGCAAACACTGAAGCAGGTTTTTTAATTGAACCCCCAGGGATTCATAGTATGGCGGCAGAAACGGCTGTCCGTTCCGCTTATGTGCCATTAAGTCTTTAATCAACTGAGTTGCATCTCCTGTATCCTTACTTAGGATGACCTTCATAACACTCTCGAACGAACTGTTCGCATAAGTAATTGCTTCAGGATAATTCTTTTTTGTATAATGTCCTAGAGCTTTCTCAAATTCCATCAAAGGAGCCTCGAAACCCTTTCCTTCGAGCAGATTAAGAGCATTCTTTACAACCTCTTGATGCAAATATTTCGAATCTGTCCTTACAATCAGAAAATCATAATCTGTCCTTATAATTTCATACCCAATTTTATCTAGTTGAAAGATATCATTAGTGTCCTGAATGAAAGCAGTTACATCCTTGAAGGAGGATACGTACGTAGATGCACCCAACAAGTTTATTCGAGACTTACTCAAATTTTCTTGCCCGAGATATAGGCATAGTTGTATACAATCTAAAAAATGATCCACCTCGCAAGTAACCATATAATAATGGATAGCCTCGTCCCTTGTTTCATTCTCATTATTATATAGTTCAAGTATGCCATACTGTTGGACAATTTTAGTCCTTAAATCAAACCAAAAGGAATAACCTGGATGAACGTCAAAAATCTTGCGTATAAGGTAGAATATCTTTCGACGGGTTTCCACTGGAATTGTATCATAGGTGTAAAAATCAGTTTTGCCCTCTTTCCGCCTCTTTTCGATCGAGAAAAGATTCTTATGAATCATAGTCGTGGAATTATCTTCAGTATATAAGCAGATTACACGAATAAAACAGGTCCATGTCAGTGCCATCCCAAGGATGGCACCCCTTTTTCTTTTGGGGTCGTGAGCACTTTTCTTTTTCGAGAAAAAGAAAAGGGGTACTATGACGGTCAGCTCGCCCATCAATCATCACAAGTCAGTGGTTGTTCGCATCATCATTCCGTCTATATTATAATAGAGTGGGGGAATAAATCAGAGCATTGCTCCTGCAATCTTTTCGAATTCCAGGAGTAGTTCCATTACGTCCTTTATCTCTCCTCTGTGCTCGGTTGTTACCTTTGCGTGCTTTCCTTCCACTATAAACTTGTCTATGTCAGCCTTCAGGGCTCTGGCTCTGAATTCCCTGCTTAGTTGTCCTATCAGGTTGGGCCTGTTCGTAAGGATCGTGTACTTCGAGTCGAATATTTTATCGTCAGTCGAGGAGTATCTTGTTTTTCCAATCGTTTCGTAGTCTCTGAGGCGTCTTTTGTGTATTATTTCGAGGCGTATCTTTGTGTTTTTCCGCAATTCTGCTTCGTATTGCGTTTCCAGGGTTTTCCTGTCCCAGTAAATATACAGTTCTTTGTATATGTGTTCGTCCTTGTATTCGGCTATGGCGGTTGCTGCGTTTTTCTTGTCTTCGCTGTGCACGGCGTAGTTCTTGAATTGTTTTTCGTATTCTTTCAGGGCGCTTTCTATTCCCCCGCCGGGCATCCTGTTCAGAATGGTTGCAGGCTTCATGTGCCTTCTGAGGATCATGTAACTGAAGAGCGGATAACCCGGTATGTCCAGCAGGCTTGCATCCTGGCGGGATAACAGGAATACGCGGTACATTATCGCCGTGTATATGAAGAATGTGGCGATAGCCGTTGTCACAAGCAGGAGGGCCCATCTAAACTGGTCTATCAAGAGCAAACCCAATGAAAACATAGAATCGTCCATTTTGCCCGGATCATTACCTGTGGAGGTATCTGTTATTTATCGGTCGGGCCTTATATATATACCATGCAGGAGGAGCAGGAGCACGGCCACTGGGCCGACGAGGTCGCCCAGGAGCTATTGAAACGGGGAGGAAAGCAAGTCATAGAGACCGGAACGTCCATCTCGGGAATACCTCACATAGGGAATGCAAGCGACGTCATACGGGCTGACGCCATACACAAGGTGCTTGCCGAGAAAGGCGCAGATGTAGAACTCATATGGGTGGCGGACGATTCCGATCCCTTCAGGAAGGTACCCCGCGGCATGGAGGTCCTCAAGGACTACCTGGGCTACCCGGTTAAAGACATCCCCGATCCCTACGGCTGCCATAAGAATTTCGTAGACCACTTTGTTTCCAAATTCGTAGAGGAACTGTCATCCTTTGGCGTAAAGCCTACTATCTATTCCGGAACAGAATTATACAGGTCAGGAGCCCTCTACGAGGAGATAAGGACCGCGCTCGACAAATCCGCACAGATAGCAGAGATACTCAACAAATTCCGGACAGAACCCCTTCCAGCGGATTATATTCCATATACCCCCATATGCGAGAAATGCGGACGCATATCGACAGCCAAAGCGTATAAAAGAGAGGGCGACCTGGTATACTACGTCTGCAAGACCACGAAAGTATCCGGCGGGGAAGCCGAAGGCTGCGGGCACGAAGGCGTCGCAGACATACGCAAAGGAATGGGGAAAATGCCCTGGCGCGTGGAATGGGCCGCAAGATGGCATCACTTCAAAGTAACGTGCGAACCGCTTGGAAAAGAGCACGCATCCCAGGGAGGATCATTCTGGACATCTATTGAAGTAACCAAGAAGATATTCGGCTGGGAGCCGCCCATGCCTGTAATATACGAATTTTTCACGCTGAACGGGGAGAAGATATCTTCATCCAGAGGCAACGTTATCACCCTGGAAGAATGGGAGAGGATATGCGAACCTGAGGTCTTAAAGTTCCTCATGTACAAGCGCCTGAACAAGCAGAGGGACATAAACCTGCTTACTATCCCGGTCCTCGTGGACGAATACGACGAAGCAGAGAGATTCTTTTTTGCACCCCCGGAGACGGCAAACGAGGACGCATCAAAGGCCGCCCGAAGCTACTTCTTATCCCGGGTAGGAGAGCCGAAAAACCTCCAGGTTCCGTTCACTTTATGTACGACCCTGTCCCAGATAATCCCGGACCTGGACATGGAAAGAATCGGAAAAAAGCTTGCAACACTCGGCTACAAGGACTTTGACTCCGGCAGACTGGAAAGAAGGCTTAAATGCTCCAAGAACTGGATAGAGACCCGCGGGCCGGAAAACCTGAAATTCAAGCTTTTAACAGAGGCAGAGTCCAGGACCGAGTACGACATGCTATCAGAGAAGCAGAAAGACGCGCTGAAAAAGCTCGTAGGAGAAATCAACTCGGACATTGTCCCGGAAGCATTCCACAAGAGGATATACGAGACCGCCCGGGGAACGGACCTAAAGCCCGACCAGCTCTTTTTGGCGATATACCGGGTATTGATAGGAAAAGAGCGCGGACCCAAAGCCGCAAGCTTCCTGCTATCCCTGGACAGGGATTATATACAGAAAAGATTCATTTAAGCCTCATTTTTAATCGATGGAAGATATAATATTAAGATAGAAAATGTTTCACGCAGTAATCTCCGACACCAAGGCATGGAAAAACAGCATAGAAGCAGTCGCTGCATTGATCGACGAGGGAACGCTACAGATAGACGATAAAGGGATCAAATTAAGGGCGATGGACCTATCCCAGATAGCGCTCGTAGACCTGGAACTACCTGCAAGCATCTTTGAAGAATACAAGGTAGAAAAAGCAGTGAACATCGGAGTAGATTTTGCCGAATTATCAAAGATCATAAAAAGGCTGCGCACGGACGACCGAATAGAACTCACGCTCGACACAAGATTCAAGATGGTATTCAAAGGAGACACCACAAGAAGCTTCTCCCTAGCCATAATCGAATCCACGTCAATGCCCCCGAAAGAGCCGAAGATCGAATTCGTAACAGACCTGAAGATAATAGCAAACACACTAAAAGAAGCGCTCAAAGACGCGGAACTAGTCAGCAACCACGTCACCCTGAAGATCGGCGAAGGATTCTGGATAAAAGCAGACGGAGACACAGGATCAGTAGACATCAAATTCGAAAAAGACAAACTGATGAGCATAAACGCAAAACAAGAAGCAAAAGCGGTGTTCGCGCTCGATCAACTAAACAACCTGTTGAAGGCGTCTGACGCACAATCAATCATCCTGATAAAGATGAGAGCGGACGCACCGATCAGGATAGAATACGCGATAGGCGACGGACGGGTTATCTATTACCTTGCGCCGAGAATAGAGAGCGTATAAAGATCTTTTTTTATTAATTTTTTGTATCCATTAGCTTGGGCGCCGCCTAAGAAACACCCCGCTTCTTAAATGAAGGAGATACTGCGTAAAACATCCCATATACGGGTTTTTTACGCAGTTTACTGCGTAAAAAAACTAGTTATGTGCAATATGTGTGTCGCAGCATATCTTTTAGGAAATCAAAAGAGCATCCATTGACGCTATGAC
>JBAQYF010000027.1:0-20237 GCA_049299895.1 Candidatus Altarchaeia archaeon
TCACTTAAAACCTTCAATTTAAAGTCCCGAGTGAACCTCCTACGTGACTCCATTTATGCACCCCTTAAAATTATTTTCCCCTACAAAAACTTAACTACCTGTCCACTTTAAGGGGCGCACTCCAAGGTCAAGTTCATCAATTAGGCTTCTTTCGATCTCTTTTCTCCCGGCAGCATCTAGAGTTCTAGTCTCACTAAAGAATAATTCAATCTTGTAGTTATTTTCAGATTCATTAAGAATGTACTTGTTAATCCTACAGTTTGTTATCCGACCACCAGTATAACAGTTCCTTGGGCTAATATTACCATAGTTTGCATTAAACCTATCTCGTAAATCCTCCGATTCTCCAGCATATTTGGAACTCCCATTTACTGAAATGATATAAACCCCCTGCGCCCCATTATAACCAGTAGGTATAGAGAATTTACAAAAATAGCCTCGCCCATCATTGTGTATTTTCCGGTTTTTTACGTTGTCATAGCGCTTCTGGGGGGAATATCTCTTTATTTTGCCATTTTCAGTTATAGGTAGGATATCACAAACTTTACAGAAAGTTCTGTTTCCAAATATTTTAGTCATTTTGATGCATGAAAACTATAAGGAATATATTTTCGTGCGATTAAAACGCATCACAGCGTTCAGAGGGGTCTTCAGACCCCTCGAGGGGGGGTCAGGATGGCCCCTGCGGGGACATGAAAGCTTCGCTTTCAAACCTAAAACGGGGGAGGGGGCCCCCCCCTCTGCGGTTTGGTTTTATTCTCTGAAATGAGTATTCTTAAAGAGTAAAATGATCAAGAGAGAAGTTATCGCCGAGAAGGTCGCAGGCTATGATCTGAAAGAGATTCGCGTGGGATCGGTCGCGTCTCATTCCGCGCTTGACGTCGCCGATGGCGCAGTTGAGGAAGGGTTTAAGACGGTTCTTTACTGCCAGAAGGGCAGGGAGAAGACTTATTCAAAGTATTTCAAGGCCAAACGCGTAGAGGGGAAGATCGTCCGGGGCATGGTCGACGAATGCGTCGTATACGACAGGTTCGATAAGATGCTCGATAAGAAGGAGCAGGACCGGATGCTTTCTTCGAATGTTTTGTTTGTTCCCAACCGTTCTTTTACGTCTTATGTCGCAATCGATCGCATAGAGAATGAATTTGCGGTTCCCATTGTGGGGAGCAGGAACATGCTTCGAAGCGAGGAAAGAGGCGAAAAACAGGATTATTACTGGCTTTTGGAGAAGGCAGGCCTGCCTTTCCCGGAGAAAATAGAGGATCCGAAGGACATTGACGCCCTTGTCGTCGTGAAGCTACACCACGCGAAGAAGAAACTCGAGAGGGGGTTTTTCACTGCCGCATCTTACGGGGAATACCTGGAGAAGTCGAAGAGTTTGATAAAGCAGGGCGTGATCACCGAAGACGCGCTTACTGGGGCGCGTATCGAGAGGTACATTATCGGCCCGGTCTTTAACCTGGATTTCTTCTATTCGCCGCTTGAAGAGGAGATGGAGAAACTCGAACTCCTGGGCGTTGACTGGCGTTTTGAGTCGTCACTTGACGGGCATGTGCGCCTGCCTGCGGCGCAGCAATTGACCCTGAATGAGAAGCAGAGGATACCGGAATACACTGTCTGCGGGCACAATTCCTCAACTATCAGGGAGAGCCTGCTTGAGAAGGTCTTTGACATGGCGGAAAAATACGTCAAAGCATCCCAGGAACATTATAAGCCGGGAGTTATCGGCCCGTTCTGCCTGCAGACATGCGTTGACAAGGACAATAATTTCTATGTCTACGATGTTGCTCCCAGAGTGGGCGGAGGCACGAACGTTCATATGGCGGTCGGGCACCCGTATGGTAATTCCCTTTGGAGGGGCCGCGTCTCATCCGGGAGGAGGATCGCAATGGAGATCAGGCGCGCAATAGAAGAAGATCGGCTGGATGAGATCGTTACCTAAAAATGATCACGAAGGAAGGCATAGACGAGGTTGTTGCAGGTTATAACCGCAAGAAGCTTACGGTCTGCACTTTGGGCAGCCACAGCGCTTTGCAGATAGCCAAGGGCGCAAGGGATGAGGGATTGCCTAATCTTTTGATCTGCACCAAGAAGAACAGCGCATTCTACAAGGAGTGGCCGGTTGTTGACGTAGTATTGACGGTTGATAATTATAAGGACGTTTTGTCGGATAAATTCCAAGAGGAACTGCGGGAAAGGAACGCGGTGTTGGTGCCGCACGGTTCTTTTGTGGAATACGTCGGGGCTTCGAACATCCGGGAAAAATTGAACGTTCCGATGCTTGGGAGCAGGGTCGTTCTAGAATGGGAGTCCGACCGAAAGAAGCAGTTTAAATGGCTCAAAGAGGCCGGCGCAAGAACCCCAAGGGAATATATGAACCCGGAGGAGATAGACCGGCTCGTCATCGTCAAGTTCCCCGGGGCAAAGGGGGGCGCAGGTTATTTTCTTGCCAAAAACGAGAAGGAATTTACTTTGAAGATGAATTCTGTGAACCTGCCGGATCCGGTCAAATCGGAGTGCATGATACAGGAGTATATCGTCGGCACCAGGTTTTACCCGCATTTCTTCTATTCGCCTCTTAACGACTCGCTGCAACTGCTGGGAATGGACATCAGATATGAGTCTAATGTTGACGGCCTGTCAAGGATACCTGAAGCAGTTGACATAGAGCCCAGTTACGTTGTCACCGGGAACATACCGGTCGTCATGCGGGAGTCTCTCCTGCCGGGTCTGATGGATCTTGGCAGGAACGTCGTTGCGGCGTCAAAGAAGCTCTTTTCTCCAGGGATGCTCGGGCCCTTCTGCCTGGAGATGGTCTGCACGCAGGAACTGGAATTCATATGCTTCGAGGTCTCGGCGCGCATCGTTGCCGGAACCAACGTATTCATAAACGGTTCGCCTTATTCAAGCCTGCTCTACGATGAGCCGATGAGCTGCGGGAGAAGGATAGCAAGAGAGATAAAGGATGCTTCCGCCAGTAAGAAACTCGAGGCGATCCTTTACTGAATTTGTAGGAAAAGAATGGAACAGTCTAATATGAAGGTGCGGGTCGGATGCGACGCCATGCTGAGGGTCATTAAGGAGATAGATGAGAACGCGGAACTGCAGGAGCTCTTCGGGCATCCCGTTTCAGGAGCATTGGCCGTCATCGCGGAGAACGGCGACCTGGTGATAGAAGACGGCGGGGCAGTCACCTTATCAGAGGAACAGAAAGAGAAGTTTCTTTCGATCATGGGTTCGATAGTAAAACACCGCAGCCAGCATAAAAGCCCCGGCGGGAGCGACATTGAAAGGATCCGGATCCGCTGCGACATACTCGCATCCATAATAAACGAGCTTGACCGGAACGGAGAGCTGAGGGCGATATTCGGAGGAAGCGTTTCCGAGGCATTGGTCGTGATCGCCGAGGGAGACGACCTGAGAATAGAGGTCGGGGATTCCGTTAAGCTTACGGAGGGGCAGAGCAGCGTTTTTTTGGGCATCCTCAACAGGGTGGTCGAGAATAGAACGGCCATAGACGATAATCCGATTGCATAGTATGACTCTTGAGTGCATACGGCAGGGCAAGGACGGCGTATACGTTGACATCCACGTTGTTCCGGGCTCAAAGAAAGAGGGTGCGGATTATGACGCCTTCGGTAAACGGCTGCGTCTCAAGATCAGGGCCCCCGCAGTTGACGGAAAGGCCAATAAGGGAGTCATAGAATATTTTTCCGGGATATTTGGAGTGTGCGTTCTTGCGAGCGGTCCGGCATCCAGGAAGAAGACTGTTTTCATCCCTGGGATGGCGTATTCAGAGGTTTTAGGCCGCCTGGAGGAAAAGGTCGGGGATTGATCCCCATATTTATTAAACTAAACCCATATTTATTGCGTTATTAAATCTTCATTTAGGACCATATAGGAAAAAAGTCTTTTTAGGACTAGAAGAAAAACATAATCAACGAATCAATCAATACTCATATTAACCTGTTTGTTTTTATCCCCTAAGGGCAGATAAGTTGTAGTAGGAGTCAGAAAAGTTTTTCTTTTAGTTCTCTAAGTATCCTGTGCCGGCCCCATTGCGGATTTAGTTTCTGTTAAAAGATTAAACAAAAAAAAGGTGAACTAAATGGCAAAAGCACCAGCAGATATTACTAAATACAATATCTATGCGGACATCACAATAGACGGCGTGGTCGAAAAACCCGACGTCGTAGGAGCAATATTCGGACAATCCGAGGGATTACTCGGAGAAGGCCTTGAACTAAGAGACCTCCAAAAGACCGGAAGGATCGGCAGGATCGAAGTAGACATCAAGACCAAAGTCGGGAAATCGGCGGGTACGGTTATCGTGCCTTCGAGCCTGGACATGGTCGAGACCTCGATTATCGGCGCGGCTATCGAAACAGTAGACCGCGTCGGTCCGTGCAACGCTAAAATAGTTGTACGAGAAATAGAGGATGCTAGGAGCGCTAAGAGAAAGATCGTGATCAACAGGGCAAAGGAGCTCTTAAAGAAGCTGATGGATGAGGAGATACCTGAGAGCATGGAGCTGACAGAAGAGGTTAAGAAATCCGTGCAGCTATCGGAGATAGCCTCGTTTGACGGCTTGCCTGCAGGGCCCGGAATAGCCACCGCCGATTCGATAATTATCGTTGAAGGCAGGGCGGACGTTCTGAACCTGCTTAAATGCGGGATAAAGAACGTTATCGCGGTAGGCGGAACGAATATTCCCAAGCAGGTCATTGACTTATCCAAGGAGAAGACGTCGATTGCCTTCCTGGACGGAGACCGCGGCGGAGACATCATATTGAAGGAACTGGCCCAGGTAACGGACATAGACTTCGTTGCAAGGACTCCCAGGGGGAAAGAAGTAGAGGAATTGACAAAGAAGGAAGTTGTCATGACCCTCCGAAGAAAGGTCCCGTTGAGCCAGCTAAAGGGATACAGCGAAAAAGACGGCGAGGAAGGGGAATCTGCGCCACAGCAACAGAATGGCCAAACCGGACAGAACATGGGACAGAGACCGCCTATACAGCAGCAGGGCCAGGGAATGCAACAGCAGCAGAGACCTTCCACGGGGCAATCGCTTCAGCCCGGGTCTGGGATGCAGCCGCAGCAGCCGAGCAATAACGGAAAGATGCTTTCACTCCTGAGGGAGGTAAAAGGGAAGCTTACTGCGAGATTGTATGACAAGAACCTGGAGCAGATAACGGAGATAGAAATAAAGGACCTTGTCCCAAGCCTAAAAGACGTGCAGCCCTACTGCGTCGTCTTCGACGGCATCGTGACCCAGAGGCTGATAGACGCCGCCGCGGAGAGCGGGGTTGCCTGCATCGTCGGGATAAACAAGTCAGACGTCTCCAATCCGAGGAGTATAAAGATCCTCACAGAAAGATAATTTTTATCTCTTCTTTCTGTTTTTTTATTTTTCTTCTTTTCATTTATTTTGTTTCCCGCCGTTATTATTTCTAGGGAGCTCTTTTTTCTCACAAGATGTTTTTGGACGACATAGCTGACAGCAGGGACATAAAGATACCCAAGAACGCGATAGATAGAATAATCGGACAGGTGCGCGCGGTCGAGAAGGTAAAAATAGCCATACGCCAGCG
Source organism: Candidatus Altarchaeia archaeon (assembly GCA_049299895.1). Classification (GTDB taxonomy): domain Archaea; phylum Altiarchaeota; class Altiarchaeia; order IMC4; family QMZM01; genus CAIYYO01. The sequence continues at coordinate 5,592 of JBAQYF010000027.1, forward strand.
CAGACACCTCCTTTTCGTCGGCCCCCCCGGGGTAGGTAAGAGCATGCTGGCACAAGCCCTTGCATTGAACCTGGCCAAGCCCACGCACGAAGTCAGGGTGATGCACAATGAGAACGAACCAGAGCGACCGATACTGGAGGTCGTATCAAAAGAACAAGCAGAAAACGAAGCCGCTGCGGGACCAACCGCAAAAGGCATGCTGCTCTCACCCAAGGAAGTGCCTTTCTTTGTCGCAGAGCAGCTAGGCTTCAGGTGCACCACGTGCGGCGCTCTGAGCAGCGACCGCGAGATGATATGCCCCGGCTGCGGCGTGAACAAATACGCGACCAGATCCATGGGAGACCGCTCGCCTTTCAGCGACATAATCACCGAAGTATTCGACTACTCGCTCACCCGCCCGGAGAAAGAAGTACAGATAACCCGGACAGATAAAAACGGCAGGGAGACAATACTCATCTACCGCAAAGTAGAAGGAGGAAGAATACAGGCAATAGACAAGGCCTCGCTTGACGCGCCCAAGAGGGTCGAACGGAAAAAGAAGGTGATCATCCCCCTGAACAGGATACCCTTCGTACAGGCAACGGGCGCATCCGAAACAGAGCTACTGGGAGACGTGAGGCACGACCCGTTCGGAAGCCACCCGGAGATAGGAACCCCCGCATATATGAGGGTCATACCGGGCGCCGTGCATGAAGCGCATGAGGGCGTCCTCTTCATAGACGAATTACCCCAGATACAGCACCTGCAGAGTTTCATACTGACTGCGATGCAGGAAAAGAAATTCCCGATAACAGGACGTAACCCGCAATCAGCGGGAGCATCCGTGAAAGTCGCGAACGTGCCGTGCGACTTCATATTCGTAGGCGCATGCAACATGGGAGACGTGGAAAAGATAATACAACCCCTGCGCTCAAGGATCTTGGGAGAGGGTTATGAAATCCTCCTTGACACAACCATGCCGGACACTGAGGGAAACCGTCTGGCACTGGCACAATTCGTGGCCCAGGAAATAGAGAGGGATAAACGGATCCCGCCCGCAAGCAGGGAGGCAATAGAGGAGATAATAAAGGAAGCACGGAACCGGGCATTCACAATAGACGGGCAACGGGGGGTTCTGACCCTGCGCCTCAGGGACCTCGGAGGGATCATCCGATTCGCAGGAGACTTGGCCAAGATTGAAGAATCGCTTCTGATAGAAAAAAATCACATAACCAGGGGCGTCCTGGAAGCCCGCCCGGTAGAGTACCAGATACAGGAAAGCTACGGCTCCCTGTGGAAAGGCATGGGAAAGGACTCCGGCCTGGGTATGAAGGATGAGGGGCAGGAAAGAGGCTATAGATAGGTTTCCGGCCGGGGAGGGGGGTCATTTCCTGTATTCGGGGCGTTTTTCCTGCCTCTTGCCGGGCCAGGAAAAAAAACAAACCAATAAAAAAAATGTTTGATTAGCCGGAAATATGTGGGTGTCTCACTGCCCGCCTTTAGGACTACAAATAAAATGGATACGTTGAACGAATGCATATACGTTCCCAAAGAGATCGGCATATGCGTTGACGGCTTCGGATTTATGGGCCTGCTCGATCTGCGCACGATGAGAAAAGAATACGGACCGCAGGAATTTCTCGGGCTTGTGAAGGACCGCGTGTCGGCGTCTTACCTTGTCGACTACAACAATAATGAGAATACCAGAGGACAGGAATTCCTGCTTAAGAAGACAGACAACACGCACCCTGCGGGGGTCTATCATGTCACGGATTCCAGCTGGCCGGACAGGATAAGCGATCTTTCCACCTACGTTATCTATATCGATGACAGAACGTACTGCTATTTTGAGACGCACGGCTCCGGCCTGCCTGAGGTCAGGACGAGTCAGAAGGTGTGGAAGAACTACTACGAGGTTGTGAAGGCCCAGGAATAATTAAAAAGTTAGGCACTACACGGGCACCTGCGGGCTGTTTTTGGCGTTATGTTTGAGAATGTGTGGCCATAGCATGCTTGTTAGTATTTAGGCATGGCCGGAAAAGGGCATGATTGTTCTCACTGCGAGCCTTTAGGACTACATCCCCGTTACAGAAAATTTTTATCTGACGGAATCATCCTATTTTTTAAACTCGACCGTTTAATAGTATATCCCAACATATAACAAACGTAAAATAAGAAACGAAAAATGGAGATAAAAGATTTGAAGCCCAACAAAGCGATTGATTCCCTAGAAGTCGAAGTAGTGGAAGTAGAAGAGGCAAAGGAGTTCACGAATTTCCGGGGAACCGGCAAATTAGCAAATGTCAAAGCAAAAGACAACACGGGAGAAGTAAAGATCACCCTGTGGAACGACCAGATAACCCAGGTAGCCAAAGGCGCAAAGATTAAGATAGAGAACGGCTGGGTTAAGGAGTACCGCGGAGAACTTCAGGTATCCACGGGAAAATTCGGTAAACTAACCCTTTTATAAACTTGAAAAATTCGCTAACAGTCGTAACGGTCCTGGGAAAAGACAGGCCCGGACTGGTAGCGGACCTGACAGGCGAGATATCCGGAGTAAAAGGAAACATCGTCGACATAGAGCAGAGCGTGATACGCGGCCTCTTTTCTATGTTCATGCTCGTCGACTTATCGTCTTCTACCGTATCCTATGACGTATTCTCAAAAAGACTTACTGCATTGTCAAAAAAACTGTCTGTTGACATAACACTTTCCGCCTACGGAAAGTATGACGGAGACCGCTTGCCAAAGAAACGGGACCTCGAGAACGTCACAATAATGGGCAAGGACAATCTAGGCATCGTTGCCGATATCTCCTCTGCGCTCTCTGAAACAGGTACGAACATAGAAAGGATAAAGATGATCGCCCGGGGAGACCTGCTTGTAATGGAGATGACTGTTGACAGAAAGAAGAAAACAGATCAACGGGAGCTGCGCGAGAAACTGCGAAGCGTCGGGGAGCGCATCGGGGTGGACATCGTGGTGCAGCCGGAGTCCGCGGCCCGCATGCGTAAGCGCCTTGTCGTCTTTGACATGGACAGCACCATAGTTGACGCCGAGATAATAGACGAACTGGCAAAAGCAGGCGGCGTAGGAAAACAGGTATCAGACATAACTGCGCGCGGGATGGAGGGAAAACTGGATTTCGAGCAATCGCTCCGGGAGAGAGTGCGTATGTTGAAGGGGCTTCCGGTGGAAACGCTTGATGAGATACGCGACAATATGAAGCTGACCCCCGGCTCGGAGGAACTGCTACGAACACTAAAAGGCATGGGCTTCAAGCTTGCTCTGATAAGCGGCGGATTCACCTACTTCACGGATGAATTGAAGAACAAACTGGGATTTGACTATGCTTACGCAAATGAACTCGTCATAAAAGACGGAAAAGTAACAGGTAAAGTGACCGGCCAGATAATAGACTCCAAGAGGAAAGCAGACATAGTACAGGAGATAATGAAGAAAGAAGGCCTGACAAAAGAGGAAGTAGTCGCCGTCGGAGACGGGGCGAACGATCGCATAATGATCAAGAACGCGGGTTTGGGGATTGCATTCAACGCAAAGGAAGTATTAAAGAAAGTGGCGGACGGGAGCATTACAAAGAATAACCTGAAAGGATTGGTCTACTGTCTAGGAGTAGAAGACACTCACAGTGACGAGGAGAAGTGATTATTCAGGCGTTACTCTTACAACGTGAGAATAATGGTTCCGGCGGTGCTCCATTTTGATGCCCGGCAAGTGTAGCCCGGCAGCAGCGTCAAATCCCGCGTACTCCTCATACGTCAGATACAATACATAAGACTCTATGTTGTTCTCTTCGTTGAATGAGTCCGTGTCTGTTACATAACATATCTCTCCCGGCAGGGGCTCATCCGCCTTGTGCAGGTGGAACGTCTCCCCGTCCGGATTCTCGTTATCATGAACCTCTGCCTGATAAGCGTTTGTATCGTGACCTTTATCCAGGAGAGAAATTCCTCGTTCCCTCAACGGGCCTGGGCACGGAGAGATAAAGCAGCCCGGGAAAACCGCTATTGTCAACACAAATACCGAACGTCCTTTGGTACCTTGCTCTCTTTTTTCATATCAGATATCCGATATGTTTTGTGAAACAATTATAAGTAACAAGGGCGTGGTCAGTATGGTCAATAGTAGTTAGCATATATAGTTTGTAGTTGTAGTAGTATGTAGTACGTAAAGTAGTATATAGTAGAGAGTATGTAGCACATGTGTGTAGTGTGTATAGTATAATTATATGTAATATAGTAAGTTAGTATATAGTAAGTGATGTATTATCAAATAATGTAGTGCCTAACTATTTATATGCCGTATCTACTGCCGTTGCTCTGCATCGCAGTATTCCCCCGTTGCGATAGTATCGTGTATCTTTACCTGTGCTCCCTTCCTTATCACATATTCACTTAATCCAATATGATCACTGCTGCTTCCCGCCCAGTCGTACGTGTATCCAAGACGCGTCCACGGGTATCCATTCGATCCGTATGAATTGTTCTTCAGATTGTTTATCCAGTTCATGTGTTCCGTGCTTGCGTTTTCCGGGAATGCGAGCTGTGCCTGGGTATCGTTGATCTCCGGGTCGGGGCTTGGCCTGAACAGGTCCTCTGGAGAAACGTAGAACTCCACGAACCATTTCTTGTTGTTCCTCGGGGGGAGGCCGTTCAATTGCTCAAGTCGCAGGCCGCATTTTTCTTTGGGCAGAACGTTTTGTTGCACAAAATCTTTTACCTCAGGATATACCGTGACCCACGTCTCTCTTGTGAGATACACGGTCTTGTTGGTCTGGTTCACGTAGCCGTCCCATCCCGTCCAGGTCACCACGAGGATTTTTTTTGATCCGTTGTTGTCCTCCCAGAACAGATCGGTGTTTGATTCGATTATGGGTGTGAGGTTTCGGTATATCTCGCTTTCTTCGGCGGTCTTTGCGTCATCTATCGCTTTAAGGTATTTTTCCTGCAGGGTTTCTTCCTGGTCCGCCCAGGTGAAAATAAGGCGTAAGACGTTAGACAGCGAAGTATTTCCATGGCTCCAATGATTTATGTAACTTATCACTTCTTCCAGGAGTATCTCGTCGCACGGGGGGTTTACCCCCTGCAGGCTGCATGTACTGTTTTCCTGCGCGGATACGCCGCATGCAAGAAATAGAAAAAGGATAAATACCGCAACCGGTGTGTTGTTTTTCATTATACCTCCAAATGTAGTCCTAAAGGTGGCCCGTGACGGGCCATGCCTAACGTTCTTACGTTCCTATCTCCACTGTCTCAGACAACTTTTTCAGCGTTGCCATCGCGGAAAGGATAGCAAGATAACTTGTCTTGGGATTGTCCGGGCTCGGCGTATTCTCCAGCATCACGGAAAACCGCCCAAATGCGCCGACAACTACGATCTCGTGAGTGTTCTTCTCCGTCTTGGGGTCCGCGATTATCCTTAAAAGTGTTTTATCCAGTCCGATGCCCGCCAGGCTGAGTGTAGCCGCTACATTCACGTTCTTCGGGTACTTCTTTATCCCTTCCCTGGCCGGTCCCTCGTATAACACCGTTTCTTTTTTTACGGCAACGTCAAGGTTTTTCGGGTTCTTCCTCGTTGTGAGAGTTACCTGCGTTACCCCCCCGATCAACGCGGATTTCAGGCCGTCTATACCGGCAACCGCCCCGGAAGGAATGAAAATCTTAACTTTCTTTTTCTCCGACGACTCTTTCATCTCCTTCAGGAGTGCGTCGTCCGAGAACGCGCCGACGCTCATGACCATCAGGCTCTTCCCGGAACAGAGTATCTTTTTCCCGTAGAGAGCGACCGCTTCCTGGGATGCGGCTTCAAGAACAAGCGTTGCTTCTTTATTCTTTACCAGTTCGTCTACGTTCCTGCACACCACGGGGCGGGGGGTAATCCCTGCCGCGAGGCTTTCTGCTTTCCTGCGGTCTATGTCGTAGACGGCGACCACGTTCACTCCGAGCCCCTGTTTTTGCAGGCTTCGGGCAATTGATCCCCCGATATTCCCGCAGCCCAGTATAGCAAGTTTCATCTTTTTTTGTTCCTGCTAAAGGATAATGATTTAAGCTTAAATAGAATAAAGGCAAAGAAAAGAGCCCCGATAAGCGCAAACATGCGCGGAACCGATATCTTCTTCTGTTCCAGGAGCGGTGCAGTATCTATTATACCTCCTGCGCGCAGGTTTTCAATATACCCCGTCAGGCCTTTCATATGTCCTGCCCCGACGACTACAACGATGTTCTTCTCCGGGTTCTCCCGGGATATCTTTTCGAGCATGTCCGCCATGTACCTGTCCCTCTCATCCACAAGTGCGGAGAACAAGCTGGGCTGCTTTTTCCTGAACCCCACAAGAATCGCTTCCAGATTATCTTTCTCAAGGATGTCTTCTATATTATCCAGGGATATCTTGGAAATAGCTTCCAGATCCTCTTCTCCGGAGGAGGATAATGCCATCACTTCTTTTAACGGGACCCGCAGAACCCGGTTCATAGTGATACCTATGTCTCGGTCTATAAGCGCGATCCTGGCCCCGATCTCCTGTGCGGACAGGATTGCTGCGCACATGTCTGACCCCGGGCTTATGCCGTATTTTTCGCCCAGGTCCTGCTGTATGAGCGCAAGGATTCCTTGTATGAATACAGGAAATGACCCCCCTCTCACGGCGGCTGATAAAACACCCCTGAAAGAAATACGGGTTCTGTAGGCTTCCGGCTGAAAACCAACCTCTTCCAGGGCCTTAAACCTGTTATAATCCAGTTCCACGGCCACAATATCCGGCCTCTCGCTACAGATGGCGTTTCTTACCGCATCTACACTCTTCTGGAGGATATGCCCTGTCCCGATGATTTTTACGCTCATTTCTTATAGAAACCAGGAATTTTGAACAACATTTTTTATACTTCCCCTTACAATAATAAACTATTAACAATCATCAGAGGAAAATAAAATGAGCATAAGACTTTCACGTTTATATGGATTGGATATCTACACTGAAAAAGCAGAATACGTAGGAAAAGTAGAAGACGTGGTCCTGAACATAGACACCGGGGAAATAATGCGCCTGTCCCTGAAATCCTTCAAGGCAAACACCCTCCCCCCGGAAGAGATAAAGAGGATAATACAGGAAGAGAGCATAGGATACAACGACGTTAGAAGCGTCTCGGACGTTATAATCTGCGCCAAGAACCCCAAGAAAGAAGGCAGAAAACCAAAAAAACACCCGGCGGAATAATCCGTTAACCCGTATTTCTAATCTATTTCTCATCCATCCCCGCAATTAAACACGCTATATAAGCGCCTATTCTCTAATCTCATACAATGGAAATATCCCGTATAGGCATAATCTCCCACCCGGAGGTGGAAAAAGAACTGCTTCGCAGGATAATAAAAAAACTAAAGAAAAAAGACTGCCTCCTTTACTACGACCCACTCGCCGCGGAAAAGACCGGCGAAAAACCCACGAAGACGTCCAAGATGGACGTGGACCTGGCCATAATCTTCGGAGGCGACGGAACCCTGCTATGGTCCGTGAACGAACTACCGGGCAGGCCGATGATCCTCGGAGTGAACACCGGGCGGGTCGGCTACCTGACGGAGATATCCGCAGACAAAGCCGAAGAATACGTCGACAAAATATTCAAAAAAGAATTTTACATAGACGAACGGGCAAAACTCAAAGTGAACGAAAAATACGACGTACTCAACGAAATGGTCCTCCTGCCCCAGAGACCTGCAAGCCTACTTGAATTCAGGGTAAGCCTCAACGGAGAAAAAACAACCGAATTCCGGGCGGACGGGGTAATAGTTGCAACGCAAACAGGCTCAACCGGGCACTCTTTCTCCTCCGGAGGGCCCATAATACACCCGGACGCCAAAGCATACCTCATCACCCCGATGATAGCATTCATGCGCGAACAACACCCATTGGTGGTCCCGGACAATCTGACAACGACAATAGAATTCCTGGGAAAGAAGAAAGACCTCTCTCTTATACTGGACGGAAGCATCGTGAAAAAAATGGCGCACACAGACAAGGTATCCGTCAGGAAAAGCGAGAACACCGCAAAATTCATCAGATTCACAAAAAAGAAATGGAAACCCAAGACCACAGACGCAGGCTCCTAGAACTGATAAAGAAAGAAGCATTATTCAAAGGAGACTACACCCTGTCCTCCGGGAAAAAGAGCGGCTACTACATAGACCTGCGCCTCATAACGATGAGCTCCGAAGGAGCATACCTCATAGCAAACATACTCTTCGACGAACTAAAAGAAGAAAACATAGACGCGATAGGCGGCCTGACAATGGGCGCAGACCCGATAGCCGCGGCATATGCGGCAATAAGCTTCATGAGAGGAAAACCCTCCTCCGCATTCATCATCAGAAAAGAAGAAAAAAAACACGGCAAAGGAAAGCTCATAGAAGGCCCCCTGAAGAAAGGCGCAAGAGTGGTCATAGTAGACGACGTAGCGACCAGCGGAGGCTCCCTCATAAAAGCGATCGAAGCCGCGGAAAAGGAAGGATGCACGGTGGTGAAAGTAATGTCTCTCGTCGACAGAAACGAAGGCGCATCGTCCGAACTGGCTAAAAGAGGATACGCGCTGCAACCCCTCTACAATCTAAAAGACCTTGGGGTATAGAACCCCGTTGCGTATATTAAGTCCTTCCGACGATTATTTAAATGAGAATGAACCGGAAAGGATACGTGTACACCGTCATATCCATGCTGCTGGCGCTGGTGCTCTTAGCGGTGGTTTCGCTTTATTACGAGTCCTATAAGAGCGCAACCGATCTATCCCCCGCTAAAATACGGACAGACGAATTACACTACTTCGTAGAGTCCTCCAAAAAAGACCTTGGAAGAGCAATGTACATTTCCGCGCGCAGGGGAGCAGCATACCTGGACGATTATGTGATAAACAATCACACAACCCTCGCCGACGCGACGCTTACCCTGGAACAGGTCATGGCCAACGGGACAATCACCTCGGGGAGCACATTCAACATCCCCTACATGCAGAACCAGACCCTGACCGCGTTCATCTCCTCCCTGCAAACAACCGGTTCCGAACTCCGGTTCAGAACAAACATCTCGCTGCGGACGATAGAAATCTACCCCTACGATTCCCTGCATTTCCTGGTACTGGCCAAATACAATTACAGCATCGCCGACCTCGACACCGCAGAAGGCGGCGTGTGCGGCTATGAAAACGAGAACCAAACACTCTACGTCCTAATACCCATAGACGGCCTGGAGGACCCGTTGTATGCATTGAAAACCACAAACAAAGTCAGCAGGGTATACAACCACAGCACAAGCAGCGGCATACAGACCCTTGCATATGCTGCAAAAGGCAAGGGACTCGGCGGAGGGATAGTATACGACATAAGCAAAGAAGAAGGGGACCAGGATCTCCTGATAGCCGACTATAATGATCTAACCCCCTGGCTTGTTCCCTACACGGTCTTTGTCATAAACACCACTAGTGCCGGCAGCGACCCCCTGGTGTGGGCCGACTTTTCAACCCCCTCAAAGATCGTACTAAACTCCTCCGGCGGCGTAATAGACTACTACTCCGAAACCCTCACAAACGCGGGCTTCCCCTACGTTTCCGGGATCACAACCTCGATCAATTTCTCCGATAAAGAATATGTGATAATACAAAACGGCAATTCCCCCCGGATACTCTACCTGGAGACGGCAAACGACATAGTAAACCGCCTATATGCCAACAGCACAAACGGCTCCTGCTTTTTCGACCGCCTGGAAGGCAACGCGAACCTGTCCCAGAAATACCGGGATCAGGCAGCAATAGCCAGGTCCATTCTCGATCAACCGAACACCGCAACAGTAGGCATCGAAAGCTACGTCAACCTGCCCGACATGAATTCCTCCGGCCTATACCCCGACATTACACCCTATGAAGGCTATTCCTCTATAGACCATCTATACTTCCAGGAAATATCCGGTAAATGGGTATACGGCACGCCTTACTGGTTCAGAATGGATGCGTATAACCTCAAAATCAAGAACCTGACCGATTACTGCTACGATGATTACGCTGCAGTATGGCACTTTGAAGAATACCACAATGACGGGCCGGGTGATTACACATATGAGGGCTCGCACAATGCGCCCAACCTGGACTTATCCGGCGATTCGAATATAGTCTCCGGAGGCATAAACGGCAATTGCCTCGAACTTGCCAATTCAGGCAAAGCAGAGGCATACGTCAACGTGTCCGAGACGGAATACGCCGTCGGGCTGTGGATCTGGCCCGATCCCTCATGCAGTGAATGCGGGATATTCTCAACCGATACCGGAGACGACTCGAAAAATGACCGGAACATCTACCTAAACGGAGTCATGAATCTATGCGCCGACCTGTTTGTCTCAGGCACAGACCCGATATGCACCGCAGACACATATTCCGACAACCGCTGGCATTATGTGGTCCACACGTATTCAAACAAATCCGGGGCAGGCGGGAGACACAAACTATACGTCGACGGAGCCCTAAAGGCGACCGGCGCCGTCAGTTATTCAAACCGCACCGCCCAGGAAAGAATAATAATAGGTTATTCGACAAAAGTCAGCAACCCCTTCATAGGCCTGATAGACGACGTCAAGATATGGAACCGCACGCTGGAAGCGCGGGAGATAACAGAAGAATACGAGAAATTACTCTAAAAAATGAATTACAAAAACAAAGCCCAGGTAAGCCTTGAATACCTCATAGTTACCTCCCTGGTCCTCCTGTTCCTCGTAGTAATGGGTGTGATACTCTACCAAAAATACTCCGAGTGGGCGGACCTTAGAACGCATCTTGCAGGCAGATCCGCCGCAAACACGGTGGCCGAGAGCATAAACCAGGTGGTGGTATCAGGGGACGGATACTGGCAGACGTTCTCAGTTCGCAGCAGATATCCCGGGGACGAATTCAACATAACCTTCAAACGTAACGAACCCACGGTATTCATAGACCTGCAGGACATGACCATGCACGCGCCTCTTCTAACAATGAACGTAACCTGCTGTCCCCCAACATGCGTTATCGACGGCGAAAAGACGATACTGCCGATAAACAACACCCTCTCCTCAAGGGTTATTAACCACGGGAACGTAATCTTTATCGGAAGGGTCTGCTAAAAAAACAAAATGCATCTGAACCGGAAAGCCCAGATATTCACCTGGGACATAATCCTTGCAACCGTGATCTTCCTCGTAGTCCTGGGTACAATACTCTTCCTCTGGACCGACACTCTAGAAGACATAGACTCGGCAGACACCGAATACGAGCTCACATGGCTTGCTACCGCAGTGTCCGAGCAACTCGCAAGGACCCCGGGATACCCAGTCAATTGGACGCATTCCCCGAATCTTGGCAATATCACCGTCATAGGGCTCGCCGACACCAGGAGAATAGGCAACGATACAAAAACGCTTGACAGAGTGCTGGACCCCGATAAGGTCATATACTTTATTAACCTCACCCAAGACACGCCCACCGACCAAAGCAAGTACGCCCGGCTGCGCAACCGCGTTTTCGGAACCGGAAAATACGATTTCTACGTGGAACTCTCATGTCTCGATAAGGGCGTTCTGGACTGCTTTGAAGGCCTGCACTTCGACAGCATCGCGAACGCCAACATCACGTGCAACGCGTCTAATACGACATTTTATATCTCGAACTACACTCTGAGCACCGACTCCGCGCTTGCAGCCCTATGGATGATGAACCAAGACGAAGGGACGTACCTCCCGGACTCCTCCCGGAACAGCAACGACGGGACAATCTACGGAGGTCAATGGGTTAGCGGAAAATACGGGAACGCATTGGCCTTTGACGGCAACGACTACGCAGAGATACCCAATTCCGCCTCCCTTGAAAACATAACCGAACACAACTACACCCTGATGGCATGGTATAATCCAGCCGGCCTTCCGCCAAGCACCCCCGGGCACGAGCGTCACGCGATAATAAGCAAGAAGGGTTTCCATACCCAACTTACATACAACAACGATTCCACCTTCAGGTTCGAGACCTGGAACTCGTCGAATGCAATGATCTACGTCCAGTCAACCGACACATACGCTCCCGGGCAGTGGTATTTCGTGACCGGGGTAGTTGATGTAACCTCCAAAAACCTGTCCCTGTACGTGAACGGCCAACTGGCCGCAAGCACCCTCTATTATGGCGCTCTACGGCACTATCCCTCCACGACCCTGTTCCGAATAGGCCTGGCCAACAGCATAGGATCAAATTACGACTACGCGGCAAACGGCACCATCGACAACGTTAAGATACTGAGCCGCGCGCTCTCATCTGCCGAAGCGCTGCATGAATACCAAAACGACAAATACTGCCGCTTCGGCGAGAGCATTTTAATGAACGACACAAGCTACCAGTTATACGACTCAAAGACCGTCACCTTCCGCAAAGCAAGAAACGAAACTTTATTCGACGACGACACGGCATTCCTTGAACCAACCGCCACTCTGAAAGTTGTCGTATACCGGATAGAATAAATATTTTTTGCGGTTTTTCCCTCAGTTTTTTTATTGCTCTCCTGATAAATGGCCGAATATTTATCTAATAATATCCCTAAATTTTTACATGTATCGGAAGGCGAATGACACAGGTCAGTCCACCCAGGATTTCTTATGACCCACACCCCGGTTCCTGGCACGCAAAAATCGACGGCGAAACACGACACGTCCCGGTCGATTGGCGGCGACGAAAATTAGACGGCGCTTTTTGCGGATTCCGACCTTACTAACGGGGCTGACTTTAAACCGACGCCAGGAATATCCCTTTTGTCAACACCCAAACCGCCCGCGTGGGGCGGTTAGACAGTGATTGATCAAGCGTCAGCTAAAATACATTGCATCCGGATTACGAACTGTGAACGGGTAATTACGTGAAAAAACGGGAAAACACGCGCAAACCCCTAATCGGCTGTTTGCAAATCAAATAAACTTTTCTTTTAGGCAATTTAAACCCATAAACGAAATTATTATCACAAAAAAAACACCCTAAAGCGATCCTATAACCTGAAAGATAAAATGCCAATACCCGAAACAGAAAAGATATGGATGAACGGAAAACTCGTAGACTGGAAAGACGCAAAAATACACGTCTTAACACACGCCCTGCACTACGGATCAGGGGTATTCGAAGGCATACGCTGCTACAACACAGACAAAGGCCCCGCAGTATTCCGGCTGGTAGAACACATGGAACGCCTGGAAGACTCGGCCAGGATGTACATGAAGACGATCCCCTACACGACAGACGACCTCTGCCAGGCAACAAAAGACCTGATAAAAGCAAACAAACTAAAAGAATGCTACATACGCCCGATAGTATACCGCGGCTACGGCGAGATGGGACTAAACCCCCTCAAAGCGCCCGTAGACGTAGCGATCGCGGCATGGAAATGGGGCTCGTACCTGGGAGAAGAAGGCCTGAAGAACGGCATACGCGCAAAGATATCCTCATTCCAAAGGATAGCCCCAAACATAATGCCCTCCGGCGCAAAAGCAACAGGACAATACCTTAACTCGATCCTCGCAAAACTGGAAGCAATCGACGTAGGATACGACGAAGCGATACTGCTCGACAACCGAGGCTTCGTATCAGAAGGCCCAGGAGAAAACATCTTCATCGTAAAGAACGGCGTCCTGTACACTCCGCCCGAACACGCAAGCATCCTGATGGGGCTGACAAGGGACTCGGCGATAAAGATCGCAAGAGACATGGAATACGAAGTAGAAGAGACTGACATCACCCGCGGAATGCTGTACCTCGCAGACGAAGCATTCTTCACGGGAAGCGCGGCAGAGATAACTCCGATTCGGATAGTGGACGGAAGAGAGATCGGAAAACCCGGGCCGGTGACGAAGGCGATACAGGCGAAGTACTTCGACGTGGTGCACGGGAAGGACAAGAAGTATGAGGACTGGCTTGACTACGTCTGAGCCCTTTTTCTTTTTTAAGACAAAAAGAAAAAGTGCTTCAGCCCAAAAAGAAAAAATGTGCGGCCCAAGGCCGCACTGACTTTGTTGTTCTTATTGTAGTGCCCAACTTCCTCTCTGGCTTAGTTCGTCAGTATACGGCTGGCGCAGGAACGCCATATGTGTGTTGTGAGCTTAAAAATATTTTTCACTTTCTATTTGCGTTTTCCTTCACTCTAAACTTTACGATTTTTTCGATCAGGTCAAATGGGATCGGCTTATCCATCGGGAATTTTACGGAACCTTTTGCTCCTTGATACTGCGATAATTCTTTTTTGAATGCCGCGGTCCCTGAAGGCGTCGGATAAAATCCAATATGATCTTTCCAGCCGGCGAAATATACTAAAACTCTGCCGTTTTGTTTGAATGCGGGCATTTGATAGCCGATCGTCTCAACGGCATCCGGCGCCTCTTTTTGTATTGTCCGCCTTACCTTTTCAAGAATGACCTGAACCCCCTCCGGAAAGGTTTTGATGTATTCATCGACAGTCTTAAATTTTTTCCCGCTCACAGCCACATTATTGGAGTGCGCCCCTTAAAGTGGACAGGTAGTTAAGTTTTTGTAGGGGAAAATAATTTTAAGGGGTGCATAAATGGAGTCACGTAGGAGGTTCACTCGGGACTTTAAATTGAAGGTTTTAAGTGAA
>JBAQYF010000028.1:0-5369 GCA_049299895.1 Candidatus Altarchaeia archaeon
TCACTTAAAACCTTCAATTTAAAGTCCCGAGTGAACCTCCTACGTGACTCCATTTATGCACCCCTTAAAATTATTTTCCCCTACAAAAACTTAACTACCTGTCCACTTTAAGGGGCGCACTCCAAGGATAACCCTTATAGTCTTCATATTTCCAGTCCTTTAGAAACTGCGTTCTTCAGGTTCGGGTTTGTGTTGTGTATCCAGCTGATCCCTTTAAGAGTCACTGCTATCTTGTTGCTTCTTTCCAAGTACGCAAGGATTACCCGCAGAGTATTGTGGTTTACCTGCCGGGGTAGCTGTTTTTTTAGCTGGGGTATCGATATTGTGCTTTCATCCATCTTCTTCAGGACTTCTTCGACCATTATTACCGTATTAAGCGTCGGGGAATGCGCTGCCTCGTTTTTTAATAAATTTACTTGCATAATCATCACCAATTGTTATCATTTAATAACTATTTTTTACAAGTTAATAAATAAGAGTTAATGGGATTATTAACCAATTTATATATAAGCCGCATGGGACGATCGAATGGGAGTAAATGGAGAACCACAAAACAATACCTGCGGCGGAGCCCTTACAAGCATAGCCTCAGACCATAGAATATTCTATGGTTAGCAATTATAGTCAGCTAAATGGAACCTGTACTATCCCCTGTGATGTCTTACATTTCGTTAAAGTATACTGTTGCGGGCGTTAAATAGTTTAACGCTTGGTGTGGTCGTTCGTAGTTGTAGTGATGTATGTACTTCAAGTGGGTTGGGTAACGCCAAGCCTCTTCTTCGAACGATCTGTGGAATCTTTCTACTTTTCCGGTTGTTGTGGGTCTTCTTTTGCTGGCTACTATGTGTTGGATGTGCCTTCTTTCTAGGAATTTGGTGAATTCTGTCTTTCCCTCCTGCCAGGTATAGAACTGGACCCCTTGGTCTGTTAGTATCTGTCTTGGTGTGCCGTATGCGTCTAACGCTTCTTGCAGTACCTTCAAAGCGTTTTCGGTGGTTGCGTTAGCGAATATTCTGCTTGCAGGAATGAAGCGGCTGTAATCGTCTATGTAAGTAACCATCCACTTATCCTCACGAGTAAGCTTCCAATCCGTTTGCCACATCTGATTAGGTTCAGTTCTTTGAAAACGCTTCTTACCCCAAGTCTTACGAGGCGATTCAAGCGGGCTGTTCAAGCCCGCTTGCTTAATTATTCGATAAATGGCATTATGCCCTACCGGCTTAACCCCCTGAGGGTTTTCCTGCTTCAAATAACCCTCTATCCGTGCAGGACCCCAACCATACTCCTCCCGCAGCTTCAACACCAGATCAATCGTCTCCTTAGGAGTTCTATGAACTGTCTTGGGCCGATGAGACTTCGGCCCAAGACCCGGCCAACTATCACGCTGAAAACGATTCCAATAATAGTAAAAAGTATCCCGACTAATACCCATCTGACAACAAATAAACTTGACGCTCGCACCCTGCAAACGTCTCTTAACAATCCAAAACCTCTGATTCTCCGAAAGCTTCATAACAATCCCCTCCAATACTACTTACACAACAAAAACAAAGTGTAAGGGATCAGAGGGGATAGTACATCAGCTAAATGGAACCAATCAGGCGTATGGCTACGTTGACCCGTCCAACGGCGCTAATTGGTCGGTATCAATCAGTCCTGTGAGAGCCCGGTCTATCGCGTCCAATGCAATACAAGCAGGTATTAGACCAATAAGACGTATGAAGTGGTACAATGGAAAACGGGATCCTTCCGGGCTGCCGGATAATGGTGGTTTTGGCAGCGTTTGCGGCTGCTGAGACTTATCAGTACGACGCGAACGTAACCTCCTCCAGGACGGCACTCATTGTTATCAATATAACTCCTCCAATCGTTCGAGAACGACACCAACTGCGCAGGCATGACAATCGCCCGTTACTGGTATGATTTTACCTGCCGCAAGATCAAGTCCGTTGAGACCGGAGAAACCGTTTGGCTTACGCTCATAGAAAGCCGGATTTTTGATTTGGAAATACACGGGTAAGCTGCGTACGGTTTGATAATATTTATCCCTTAAAACGATATAGATAACAGTCGCAATGAAAACCTTGATTAGGGTATACAAAGACGGAAAGTTCTACGTTGCCGAGGATTTGGTAACGAATGTCGCAGATCAGGGCGCTACCGAAAAAGAAGCACTTGCAGGCCTGAAAAAAGGTCTTGAAGAGCATTATAAAATTCTTCTGGGGCTCGCACCAACCGGAGAGATTTCGCTTTTGGACATAGGAGTGGAGAAGTATGTCAAGGCTTCCCGTGCTCTCTGCTAAAGATGCGATAAAAGCACTTGGAAAGCTCGGTTTCTCAGTACACAGACAGACCGGCAGTCATATACACATGTGGAATGAAGGGCGCAGGGTGCTTGTAACAGTTCCGAACCATCCTGAACTGGCTAAAGGAACGCTGATTTCTATCATAAAACAGGCGCGGTTAAGCCGGGAAGAATTCCTCTCAAAAATTTGAATTTAGTATGTTGAGCTCTGGAAAGCTGCAGTAGCGGAGGACCGATACGATGCCAACGGCAACCTCCTCCAGGACGGCACTCATTGTTATCAATATAACTCCGCCAATCGTTCGAGAACGACACCAACTGCGCAGGCATGACAATCGCCCGTTACTGGTACGAGTATGCCGGCAGAAAGATCAAGTCCCTGGAGAGCGGCGTACGACGTATCGTCCTTTTCCCGGTTTTGAGAGCGTCGTGAACGAAACTCGCCAGGATAATACGACTTGTTACTATGCCAATGGTGAAATAGTCGCCCGTAAGGATTACGGGATGTAATATTACCACGGGGACCGGCTTGGAAGTACGTCCCTGATAACGGACGCCTCAGGCAACGTCGAGGAGTCGACGAAGTATTACCCATTCGGAGCGCTGCATTCAGGCGGGGCGTAGGCGAAATACCTGTTTAACGGAAGGAAGTACGGGGCGCTATTGATTAAAGAATCCTAAAAGGTCTCTATCCTAATAGGGAGTATTTACTATAAAGTCTCGATTGTATCGGGGATATTTTATATGCCTGTCTTGCTCATATTTGTAGGAACAGAATCCTTAAAACTATTGTTTTCATTTTCATATTCCTGATGCTTCTCCAACGGAACCTGATAATAGTCGGTCGGACAAATGCCGGACAATATAAATATTGAATTCCTATATCTGCCTTGTATGGACTACGACGAATCTGTCTACCGCGTCCTCATGCAGGTGCCCCGTGGAATGGTCACAACCTATAAACTGATAGCCTGCGCCTTGGGTAATCCCCGTTCTTCCCGCGCCGTCGGTAACGCCCTTGGCCGGAATCCGGATCCCGACGGGCCGCCGTGCTACAGGGTGATCAAGTCAGACGGTTCCATCGGAGGATACGGCGGCGGGATAGAGGAAAAAATACGCAGGCTTAGGGCAGACGGCATAACTGTAAAGGACGGGCGGGTCCTTGTTCTGGAAAATGTGCTGTTTATTCCTAAACCTATCAAACGCCTTTGAGATGCTGTGCCGATACCTTCGGGATGTTCGTCAGGTATCCTTCCGATGAGCTGACGTCGAGCATCTGTATGTCTGATTCGCCTGCTAATTCCTCGATCAGTCTTTTTGCGATCGCGAGTTTTTTGAGTTTCTTCTCTCTCTGGTACGTTCCCGCGTATTCGCCTATTACGTCTTCAAAATTCATTCCCGCAAGGATTATCAGGCCCGCGTTGAAGTGTTCCGCCAGGTAGACGCAGCGGTCCCCGTCTGTGAATCCTCTGAAGTTGTGCAATTTCCCGAACGGCGCGATCTGTGTCGTCCCGATCGCGTTTTTGAGCTTCGGGACGATCTCTTTCAATTGCTTTATGTTGTCCCCGTGGGCGTGCACGACGGTTATCGCCCCTTTTTTGTTGGCGGCAAGGATGTTATCCGCGTACCCGTCGAGGTCTGTTACGTGTATCTCGGGGATTATCCCTTCTTCCATCAGTGCTTTTCCTGCGCCGTCTGCGGCTATTGCCACGTACTTTTTTTCTTGGTGCAGGTATGCCGCCTTGATCGCCTTGATGTCCTGTTTGAGCGTGGGGCCTGCGCCGTATACGAAGACGTATCTTCCTTTGATTGCTCTTTCCAGGCGGATTTCGTCCTCCCCTTTCTCTTTTTTCGGCAGGAGGGAGTTTAGTAACTGGGCAGCCTCTTTGTCTTTATCCATGTCCAGGCCGAGTTCTTCTGCTATTTCCCTGTACTTTTGGAGGGGGTCCATTTTCTTATAACATATTTTCCGCTGATACAAATATTTGACTGATTGCTTATGAGAGGAAAAAAGCCCGGGGCCAATCTAATGATAGATGAGGCCCTTATCGGGAGGATATGCGATTATGCGGACTTGAAGAAGACCGACCGGGTGCTGGAGATAGGTGCGGGAACCGGTAATCTGACGGTTGCGCTGTCGGAGCGGGCCGGCATGGTTTACGCAGTGGAAAAAGACATTCGTCTCTTCCATGTCCTGGAGAAGCGTCTGGGAAGTAAGAGCAATGTTGTGCTCTTATGCGGCGATGCGTTGAAGATAGAACTTCCCGGCTATGACAAGGCGGTCTCCAACATGCCCTATGAGATATCCCGCAAAGCAGTCGAAAGGCTTCTCTCAGGTAAATGCGATCTCTCCGTGCTTGTCTTCCAGAAGGAATATGCGGAGAAACTGGCTGCGAAACCCGGCGGGGACAATTATCGTTTTATCTCCGCTCTCACCCAGTCCTGTTCGGTTATCGAGGTACTGGAGGACGTCCCCCCGGGGGCGTTCGATCCCTCTCCCCCGGTATGTTCCGCGGTCGTGCGCATGCGCCAGAAGTGCGTTCCGGAGAATGGATTCGTCGTTTTCCTGCACAGGCTCTTCGACCATCGGAACAAGCGGATAGGCGGCCTCTTTAAGGGGAAGGATATGGGGCCTTACGCGGACAGGCGGGGTTACGAGCTGCCGGCGGATGAATTGCGCGCCGCATATATCCTTGCCTCAGATAAGTGATTTATTTTACTTTAATCGGTAATATGTATGTTTTAAATAAAATGAGCTCATCTAAAACCGGGACGGAACTCTTGAAGACTGGCTTTGCCAAGATGGTGAAACACGGCGTCGTCATGGACGTTACGAACGCCGACCAGGCCCTCATAGCCGAGCAGGCGGGAGCGGTCGCCGTAATGGCTTTGGAGAGGGTTCCCGCCGACATAAGGGCTGCAGGAGGCGTAGCCCGCATGGCGAATGTAGAGAAGATCCAGGAGATTATGGATACTGTGACGATCCCAGTCATGGCCAAGGTTCGTATCGGGCATTTTGTGGAGGCCCAGATATTGCAGGAGATTGGCGTTGACATGATAGACG
>JBAQYF010000029.1:0-4399 GCA_049299895.1 Candidatus Altarchaeia archaeon
ATACATATACGCAGGAATAGACAAGATAAAATACTCGGGAGACTATCCATCAGTCGAAGACACGATCATCCACCTGATTCTAGACAACGCCGCAAACGCCATGGAATACGCCAAATGGCTCCTGATACTGCACAAGGACGGCATAGATACAAACCGCCTAAAGAAAGACCGCAAGGATGCACGGGCTCTCGAAACAAATAGACGGCCTCCTATACGACCAAAAACCCGTGCTCTGGGACAATAGAGCAAGGCAGACCAATACGCAAAGGGGCCATAACAAAAAGTCATGCCCGCTCATACTCTCCAATGGAGAAAGACAACACCGCCAAAAAACAGTTTAATTTAACTCCTAAACCAATATAAAATCGAAAATGATCACGGAACAAAAAACAGTCTGCGTAATGGGCCTCTGGATACGTCGGATTACCTCTTGCCGAAGCGTTCACAAAACACATAAAAGTAATAGGATACGACATAGACGAAAAAAGACTTAAAAAATTGAAGGAAGGAACTTCTTCCATAAAGTATACATCCGATCCTTCTCTTATCAAACAAGCCGACTACGTGATCATCTGCGTGCCTACCCCCGTCCATGAGACAAAAGAGCCGGACATGTTCTTTGTCGAATCAGCCGCCAGCACAGCAGGCCAAAACCTGTAGAACAACGCAATAATCGTTTTAGAATCAACCGTCTACCCCGGAGTAATGGAAGAAAACAGTCAAACCGATACTTGAAAAAGAATCCGGGCTAAATATCAGACATACATTAATTCCTTGGTCGGGAAGACAATATTGTTTTTCACAGTTTCATGAACTCTTCCACGGACAGGCCCGCCTGATCTATTATCGCTCTAAGGGTCCCTTTGGGAAGGTCTGATCCTGGGTGATTGGGAACAGTGGTCCTCCGTTTGGTTTCAGGGTTGTACCAGATCTCATGGCTTCCTTTAGCCTGCCTGTCAAATATGAAGCCTGCTTTCCTCAGCTTTTTAATAACGTCCCTCGTATTCAGGGGGGAAAGTTTCGTCATACTCCTGCGCCGACAGGTATCTTTAGGTTGAGGGAATCCTTCTGCTTGGAGTTTACCTTGACGGGCAGAGGATCTCCGTGCTCGATGCAGGACTCGATTATCTTTCTTGCAACGTCCCTTGCTATCTCCATGGTCTCAGCGATAGTCCTGCCCTGGGCAACCAGTCCCTGTATGGCATCCGATGTGGCCAGATAGCCCCCTTCTTCGAGCTTGCGGACCTTGATGTCAAGCAAAAATTCATCCATAAAACATAATAAGGATTACGGATTAATATCAGGCTGAATCAGGCGTGTTACCATCATTTCACTGCTTGCCGCTGCAGCGGCATGTTCACTTACATTTCTTCAGGGGCTTTCGAATTCTTCCATATACAATTCAGCCGCTTCCTTAAGATTGCTCAAAGATTCTTCAACAGTATAACCCTGACTCACCACGTCAAGCTCAGGACACAAAGCAACAAACTGTTTATCCCCCTTGCGTATAATAGCAGTAAGATCCATCGAAACAAGATAAATTTGTGCTTATAAACATAAATAACAACCCCAATGGAGGTTTAAACAAGGGAGATCAATCCGGCCAAACAATTCTCCTCAGAGAAAGACAACCCCGCAAAAACACTTTAATTTACCTCCTAAACCAATATAAAATCGAAAATGATCACGGAACAAAAAACAGTCTGCGTAATGGGCCTCTGGATACGTCGGATTGCCTCTTGCCGAAGCGTTCTCAAAACACATAAAAGTCATAGGATACGACATATAATGCATGACAAAAATATTCACATTTTTGTCCTGCAAACTAGCACATGCCATAAGTGGACTTTTGCCCTATTGGGCATGTGCCTACAGGCACAAAAGATGCTCAAAAAATTATGTCATGTGCTATAGACGAAAAAAGGCTGAAGAAATTGAAAGAAAACGCATCAACCATCAAGTATTCGTCCGATCCTTCCCTCATCAAACAAGCCGATTACGTTATCATCTGCGTGCCAACTCCCGTCCATGAGACCAAGGAACCGGACATGTCTTTCGTCGAATCCGCGTCCCGCACGGCAGGCCGGAACCTGTAGAACAACGCAATAATCGTCCTGGAATCGAGCCGTCTATCCCGGAGTAATGGAAGAAAACAGTCAAACAGATACTCGAAAAAGAATCCGGACTAGTATGCGGAAAGGACTTTAAAATATGTAATGCACCCTCGCAGCGCAATTCTGTATATTTTTTAGTTTTTGGATAGCATTTCGCATAGTTCATGCGTATTATAAACCAAAACTTTTGTCTGCTCCTTGAATCCTTTCTCGTCCGACCATATCGAGGCATTTAGAAAAAGCGCAAGCGCAAAGTATGGATCGTCCTTATTCCCGGCTCCGTGAGGGGATAGTTTGTTTGCTTGCGCAAGAAAGCCTGCGTATGAATCAGGAGAGTATGAGTCTATCTGTTTTTCGAGCAGGGAAAAAAGAAATGCGAATCCCAGGTCATTGATTTTGGCATGCTTCTTGATTTTTCCCGCTTTTCCGGCTATCTCGCGGAAGGCATAATCGGGAGCGACCATTCGACAGGACCTATGAGGCAATTCCTCGATTAGGGTCCTACGATCCGAACCCCTGGAAAAGAAGGAAAAAAGTATGCATGCGCCCGACCACCAGTATTCCGGGGAGCTTATCCATGATGCCGGGGATCAATTATTTTTTGCGTTTCGCCGCCTTTTCCTTTAATTCGCGACCCCAGCGTAGAGCAATATCATCCGTTATCTCCGAGTCTTTTAAAAGCTCGCCCGCCTCTTTGAACATAAGCTGCTCAGAGAGCCTCTCTCTCAAGGCGTTGGATACCAGCGCATCCACCTCTTCCTTCTTAAGCTCTTTGAAGCCATTATTCAGCTCTTCAGGGATGTTAACAGTTACTTGAGGCATTGTATTCCACCACAATGATATATGGAATCACGTTCTTAAATCAGGGGATCAAAAACAATTCTCCCCGGAAAGAAACCCCGCCAAAAAACAGTTTAATTTACCTAAAAAACAATATAAAAACCATACAAAATGAACCCGGAACATAAAACAGTCTGCGTGATGGGCCTGGGATACGTCGGATTACCTCTTGCTGAAGCGTTCGCAAAACACATAAAAGTCATAGGATACGACATAGACGAAAAAAGACTCAAAAAATTGAAGGAAAACGCATCAACCATTAAGTATACGTCCGATCCTTCTCATATCAAACAAGCCGACTACGTGATCATCTGCGTGCCTACTCCTTGTGCATGAGACAAAAGAGCCGGACATGGTTTACGTTGAATCCGCAGCTCGCACTGCCGGGCAGAACCTGTAGAAGAACGCGATAATCGTTTTAGAATCAACCATCTATCCCGGAGTAATGGAAGAAATAGTCAAACCGATACTCGAAAAAGAATCCGGGCTAACCTGCGGGAAGGACTTCAAGATCGGCTACTCGCCTGAAAGGATCAACCCCGGAGACACGGAACATACAATCGATAAGATAACAAAGATCGTCGCCGGGATGGACAAGGAATCATCCGAAGAACTCTCCAACCTGTACGGTCTTGTAACGAACGTATACCTTGCTCCCGACATAAAGACGGCTGAGGCCGCGAAAGTAATAGAGAACATACAAAGAGATCTAAACATCGCATTAATGAACGAACTAGTCGATCCTGTTCCACCGCATGAACATAGGGCACGCAAGAGGTTTTAAAAGCCGCAGGAACCAAATGGAACTACCACAAATACAGCCCCGGAATGATCGGAGGACACTGCATACTTGGATAGACCGATAATCAATACCTGCACTGCCCCACATTGGCTTTTTTAAATGCTTTTGCCGGGCATGTCCCTTAAAAGCTCCGCCTTCACACCTATTCTTATCGCAGCATCATACATCCCCTTATCATCTGTTATGAGCATTGAACCGGTATGCTTGGCGCAGGCTATGTATATGGAATCAAAGCCGGAAATCATTGTTCTGGCAGCTATACTCACAGATTCATCCAGGAGAGATGAGTCATACACGATGTTTGCGTGCTCCCGGACATAATCCGAAGCCTGCAACCCCCTATCCTCTTTTCCGGTAAGCCTCGCGGCGACGGCAGCGACTTCTATAAGAGCGACGGACGGAACATTCATAACGGAAACGGAAGACTCTACATTATGCAATATAGACCGGGCAAGAGTAAAGAGCCTGAACTGTTCAGCGTATAGGGCGTCCTTTTTCCTGCGCCGGGGAGGTACGATACCCTTGGCCAGGACGGTTGTGTCAAGAGTAAGCGTGTTCATGAAGAATAATTCCGATCGCGCATCTTCCTCAAAATAGTCGTCGAGTCCTCATCAGAGATCCGGTCTTTCTCCATGCACTCATT
>JBAQYF010000030.1:0-4899 GCA_049299895.1 Candidatus Altarchaeia archaeon
ATACATATACGCAGGAATAGACAAGATAAAATACTCGGGAGACTATCCATCAGTCGAAGACACGATCATCCACCTGATTCTAGACAACGCCGCAAACGCCATGGAATACGCCAAATGGCTCCTGATAATGCACAAGGACGGCATAGATACAAACCGCCTAAAGAAAGACCGCAAGAATGCACGGGCTCTCGAAACAAATAGACGGCCTGCTATACGACCTAAAACCAGTGCTGGGGACAATAGAGCAAGGCAGACCATAAACAATGAGGATAAAGCCGCGGGAACCAAATGGAACTTCCACAAGTACAGCCCCGGAATGATTGGAGGACACTGCATACAGGGATAGACCGATAATTAATACCTGCACTGCCCCACAGGGGCTTAAATGCCTTTGCCGGGCATGTCCCTTAAAAGCTCCGCCTTCACGCCTATTCTTATCGCAGCATCATACATCCCCTTGTCATCTGTTATAAGCGGCATTCCCAAGGTTTTGGCGCAAGCAATAAAGACAGAATCAAATCCGCTGGCCTTGGTTTGCGCAGCTACATCTACGCATTCCGAGAGCAGGGTTTTTTCATCGATGATTTCTGCGTCAAGGTCCTCCGCAAAGTTTGCCGTGCTTATCCCGACCGCCTTTGAACCGGTCAGACGGGACGCAACAGCAGCTATCTCTATCACTGCAACAACAGGTATGTACAGATCAACAGTTCCCTCATAGATATCATCGATAATAGCGGAAGCGGTTTTTTATGCCTTAAATTGTTCTATGCGTATGTTATCGGCTTTTTTGCGCCTAGGTTTGATCAGACCCTTTATGATGACGCTTGTATCCAGAACGTATTTCACTTTAACGGCTGCCGATCACGCATCGCACGTATCAACTCTGTAGGGTCCGCATCGGAAATGATATCAGAACTAAGCAGCCGGCGGATCTCGTCCAAAGACTTTTTCGGTTTCTTTCGCTTCAGGTCATCCATAACACGATGCAATTCCCGGTCAACCTTTTCAAGCCGCTTAAGAGTAACATCTTCTTTCATGATAACACCCCACTACAGATTAAATATAAGAAACAGGCAGAAATAAATAGCGAATGCGATGAATCGAACAACCAGGCTGCACTCGAGATTGCTCATTTTAAGGACCCATAATAATTGCAATACCTCCAAAGAGAGAAACCCCGCCAAAAAAACAGTTTAATTTACCTCCTAAACCATATAAAAACCATACAAAATGAACCCGGAACATAAAACAGTCTGCGTAATGGGCCTCTGGCTTCGTCGGATTACCTCTTGCCGAGGCCTTCACAAAACACAAACCTTCTTCCATCAGCGGAACGGATAATCCATATCGAGCAGAGCCTTTCCTAAAAGCAGTGCCCGATCATATAAAAACGCATATTCCATTATATTATTCATGGAAGAGGTCGTTTTGAGGATGCAGGTTCCTGAGGATCTGGCCAGAGACCTCAAGGGCATCTCGAAGGAGGACTGGTCCTTGTTCGTAGGACGGGTACTGCGCGAGAAGATCGAGCGCGTCGCCGCCCTGGAGAAAGCTCTGAAGAAAAGCAAACTGACTCAAAAGAAGGCCGACGAGTTAGCCGATAAGATAAACACGGATCTTGCGGAAAGATACGAAAAACTGTACAAGAAGTCGTACAGTTAGACAATGTACGTAGCCGACTCGAATGTAGTAATATCCTCGCTGCTCTCAGGGGGCGTTCCCTACAGAGTGTTCTTTCTGAATCATCTCGTAGAGAGATTCGTTTTCATCGCTCCGGAATTCCTATGGATCGAGGTGGAACGGCACAGAGAAGAATTATTAAAGGAAACAAGGCTAGAACAAAAAGACTTTACAAATATAATCGCCTTCCTCAAGGAGGAAATTAGAGTAATCCCCGCACCTCAATTCCTGGACATGCTGCCCAAGGCAAAAGAGATGCTGTCCGCCCACCCCAAGGATTCCATATACCTTGCCTTGGCCCTGAAAACAGACTGCAAGATAATGACGGGAGACAAGAAATTAAAGAATCTCTGCCCGGACAAAGTGATAACGCCAAGACAACTATTAGACGAACTGCTGCCGAAGA
Source organism: Candidatus Altarchaeia archaeon (assembly GCA_049299895.1). Taxonomy (GTDB): domain Archaea; phylum Altiarchaeota; class Altiarchaeia; order IMC4; family QMZM01; genus CAIYYO01. Next base: position 2,087 of record JBAQYF010000030.1, read on the forward strand.
AAGAATAAAACAAGGAATACTGCACCCTGACCGAATAATTTATCGGTTATTAGCCCGATCCTTCTCTTATCAAACAAGCCGACTACGTCATCATCTGCGTGCCTACTCCAGTCCATGAGACAAAAGAACCGGACATGTTTTTTGTCGAATCCGCAGCCCGCACTGCCGGGTAGAACCTGTAGAAGAATGCGATCATCGTCTTAGAATCAACAGTCTACCCCGGAGTAATGGAAGAAAACAGTCAAACCGATACTCGAAAAAGAATCCGGCCTGGTATGCGGAAAGGACTTCAAGATCGGCTACTCGCCTGAAAGGATCAATCCAGGAGACACGCAGCATACGATCGACAAGATTGAATACTCCAGAGGAGTATAATTTACAAACCTGCCGGTTTGTAATAACAAAGATCGTCGCCGGGATGGACAAGGAATCATCCGAAGAACTCTCTTCTCTCTACGGCCTTGTAACGAATGTGTATTTGGCGCCGGACATGTGAATTCCCGAAGGAATTCGCAGCAATTATAAAGTACCATATGCCTGGATGCTTATACTTTATAATATAATAAAGACGGCTGAGGCCGCGAAAGTAATAGAGAACATACAACGCGATCTGAACATCGCATTAATGAACGAACTAGTCGATCCTCTTCCACCGCATGAACATAGGGCACGCTAGGAAGTCTTAAAAACCGCAGGAACCAAATGGAACTACCACAAATACAACCCGGAATGATCGGAGGACACTGCATACCGGTCGATCCATACTACCTGGTGTACAAGGCCCGCCAATTAGGATACCACACGCAGGTGATACTGGCAGGACGGGCCATCAACGACTACATGCCGCAGTACGTGGCAGAACTCACTGTCAAGGGCTTGAACGAACAGGAGAAAGTAATAAAAGGATCAAAGATACTCCCGATCTAAAGACTTAACCGTAGACGAAATCTGCATATTAGCATGCAGGCAAGAATATCGGATCTACCTACTCCGGAAGATATCTGCTTAATCGCTCAAATGTCAGGGTATGATCCGTACAGGTATTTTTTTATGAATTCGTCAGTTGTCAATATTTCAACAAGCGACTGTTTTTTCAATTCTTTATCATTGCTCCACAGAGGGCATCCCATCTTCAGTGCAAGCGCTACAAAATCGATATCGTCTTTGTCGGGAATAAAAGATGCAGCCTTCCAAAAGGAGGAATACTCATCAGAAGGTATGAATTCCACGAACAACGCGAGCTCCTCTCTAAGCTTTGCAAATGAATCAACGGATATGCGGGTTTTCTTCAATATCTCCTCCCGGTGGAAATTTATCTCCTCAAGCGCGTATACAGGAGAATAAAATTCAAAAACCCGTCTGGGAAGGATCTTTTTAGCAACTGAATTTTTAAAGAAAAAGGTAAACAACACATTGCTGTCTACTACAACATCTTCCACGCCCCCCTCCAAAGACATAGCCGGAAGGTAACCAGGATCCTCTGAGTCCACCCTATATCAGGCCCTTTTTCTTCAATTCCTCAAATCTGCCTTTTCGGGAGGACCTCTGCAATTTCACAGCCCAATCAGTCGACTCTTCTTCTTTTACAAACTTCCGGGACAATTCCTCCATCCTGCCAAGATGCTCAAGCTTGCGCTCCACAGTCTTCTCCAAAAAAACAGGCCAATTGACTTCAGGAAATTCTTTAATCCTTTCCTCAACAGTCTTAGACAACTTAACTATCAATTCGGCCATGAACATTCACCGATAAATAATAAGAATCATGCCAAAATAAAGCGAACAAATAAAAATTCCCACAAAAATTCAGAAACACTAGTACACTACTATCACATAATCCAGACCCAAAAACAAAAGTCATGCCCACTCATACCCTCCAAAGAGAGAAAACCCGGCAAAAAACAGTTTAATTTATCTCCTAAACCAATATAAAATCGAAAATGAACACGTCACAAAAAACAGTCTGCGTAATGGGCCTCTGGCTACGTCGGATTACCTCTTGCCGAAGCGTTCTCCAAACACATAAAAGTCATAGGATACGACATCGACGAAAAAAAGACTGAAGAAATTGAAAGACGCGCCGTCTTTGATCATGTATGCGTGCCTACGCCCGTGCATGAGACAAAGGAACCGGACTGCATACCTGGATAGACAGATAATTAATACCTGCAACTGCCTCGAAGAGAGAGTTTCTTAAATGCTTTTGCCGGGCATGTCCCTTAAAAGTTCCGCCTTCACGCCTATTCTCATCGCAGCATCATACATCCCCCTGTCATCCGTTATGAGCATTGAACCGGTATGCTTGGCGCAGGCTATATATATGGAATCAAAACCGGAGATCACAAAATCGGCGTATACCCCGAGTCAATGGCCGATTTTGAGAGCAATACTCCGGTTAAGCCGGAGTATTTTATCATTGTTCTGGCAGCTATACTCACGGATTCATCTTAGAAGCGACGAGTCATACACTATGTTTGCGCGCTCCCGGACATAATCCGAAGCCTGCAACCCCCTATCCTCTTTTCCGGTAAGCCTCGCGGCGACGGCAGCGACCTCTATAAGAGCGACGGACGGAACATTCATAACGGAAACGGAAGTCTCTACATTATGCAATATAGACCGGGCAAGAGTAAAGAGCCTGAACTGTTCAGCGTATAGGGCGTCCTTTTTCCTGCGCCGGGGAGGTACTATACCCTTGGCCAGGACGGTTGTGTCAAGAGTAAGCGTGTTCATGAAGAATAATTCCGATCGCGCATCTTCCTCAAAATAGTCGTCGAGTCCTCATCAGAGATCCGGTCTTTCTCCATGCACTCATT
>JBAQYF010000031.1:0-160990 GCA_049299895.1 Candidatus Altarchaeia archaeon
CAAAATCCATTTGAAAGACAACGAAAACGACAATACTTGGTCCACAACTGTAAATCTGGAAAAAATACAGGACAGCATACTAAAAAAAAGTAGGATGTAATGAGGAAAAACAAGGGAAAACTTAGGTAATTATTGTTACATAAGGTTTTAAACGCCTAATCCCCTTGTTTAATATAACAAAATGGGCAAAAAAGACTTTTATCCGAACGAGACATCTGTACGAAATATATCACACCGGCCGTTGTCAACGCCGGATGGGATGTGCATACGCAGATCAGTGAGGAAAAGCCCTTTACAGATGGGAGGATTAGGGTCGGCGATGCCAGACAACCACGAGGGGAACGCAAGAGAGCTGACTATATTCTGTACTACAAGTCAAATATCCCCTTAGCCATATTAGAGGCCAAAGACAACAATCACTCTGTTTCTTCTGGAATCGACCAAAGCATTGAATACGCTAAAATCTTGGACCTTCTCTTTGCATACAGCAGCAACGGCGACGGCTTCGTGGAGCACGATTTGACAGGAATGTCCGATCCGATAGAAAAAGAATTTTCAATGGAGGACTTTCCAAGTCCTGAGGACCTGTGGGAGCGCTACAAGAAATGGAAAAACATCACGGAAAGCCACGAACAGATAATCACTGAGGCTTATAACATAAGCCAGAACGTAAAGAAGCCCCGTTACTATCAGCAGATAGCGATAAACAGGTCCGTTGAAGCTATTGCAAAAGGCCGGAAACGGATTCTTCTGGTCATGGCGACCGGCACGGGAAAGACCTATGTCGCCTTCCAGATAATATGGCGTCTTTGGAAGGCCAACACACGCAAGAACAAGCCCTACAGGATACTGTACCTTGCTGACAGGAACATTCTCATCGACCAGGTCATGAACAACGATTTCAAGGAGTTCAAAGGCGTTATGACCAAGGTCAGGAAACGCGAGGTCGACAAGTCCTATGAGATATACATGGCCCTCTACCAGGGGGTTACAGGAGAGGAAGACTACAAGAACATCTACAAGGATTTCAGCCCGGACTTCTTCGATCTCATTGTCGTCGACGAGTGCCACAGGGGAAGCGCAGCAGCGGACTCGGCATGGAGGGAGATACTCGACTACTACTCCTCAGCTGCCCAAATAGGTATGACTGCGACTCCAAAGGAGACGAAAGACGTATCCAACATAGATTACTTTGGAGAACCAATCTATACTTATTTCCTCAGGCAGGGGATAGAAGACGGCTTTCTTGCCCCCTACAAGGTGATAAAGGTATCCCTAGACAGCGACGAGGGCTGGCGGCCCACCCGCGGCATGAAGGACTCACTAGGGCGGGAGATACCGGACAAGGAATACACATCCAAGGAATACGACCGGACCCTTGTCATCGATGAGCGTACGAAGCTTGTTTCAAAGAAAATAACTGAATTCCTGAAAAACTTCGACCGCTTCGCAAAAACCATCGTCTTCTGCGTAGACATAGAACATGCAGAGCGCATTCCTCCGCGAAGCCGTCTCCGGCAGGCTCGTACCCCAGGATCAGAAAGAAGAGCCCGCGTCCGCGCTCCTGAAGAAGATCAAAGCCGAGAAAGACCGGCTCGTGCGGGAGGGGAGGATCAGGAAGGAAAAGGAGCTGTCGCCGGTTTCCGACGAGGAGAAGCCTTATGAGCTACCGAAGGGGTGGGAATGGGTGCGACTGAGTTCGATTTTGCGATTATGCAACTATGGTACTTCAGAAAAATCTTCCAAGTTGATCGATGGGGTTCCTGTTTTGGCTATGGGGAATATACAAAATGGGGCGATAGAATACGATAATGTGAAATATGTCTCAAAGCATATTGAAGAACTGCCGGGGCGTTATCTCAAGAATGGTGATATCTTGTTCAATAGAACAAACAGCTATGAACTTGTTGGGAAAGCAGGTCTTTTCGATGAACAATATGATCGATACACATTTGCATCCTACTTGATCAGAATACAGTTTTTTACGAAATATACGCTCCCCGATTTCGCTAACTACTATATGATGTCGCAGACGTTCAGACAATAACAGATAGAGCCTCAGATAGTAAAGCAATGTGGACAGGCCAATTTTAATGGTACGAAATTAAAAAATACGTTGTTTCCGCTTCCACCGTTATCCGAGCAGCGCCGCATCGTCGCCAAGGTCGACGAGCTTATGCGGCTCTGCGACGAGCTTGAGGCGCGGGTCAGGGAGGGGGAGAAGTATGCGGGGCTACTGCTGGATGCTATTTTAAGAGATGCGTTTGATAACTGATTTTCTTACTAAATTTTCTTATTCCCCCAATATTTTTCCTGCTTTCTTGAATTCAGCGTAATACCTCATTAGAAAATCATGACGATTTTTTATTGAATAATCCTCTGCGCCAGCTTGTGTCAAATTCTTCTGGAACTCTAGAAGAGGGACAAACTCCGGGTCAGGAAGAAATCCTTTCTTTATCTGTTCTTTGAGTTTAATATCTAAATGATTAAAGAGAAAATCATAAAAATTTGAGACTTCTTGTTCTGGTTTATCTCTTTGTTTTAGTTCATCGACGACAAAAAATATGGATAACGCTAGACCTTTACTGTGAATTTTTTCTGCATAATCCCCCAGACTCGTTCCTAAGATAGCTAGAGTATTCTCAATGCCTTCTTTCTTATCAACTGGAATTGGGTTCTCAGCGTATTCATTAAAAAATTTTTTTAAGTCGTTGAATCTACATCTAGCAAAGTCTCTGTCTTTTGTATCATACCGTGAAAAATAGTTTATGCATATTTGAGCTAGTAACATTTCATCTCCAAATCTTCTTTTTGGAGATTTAATTATTTTGAAAAACTTGGGAAATTCTTCCCCTTTTCTAAAAATAAAATCCCTCATATTCCCGGTCATAGAATTTAATTTCTCTCCTGAATTTAAGGGTTCTCCCAACTGTAATCTAAAGAATAATAAGTTTAACTCATCGTCATCTTCCAATTCATCAATTATGACGATGCTTAAAGGATACGGCTTAATCTTCGTTTGAAGCTCAGTTTTTAGTTCAGAGAAATATACCTCTTTTTCTGTTTGTTTAGACTCTTCTCGTAAGTCATGAATCGGCTTGAAACGATATTTGTTCATTAAAAATTCAGTGATCGCTTCTATTCTTTGTTGTCCGTCAACGACATCGTACCCGTCATCCGATTTATAAAAATAAAGTTTAGGGATATCAAAATCTCTCAGAATTGAGTCAATTAATGACTTCTTTTTTTCTAAACTCCATATTTTTGGATTTCTTTGGTATTCCTGAAAACTAAATTTCCCCTCTTTGAATAGATTAAAAAGTTTTTCTATGCTCCAAGATTCGATATGCTGCTTCATTATGAATACCCCATAAATTTACTAAAATGAGGGTTATGCGAAGTGATTTCTATTTGTCGTGCTTCAAGTAATTCCCCTTTCATTTTTAACCAAGCTTCAAATATGTTTTGGGTGTCAGACCAGTAGTTACTTATATCAACATCTTTATTTAATTCATGTAATTTTCTCAAATCAGCCAAATCATATAGTGTTTCTAAGTTTCTCAAAAATGGATATGATTGCTTTATGTTTTGCCCTACATCATTAAAATCAATTAATTCTATATTAAATCCCCTTTTTCCGTTTGCCAACCGTTGGGTTTGAAATAATAATTCTAACAATCCCCAATCATTCCTATTTAGCGAGCAACCAACTATTCTCAATACCTCGCAATCAATCATTATTTCTCTAGCCCTACCCCAGATCATATTATATGGATATACTTCTTTATTTTTCAATACCCCTGGTGGAATCCAATAAGTATCTGATTCGGATAATTCAGTTATTCTATCAACCACAGATATGGGACTTGTTTTTTTCCAATTAAAAGAACCATGTAATTTTAGAAGAGGGGGTATAGCCTGGTCAAGATTCTGACTTAAAATTTTAATATTGTAATTAACACCCCCATAAACATTTCTGAATGCTAGATCAGTTAAGTCTTCATAATTTAAGGATATCACTCCATTCAAAGTTTCGTTCACCCCGGGGATTTTGTGATAATCTAACAGTGCTTGAGTTAAATGAGGGTGCAAACGGTTTTCTCCAGAAAAAAGGTTTTGTTTGAAATAGTCCTGAAAATAGCTTTTAAGAGTTCTCGCAGCCTTTTTATATTCCGCATCATCAATAGTCTCAAACAAAGTAATGTAGTGTTCTATGTCAATACTTCGCCCATGCTTGTTCACTGACCTGCTTGAATGAATTTCAAAATATTTTTTAAGATCTTCAGCAGCTTTAGTATAATCATCTTGACCGATATCCTCAAGTAGTTTTACATAGTATTCTACATCGATTCCCGGTTCACATTCTTCACCACTTGGTTCATCATCGGTATTAACAATTAATTCATTTACGATATTTTTTAAAATAGGATCATCTCTACTTATTTTTTCAACAATTTTTTCTGTGATAGCGTCCGTGAGAAAACTTGAATCCCAAGAGGTGTAACCCCTTTCAGCCTCAGTTACTCCAGTACCAAATATATACGTAACCCTTACCATCTTACTTGTGCCATATGATGATACTTTCTCTTGAAGGTTTTCTTTTATATTTCTTCATTTGTTGTGAACTATTCCCTCTGTACCTAGCGATATAAATGTTCTGCGTTGTCAATCCTGCCTGTTCACCGATGTCCGCAAGTATTTCATCAACTGGAACATTAACGCCACAGAAACGGACATTACTTACCACGAGGGCGATCTTTCCTTTAGCCTTTAGACGTTTTTGCATCTGTGATAATGATAAGTACATGTCCTCGAAATAGCCCTCGATCATTTCAGTCACTTTCGAATTGTTTGGGCCTCCTACCTCCACATCAGCTATTATATCACTAATTATTGATGGTTTCTTGTACCCTTTCGGCTCAAATTGCTTCTTCGCTTCAACGTGGGACCTAAGCGTGTTATACCTTATTTTCTTTAATTGGTCGTTGTTGTCAACGAAGTTAAAGATCATTTCTAGGCCGTAGATACGTGTATAATCGTGTCTGTTTGGGTACGGGGGCGAGGTTATTACAGCGTTGAACTTTCTGTCAGTTGGCAGCTTTCTTGAATCCCCGGTTTTCGCAATTATTTTTGCGTTTTTGTACTTCAGAGTATCATAAAATGACTCGTAGTCCTGAATCATTTGAGCGACCTTTGCATTAAACTTAGGATACACCTCATCAGCATTGACCTTCCGCTCAGAAATCCTTAAGAACCCTCCTGATTTGACGGTGTTACTAACGGACTCAAGGATGCTTAATAACCCCAGAGTATAAAAATCTCTGACGTACGGGTCCCTTATTCTATCGATCTTCTCTTTTAAACTTAGTAGCTCCGTTTTTACATCTTCATTAAATGCCTTCTTGATCAGGTCTATATCAGGGAATTCAAGGGAGGTAAACTTTAAGTTGCCATCATCCTCAAAATTCTTCAACTGTATTCGTAATTTTGTGGTGTCGTAGGTCCTGGTTTTTACATTTGATAGAAAAACAGAAAAGGGTAGGATATCGAAACCACTTGCATTGATTCCTGATTCCTTACAGGATAGCAGGGTTGTTCCTCCCCCACAGAAGCTGTCCAATACCCAAGAACCTCTCTTTAGGTCAAATTCATCTAACAGTTTTTCTACCAGTTCCTTTGAGTAACTGTGTTTAAATGCATGCCAGTTGTATAAAGGCGTCTCCTTATCTCTGGCTGGTGAGATATATTGTCCAAAATCCTCTGTTTTTTCAATTAATTTTGAGTTGAGCATGCTGTAAGTAATTTTAATAACCTATTTTAAATACTCCGAGAGGCTCCTAGAATAGTGAATAAGTAATCCATAGGGTTTGCTGACGGGTACCACTTCCTCAGTACCCAATCGCCTTCATCGCCGGTATGCCCCTCGCTCTTTCCTGTAAATCCTTGAATATCTTCGTCTTCCCGTGGAGGTATTTGCCTTCTTCGATGATCTCTGCTTCCGTCGCTATCTGGTGGAGGTGGTTTTCGAATTTGGTCTTGAATTGGGCTCCGAGGCCTGTGTTGTATAGTCTTTTGTGTTCGAGCATAAGTTCGTCCGTCGTGGTATAGATCAGTTGCTGCGCTCTTAATGCAAGCGAGTAATAGGTGTTTGCGATCCGCAGGAACGGTACGATCGACGTCAGCCTTAGATGTTCTATGAAGTATTTTTTGCCGTCTTTCAGGGCGTATCCTACGACGTATGTGATCACGTCTTGTTCTTTTTCCTGCTGGATGAGTTTTTCTATTTCTATGTATGCGTTTCCTCGTTCGTATTCTTTTCCTTTGGTTTTTCTTATGAGGTGCTGTGATTCCAGGAGGTCGAAGTATTTTCTCTGATTGATCCTGAAGTTTGCAGGGTTTGCCGAGTCGTTCTTGTTTATTTTTGTGAGTATGGAGTATATGGGGTTTAGGTTGGTCTTTACAAGGGATAGTTTAGCTAAGTAGCGGTATGTGGCGTCCAGGACGATCGCTTCGGTGTCAAGGGACAGCTCATAGCGTTTTTTGTAGGCCTTGGTATACAACTCCATCCGGTCGAACCTGGATTTGGGCTTCAGGCTTCCATCAAAGTTATAGTCGTATGTGCCGACGTTGTCGAATTTCACGTATCTTAGGTGTTCTTCTTCGCCGTCAGTGTAATTTTTTATTATCTCGGGAAAGGCTACGCCGAACGCTATCCTGTATGCGTCCTTCTCCACTCTGCTGTAATCGTTTGCATAGACCTGCGGCCCTATCTTTCTTATTATGTATTCGTCTATGACCCCTTTTGTTAGTTCCATTTTACAAATACGGTGATATTCTTGTTTGCTTCGACTTTTGTGTAAGGCATATCATCCTGCTTTTGGACTTGGACCACGCAGAAAGGAAAGCCTTATAGTCTATTTTTCGCATAGCCTTATAATCGTATGTTTTTTTGCTGGCGTTGTCCTCTGGATCCCATATGCAGATTTCTTCTTTGTCCTCATTGTACCCGACGACTACGACGGCATGATATCCTATCACGTCTGGGTCTCCTTTGGCCTTTATGCCTTTAGATAGGTAGTATTCTTCTGTGTTGAGGATTACGATCGGATAGCATCCTGACACTATAGTCTCCAGAAGCTTGTTTTTTGAAACATTTATGTCCTCAGTGACGGCGATAACATGGTTTTCGAGGAGTTTCTGAAGGGAGGACTGTATGTCGTCGAGGCCTTTAGGCACGTAGGCGTTGTATTTGTCCAGCCGGTCGCTAGTAGCCTCGATGATTTTCCGCAGACTTATTTTATAGTTGAACTGGTTGTCTATTACCGTTTTTACGCATGCAGGTATACACATCATCGGTTGCTGCTGGTGCGAGGGATTCTTTAACCTGAGGAAGTGCATACGCGGAATCATCTTATACTGCCGGAATAGAGTATTTAATGTATATTATTCGAATTATGGGTTAAAGAGGTATATCTACCGATTTCGAAGGGATATACGCTACGAAGCCTAAATACAGTGTAAGAGCCGCGAAAAATGAATCTATAAGAGGATATAATCAATTCACCTAATCTTCGACCCCGCCAAAACTTCCTTGTCCGGCGTGAGCAGCACCGCCTTTCCTTCTACGTCCGCCGCGAGCAGCATGCCTTCGGACTTAACTCCGCGCAGTTCCGCAGGCTTCAGGTTGGCGACAACGGCAACTCTTTTTCCAAGGAGTTCCTCTTTTGTGTAGTAGTTCCTTATCCCGGCGACTATCTGCCTTAGAGCAGGCTCCCCTACATCGACCTTCAATACATACAACTTATCAGCCTTCGGATGCTCTGTTACCTCTTTGATAATGCCTATGCGCAGGTCGGTCTTCTTGAACTCGTCGAATTCCAGGTAATTGATTTCATCCATTTTTGTTTCCTCTTTTTTTCCCGAGCTCAGGTATTTCTTCCCGAATGCAGCGATATCGGGATCTTCTATCTTCTTGAATAATGCAGATACCTTCCCTATATTGTGTCCTTCCGGGATGGCAAGCTCTCCCGCATCTTCCCAGCGGCATTGCGATACGTATCCCGGCAGGTTGAGCATCTTCCATATCTTCTCAGCAGTGAACGGCAGGAACGGATATGATAGTATAGCGAGCGTCCTGCACAGGTTCGCGCACAGGTAGAGCGTCGTTGCGTTCTCGTTCTTCCACGGCTCTTTCTGCTGGAAGTATTCGTTGCCGAAGTGAGCGATACCCATCAGTTCCTTGAGTGCGTCCAGGAACTTGAAATTAGCTATGTGCCTCCCTACTTTCTCGGGCGCTTCCCTGATAGTTTCCTGCATCTTCTCGTCGAGTGCGTCGAATTCCTTTATCTTCGGGACAACGGAGCCGTTCTTTTCTATGAACGTAAGGCCACGGTTCACATAGTTCCCGTAGGTCCCTATGAGTTCGCTGTTGGTCTTCAATTGGAAGTCTTTGAGCGAGAAATCAGCGTCCTTCTTTTCGGGGTTTATCGCCATCAGGTAATATCGGATAACGTCGGGATCATAAGCTGAAAGCGCGTCATGCAGCCACAGCACCCAGTTCCTGCTGGTGGACATCTTCTTTCCTTCCAGCGTCAAATACTCGTTACTGGATATCTGCCAGGGTAATGTATAACCGCCGTGGGCCATGAGCATCGCGGGCCATATTATCGCATGGAACGGGATATTGTCTTTCCCGAGGAAGTGCACTATCTTTGTGTCCTCCTGCTGCCAGTACTTCTTCCATTCTTCCGGTTTTCCGATCTTCTGCGCCCATTCCTTTGTCGCGGAAATGTAACCAATCGGCGCGTCGAACCAGACATAGAGGACTTTTCCTTTTGCTCCTTCTACCGGGACGGGAACGCCCCATGATAAGTCTCTTGTGATGGCGCGATCCTCCAGGCCGTCCTTTATCCAGCCTAATGAGAAGTTCCGGGCATTGTCGGGCCAGTGCCGGTTCTCGTCTATCCACTCATGCAGTTCCGCAGAGAACCCCGAGAGCTTGAAGAACCAGTGCTCCGTCGCCTTCATGACCGGCGGATTACGACAGGTGATGCAGTACGACTCCTTTAATTCATGCGGCTCCAGTTGCTTTCCGCAGGCTTCGCATTGATCGCCCCGTTCGTCCTTGCTCCCACAGTGCGGACATATTCCGCGAACGTAGCGGTCGGGGATGAATCTTTTGCAGCTATTACAATAGGGTCTCTCGACCACTTTCTTGTAGATAAAGCCCTTTTCCAGGATGTCTTTGAAGAACTGCTGGGAAGTCTCATAATGAATAGGCCTCGTCGTGCGCGAGAAGTTGTCAAAGCTTATCCCAAGATCGGCAAAGGACTTTTTGATTGCTTCATGATACCGATCGACTATGACCTGCGGCGAAACCCGTTCCTTTTCTGCGGCTACCGCGATAGGCGTTCCGTGCTCGTCCGTCCCTCCGACGAAGACGACGTCGTTCCCCTTCATGCGATTATACCGGACATACAAGTCCGCAGGGATGTATGCGCCGATGGCGTGGCCTACGTGAAGCGGGCCGTTTGCATAGGGAAGAGCGGATGTTACGAGGATCCTTTCTTTTGTCATAAGGTATTTATTGGACTTAGACGCAGAAAAAAGCGGAGAATACAATTGAGAACCGGAGGGCAGGAAGATATGTACATTACACCCCGAGTAAAAAACTGAGTTAAATTTTAAAAAATATCAAACTATAGTTTAATAAAAATTTAAATTATCTTAAACTCTACTTTATAAATTTCTAAAACCAATTATTTAGTATGGTCGGCGAAAAAACCAGGAGAAAAAAATCCAGAATGCTCAGAGAGGAACCGGGGGAAGAGCCGAAGGTCGATGGAAAGATCATTAATTTCACCGTCACGCAGGCTGATGACTTGGACGCTGCCCTGCATTTCTACAACCCCTGGTGGACGGGGGAAATGCCAAAGTATCTGACAAAAGAATACAAAAGAGATGTATACCAGAAACTGGAAAAATACCTGGGCCTGAACCGCATAGTGATCCTCAAAGGACCCAGGAGAGTTGGAAAGACAACTCTCATGTATCAGTTGATAGAAAAGCTCGCAAAGGAAATCGACAGCAGGCAGATATTGTATGTCTCATTCGACGACCCGAAACTGAAAGACTTTGATGCGATACTTGAAAAATACCAGACAACCATACTGCAAAACAGCCTGGAAAGCAAGCAGACCTACTTTTTCCTGGACGAGGTGCAGTACCTCAAGGACTGGCAATACCACCTCAAAAAGTACTACGACAGGAACTACCCGATAAAGTTCATAGCCTCGGGTTCGTCCGCGACCATGATAAGACAGGGCACCGAATCACTAATGGGAAGAACCGTCGAAGAGACAATTCTCCCCTTCTCGTTCAAGGAATACATGCAGTATAAGCTGAAAAGAGTAGTAGCGATTAAGCCCGACGCAGATAGCATAGAAATAAAGAAATACGAAAAAGACGCAAAGATACTCTTCGAAGAATACGTACTGAAAGGAGGATTCCCCAACATATTCGACGTACGGGAACCGGAACTATGGGAAAAACTGATCAAAGAAGACATAATAGACAAAGTCATATACAAAGACATAGCCACACAGTACGACATAAAGAGACCGGAAAACCTGGAAAAACTATTCCTGTACCTGACATCGATCAACGGACAGATCCTCAACGTAAGCAACATTGCGGGCAGCCTGCAAATGAGCGTCGAATACACAAGCAAATACATACAATACCTGAAAAACAGCTATCTAATACTCGAAGCAGGGAAATACGCTGCGAGCATCGAAAAAACGATCAGATCAAGCCAGAAGGTGTACGTGATCGACCCGGGGATCGTAAACTCGCTACTCAGCAAGACAAAGACGGATGAAGCGGGACATACTATCGAATCGGTGATAGCGGTTCACCTGCAAAGGCAGGGGCTAGAATATTATTACTGGAGAGAATACTACGAAGTGGACTTTGTAATAGAAACGAAAGAAGGACCGCTGCCGATAGAAGTGAAATACGGTAACCACCCGACGAAAGAGGATTTGAAAGGGCTAATAAAGTTCATGGATAAATACGACTGCAAGAAGGGACTTGTGGTGACAAAAGACCTCCGGCAGACAATTGACGCGGGCGGGAGAAAGGTTGAGTGCGTGCCTGCGTGGCTGTATCTACTCTGGGAAAACGTGAAAAGATAAAAAAAGTTACCCCGTCTCCACCTTTTTTATCTCAGGCACTTCCTTTCTGATCATTGCTTCCACGTAGTTCTTCAGAGTCATCTGGGCCATGGGGCATCCCGCGCATGCGCCTTGCAGCCGGACTTTGGCTATGTCTCCTTTGACTTCCAAAAGCTTTATGTCTCCTCCGTCCTGCTGGAGCGCCGGGCGGACCTTCTCTATTACTTTCGCAACTTTTTCTTTTGTGTCCATTTTGAGTTTTACTGTTTTAGTTCGACGTTTTTATTGTCGCGGGCGATCACGTTGTCATTGTATAGGACTTGCACGGAAATAACATATGTTCCTTCCGCGACGCCTGCGCATTTGTTGCACGGGGGGCTTGGGTAATCGAATGAGACGACGTTTGCTCCGGGATTGATCACGACTGCCTGCGTCTGATTCATCCGGTAGTAGCCTGCGAATATGCCGTAGACGTTCACGTTTACGTCCAGTCTTTTCTGGCTGTTTATCTTGACGGATATTTCCATCTTTTCACCGGAGTGGTACAAAGGCTTGTTGAGGGAAATGGCCGCTTTCACTTCGCCGTAGCGGGGGGTCTTTATCGCTGCGGCCCCGGAATCGTTCTTCTGCGCGCAGGCTCCATCGACGCATCCGTAGCCCGATGGACAGTCTATTGTATTATTCTTCAGGAGGAGGTTGCAGTCGATAACTTCACAGGCGTACTCCAGGACTGCAGTTCCATTAACGCATGATTCGTTCTTCTCGCTCCAATTGTAGTGGGCAGGGTCTGACACGTCTGTCAGGTAGAGGTTCAGCCTGCCGGATACGGTCCCTTTTTTGTAGGGATCCATGCCGTCTGAGTCGATGCACTGCTGGATGGTGGGAATGGTACACTGGCGGCTGGTTGTTGTCGTCTGCGTGACCTGGGGTACCCGGGCGGTTGTCGTAGTTGAGATTGGAAGGGTCGTTGATTCTTCCGTTGACGTGGTTGTCTGGATGGTCGATTCGGCGGCGGTTACAGTAGTCACTGGGGGCTGCTCCTGCTGCACGCATTCTGGCAGGCAGGCCGATACTAGGAGGAGAAATAAAAATAAGGCTTTTCCCGTATCCATCGGTATATGAATCGGATTACGGGATTAAATAGTTCTGCACGATGCCTTCAGGGAGTGCAAGGGGCTTTGCCTCTCATATAACGCCCTTGAGGAGAATGCCCATATCCAGATAGAATAAAACAGAGCAGATCAGTTTTTCCTTATCAGCGATCAGTTTTTTGTCCTTCCACAACGCGAGCAGTTCCTCGCGGGACGGGATTCTCACTTTTTCGTATCTTGCGCAGTATGAGTTTTTAAGGCAGTCGAAGATATAACACTTGCCCCCCGGAAAAATATTTTCTTGGTTTTTCATTGGAAATACCTCGAATACTTTTCTCCGTTTATACTTGTGCAAGTAGAATATAAAAAGGGCGGTGCAATGTACTTTTTCAATAATAAATCATGATAAATATTGTTTATATGTCATGATAGATTATGAAGATTTTGTACCATTAGAATTATAGTTTTATATTATAGTTCTAACGAAAAAGCACCTTCTACCCGCAGCACAAATGGCCCCCTGATCATTCCCCAAATGCAGTTATTGCTCAGCGGTTCCCGCAGGGCTTTTTCCATATCGCCCGCAACTCATCGGCACTCGGAGCCCTCACAGGTTCATAGCTTGCGCAAAAGCAGCCGTCTACACGGTCGAAGATATAACATTTGTCTCCCGGGAAATTGTCCGCCAACTCTTTCATCGTGATCTGCACTCCTTTTTATATGCCGAAGCCAATATTATATCAGTATTACGAAATTAAAAATAGTATTACCGGTGAAAAAAGATGTGGCTGATTACAACATTCGTCGCGGCGATAATCGTCACCGCGATATGGGCGTACGCTCCGAAGAAATACAAGCTGGATTTTTTGGCTTTGATGCTCTGGGGGCTTGCAGTGATGATCCTCGTGGATCACGTGTTGGGATATGAAGGAGAGGGACCGATCCTTGAGATGGAGACAGAAGGGCTGATAACGAATGGAACGGTTCTTGGGATAGCGATGCTGATACCGGTCTTCATCATCTGGGAGGCAGCATTGGTTTTATCGAAAACAAGAGGGGAGATAACAGTGAGGTAAAAAAAATGGCATGTTTTGCAGCACCAACGGCCGTGGCAGTTGTGACCACGTTGGCAAGGAAAAAAATACCGAAGAAGTACCACATAAACTGGCTTAATGCGATGCTCTGGGGAGGGACTGCGGGCCTGGCACTCGAACACGTCGCGCACGGCGAGATAGTACCCTATTTCCCGTTCCTGACTGCGATGAAGAGCGCGGAAGACACGGCAGTAATGCTCCAGGAGATATTGACCATAGGCGGGGGAATGCTCGTCGCATGTGTCGTTGTCTGGGCTCTGATGGTTTACGTTGCCTGGAAACTGGAAGCGAAGGCAAAAACCCCGGCAGTGCAGGCGGCATAAAACTTTTTTTATGGGGAGTATTATATCTGCCCTCTTTCTCTCTCGCAGGGAAACGGGGGCAGACTATTTTCTATTCTTTTATTCGGAAAACGCTTAGTTTAATCCATGACCCGTGTAATTAGGCGGATGAGCACATGCGTTATCATGTTGTGCATCATGTTATTTTTCTGCGGATGCGCCGGCAACAAAGAGCCGCAAGCCACGTCTACGACCGTCTTTGAATCGCTGCCTGCGACAACGCTGCCGGCAGAGAACGTTTCTACGGCCTCGTTCGGGGAATATGCGACTTCTTACACCCGTATGGCCTATGCGGCGGACCTTGGGGGAAAGCCCGCGTACATTGTCACAAAGAGCGACGGGAAAAAGCTTATCTTGTACGATGGCGTAGAGACCGGCAAGGATTACGACCAGGCGCTTATGCCCAGATTGATCGCAGGGAAATTATTCTACGCAGGGGTCAGGAACAACAAATACTATGCGGTGTATGACGGGCAGGAGATAGGGAAGGACTATTTTTCTATCTGGTCTCCGGGAGAATACAACGGAAAGCCGGTCTACATAGCCGAGAAAATAGGAAAGAGCGTCCTCGTCTATGAAGGAAACGAGATCTCCAACGCAAGCTACGACTACGTCTGGTCCTATGCAGCAATAGACGGGAAGATAGCATATCTCGCATCCAAGGCAGGAGAAACGTACACCGCCTTAAAGATCAATCCACAGACGTCGGAATCACGAAGGGACATTCCCCCGGAAGGCATCAAATCAGTGATAGTCTACGACGGGAAAGAGATAGGCAGGGAATATGACACCGTCGGGTTCCCGATGGAGATCGATGGAAAACTTGCATATGTCGCCCTTGTTAACGGCAGGAAATACATGGTCCTGGGAAGCTTTAAGGGGACAGAATACAACGATATAAGCGAGCCCCTGATGTACAACGGAAAACCCGCGTACATCGCGGAAAAAGACGGTAAAAGTTTTTTAGTCTACGACGGCAGGGAGATGAAAGCATACGAGAGGATTGATCCCTCCTCGCTGAAGTACGTCAACGGAAAACTGTGTTACCGGGCAGCGGATTCGACCGCTAAAAAGGGGAAATACTTTATCGTGTACGACGGAGCCGAGATAGGAAAGGACTATGACAACGTGCTCTCGTTTGCCGCGTCCGGAGAAAAACAGGCCTACGTTGCGGACAAAAAGACCGCGCGTTCCGTTGTCTACGCAGGAGGGGACACAGGCAGGGAGTACGGCGCAATAGACTCCGGGTCTCTTGCATTCTACGGAGGAAAGCTTTCGTTCATCGCCCAGAAGAGCGGCATGTGGTACGTAGTATCGGAGGAATAACATGAAAGAAGAACCCGTTACAAGGATTGCGATATCCCTTCCCCCGAAGCTCCTGGAAAAATTCGACAAGATGTCGGAGCACATGGGATACACAAACAGGTCGGAGGCGATAAGGGACGCGGTCAGGAACTATATCCTGAAGAACGAGCTCTCCAGCGAAAAAGGAAAGCGCATCGGGGTCATATCCATAGTCTACGACCACGACGTGCGGGGGGTAAACGACGTACTCACAGACCTGCAGCACAGATACCACGACGTCATACAGTCGAGCACGCACCTGCACCTGGATGCGCACAACTGCATGGAGCTAATCATGGTGAAAGGAGAAGCTAAAAGGATAAATGAAATAAAGAACTTGCTCACCACCGTTTCAGGCGTGACGCACAGCGACCTGCTGATAACCGGGATCGCAGGGGAACACGATCACACGCACTGAGGACACGTTGCAAGCTCCCGGATGATGTCCTCGAACTCCTTTTTCTCGGAGTCCGGGTCTTGTTTAGATTCATATCCGTTGCCTATGCGCACATACTTGCAGCCGAAGACATACGTCGGCACGCCGCCTGAGGGGTTGTATTTGTCGAATACCGCCTTCTCTGAATCAGGCACTGCATTTTCCGCATCCGGCGTCAATGAATCGTCGAGCGTATCAAACTCCCAGTGCCGGGCGACTATCTTCCCTTCCAAGGCGTATTTTTTGACGGTCTCATCAAACGTATCTTTTATCCATTTACAGTGAGGGCACCAGGTAGTGGAAAACATGCGGATCACGGGCATACCGTTCTCCTTGCATACCTCATCCCCCGTGTCTTGAAAGGTTCGATTAACGCCCGGCTTGTATGATACGGCCCCAAGGTCATCCGCCTGCCCTGATGGAAGAACGTAATCCGAGTAAGACACGTTGTTCGAGTACCTGATTGCTTCCTGCTTGACCGTAACTCCGACGCTCTCCGCGACCACATACAATGGCACGCCCTCTTCGGATATGCAGTATAGATAGTTCCATGGCACACCCGAGGTATAGCCGGAAAGGTTATAGCACCGGGCATTCAATCCCGCAACTTCCCTGTCATCAAGCTTTATCACGTTCGCAGTGCTTATCACATCCTCCATCTTCTGCCGGGATTCCTGGTATGAGTTCGCGGATCCTTCTTCCAGTTCCGAAGTGGAACAGGACCAGACGGATTCGTTCAGGTAGCAGAGGGTGGAGGTATTGCCCAGGAAATATATGCGGGATTCCTGCATGCCCCCGGCTGAATCCATCCTGCTGTCTATCCGGACATAATTGTCTCCAAGGATGTAGTAGTCCATCTCCTGGGAATACTCCTCGGCAGGCGACGAGATAATCAGGAGATATGAAGCCGAATACGCCCGGGACTGGTTCCCAAAGGCCGCAAGAAGCTCTGACCTGGCTGCAGGATCGTTGTCACCAAAGGGCGCGGTGCAGCCTGCGAACATGAGCGCAGAAAGGAAAATTCCCATAAGTAAAAATCTGTTCATATAGTAAATAATAAAAGAGAGAAATAAAAGAGAAAAAAGGAATAAAACATAGACGCCGATGATCAAGCGCCCCTACTCTGCCGACGGCGCATCCGGCCCGCTGAAAGAAAGGCTCTTCGGCTCTGCGGGAGGCACAAGATCGGAATCGGCAACCGTGTTACTGTAGCTCGTCGCCTCCTGTATCACGTGCATGTTCTCAGTCGTTGTGTCCGAATACAATAGGACGCCTTCCGGCGACAGGCAGTATATGTTCTCCAATGAGGATATGCCTGCATTCTTTGCTTCCTCGGATGATATCGTTACGATCATCTTAAAGCATTTGGCGGTTACTCCCGCAATGACCCTGTCGGGCTGCGAGGATATCTCGCTCAGGTCTATGTCATTTTGTATGTCCTCTGATTGCTTCTTTGGGTCCTTCGAGGAATCCGCCTGCTGGGGCATCTTTATGCAGTTCCATTCTCCGCCCTGCTTGTTGCACATGATGAAGCTTCCGTCGAGCATGTAAAATCTTGATTCTCCGGCACCGGGCATATCCGCAGACAACGTGTCCACACGCATCTTGCTATCGCCCTTTATGTAATATGCCATCTGGGCTTTGTACTCAGGCTGCCCTCCGCCGGACAACGTGGTTTCATATGCCACCATGTATTCCTTTGCCGCGTTGCTAAACAGGCCCTTGAGCTGGGATTTTAGGTCCGTCCCACCGGCGGGCTTGGTATCGGCTGTCTTAATCTCCTGGGTAGTCACTGTTTCTTCTTCGGAGAGTGTTGTCACCGTTCCCCCAGTTTCTTCACTCAATGTCTCCTGAGTGGAGGAAGACTCTTTAACGTCTTCCTGCTTCGGAGCATTCGTACATCCTGCAACAGTCAACAGTATAACCAGAAAAACCGCGAAAAACATCTTTTTCATCATTGTTTCCTCGTAATGGTTTAATAATTTGGTCGCGACAGAATAAAAGAAGGCCCATACAACAGTACCCGCGGCCTAACAGACCCGCGGAACAGGATCCCCTGCCGGCGCCTCAAGAAGCCGCTCCCCGCCTATCGAGGTCTTCAGGATAACGCGCCCCGTCCCCTTTATTACCTCGCCGAACATGACCGCATCTCTCCCGTATTTCGTCTTCTTCAGTGCTTTCAGGACCGCCTCCGCATCACCGGGAGCAACGCCGAACACTGCCTTGCCCTCGTTTGCGACGGTCAATGGATCGATCCCCAGCATCCCGGAAGCGGCGCGGACGCTTTCGCGAACAGGGATAAGATCCTCGTCCAAAAAGACGTCCACTTTGGCCTTGTGCGCCATCTCGTTTACGCAGCTTGCAAGTCCCCCACGAGTAGGATCCTTCAAAGCATGCAGGTCGTAACCAATCACTTTTTCCACCATGTGCCACAGAGGCGCGCAGTCGGATACAAGCGAGGTCTCGAACGCAATACCTTCGCGCCCGGCCAAAACCGCCATCCCATGATCCCCCACGGGTCCGTTTATTATTATCTTGTCCCCTGGACGCAGGCCTGCATCGGATACGACCTTCTTTGCAACGCCCAGACCCGCAGTATTGATCAGGATGCCAATATCGCTCTCCACGACCTTTGTATCGCCGGTCACGATAGGAACTCCTATCTCCCGGGAAACGGCGTCCATGGACTCAACTATCGTGTGCAGGTCATCTATAGGGAAGCCTGCGCCCACGATGAACGCGGACGAAATGGCAAGAGGCTTGCCGCCCATCATTGACAAATCATTAATAGTTCCGCACATGGAAAGTTTTCCTATGTCCCCGCCCGGAAAGAAGATCGGCTTAACGGTGTACGAATCGGTCGTGAACACCAACTGCTCGCCCTTGAAGGGAATCGTCGCCGCATCGTCCAGTTCCGCAAGGCCGATCCCTCCCGCCACGTTCTTGTTGGAGATCTTTCCCAGCAGGACGGACAAAAGGCCGTGCATCGCTTCTCCCCCACCTCCGTGCACAAGTTTAACTCTTTGAGTACTATTGAAACTGTTTTTCATTTCATTCAGATGCGTACTGAGGGGTTGAAAACCCCTCAAAACTCGTAGTGATGATCAACCTTTCAGAAGGTTGGTGCATAGCCGCCCCGCCGCCATGTATCAGCTTAACCCGTTCGCCTTTCATTTCCTCTTCTCTTTCTCTTTTATTATCCAGTCCGCGAATACGTCTATACCCTTGTCTTTGCGGATGCTCGTCATAAAGACGTTCAATTTGGAATTGATATGCAGGGCGTCTTTTCGCATCTTCTCCGCGTCCGCGCCCACGGCTTCCGCGATGTCTATCTTGTTTATGACCGCGGCATCGGACGACACGAATATCATCGGGTGCTTCTCCACGGTGTCGTCTCCCTCGGACACGGAAACGATGGTCACGTTCAATTGAGTGCCGAGATCGAAATCCACGGGACATATCAGGTTGCCCACGTTCTCAACGAATAGGATATCGACATCCGACAGGTCGAAATGATCGACCGCATGCTCCACAAGATGCGCGTCCAGATGGCACTCTTTCCCGGTGTTCACGCCGATCACAGGGATCCCGAGTTTCTTCAGGCGGTTCGCGTCAAGGTCGCTTATGATGTCTCCTGCTATCGCCGCAATCCGGTAGCCCTTGAGCTTTTTATGGAGTACCTCGATCATAGCAGTCTTCCCGGAGCCGATCGCGCCCATGAAATTTATCGCAAGGACTCCGGCTTCGTCGAATGTCTTCCGGTTGCGCTCTGCGATCTTCTTGTTTATCTCGAAAACGTCCTTACCCATGCCGATCACGTGCATTTTCTTCTCTCACTCCGCAGTTATCTCTTTTATCATGCATTCCCGCCCCCCGAGGGGTTTGGCTGATTCACCGCATACCGGGCATTTCAGCCTCCGGGTTAGGGAATACATGTCCTTTTTTTCAGGAATAATCTCGCCCGCATGCTTTTTATCGCACTCGATCTTCAGAGGGAGTATCCTGCAGTCTATCTTCGCACCCTCGGCAGCCGTTCCCTCGATCAGTATCTCAAGAGCGAATACTAGCTGGTCGACGCTTATCATCGAGAGCTGGCCTATCTCGAGGACGATCTTCGTGACTTTCTTTGCCCCGTGCTTCCCTGCTTCTGCAAGCACGCTGTCTACTATCCCTGAAGCGACTGAAAACTCGTGCATCTTATTTTCTGCCGTACTTGTATGAGATGTTGCATGAGCCCTCGCCCGAGACCATGCATGGTCCAACGGGACTGTCCGGCGTGCATCTCTTGCCGAACAGCGGGCAGCTTGCCGGGTATGCGATGCCCTTCAATATCTTCCCGCATATGCATCCCCCGGGCTCGGGAGATTCTTTTACGTCTATCTGGAATTTTACGCGGGCGTCGTGGTCTTTGTAT
Source organism: Candidatus Altarchaeia archaeon (assembly GCA_049299895.1). Lineage (GTDB taxonomy): Archaea > Altiarchaeota > Altiarchaeia > IMC4 > QMZM01 > CAIYYO01. Next base: position 19,895 of record JBAQYF010000031.1, read on the forward strand.
TCGTCTCTTATAGCAAGGCCCGAACCGGGGATCACGGGAAAGCCGCGCCATTTCACGTCGCATGGGACGAATACTTTTTCCAATACGTCGAGCGCCTTCCGGTTACCTTCCTCTTTTACGACCCGCGAGTATTCGTTGCGTACGCCGTGATCTTTTTGTTTGATCATCTTTAATAACATGAGTACGCCGTATAGTACGTCGACCGGCTCGAATCCTGCGACCACCTGGGGTATCCCGTATTTCCCGCAAAGAGCCCTGTAAGGCGTGATCCCGATTATCGCGGACACGTGTCCCGGGTCTATGAATCCGTCTATCTTCGTATCGCCTTCTGACAGGAGATAATCCATCGCCGGAGGGATCGTCCTGTGGCATGAAAGAACGTAAAAGTTCTCGGGGGCAGTCAGTAATTCGACAGCGCTCGAAGGCGCAGTCGTCTCGAAGCCTATCCCTATGTGGACGACCTCTTTTCCCGGCTTCTCTTTTGCCAGTTTCACCGCGTCGGTTATCGAATATACTATGCGCACGTCCGAGCCCGCAGCTTTCGCGTCGGCAAGAGTCAATGCGCTCCCGGGAACCTTAAGCATGTCCCCGAAAGAGGTGACGGTCGCGCCCTCCTTTGCAAGGGCAATCGCCTCGTCTATCTCCCTTGCGGTTGTAACGCATACGGGGCATCCCGGCCCTGAGATTATTTCCACGTCGTCAGGCAGCAGTGAGCGGATGCCTGCTTTTGCGATAGCATCCTCGTGGGTTCCGCAGACGTGCATCAGGCGTACAGGGCCCATGCCTTCCGCGGTGGCCCGGATCTTCGCGGTTATTTTTTCCGCTATCCTGCGGTCCCTGAATCCCGCAAGGCCCTTATTCATCCAGCATCTCCTCCAGTATTTTGAGGGTTTCCAGGGCGTCTTCCTCGCTCATGACCTCGATTGCGTACCCTGCATGGACTATGACGTATTCTCCGGGTTTTACGTTCACCAGGTCCGTTTTAACGGACCTCTTAACGCCTCCGAAGTCCACGGTCGCTTCCTTTCCCTTTATTTCCAGGACTTTCCCGGGTATTGCAAGGCACATTTTTATAATTATATAATTCTTAATGATTTATCATTATAATTCGTATATTATTGGAATCATGTACAAAAAAGCCGTTATCGGGATATCCGGGACCGTGCAGGGAGTGGGCTTTCGGCCGTTCGTCTACCACGCGGCCAGCGCCCTTGGGATAAAAGGGCAGGTCAGAAACCTCGGAGACGCGGGAGTCGAGATAATCGCCGAGGGACGCACCCCGGCAATAGAAAAGCTCATAGAGAAAATAAAAAAAGAAAGCCCGGGGAACGCAAGGATAGACAACGTGTCGGTCAGATGGACGACGGATGGACCGGGATACAAAGACTTCAGAATAGTCCCGAGCGGAGGAACCGGCATCGGCGGAAAGGTGGTCCCGGATTACGGCATCTGCGCTTCCTGCGTAAAAGACATAACTGAAAAAAAGAACAGGAGATATGATTACGCTCTGACGTCCTGCACCGACTGCGGCCCGCGATTCTCGGTTCTGGGAAATATGCCCCTCGACAGGGGGAACACGTCCTACAAAGCATTCCCGCCCTGCAATCGATGCTCAAAGGAATACTCAGACCCGGACGACAGGAGATTCTACGCCCAGACCATCGCCTGCCCCGCGTGCGGACCGGAATATTTCCTCCTGGACGGATCAGTAAAAAAAATCGATAAGCCGATAGAAGCGGCCATTAGGAAACTTATGGAGGGAAGAATCGTTGCCATAAAAGGAATGGGCGGAATGCACCTTGCATGCCTTGCAAAAGACGATTCAGCGGTGGAGAATCTTAGAAGTAGAAGGCAGCGCCCGCAGCAGCCCTTCGCGGTGATGGCAACGCTCGCGATGGCCCGGAAAATAGGGCATATCTCTAGGTGGGAGGAAAAACTGCTCAATTCGAAGGAAAGACCAATCGTCGTTCTGAAGAAAGGGGAAGGCTATGACCTGTCGGAACAGGTCGCGCCCGGGCTGGGCAACATAGGCGTGATGCTCCCATACAGTGGTTTGCATTACATTCTGTTCGATGAGATCAAAGAGCCTCTGGTCATGACGTCTGCCAATGCCCGCGGAGAGCCGATGATAAAGGACAACGAAGCAATATTAAAAAACAAGGCCGCAGACTACTACCTGCTGCACGACCTTTCCATCAGGAACAGGTGTGACGACTCCGTAATAAAGATAGTGAACGATAGTCCCGTTTTTATCCGCAGGAGCAGGGGATACGTCCCAAAGCCGGTCGCCCTTGCCAATCCAGGGAACAAAACAGTTCTTGCGTTGGGCGCAGGGGAGAACGTATCATTCTGCTTATTGAAAGGAAACGATGCCTTCCTCAGCCAGCACATAGGGAACACGGAGAACCTTCGAACAATTGAATATTTGCGGGAAGCAATAGAAAAATTTCTTGAGATCATACCTGCGAAAATAGATTCCATAGCCTGCGACCTGCACCCCTCTTTCAATACGACGAAACTTGCGGAAGATTTGAGCAAGAAATACGCCGCCCCGGCAACGCGCGTGCAGCACCACCATGCGCACCTTATGTCCCTCGCAGGGGAACATGGCATCGAAGAAATGATCGGTATCTGCTGCGACGGAGTGGGGTACGGTCTCGACGGAAAGGCATGGGGGGGCGAAGTATTCTCATTGAAGAACGGATCGATCGACCGCATCGGGCACCTGATAGAACAGCCCATGCCCGGAGGAGATGCTGCGTCACATTATCCTGCGAGGATGGTTGCAGGCATGTTCTACGATGAATTCCCGCAGGAGGAACTGAAAAAGATACTTTCGGACCTGCATTTCCGGCACGGAAAAAAAGAGATCGGCGTCGTCCTAAAACAGCTCGAAAGAAGGATAAACGTCCAGGAGACCACGTCCACCGGCCGGGTGCTGGATGCCGCCGCAGCATTGCTCGGGATCTGCCCGTACAGGACATACGAAGGGGAGCCTGCGATGAAACTGGAAGCGGCGGCTTTCGGAGGAAAGGACCTGCAATTCAATTACGTCGCAGAGAAGAACATACTGGACACAACCGCGCTGCTGATGGACGCACTAGACGCCAAAAAGAAAAAACGCAAAACAAGGGACATCGCATACTCGCTGGAGACCGCCCTTGCAAGAGGGCTTGCAGACATCGCTTTAAAGGCCGCGGGCAGGGAAAAGATCAACACGATCGGAGTATCGGGCGGCGTAGCATACAATGACGTATTCGTCAGGACAATTGCAGGATGCGTAAAAGAGAAAGATCTGAGGTTCCTGCAGAACAAAGAAGTCCCGTGCGGAGACGGGGGGATCTCGTACGGACAGGCCGCATACGTCTCAAGGATCTGATTTATATCTTCGTTTTACATATGTATTACTAATTGTAAAACTTAGGTAATATGTCATTCGATGCAACGGTCAGGAAGATAGGCAATTCAGTCGGGGTGGTTTTCCCAAAAGAGTATGCTAAGAGCATGAACCTCAAGGTGAATGAAAAAGTGCGCTTGAACGTGGTCAGGGAAGCGGATTTCTCGGATATCTACGGTTTGCTTAAAGCAAAGAAAAGCGCGCAGAAGTTCAAAGACGAGGCGAGGGCAGGATGGAAGTAGGGCCTTATTTCTTTGATACGTACGCGCTGTACTCAATAGCCAATGGAACGCATTCTTACGCACCATACAAGCGTGTTCCCTGCGTAACTTCGGTCCTGAACCTGATGGAATTGCATTACTGCCTTCTGAAGGATCATGGAAAGGAAACTGCTAACAGATACTTTGACAGGTTCCGATCTTATGCCTGGGACACTGACGACGACACGATAAAGCAGGCAATGGAATTCAAGCTCGAAAATAAAAAGAGGAACCTCTCTTATGTCGACTGCGTAGGTTATCTCATGGCCCAAAGAAACGGCCTGGTCTTTCTGACGGGGGATAAGGAATTCAAAGACATACAGGGAGTAGAATACGTGAAGTAGGATTTCATACGGGCAGGCTGCGTATTACGCCGGACTGGAGTGATTTTTGAATTTGATTGATGCGGTTTTAGTTTCCTTTGATAACTTTTTCCATTCCATTCATTTATTTTCTAAACTATTTTTTCAGTTCTCCGGCCGCGCCTTTTTCCTTCTTTAAATTTTTGCCTTCCAGTATATATTCATACAATCAATCTTATCGTAATGATTAATCATTATAATTAGCTCAGTTTTGTTTGGTGAAGCAATTGAAAGTATTCCTGTACGACTTCGGCGGGGAGATAAAGTATCCCGATAACCTTGATTTTGGAGAGGACGTAGAGATAATCCGCCTAAAAGACATATCCACTGACGAGACGCAAAGGGCGGTCGCAAAGGCGCTCAAGACAGACAAAGTGATATTCGTCGGCCCGAGCCACAGGATATCCGAGAGGTTCTTTTCCGATCCCAACATAAAGTTCGTGAACGCCCGCGAGCAGGTGGCGTGGGTCGGGCACAATCCTGAGAAGATAAGGGACCTGATAGAGGGATCGATTGCGAAATTGCGCAACTCGAAGAAGATTGAGAAGAAGCGTTTTCTGATAAAGCACAAGAGCGCACTTGTCATAGGCGCGGGGATTGCCGGCCTTGAGACCGCGCGCCAGATAGCGAATTCCGGATACAAAGTATATCTTATTGAGAAGAAACCATTCGTGGGCGGGCTTGTCGCAAGGCTCGACAGGCTGTATCCCGCCGGGACTCCGAGCTCGCACGTTCTGTATCCGCTCATAAACGAGGTTGTCAGCAACCCCAATGTCGAGGTTCTCACAAACACCCAGATGTTGGACGTCGACGGCGTGGTGGGAGACTACAAGGTAAAACTGAAGACCAAGGGGAACGTCGTCGAGGGGAAATTGCCGAAGAAATGCGAGGAGGTGTGCCCGGTAGAAGTCGTGGACAAGATACCAAGAAAGGCTATCTACTACCAGCCTACGTATCCTGAATCGTATGGGATAGATTTCGACGCCTGCACGAAATGCGGGAACTGCGTAAAGGTATTGCGAGAGCTGTCCCTTGGGGAGACCGAGAAAACGATACACGTGGGCGCGATAGTCGTCGCGACAGGCCTCAAAGGATACGACGCAAAGAGGATAAGGGAATACGGCTACGGGAAGTACCCAAACGTGTACACGAAGCTCGAATTCGAAAGAAAATTCGCAAACGGCCTGATAAAACCCAAGAGCGTAGTAATCGTGAACTGCGCAGGTTCAAGGGACAAGAACCACCTGCCGTACTGCTCGCGCGTCTGCTGCATGCTCGGGCTGAAAGCAGCGAAGCTCATAAAGGACACCGCACCGGATACCGACGTCTACGTGAATTACATAGACATGCGAAGCTACGGCGTATTCGAAGAATTTTATAACATCGTACGGGAAACCTATGGAGTAAAATTCGTCCAGGGCCGGCCTTCGGAGATACTCCAGGAAGCGGACGGAAAGCTCGTCGTAAGATGCGAAGACATACTCCTTGGAAAGAACCTGGAGATGAAAGCGGATTGTGTCGTCCTCATGACAGGCTTTGTCCCGGACAAGGAGACGTTCGACCAACTGGGCATATACACAGCGGGCGCTTTCCCGATAGAATACGTCAACTCCACATACTCAATCGACTCTAATCCAAGGGGAATCTTCATCGCAGGCTCTGCGGGCTATCCCAAGGACGTCGCGGAGATACTCATCAATGCAGCGAACGCGCCGGGAGGAGTGATAGAGATACTCTCCAAGGACTTCGTCGAGAACAAGACGCCGATAGCTAAGATCGACTCTAAGGTATGCAGCGAGAACAACTGCAGGATATGCGTGACCTCATGCCCGTACGGCGCTGTGCAGGTCAAAGAGGAGATCGTGACAGTGAATGAAGAGGTCTGCATGGGCTGCGGCATATGCACGGCGACATGCGCCGCGGGGGCAAACCAGCTTGAAGGATTCGAGGAGAAAGGAATGCTCGCGCAGATAGGCGCAATGACGAAACACGAAGACATAATCGCGTTCATGTGCAAATGGAGCAGCTACAACGCCGCAGACAAGGCTGGGCAGGAGAGGATGACGTATCCTGAGAATGTGAAGATAATACGGGTGCCGTGCACCGGCCGCGTCTCTGGACAGATGATACTCAAGGCGTATGAATCGGGAGCAAAAGCCGTGCTCGTCGCGGGCTGTCCGCCGGACGCCTGCCACTATTTCACCGGGAACTTCAAAGCAAGAAAGAGGATAACTGCATTAAAAGCGATGATAAAGCAGTTCGGCATAAACCCGGACTCTCTTGCCATCGAATGGATAGGAAAGGATGAGTCCAAGAAATTCACTGACATCGTTACGAAACTGAATGAGGCTAATTAAAAAATGGCAGAAGCAAAAGAAAAGCTCAAAATCGCGATATGCAGGGGAGCTACTTGCTCGGGATGCGACATAGCGATACTCGACATACACGAGCGGCTCCCGGCGGTCCTGGAGAAGGCAGAGATAGTATATGCCCCCACCCTCATCGACGCGAAGAACTCGGACGTCGAGAACATGAAAGACGGATCTATAGACGTCTGCTTCTATCACGGCTGCGTGCGCGACTCGGACAACGAGGAGCTCGCGCACCTCCTGCGAAAGAAGTCCAAGATAATGATAGCCTTCGGCGCATGCGCCTGTTTCGGCGGGATATTCGGCCTCGCGAACGTGACGGACCGGGAGGGCATAATAGAAGAGGTATACAAGAATACGGCCTCCACCGAGAACCCGGAAGGAACGACACCCCAGACGGAGTACTGGGACAAAAAAGACCACCGGCTCACTCTTCCCGAATTATACGACAGCGTCTACGCGCTTAATGACAAAGTCGACGTAGACTACTATGTGCCATTGTGCCCGCCGATAGCAGAGCAGATAATGGCCGCGCTCACGGCGATAACTACGTGGAACCTCCCGCCGAAGGGAACTATAATCGCCTCGGAAAAAACGCTGTGCAGCGAATGCACCCGGACGAGATCCGCTGTCAGGAAGATAGCGAAGATACACAGGCCTCATGAGATAAAGATAGACCAGGAGAAATGCATGCTCGACCAGGGACTGCTATGCATGGGACCTGCTACGAGAGCCGGATGTGGTACCATCTGCGTGAAGGCTAACGTGCCGTGCAGGGGATGCAGCGGACCCACGAAGGAGGCATTCGACCAGGGGGCGAACATGCTTGGACTTATAGCCACAATCTACGGGATACCCGAGGAATCCCTGACGGAAGAAGACGTAAAGAAGATAATGAAGGAGATAAAGGACCCGCTTGGTACGTTCTACAGATTCACTCTGCCTAAGTCGATCCTAAAGAGAAAGAGGATGGAAAAATGATGGAGAAGAGAATATTTATGTATAGGGAAGACAATAGTCGATACATATCAATTTTAGATATATGCATAGACTTTTATAAGACCAAAGTTACGTACAGATCATCCAAAACTGTGTTGTTATTATCCATCTCAGTTTCGTTTATAATTGCGCTTTTATCACTTTCGTGTAATAACATTATCGCTAATTTTCCCTTTATGCAGATAGTAATAATGATCACTATGATCATTTTAGGTGGGATTGCCTTTTCAGAAGCGTCTGATTTCGGAAGAGATTTTAAAACTTTGAGAAAACTACATAGAGCCAAGATTGAACCTGACCAATGGCGGCTAATTGTGATGTTTGATGAAGTAGGAATTAAGGAGGCAAATACCGAGAGGATATTAACCGTTGAAAATAATGATGGCTCAGGATTAATCGAGGGGGCAATTTTATTACTGCTTTGCTCTCTTTTAAAGAGTAGTCGACATACAAAATGAACGACAAAAACGCATCACCATCAACCCAGTCACAAGACTGGAGGGCCACCCAAAGATAGACCATCAACCCTTTTGAGTTGGCGAAACGGGCCACATACGCTAACGCTAGTGGCCCAGACGAAATAAACCAATAAAAGAAAATGACTCACGAGAAGAAAAAAGAGATAATCATAAACCCTGTTACAAGGCTCGAAGGCCACGCGAAGATAGACATCTTCCTGAACGATTCGGGGAACGTGGAAGACGCCTATTTCCAGGTCATCGAGCTGCGGGGCTTTGAGAAGTTCTGCCAGGGCAGGCCTGCGGAAGAGATGCCCAGGATCGCTCCAAGGATATGCGGCGTCTGCCCTAATCCGCATCACATGGCTTCAGGGAAGGCTGTTGACATGGTGTTCGGAGTCGAAGCAACGGAGACGGCAAAGAAACTGAGGGAACTGTCGCTCTGCGCGCACTACATGCACAGCCACATAGCGCACTTCTACGCGCTGGGTGGGCCGGATTTCATAATAGGCCCGGCGGCTGATCCTGCTGAGAGGAATATTGTTGGAGTCATAAACAAAGTGGGTGGAGAGATAGCAGGACAAGTAATAACCGCCCGCGCATACGCACAAAGAATACAGCAGATAATAAGCGGAAGGGCGACTCACCCCATAAACAATCTTCCAGGAGGGCTTGCAAAACCCATAACTTCAGAAGAGCAGAAGGAAATAGAGAAGATGAGTAAGACCCTTCTGGGCTTTGGCAAATTCACGCTGCAGATATTCGAAGACATCGTCCTCAAGAACAAGGATTACGTGGACATAATAACAGGAGACATATACCAACACAGGACGTATTATATGGGGACGGTTGACGCGAAGAACAAGGTCACATTCTACGACGGAGACATACGCGTCGTATCTCCCGAAGGAAAGGAGTATGAAAAATTCAGGGGTGAAAAATACCTGGACCACATAGCGGAACACGTGGAGCCCTGGACGTATCTCAAGTTCCCGTACCTGAAAAAGAACGGCTGGAAGGGCATAGTCGACGGAGCGGACTCTGGAGTATACAGGGTCGCCCCACTCGCCCGGCTGAACGCCGCGGACGGGATGGCAACGCCTCTTGCAAACGAGGCATATGATAAGATGTACGAGACCCTCGGGGGAAAGCCCGTGCACGCGACACTCGCCATGCACTGGGCGAGGGTTATAGAGATAATGTATGCTGCGGAAAGGATAAAAGAACTCATAGAGGACCCGCAGATAACGGATACGGACGTCAGGAACATCCCCACAGACGTCGTCGGAGAAGGCATCGGACAAGTGGAAGCACCGCGAGGCACTTTATTCCATCATTACAAAACGGACGACGAAGGGATACTCACGAAGATAAACATCGTGGTCGCGACAGGGAACAACAACGCAGCGATATGCATGTCCGTGAAGCGCGCGGCAGAGAAGCTCATAAAGAACTGGAAAGTAGACGACGGCATACTCAACATGATAGAGATGGCATTCCGGGCATACGACCCGTGCTTCGCATGCGCGACGCACACGCTGCCGGGGCACATGCCACTTGAGATAAGGATATACGATGCGGAGAAGAAATTGTACAAGAGGATAACCAGATATGAATAACAAGACCCTCGTGATGGGCGTAGGGAACCCCATACTCAAAGATGACGGAGTTGGGATCCACGCAGTAAGGGAACTACAGAAGACAGTTACTGGAGTGGATTTCCTTGAAGAATCGTTGTCGGGGCTGGAACTCATCGAGCAGTTCCGCGGATACGATAGGGTCGTGATAATAGACGCAGTGAAGACACAGGGAGGCGTACCTGGAGAGATGTATCATCTGACTCCCGAGGACATGCCGACCCTGCACGGGCTCTCGCCGCACGACGCGGACTTTCGCAGTGCTATCGAATACGGAAAAAAATTCATGGGAGTAATGCCCTTAATAGAGATATACGGAATAGAAGTAGAGAATGTAACAGAATATGGAGAAACTCTTACAGCGGAAGTGGAGAGGTCTCTTCCGGGGCTGGTAGAGAAGATTAAGGTCAAACTCGAAGATGGATCTACGTGAGGAACTAAAGCACGAAATAGATGCAAAGACATTAAGCTATTGCTTTTCATGCGGCATGTGCACCGGAGGGTGCCCCTCGGCCCGGATGAATGAGAAATACAATCCCAGGAGGATACTCCACAGGGCGGTGATAGAAGGAAAGATAGAAGACGACGTCTGGCTCTGCACGAACTGTTACACATGCCAGGAACGCTGCCCGACAAAAACGAAAGTAGCGGACATCATAAGCCTCCTGCGCCGGCTCTATGTTAAAGAAAAAGGGATACCTGAATCAATAAGACCGCTCGTAACGAATTTACAGGCCTGCGGATTCACGGCGACCATAGGCGAACTCGAGAACAAGAGAAGGGAGAGAATGGGCCTTCCGCCCGTTAAGACGAATGACGAGATAAAGAGGATCATCGAGAAGACAGGAGGAGGGAAATGAAAAACAAATATGCTTATTTCATCGGCTGCACGATACCATTCCGCGCCTCCAACTACGACCTTGCCACAAGGAAGGTTACGGAGTCGCTGGGAATAGAGCTTGTCGACCTCCCGGATGCGGGATGCTGCGGCCTGTATTTCGAGCTCATAAACGAGATGACGTATCTTTCCATGGCCGCCCGCGTGCTGTCGATGGCGGAAGAGAAGAAACTCGACCTCCTCGTACTATGCAACGGATGCAACGGCTCATTGTACCGGGCCAACAAGAAGCTGAAGGAGAACCCGGAACTAAAGGACAAAGTGAACGAAGTCCTGACTGAAGTAGGCCGCGAGTACAGGGGAACTATAGAAGTAAAGCACCTCATCCGTGTGCTGTACGAAGACATCGGGATAGAGAAAATAAAAGAAAAGATCGCTAACCCCCTCACGAACGTGAAAGCCGCGGCGCACTACGGCTGCCACCTTTTGAAGCCTTCGGAAGAGATCATGTTCGACGATCCGAAAAATCCAGTAAGTTTGGACAGGCTAATCGAAGTAACGGGAGCAAAGTCGGTCGACTACTACGACAAGCTGCAGTGCTGCGGAGGATACGTGCTGGCAGCGGACGCGAAGACCGCCTATAAGATGACTGGCGAGAAGCTTTCGCACGTCAAAGCGGCCGGTGCCGACATAATGATCACAGGCTGCCCGTTCTGCAACGTCATGTATGATGCTAACCAGAGGGCTGCGGAGACTGAGACAGGTCAGCAGTACAAGATACCGTGCCTGCATTATCCGCAGCTTCTGGCGCTTGCGATGGGGGTCGATCCGAAGGAATTGGGCTTCGAACAGAACAGGGTGAGGCCTGATATGAAACTGTTTATCAAATCTCCTTAAGCTATAAAAAATATCAGTTCGGCGCGTGGCCGGCCGGATTAGCCCATGAGTTTATCAGGTCTATCACTTCCCCTATACTCATTTCTCCAGTTACCCACTCGTTGATCCCTGATAATACCTCTGACAATTCTACTATTTCACAAGGGGGCGAGTTCCCGGGCATAAGGCATGAGGCAGTTGTCGTGGATGTCGTACTGCTTGTCGAAGTCGTAGTGACCATCGTGGTTGTGGATGTCGTACTGCTCGTAGACGTTGTCGTGAGGATCGTAGTAGTGGTTGTAGAAGTGGTTGTCGTAGTAGTGGTTGTGGAAGTAGTCGTCGTAGTGACGCCTTCTAGTACCAGAACGCCCCCGTCGTTGTCAGTTACTTGTGTTCCCTGCCCGGCATATAGTTTTCCATTATAGGATTCAAGCGCATATACAGTCTTGTTGCCGGCGTAGCTTGTCTGCCAGCCAACCCCATTGTAGACTATTATTCCTCCGACACCAAGCCCTGCATACAGCTTTCCGCCAAAGCTCTTCAATCCATAGACAGTGTGGCTGCTTGGATATGTAGTATACCAGTTTGTCCCGTCGAGGACGAAGATGCCTTGATTCGTTCCCACGTAGAGCTTTCCGTCATATTCTTCCATGGATTCGACGAACTCAGTACCATTGTGAACTATTTCCCAGGAGGTGCCGTTGAATGCGATCACGTTGTTGTGGGTGAGCCAAACAGTTTCTATCCCGGCATAAAGTTTACCATTATACGCCTTTAGTGCATAGACCCTTCCCTCTGGAGAGTAAGCTATAGCCCAATTTGTTCCGTTAAAATAGATAATTGCAGGAATTTCAGAGTAACCGGTCAGGCTACCTGAGTACAGCTTCCCATCATACACTTCAAGGGATGCAGACAGAGAGCAACCGGGTACATCATAAGTCCAGACTGCGCTTAAATTTTGGCTCCATCCGCTGCCGTTATATGCGAGTATATCGCTGTAAGGATCCCCATAAATTTCAGATGCATAAAGCCTGCCGTCGTATTCTTTGATAGCCATGATAAGAGAACCTGCAAGGGTCGCATACGACGTCCGCCAGGAGCTGCCGTTAAAGGCGTAGATATTGCTGGTCCGTTTACCGTCTTCCTGATACCCGCCGGCATACAGACTCCCCTGATACGCCCCAAGAGAGTAGATGCTGACGTTGCCTTTGTCATATATACGAGTCCATGTGTCCGCATACCCGCAAAAAGGAAGCACCATCAATAATAAAAGGCCCCCCCCCAGTAGAAGATTTTTAGTTTCCATCGTATAGAATATTATAAACTCAGGTAAAAAAGCATGTAATGCCCTGGCTGATTCAACCTACTACTCTTGAACTCAAAAGAGAGTTCAGTCCAAAGAATCTGGACTTCGGGCAGAACAGGCGACTCCAACAGGAATCGTACCCCCAGATGCTCTTCGTTTATGGCTTGAGGCCGGATATGAAAATGTTCCTAAGGAAGGTTTGAATATTCTTCTCTTTTTTTACTTTGTTTCTCTAAGATACGACGCAACGGTGTATCTGCCATGACATACATAATAAAGAGGATAACAGGAGACCGCGAGGCCTTCAAAACCGAGAAGATCAGGCGCTCCGTGCGCAAGGCTTACATAGACGCCGGAAAATGCCTGGGCGAATGCGAGGAGGAGATCCTGCGCATAGCCGAGGAAGTTATATCCATCGCGAGGAATGAGGAAGCGATCGAGACGAAAAGAATACGAGACCTCGTGGTGGAGAGACTTGAGAAAGTGCAGCCTGCCGCCGCAGAATCTTGGAAGATGTTCGAGAAGAGATATAAGAAAAAGTAAAACAAAAAAACATCCTTTCGGCACCGTAACTGGCCTGATGTTGTCTATCAGTTCTCCAGAAGACATTCCGTTTAGATCCTTATCTTGCGTCCCTGTCCTCCTGCCACAGGCCGAATGTATTCCCTTCCGTGTCCATGCATATAGCCAGATATCCCCATCCTGGAACTGGCATCTTGGGTGACAGGACCTTTCCTCCTGCGTTTTTTACTTTTTCCATATACTCGTCCACGGAGTCTACGCCTATATAATTGGTTATCCTCTGCTCCGGACTGTCTCTCCTGCCCATTCCTCCTGCGAGGCCCGGTTTGCCCTGCGCGTCTTTCATCTCTATGAAAAAATAATCCATGCCGGGAACCCCTGAGAACTTCCAGTCAAACAGTGACTCATAGAACTTTTTTGCCCGAGCAAGATCGTCTGCCGGCAGGTCGAAGTGTACAAATGAGGCCATTATGGATTGCCCTGACAGATCTCGTCTATCTTTATCCATCGGCAGACTTCTGATTTTCCCTTTTGGCTCACGGGATCGCGTACCTGAAAAGTCATAGCCCCGTCCATCAGGCCGGGAACGTCCACAAGAGTAGGCCGCATCCAGCCGTATTTTCGCATGCCCTTCATGCCGTCCAGAACATCATATTTTGTTTCCATTTAAACCACCCACCTATTTTTCCCCCAAAGAAGCTTTTGGAGGGTTGTATATTTAGAAAAGGAGAGAATAAAACACGGCCAGACTTTAGGTGGCAGGTGTCTTTTTTGGATAAGTTGCATAAAGGAAAACAGCAGTGATCACGACCGCAAGGACCGTGCTTGCCATGAAGCCCGCAGCATAGCTTGCCGAAACGATTATCATCCCGGTCAGAAGGGGGCCTGCAGTCTGCCCGATATCCATAATGGCTGAAAGCGCGCCCATAGACGCTCCAAGCTCTTTTGTTTTCGCGATGTCGGCGGTGTACGTCGTCGTCGCTATCGTCGAGGTGGAGATCGCAAGCCCTGCGACCACGCTTATCAGGAGGAAATGGTTCATATCCGCAGCGTACGGAACCGCTGCCATCGCCATCCCCAGTGCAAAGAGGCCGAGTGCTATCTGCTTTCTCTTGTCCACCTTGTCTGCCGCCTTGCCTAGAAGGGGTTTTGTTGCCGCTATCGTGAATATCTGTATTGAGAATATGATGCCGGTGTCTGCCGCCGAAAAACCTTTTATCTGGAGGAACAATGGAAGATACGTTTCCAGCGCGCCGTACGCAAAATACGTCGAGAGGTCGACGAGGGCGGTCGCGAATAGTAGCCGGTCTGAAAAGAACGTGAGAAGGCTTTCCCTAAAGTCGGAAAATGTAATGGCTCCCTGCACACGCCCCGAGTCTTCTTTGTAGAGGAGGATTATGAGGAACACTGGAATCGCTGCGGCCGTTGCTATCAGATACACCGTCTGGTAATTGCTGAATCCTGCGAATGCGTAATGTGATATCACGGCGCCGCCTATCAAGGGGGCAATGGTCCTTCCAATCAGCGTCGATGAGGAATAGAGGCCTATTTTCTCGCCTTTGGTGGATGAATATTTTTCCGCGAGGATAGCGGATACTACCGGTCCGAGGATCGCTGTCGCCGCTCCGTGGAAGAATCTTATGGGTATGAGGAGCCAGGGATTTGCTCCGACAAGAAGGTACATTGGCGGCGCGGAGACGAATATGAGGCCCGCAAATGTCAGGAGTTTTTTTCTTCCTAACCGGTCGGATGCAACGCCTATCGGAAAGCTGAAGACTACTCCTGCGAAAGGGGAGAGCGCGGATATGAGGCCTATCAATGATGCGTCTGCGCCCAGGTCTTTTGCGTAGAGCGGGAGAACGGGATTCTTGCTTATGGTCGTTGAAAAAATGGCGAATAATCCGATCAATGAAAAATAGTATATCAGGTTCTTGTTTGCTTCGCTTGCCATGTTGCTGTGCCCGGATATTAACAGGTCGTTATGACTATAAATCCTTAGAAATAGCCGGTATTTCTGCTACGGGTCGCAATGCTTGAATCAGGTATTTGTTTTTTCACGCAAATTTTACCCTGTCCGAGTGGCCGAAGCCCCGGGAATAGTCCAGGTAATCGCATTCGATGGGTTCCAGTTTCACCATGACGGCGTTCTTGTCCTGGGGCATGCTTGCGACCATTGGAAATTTTGCGATCAAAAGGTCTCTTGCCTTCTTCTGTTCAGAGGGATCGGTCACGATCGATGCCCTTGCCTGCATCTGTACTCCTTTCATGCACGTCCATTCCCTGCTGTCCGGGTCCACGGTATAGGCTACATAAGGGTTTTCTGATATGTGTTCCATCTTGCGGCTGCGGCGGTCCGTGGAGAAATATGCTACTGCGCCTTCTGATGCGTATGCGATAGTATGGACGAGCGGTCTCCATTCGCGGGAAACCGTGGCCAGATTCAGATAATCCATCGAGTTCAGGAACCTTGAAACCTCTGTTTTTAGATCGGACATGGAATAAACACCTCCCTGGTTATATTACGGAAAACAGAGGATAAAACACATATTCCAATGTCCAGGGTCTTATTTTGCGCCATAGTCGTCCAGCGCCTTCATCACTCTCCCCATCTGCATCATGGCAGGGCCTCCGCCCATGAGGACGGCAACGTAGCAGGATTCCATTATCTCTTCTCTGCTCGCACCGGAGTCTATCGCGTTCTTCACGTGGTAGGCTATGCACCATTTGCATTCCGACGTGACTGACAGGGCAACTGAAATCAATTCTTTTGTTTTCACGTTCAGGGACCCTACTCCTTCCGCCTTTTTCATGAACATGCCGAAAGGGGCCATATATGCAGGATATTCTTTTTGCATCTTTCCCATGGAGGCGGAAACTTCCGCCAGTAAATCGTTTGTGTCTTCCATGTTCGATATTAGGGATTCATCGGAGAAAACAACCCTCCGGGCGTCCTAGCCCGGTTTTTTTCGTGTTTTATTGTCCTGAGTTCATAGAATAAGATGAGGTGTTCTACATGCCCAAGTTCGCGAAGCTTTTGGAGAAACTAAGAATGTCCTCTGAGGAGGAGCGGTCGAAGTTTATTTTTGAGAACAAGAATCTTTGCGTGTGCAGGACCTGCAGGTCGTATACTCCATGCGCCGAGAAGAACAAGGAGGTCTTGTTTTGCCTGGCCGGCGAGAGCCCTACCTGTATAAAAGAGGCAAAGGGATGCTATTGCCACCGCTGCCCGTTTAATTTCAAGGCCGGGCTAACGAAGGGTTTTTTCTGCCTGAGGGGATCGGAAGAGGAGCGGAGGAAGAAAAAAACGTCTCCTTGATGTAGTCTGGTTTGTTGCATGGGTCTTGCCTTCTTCTTTTTTTGTGGGTCAGATGGCCGGGTAAGCGTCCGACAGCTTGAACCGGCCGTATTACTTTAACACGCTCTCAGAATCCTTTACTGCATCGGTCTCTTTCTCCATTGGACGCCTTATTTACTTCCCGGGTATCTTAGAATTTTTTTGGATAAAACACGGCCTGCGCTTTTATATGTAGTGCCTAACTTATTTTCTCAGCGTGAAGACCCATTCGCAGAAGCGTTCTTTCAGGTGCTCATCCGGCGGCGCATGCACGCATCTTATCTCGATTCGTTCGTCGATCTCTTTTGCGAATGCCGAGAAGTCTTTTATGTGCATTTTCTTGCAGGGGAATTCCCCGAGGCCGCTCTTGATCCTGCCTTCCTGGGGCGGGCAGTGTGCGACCGTCAGGGTGATTTTTCCCGTGTCCTTTTTTATTTCGTATCCGGTTATCCTTGTCCAGGGGTAGTATGACAGGGCTTTAACTAATCCGTCCAGCCCTTTTTTGTCTATGCCGAATCTGCGTTTTATCTCTCTTGCAGTCTTCGCGGAAAGATGCTCCCAGACTTCTTCGTTCATTTCCACGGCGGAGGAGAGGCCGTATTTCTTCTCCACGGAAAGGAACCAGTAGGCATCTACCAGCCGGTATTGCCGCAGCATGAATTCCGCGTATTCATCCGTTTCTTTTTTCATTTTTATGGAAATATCCTGGTTCTTCCGGGGAGCCTCCTGCCAGAGTAGAACTGCCAGTTGGTTGAATCCCGGGGTAACCGCTCTGTTAACCATTGCGGCAGATGCCTGCTTTACGTGTAGGTTTATAAGAGACGAACAGATAAAAGACATGCTTACGTTATTTTAGTCTGGCATATGTCCAATACAACAAAAAAAAAAGTTCAGCACATGAATGTAGTATGAACCGGCCAATAGTGCCTACTGTCGTGTGCCCGCCGGGTACGTGCGCTGTTAGCGCATATTCGGCACATACGCCTTCTTTCGAGCGGGAGCATTTGATTTTTCCCCTTACGCGGCATAAATAGATAAATAAATAGATGACATGGATCCTTTACTTGGCGTGTTTCTTGCGGCCCTGTTCGGACTGCTTCCCATGGCGGCATTTGCGTTAATGCTGACCCGGCTGGACGTCTATAAGAAGGAGCCGCCTCTTTTATTCGTCACGGTCTTCCTCTGGGGTTTTTTAGTGGCCTCAGTATCTGCTTTTTCCATAAACACGTTATTCGGGCTGAGCGTCTTTTTGATAACCGGAAATCGGGGAATATCCGACGCCACTACAACGGTCTTCGTCGGGCCGTTTGTCGAGGAGTGTGTAAAGGGCCTTGCCCTGCTTCTTTTATTCCTGTATTCCCGCAGGCATTTCAACACTCCTTTGGACGGGATAATATACGGGAGCCTCGTCGGTTTCGGCTTCGCCGCCGCAGAGAACATGTTATATATCTTCAGGGGGTTCACGAGGTCCGGCGTAACGGGCCTGCTGACAGTAGCGCTTGTCCGTACCGTGCTCATCCCTTTTCTCCATGCGACCCTGACAAGCCTGACTGGCATGGGATTATCGGTCGCCAGGCTCTCGAAAGGCATTAAAAGGTACACGACGCCTGTAGCGGGATTCGCCGCCGCCGTCGGACTACATTCCCTGCATAATTTTCTAACGGTAACAATGATACCTGCCTTGCAGGTGGCAGGCTTTTTCATCGACTGGATGGGAGTTGCCATGGTTATATCCCTTGTAGGCCATCTCGTAAGGAGCGAGACACGCATAATGCGTAAATACCTTTTGGAGGAAGTAACCAGGGGCAATATCCGCCTGGACCAGTATATCAACACAGTGTCCGTTTACAGGAGGAACGCAACCTGCTGGACCTGTCTGAACGCAAAAAGAAGGTCGGATCTGAAAGAGTTATACAAGATTTCAGGAGAACTGGCATTCCTGAAGCACGAACAAGAGAAAACCAACGTTAATAAATCTTTGGATATCTCCGCCTTGAGAACTGGACTGAGGGAGGTTTCAGGCAGGCTTTGAATTCCGCCTAAAAGCCCGTTCTCCAATAAGTTTTTTAAGGTAATCGCTTAAACTATATAACATATGTTTATATTTAGTCCCCTGGATTAGTCCTGCCCATGAAAACAATTGTTTTGATAGTCGACGACAACAAAGACATCCTTTTCGCAGTAAAGGAGTCCCTGGAGTCGAACCCGTCCTACAGCGTGGAATGCGCCGGAAGCGGAAAAGAATGCCTGGAAAAGATGAAGTCCTGCAAGCCGGATATCATACTGATGGATATAATGATGCCGGAAATGGACGGCTTTGAAGTTGTGGCCAAGATCAAATCAGACGAACAGACCAAGGACATACCTGTGGTATTCCTCACCGCCAAGACCGACAAACTCAGCAAAGGCATAGGGAAAGCCATGTCAGTAGACTACATAGAGAAACCCTTTGACCCTGCGGACCTGAAGGGAAGGATAGAGAAAATAATCAAGAGGAGGCATATGTATGAAAATAGCGGTCCTGGCGGTTGACGACAGCAAGGACGTCCTGTTTTCTATTAAAGAGTCCCTGGAATCAGACAACAATTTTTCCGTGTCCTGCGCGGAAAGCGGAAAAGAGTGCCTGAACAGATTGAAGCGCTGCAAGCCGGACGTCATACTAATGGATATAATGATGCCGGAAATGGACGGCTGGGAAGTTGTCGCAAGGATCAAGGAGAACAAAGACCTGGCCAAAATACCCTTGATATACCTGACAGGCAAAACAGACAGCCTCTCAAGGGAATTAGGCTCCCTGTCATCCGAGGATTACATTGACAAACCGTTCGATCCCGCGGATCTGCGGGCCAGGATCTTTTTGGCAGTAACAAAAAAGGAAGTGAACAAATAGGCCAGTATTCTCCGGGGTTTTTATGGACATCAGAAGCAAGACCTTCGCAGTCTTGGCATTGGTTTTTTTATGCATAATGGGGGCAGTCTATTTCTCTGCCGAAAACCTGCTTTTCAAGGGCTTCGAATCCGTTGAAATAAGCGACATGCAGGTGAATACTTACCGCGTGTACTCGGTCCTTTCCAGCAAATACTCCGCATTGGAGGTAATGACCGGGGATTGGGCCACGTCGAATGAGGCATATGAGTTTTTAGAGAACAGGGACGCCGGATACATAAAAGAGAACCTTGACGACAAGGTCTTTGAAACAAACAGGATAAACCTCATTTTGTTCTACAACGCCTCCGGAAGCATATTATGGGGCAAGGCGTATGATTACAAGAAGTACGAGGAGCTGCCTATCCCCGACAGCCTGTTGTACATGCAGCCAAACGACCCCCTGATAAAACTCGACGCCAAAGACGCGAACACGGGAATATTAGTCACTTCAAGCGGCCCCATGTACATATCCTCAAAACCCGTATTGACCGTGAAAGGCGAAGGGCCCCCTGATGGAACCCTCATAATCGGCCGCTTCCTCGACGCAGAAGAACGAGGCGACATATCCTGGATAACAGGGCTCCCGGTTTCTATTTACGCCGTATGGGACAAGGACCTCCCCCCGGATTACAAGGATGCCAGAACGCATATTTCAGATGAGAGCCCAGTGTACGTTCGCCTGACCGGGAACGCATCCTTGAACGGATACGGAGTGATAAAGGACGTTTACGGAAAAGCAGCCATGATATACCGGACGGAAAGCCCGAGAACTGTTTATCCTGTCGGCAAGGCCACCACAAGAGACCTCCTCGTGCTGGTGCTATTATCCAGCGTATTCTCCTGGCTGGTCATGCTGTTCTTCTTTGACCGAACAGTCCTCTTCAGGCTGTCCAAGATCGTCGGGGGCGTCATGAAAATAGGGGAAACAGGCAACCTCGAAACAAGGATCTCAGACAAAGGGAAAGATGAATTAAACGACCTTGCAGGGGCTATCAACACGATGCTTTCAAGGATAAACGATTCGGAAAAGGCGTTGAAAACATCAGAAGAGAAATATCACAGCCTCGTGGACAACATAAACGACGTCATATACGCGCTGGACAAGAAAGGATATTTTATTTATGTCAGCCCGACAGTAGAACGGCTCTTTGGATATAAAACAGAACAAATCATCGGAATCCATTTCTCAAGATTTATCTACCCGGAGGACTTGCATGACCTGATGGCAAGCTTTGAAAAGGTTCTCGCAGGAAAACTGGAGCCATACGAGTTTCGGATGACAGATATATCGGGTTCTATCCATTATATACGCAGCTCCAGCAGAGCCATAATAGAGAAAGACAATGTGAGAGGCATATCCGGGATACTGACCGATGTCACCGAACGCAAGAAAGCCGAGGCCTCGCTCAAACAGAGCGAGGAAAAATATCACAGCCTCGTGGACAACATAAACGACGTCATATACACGCTGAACGAAAAAGGAAAATTTACTTACGTCAGCCCGGCCGTTAAAAGAGCTTTGAAATACGAACCCAGGGAGATCATCGGCAAGAGCTTTTCAGACATTGCGCATCCTGACGACCTGCAGGGGATGATAGACAACCTCCAGAGGACTCTGTTAGGGGAATTCGAACCCTATGAGTTCAGGGTAATAGACGGGGCCGGGGCCACGCGTTATCTGCGAAGCAGCGGCAAGGCCTTATTCGAGCGAGGCGTAGTCAAGGGGATCACCGGGATATTTACCGACGTCACAGCCAGAAGAAAAGCAGAAAACGAACTACTTGAAACGACAAATTACCTGGAGAGTCTGATAAATTCAGCCAACGCACCCATCATCGTCTGGGACCAGGGCTACCGGATAACGAGATTCAACCGCGCCTTTGAGTATCTCACGGGATATACCGCCGGCGAAGTCATAGGAAAGGATCTGAGCCTTCTATTCCCAAAAGAGAAGGAGGAAGAATCCATGTATAAGATCGCGAGGACCCTGAAAGAAGAGCGCTGGGAATCTGTGGAGATATCCATCCAGTGCAAGAACGGCGAGATGCGCCTCGCGCTTTGGAATTCCGCCCACATTTATGACAAAGACGGAAAGACCCTGAGGGCAACTATCGCCCAGGGAGTCGATATCACAGAACGCAAGTATACGGAAAAACGGCTCAGCCAGGAATTGAATAAGTTCAAGGTTCTCTATGACCTGGCTTTGAACATGTCGGAAAAGACATTGGAAGAGAACCTGAGATTTATCGTGGAAAAAAGCCGCGAGATCCTGTCTACCGATACCGCATATATCGGACTATGCGACGACGAATACGGGGAAGTGCACATGCATACCGTTTCAGGCATCAGGACCGAGTCTTTCAAACAGATGAAAGTCCCGTACGGAAAGGAGTTGGGCGGCCTGGTAATGCAGACGCGCAGAGGCTACATAGTAGACGACTATTTCAAGGACAAAAAGATATCGCACCCGGTCAACGGGATAATATCCGATGAAGGGCTTCTTTCAGGCATGGCGGTACCAATACAGGCCGGCCCTACGAACCTGGGAGTGCTGTATGTATTCAACCGCGAAAAGACCGGATTCACAGGCGAGGACCTTGCAACCCTCACGCTGCTCGGAAACCTCGCAGCCGTGGAGATAACCAATAAGCGATCGCAGCAGGCTTTGCAGGATTCGAAGCAGCGTCTGGCGGACATAATAGACTTCCTCCCGGATGCAATGTTCGTAATAGACGGGAACGGAAGGGTCATAGCCTGGAACAAAGCGATAGAGGAACTCACAGGGCTCAAGGCGGACGATATCGTCGGCAGAGGGGATTATGATTATGCCCTCCCGTTCTACGGCAAGAAAAGGCCGCTCTTGATTGATCTAATCGGCAGGCCCGGGGATGAGATAAAAGCCCTTGGATACGCCGAAGTAGAGCGGGCCGGGGACACATTATTCGCCGAGTCCCGCTCTAATATTCTCAATCCGGGGAAAGGAGAAGAAACAGTCCTCTGGCTTAAAGCATCTCCCTTGTTTGATCGCACGGGCCGCCGCGTCGGCTCTATCGAATCCATGAGGGACGTTACGGAAAGAGAGAAAGCGGAGAACGCCCTGCAGGAATCGGAAAGCAGGCTTATGGACATAATAGACTTCCTGCCCGACGCGACATTCGTAATAGACGGGAACGGGAGGGTCATTGCCTGGAACAAGGCAATAGAGAAGATGACGGGCGTGAAAGCTGCGGATATACTGGGTAAAGGGGATTATGAGTATGCCCTGCCGTTCTACGAAGAGAGGAATCCCATCCTTGCAGACCTGGTGCTGAAGCCCGACGCATCGAAGAAAGAGATAAGATACGGAACCATGCATAGGGCGGGTAATGTCCTTATCGAGGAATCATATGTAAAGAAACTCGGCATGTATCTTTCTTCCGTGGCCGTGGCATTGTATGATTCGGAAGGAAACATCACGGGAGCTATCGAATCCATAAGGGATATAACGGAACGCAATCTCATGGAAGAAGCACTCTCGGAATCCGAGCAGAAGTTCAGAACGCTTTTCAATTCGGCAAGCGACACAATATTCATATATGATCTGGAAGGAAAATTCATAGAAGTGAATGACGCGGCATGCGATAAGCTGGGTTTTACAAGAGAGCAGATCCTCAGGATGTCCTCCAGCGAAATAGAGGCTCCCGAATACGGCGAACTCATGCATCAGAGGATAAATGAGGTCCTGGAAAAGGGCCGCATAATATTCGAAAGCGGCCATGTGCGAAGAGACGGGAGGCTTATACCGGTAGAAATAAACAGCAGGGCAATAGAGTATTCAGGAAAGAAAGCGGTTCTCAGCATAGCAAGAGACATAACCGAGAGGAAAAAGGCAGAAGAAAAACTGAAAGAATATTCATTAAACCTGGAGAGAATGGTTGAAGAGCGCACAAAAGATCTGGAGGAAGAAAAGAACCGGGTGCAGGAACTGCTTAACTTCAAGACGCAATTCATGAACCAGCTAAGCCACGACCTCAGAACTCCGCTGACTCCGATGATGGCCCTGATGCCGCTCCTTGAACCGCACATAACGAACGAAAGAGACAAAGAAAGATTCCATGTCATAAATAACAACATCCAGTACATGAGGAATCTTGTTGTAAGCATTCTTGACATAGCCAGAATGGACGCAGGAAGATTCACCCTCAACAAGACAAAAATAAATCTTTATAAGATGGTGGAAAATATAATATCAGACACAATGGTAGTCTTCGAAAAATCCAATATCACATCAATAAACAGGGTACCGGAAAACATATATGTGTACGCGGATGAACTCCACATAAAAGAGGTTTTCGAGAACCTGATAAGTAACTCCATAAGATACAGCCCGGCAGGAGGGACCATAACCCTTGCCGCAGCAGAAAGAGAAAACGCGGTGGAGATATCAGTCACAGACACGGGAATAGGAATGGAAAAAACCCAGATAAGCGGGCTATTCACAGAGTTCTTTAAAGCAGACACATCAAGGCACGACCCATACTCAACAGGCCTCGGACTGTCAATATGCAAGAGAATAGTCGAGAAACACGGAGGCAGGATAAACGCTTCAAGCAATGGAATAAACAAGGGCATGACCATATCATTCACGCTTCCAAAAGAAAAAACAGAATAGAAAAAAACAACAACTACGCCTTAAAGAACATATGCTGCGCACCCCAATAGGCACACACCAAATATGAGGCTCGCAGGGCATCCTTGCATGTTTCTAATAACGGAATATGGGACACATTGGACCGATTCGCTTCCAGAACCTACGGCTGCCCGCAGTTGGGATCCTATCCGATAGACCAACCGGGATCCCAAATCCGTTATCCAAATGCACACACATAAACGCATACCCCGGCAAAAAGAACGC
The DNA here is from genome assembly GCA_049299895.1 of Candidatus Altarchaeia archaeon. Lineage (GTDB taxonomy): Archaea > Altiarchaeota > Altiarchaeia > IMC4 > QMZM01 > CAIYYO01. The sequence continues at coordinate 44,076 of JBAQYF010000031.1, forward strand.
GAACATCGACAATGAGAAGGACTATTAATAATCCTTTCGGCCTAAACCGAAAGAAAACGGCAGGGTTTATATAAGCCGGCAGAGCATACAATAACATGAGGAACAACGGATTCGTGCTGGCCTATTCCCTGCTTACATCGGGGCTGCTCCTGGTGGTAGTGATCGGCTACATGTTCAGGGACTTGTTAAGAGGGATCGGAATCTAAGATCATTTCACAACTGCGCCTTTCCAGGAGCGCATGCCTCCCGCCATGATCTTCACGTTGAAGCCTTTTTCTCCCAGGAGTTTAGCCGCAACCTTCGCCCTGCCGCCCGAAAGGCAGATGGCAACGATGCTCTTATCTTTCTTCAGCTCTTTTATGCGGTTATGCAGGTCTGACAGGGGAACGTTGACAGCGCCGGGTATGTGCCCCAGCGCGTATTCGTCCTCCTCCCGGACATCCAGTAAAAGGCATTCTTTTTGATACTCGGATAGTTTTTCCGAGACTCTTGCAGGATCAACGTCCGCATCAATGCTTGTCATTTTTACAGTTATACGCCGCTCACGGTAGTGCTTCCCTCGGGTATCACCAGGACGCTTGCTTCTTTTCCGTGTTTTTTCAGTGTCTGCTGCAGCGCCTCGTCAACGGATTTCGCGTACTTGAATCTGTATAGGCCCTCGACTTCATCCCTGGGCATCGCAGTTACAAGGTATATGTCCGCCTTCTCGATAGCCAGAAGGTTGTAGTAGGCCTTGTGCCCGCCGATGTTAAACTCCCGGTCAAGCTCTTTTCTCATCTCTTCCTTGGTCTTGTATTTCTTCATCCAGGCCTCATAGTTCTTGTTTCCGGGACCCTCCGGGCACTCGGCGAGCAGGATGACCGATCCTCCGTCTTTCACCACGGCAAGGGCTAGATGGAGCGCCTTGTAGGCCTGGTATAGGTCGATGTCATGGGGGGATCCGTTGGCCGACGATATCACGATATCTGCTTTCTCTTTTGCCTTTGCCATGTAGATCTTCTCCACGAGGGCCGCGCCTTTCTTCAGGACTATGTCGAAGTCGCCGGCATACGCGCCCACTATCCCTTTTTCGTCCTGGACGACGTTTATGGTATAATCGACTTTTGCGAACCTTGCAGCTTCGGTCATGTTCTCGTACATCGGGTTCCCGTCCAGCTTTGCGGGCCTGGCGTTCGGGTCGAAGAAATTACGTTTATAGTTGTCCTGTATGGTGTCATAGCGCACTATTCCCGGGAGGATGCTTTTACGTCCTCCGCCGTAGCCTGCGAAGTAGTGTATCTCCACGTCGCCTGTGAGGATCTTTATGTCCGCATCGTAGAACGCTTTTTTGAGCATGACTTTCGTCCCTCTCCCGGTCGTCCCGATGTCCACGTAATCCGTTCCCCAGGAGTCGTTGCTTATGTATCTTATCCTCGACGCGATCTCTTTTCCGAGGAGCTTTTCCGCTTCGTCCTTCGAGGTCGTCCTGTGGCTCCCGGTAGCAAATATTATCAGGATGTTCTCGTCTTTCACGCCCGCGGAATACAATTCCTCAAGCAGGGGCGGAAGGATCCTGTCCGTGGGACAGGGCCTCGTATGATCGTCTACGGCGATCGCAACGACGTCCTTTTTCTTTTTTGCCTTTAGGATCTCGGAAAGAGTCTTTGTCCCCTGGGGATTCCTGAGCGCGTTCTTTATCAGGCTTTCAGGGTCTTCTTTAGCAGTATATTCGGCGGGCCTGAGTATTCCTGCAAGATTCTTCTCGGGTACGTTAACGGTTGTTCCTTTTTTTCCGTATGGCAGATGTATATTCATTTTGCTTGCGTTTTATGCTACAAACGATATTTATTAAAGAGCGGGGCAATAAATTTCAGGATGGACACGATCCTTACACGCCGGAGCATCGGGAAATACGGGAAAAAGCAGGTTTCCGGCGTAATCGTAAGGGACCTCCTTAAAGCTGCAATGGCTGCGCCTTCCGCCTGAAACGAGCGGACGCGGGAATTCGTTATCATACGGAAGACCGCTTCGATGAGGCCAGGATACGTTATAATAAATGGTGAGATATAATGAAAGCAGTTGGTTTCATAGGTAGTCCGAGGAAGGGCGGGAGCACTGAGATACTCGTAAATGAGATACTGGCGGGCGCATCGGAAAAAGGGGCGCAGATCGCAGTTTATAATGTCACGGAACTGAACATCAAAGGCTGCAAGGCATGTTACAGCTGCCGTGACCGCATAGGCTGCATCTTAAAGGACGACATGCAGAAGCTTTATGAGGAGATAAACAAAGCGAGTGCAGTAGTATTCGGATCCCCTATATACATGTGGCAGATGAGCGGGCAGATGAAGTTATTCATCGACCGGCTGCTGCCGTTCCAGAACCCCGGGTCCCCGCTGAAAAAAGGGAAAAGAAAAGACCTGATCCTGGCATTCACCCAGGGACAAACCGACAGCGCGCTCTTTATGCCTTACTATGAATCGACAGGGGAGATGCTTGAAGTCCTTGGATTCAACATTAAAGGGCTTATCGTCGCACCCGGCGTGGACGAAAAAGGGGGCGTCCTGAAGCAGAAAGACACCCTGAAGAAGGCAAGGATGATGGGCAGGGACCTTTTTAATTAAAATGCTCATACTGTTTCTTTAGTCTTGGCTTCGGCTGCTTTTCTATTATCGAATTATGCTGGGGGCATAGACCCGTTCCTGGAAGAGACAAGGCCATATATCTGTGATCGATACGGAAGGATCCGAGAGCGATGATCTGTGCCCTGACAGGGATAGTGCATGAGGGGTATTCCGTGGACGAAGCTTGGGGGGATGAGAAGTTTATATACTCTTATCCAGCATTATATAATGGCATATCAAAATGGTCAACCTGGACAGGAGATGCCCCAGCGGCATAATAGGCTTGGACGAGTTAATCGAGGGCGGATTCCCTAGGCAGAGAAGCATTCTTTTATCGGGAACGTGCGGGAGCGGGAAGACTACATTCGCCGTGCAATTCCTATACAAGGGGATAACAGATTATAATGAACCCGGGATACTCATATCCTTAGAGCAGGACCCAAGAGAACTGAAGGAGGATATGGCGGCTTTCGGTTTCGACCTCCAGAAGGAGGAAGACCAGGGACGGCTTATAATAATAGATGCAAGCCTTGCGAGAGCAGGCACAAGCAGGATGGACGCCTCCATAACCTCTTCGCGCATGTTCTCAGAGCAGCCCTTCGGAAGCAGGTCTTTGATGCCGGACGAATTCAACATAGACAGGATACTGGACTTAGTCGTTGAAGACGCACGCAAGATAGGCGCAAAAAGGGTGGCTTTAGACAGCCTGCCTGCACTCGAGTTCCTGATGGGAAACCAGAGCGAGACAGAGATGAGACACTCCATAAGGCAACTCCTGATATCGATCAATTACCGGCTTAAGAGCGCAGGACTTACAACCATGCTCATAACAGAGATACCCGAGGAAGGTCCGAGGATCAGTTCCGCCCACGGGGTGGAAAGTTACATTGCCGACGGCGCAATAAACATGTACTACACCACCATGGGAATGGAATCGGGAAGAAACATGATAATCAGAAAAATGAGAGGAACCGCCCACTCGGAAGACGTGCACCCGCTGGCATTTAAAAAGGGTATGGGGATATATGTAATGAAGTCCGCAGATACCTTCCAGGAACTGGAGAAACGACCGTTCTAGGCAAAAGAGGTACGGATCATAAGGTTGACATGAATAAACGGTGCCCAACCGGCATTCCAGGTTTGGATAACCTCCTTGAAGGAGGGTTTCCCAGACAGCGTAGCATACTTCTTTCAGGTTCTTCCGGCAGCGGGAAAACCACGTTCGCAGTGCAATTTCTGTATAAGGGCATAACGGAGTATAACGAACCGGGCATACTCATATGCCTCGAACAGGACCCAAAAGAGCTCAAACAGGACATGCTCGACTACGGCTTCGACCTGCAGAAAGCAGAATTAGACGGAAAACTCATAATAATAGACGCAAGCCTCTCAAGGGTGGGAACAGAAATAAAAAGCTCTGGTTCCAACATATGCTCAAGCAGCTTCAAAGACCGACCGGAAGGCAGCATGTCTCTTCTCCCGGACGAATTCAACATAGAAAAGATACTGGACATAGTAATCGAAGACGCAGCGAAGATCAATGCAAAAAGAGTGGCTCTGGACAGCCTGCCGGCGTTGGAATTCCTCCTGGGGAACAGGAACGAGACAGAGATGAAGCACGCGGTGAGGCAGTTGTTAATATCCATAAACTTCCGGCTGAAGAACGCAGGATTAACGACGCTCCTCATAACGGAAATACCCGAAGACGGGGGCCCGAGGATGGGCTCTGCCCACGGGGTGGAAAGCTATGTCGCAGACGGCGCAATAAACATGTACTACACCACCATGGGAATGGAATCAGGAAGAAACATGATAATCAGAAAAATGAGAGGAACAGCCCACTCGGAAGACGTGCACCCGCTCTCATTCAAAAGAGGCGTCGGCATACAGATAATGGAACCTGCGGACGTTTCCAGAAGACCGTTCTAAACAAGCCCGGCATCAGAACAAAACCACGACAGGATAAACACACAGGGGGACTATTTAAGCCCTGCGCGCCGCATGACGAAAATAGCTCATAGCACGCCTTGCAAGGCCCGTAAAAAAAAAGATATTGAAAGAAATCAGCGATTCATCCTGGAAGAAATATCATAAACCCTTAAGCCAAGATTTTTTACAGTCGCAACCCCTGTCTCATCCATCAGCGCATCCCCGGGGTTCCGTCCAATCGCGATCCCTCCGAAATGCGCAGTCTTTTTGTCCGCGACGACGATCATCTCGTGTATCATCATCCAGTTCTGTATGTCGCGTATGACGTTCTCCTGTCCGCCGTTCCGGGAGCCGCCGATGGCTATTGCTCCGCCGACTTTCCCGGACAGCCGGAAATTGTTTCTGCGCAGGGGCATGGTTCTGTCAAACAACGTCTTCAGTTGACCGGATACCGAGCCGAAGTATGTAGGCGAGCCTATGATGATCGCGTCTGCCGCCGCCATCGCGTCGAGTATTTGCCGTACATCGTCTTCCTTCGGGCAAGGCGCTTTTCCCCCGGAGCATGCGTCGCAGTTGTCGCAGAACAGGATATTCTTTCCAGATAGGGATATCAATTCAGTCTCTGCGCCCTTCCCGTCACATACTTTAAGCGCTTCTTTTACTAGCTGCTCTGTGTTGCCGTTCCTTCGGGGCGACCCTGCTATTCCGAGGATTTTCATTTTTTGAGTATCACAACGCTTTCCCTCACAGGCCTTTCTTTGCGTATGCCTCCTACGTCGCACCACCTGGCTTTCGCGACGAGTATTTTTTCCGCTGTGAAACCTGCCTGTTCTCCGAGTTCCGCAAGGATCAAGTCAACATCTACCGTAAGGTCCGGGAGGCACGTGTTCCCGACGACGTAGCAGGCGTATCCGCCTACTTTCATCTTTGGGTAGAGGTTTTCCAGGTGTATGTACATGTCTTCGAAATATCCTGTCAGGACTTCGGGGAACCTGCTTGACGTGATCGTTACCTCTTTTACTTTTTCAAGTGTTTCTTTGAGTTTTTCAGACTTTATGCCTCCTTCTTTTTTGTATTCCGCACCCACGTGAGAGCGCAGGGACCTTTTGCGCAGATCTATCAGTTCTTTTGTCCCGGACAGCAGGAGCGAGAGTTCCAGGCCGTACAGTTTTGTGTAATCGATGTAATTCAGGTATGGAGGAGACGTTATGCATGCTCCGACGCTGTCGTTTTCCAGCGGGAGGTCTCTTGCGTCTCCGATATGCGCTTCGGCAAAAATTCCTGTCGGCTGCGCGTTCTTCAGGTCTTTGTACATCCGTTTAAGCCGGTTCTTCAGTAGGTATCTTACGGGAGGAAGATGCCTTTTCTGCACTATCCTTATCACCCCGCCGTCTTTCTTTGTGTTGCTTGCTTCCGAGACTATCGAGAGCAAACCGAGCATGAGGAAGTTACGCATCCTGTCGTCTTCTACGTCGAGTATTTTTTCCCGGAAGAATAGTATGTCGTTTCTCGCGTAGCGGGAGAATGCTTTACGCATGTCTATGAAGCCGGGATCCGCCCATTTGGTCGACGGCGTTCCGAATTTGAGTGCCGTGATATCCCGTATCTTCTGCGAGAGCGCGTCCAGGTCGTATCCTTCCTGGAGCTTTGTGTTCGCGACGAACACCCCTATAGGCAGTATGTCAAATCCTATCGCAGAATAGCCCGTCTGCTTTGCTGCTAGAAGCGTTGTGCCCGTACCGCAGAAGGGGTCGAGGACTAATGCGCCAGCGGGCACCTCCAGTTCTTTTAAGAGGTCTGTTACCAGGGTCTTTGAGAATCCTTCCTTGTAATAGAACCAGTTGTATACGGGTTCCGTCTTGTTTTCCGCGAATGTTACCAGTTCTTCGTATTCAGGCTTCTTCTCAAGGAGTCCCGCGTATTTCCCTGCATGGGGTATCGACAATTCGAACAGGTCTTCAGCTCTTCTCATCTTTGCACAAGCTCTCTATATAGTCGTTTAATTCTATTATCCGTTTTACCGCAGGGTGTCCTGCCCCAAGGCGGCTCTCGAATTTTTTCACGGTCTCTTCTATCGGTACGATACGATCGCCCTCTGTGAGATTGTCCGCATGGGCTATCACTTTTTCTTCGAGGGACATTGGCAGATAGTCTTTTACCGGGAGTCCCAGTATCTCTGCTTCTTTCCGGTCTATCCCTGCGCCGATGTGCCGCTCGCAGACGCGCGCAATATCCGGGGAAATCTGCTCCATTATTTTTGCGCCCTCTATGCCGTGCTTTATCCCGTGGGTGCGGCATCTTCCGATGTCGTGCAAAAGGGCTGCGGTCTCCACAAAATCTACATCGATAACGACGCCTTTGGCCTTGATGGATTCTGCGATGCTTTTAGCATGCCTTGAAACGGCGCAGACGTGCTTCATAAGGGATTCGTCGCATCCCTCTTTTTTTAGCAGAGAAATAGCCTGGTTCTTATCTACGGATCTTGTTGAGCTTTTTGATTTCAATCTCGAGCTTTTTTATGATCTTGTCGTTGTCGGATTCTACGAATGCCTCGCTGCAGGACGGGCACATGAAGTTTGTCTCCATCGCTTCGCCGAGAGTCACGCGGTTGCATGCGCAGTTGAACGTGACGCCTTCTTTTTCCAGGTCGAGCTGCTTTTGCAGGTCGTTTAGTTTGCCGCTTATATGCGACTGGACGAATTCGTCTATGCGGTCCTCCCTTCTCTTCCAGAGATAGGTGTACCAGCCGGTCTTTTTGTTCTTGCTCCTCTCGTATTCCACGAGGTTCTTTATGTGCAGGTCATTTAAGAGCGTACGGACGACTGTCGCCTTCAGGTTCAGTTCCGCGGCTATGTCCTCGTCATGCTTGGGCTTAGAAAGAGTTCCTATGACGGTCACATGTCCTTCACTCAAAGTCTCAGAAAGAATATCAGTTAGTAGAGAATTTTCGGCAACCATCATATAACTATACGAATTACACAAATAAATATGCATTCTGGACACTATTCTGCCGAACCATTCTTGGTTTCTTGTGTTTTGTCCTTCTCATCTGACTCTTTTTCGTTCTTCTTTCCGGGGGCATATCCCATAGGTATGGCTTTTCCTCCGGCCGCATTTTTCTGTTCCCCCGCATCGTTTTCCGGGGAGGATTTGCCGACAGCAGGTTCGGATGAAACGGTCTTTTCAATGGGGGATTCAGGAGATCCGGTTATGTTTTCAACTACATCCGCGCCCAGTGGGATAGCACCCGACCGGTAGGACGTTTGTTTCTCAGTCTCTGCGGAGTCTAAAGGCTCTCTTTCATCGGATACTGTACTTGAAGCTGCGAATTCGTCCATGGTTTCTTCCCTGCCGACAGCCGTTGAAACCCCGCCTAAATAATCTTTTTGCGTTTCGTCCTTTGGCCCCTTTTTGGACTTAGACGGTTTGTGATCCTTCATCTGCTTTATGCCGAATCCGATTAATAGTACAAGTACTAGTCCCGCCAGCCCGAGGATCAATGGAGATTGTCCCTTGCTGTCTACTGAAGAAGGCTCTGTTGTTGAGGGCACATCCTCCGGAAGGGTTGTATCCTCTTCTTGAACGGTTGTGGTCGATGACGTGGTCTCTTCGCTTTTTCCCATCTCCTCCAGGAATTCCTCGCATCTGGTAACTCCTTCGGAATCGCCCGCCTCAATGTATAAGTCTTTAGCCTTTAGGAGTAACTCTTTTGCTTCCGCGTATCTGCCCAGGTAATATTCGCTTCGCGCCTTCTTGTAGAAGGATAGCCCGGTATCTTTTCGCACATCCTTTACGCTGGAGTTTATCGTAAGGAACAATGAATCGCACGCAGTCAGTCCCTCGGAATCGGAAAGCTGCGAATAAATGTCTTTTGCATACGTTAAGTTGACCAGTGCCCCGGAGTATTTTCCGGCCGCATAATTGTCCCTTGCCTCCTGATAATATGCTGCCGCAAGCTGCGCTTTTATGAATCGCTCGTTGGTCTCGTAGACAGTTATGTCTTTCCCTGAGGACATGACATAGTCGGCATACTTATTTTCCCCCAGATCGGTTACGATGATCCTCTCTATCGGCGCCGAGAGCACGTAGGACCATTTAAGCTTCCCTGCGCCGTTAAGAACGTATATGTTCTGCGTAGTTGCAAGCACCACTTCTTTTCCTGCGTCTATGTCCAGGTTCAGGGAATAAACGCTCCTCAGGTTACGCGACGGGCTCCGGTACTGCCACAGCATGATGCCATCCAGGTCCAGGAGATACGCTCCCTCGACTGATGGACTGGTAAACCAGACTAGGAATTCGTTAGCCTTTCCCCCGGATATCTTGTCGGAGAAGACATCAGTTATAGTATAAGTGTTGTCAAGAGACTTGAACAATGAAACGGTAGTTCCGTCCAGGGCCCACAGGGAAATATCCGTTGAACCGGAGACCATGACCTTTCCTGCCGCCTTCTGCAGGTAGATGGAATGAACATACCACAGGATATTATTGGTCCGGTAAGAAACCGCCAGAGTCCGGTTCGGAAGGAATACCAGGACGCTCCCGTTCTCGTAGCGATTCTCAGTATAGTTGCGTAGGTAAGTCTGATTCCCGGTATCAGGATTCGTCCCGGTCGAAATCTTTTCGATATAATCGATATTCGATCCGCCCGACGCGACCAGAAGCTCGGGGATGCCGTCTCCGTTGAGGTCTTCAGCCCTGATATCCCGCACCCAGTCGCCCACCTCAAGCCACTTGACGGGCTCTTTTGCCCCGTACTCGATCATGTAAACGTCCCCCAGGCTGCGGGTGACCATGTAGACTATCTCGGGCTTCTCATGGATGTTGTTCCTGTCAGAGAAATCAAAGCGCTCAACCGACAGGTTCCAAGTCTTCATATAGCCTGCGCCGAGAAGTATCTCGCCTGCGCCGTCTCTGTCTATATCGGCAACGTATATCACGGAAACAGTATAATTGATCGGGTAGGTACGTATCTGCCGTCCCCCGGCGTTGAACACATATACCTTGAGGGAATCTGCGGCAATTATCTCGGAAACATTGTCTCCGTCAAGATCGCCAACTCCAAGGGCCGTTATCCCGTCATCCACAGACGCAGCCCACTTGGAGGAAAGCTGCTCTACCGCAGCGTACGCAGACCCGGCAGTACATATGAGCACACACAAAATGAATACGGCGTTATTTGTAGACATAATAATTAATAAGTTAAATTATTATATATAGATTCACCTTTTACACATATATTAGAATGAATAGAATGGAAAAAACACCCCAAAACGCGCTCTGGATAGAATTAAAGAACGTGGTAGGAGCAATAAAAAGCATCAGCACCGTCATCGCTGACCACGAGGGGAACATAACCCACATAGAACAGATAGGCCAAAAAGAGAACGCCTACCTCTACCTGGAAATAGAAGGAGCCCAGAATTTTCCAAAGCTCGTAAAAGACATGCAAAAACTCGCCGTCGCAGTGAGCGTTACCACCGTCCCGACATTCGGGAACGTATACGGAAAACGGGTGATCGTGATCGGCGGAGGAGCGCAAATAGCGGAAGTCGCCAAGGGAGCGATATCGGAAGCCGACCGCCACAACCTCAGGGGAGAGAAAATATCTGTCGACACCATCCCGCTCGTAGGCGAAAAAGAGATATCCGAAGCGGTACGCGCAGTCGCAAGGCTGCCTAGGGCGAAAATAATCATACTGGCCGGAGCCATCATGGGAGGAGAGATAACGGAAGCCGTAAAGGAAGTGCAGGAACACGGAATACCCGTCGTGTCTTTGAACATGGCAGGATCAGTGCCAGACGTCGCAGACCTTGTCGTGACGGATCCGATACAGGCAGGAGTGATGTCGGTAATGCACATTGCGGATACGGCGAAATTCAGGATAGAGAAGCAGAAGGGGCATAGGTACTAGATGAAAGATACTAAGGATGTTGCAGTAGAATTTGTCTTGGATTATGAAAAGAAACAGGGACGGATCGCTCGAGACGTGCAATCAGACCAGAAATGCAAAGGTTACGACGTTCTTAGCCATTCAAATGAGGGAAAGATTGCCCGGACAATAGAGGTGAAAGGAACACGTTCGGGGAATATTCCTGATTTCTATGCTACGGAAATTGAAAATGGAAAGCTAGTTGCTTCGCATCTTTATGTGGTTTCCGTCAAAGAAAATTCTGATGAAATAGATAGATTTTTTATTATTGAAAGATCTGAAATAAGACCTGAAGATTTCAGTAAGGAAAAACCCCGTTACCGAATAAAGTTCAGAAAATTAGACTCAGGAAATATTGACAAATATGAGATGAAGCGATCAAATTTTATATGATCAATTACATTTCCTCCATCAGCCACTTCCACATGGGAACCATTTTCACCTTCTTCCCCGCGTGCTCCTCTACTCCTTCCTCGTCCCACGTTATTATCATGAGTTCATCGCATCTCAGGTCCTTTGACGCCGCTATCAGCCCTTTGATCTCCCGTTTTTTCGTCTTTTCGTCTGAGAGGTTGTGGCATACTTGTATGATCTCCGTTACTTTCGTCCCTTTCTTTGTTATGAAATCCGTCTCGTTTCCTGCGTAGTCTTTCCAGTAGTATAGCTCTGTGCCTGCTTCTCCTTTGCGTCTCATCAGTTCTATTGCGGCGATGTTCTCCATCAGTCTACCGGTGTTTTCAGTGCTCGTTATTCCGATCGCTTTTATCAGGCCAGTGTCTATCGCGTATGTTTTCCTGGGCATGCGTATCTGTTCTTTGATCTTGTAGGAAAAGTTTGGCAGCTGTATCACGAGGTATGATTCTTCGGCGTATGCCGCGTAATTCTTTATGGTGTGCTTGCTCTTTATTTCAAAGACGTTCTTTATCTTTTTGTAGGTTAGCGGGCTTGCGTAGTTCGATACCATATAGGTCACTATCTCGCGCAGAGTGTTTGTATTTCTTATTTTGTGCCTGCCTACGATGTCTTTGCTTACTATGGAGTCGTAGAGGTCTCTTAGGTATCTTGCGGGGTCGGGGAAGAGGTATGCTTCCGGGAAGCCTCCTTTTTCCATGTATTCCTTTAGTTCGTTTTTGGATTTTCCAAGGTCTTCTGCGATTTGGGGGCGTTCTTTCTGATCGGTTTTCCGGTATTGCAGGAATTCAGCGTAGGAGAAGGGAAAAAGCTCTAAGGAGACGTGTCTTCCAGTTAAGTGCGTTGCCAGCTCTTTTCCGAGGAGTTTTGCATTGCTTCCAGTGACCAGTATCTTTAGTCCCTGCCTTTGCAGGCGGTTTACGAATAATTCCCAGCCGGGAACGTTTTGTGCTTCGTCCAGGAGCAGGTGCTCAAAGTCTCCATATACTTCGTACAACAGTTCTAGAATAGTGTCCAGATCGCCCGTTGAGACGCCGTAAAAACGCTCGTCGTCAAAGTTGACATATGCATACTTTTTGTCTCTCAGAAGCTGGAGGCATAGAGTGGATTTGCCGCATCGTCTGACCCCAAGTACGACGATTATAAGACCTGATTTCAGCAGCTGCTCACCTGTTACATAGGCTTCCCTTTGTATGTAGTCCCTGTTTTGGTATTTCTTTTCTATTTCTGCTTTCTGCGCCAGGAGGACTGAACGGGCAGTGTTTCTATCCATTAAGTTATATATAGAATGCAAAACATATAAATTAGAGCATTATACTGCACTAATTCGGCCAAATTAGTGCACTATACTGCACTATTTTAGAAAGGTCTTAAAAAAGCATACCCAGCAACCCCTATTTTTTTGGATTTTAATCATCTAACGGCAGTGGTACCCTTGGGTACCACCCGGGGAGGGTCAGGTCCCAGGGAATGCAGGGCAGTGCCTGCAAATACCAAAAACTGGGGAGGGGCGGTAGCCCCTCCGCGGTTTGGTTAGAAAAACTCGTTCAGCGGCTTTGCCGGCAGCTTCGTATAGCTTCTGCCTGCTTCGATCTTTGTTGAGTCCACAAGTTTTTTCATCAGCTTGTTGTTCTCTTTCTGCAGTTCCATCAGTGGGTGCATGTCTATCCTTGCGGGGACGGACGTTTTGGTCTCCATTAGCGCAGTCAGCTTGTCCATCTTTCTGTTCTGCTCCCTTACGGCTTCTATGTGGCTCTTTAACAGCTTGTTTGTCTCTTTCTGCGCTTCGAGGATCTTGTTTAGGGCGTTTTTTTCGCCGTTTTCGGTTTTTTGAGGCATTTTTGCGGTCTTATAAGCCTGTAAGTCGCTTATATATTATTCGGTTATTATTATAGATGCGTATAAGAAAACACATTCTTTTTTGGAGGATTCTAAGATGAAGGTTCCGTTTGTTAAGATGCATGGGGCAGGAAACGATTTCATCGTTATAGACGAATACTCAGGGCAGCTTATCGCAGAGAGGGATAAGCCTGCATTCATCGCCAAGTATTGCAGGAGACATTTTGGCGTGGGAGCCGACGGAGTCATATTCGTGCAGAAGTCAACGTCAGCCGATGCGAGGTTTGTGTTCTATAATCCTGACGGAAGCCGCGCGGAGATGTGCGGAAACGGCATACGCTGCTTTGCCAAATATGTCTACGACAAGGGCATTGTCAAAAAGCAGAACATGAGCGTAGACACGACCGCAGGAGTAAAGAACGTGGAGGTCTTCTTATCGGACGGCAAGGTCTCCTCGGCCAAAGTGGACATGGGCGTTCCGGGGATAGAATTCACGGCAAAAGAAGTGGAAGTATCAGGCCTCATCAACAGAGTCACTTCGATCAACATGGGCAACCCTCATGCCATCGTCTTCGTCGACGACGTGGACGAAGTGGACGTTGTCGCTGTGGGTAGAAGGCTTCGCAATCAGAATGAACTTTTTCCAAGGGGAACGAATGTTCATTTCGTCCAGAAAACAAAAGACAATGAATTCTGCATCAGGACCTATGAGCGGGGCGTTGAAGACGAAACACTTGCCTGCGGTACGGGCATCTGCGCTTCAGCGGTAGCCGGGGTCCTGGACGAGTTAGCGGACGGTTCCAGGCCTATCGTCTTCCATGCCCGGGGGGGCAAATTGATAATCGATTTAAAGAACGATTTTGCGAACACAAAGAGGGTATATATGACAGGCCCCGCAGAGGAAGTATTCAGCGGCGAACTGGATGTATAAGAGGGATAGGTCACTCATTTACCGCGTAATTTCTCATGCGCCCGATTTCTTCTATCTCCGAATCGATGACGTCTCCGTCTTTTATCGGCCCAACCCCTTCGGGTGTCCCCGATGCTATGACGTCTCCCGGCATCAGGGTCATGTATCCGGATACATAGGACACTATTTGCGCAGGCTTCAATAACATGTCCCCTGTGTTAGACTTCTGCTTCGTCTTCCCGTTGACCTTCAGTTCCAGGAATAGGTTCCCGGGATCCTTGATATATTCCTTTGGCACGATGCACGGACCGATCGGCGCGAACGTATCCATTCCCTTGCATATGTCCCATGGGTCGCCTTTTTTCCTGGCTTCCCATTGCAAGTCTCTTGCGGTTATGTCCAGTATCATCGTGTATCCCGCGATGTAGTCCTGCGCCTCCTCCGGGCCTATGTGTTTTCCTTTTTTTCCGATGACTATTCCAAGTTCTATCTCGTGCTCGACCTGGGACGAGATATCCGGGAGTTTTATCGCTTCGTTTGGCCCTATCACGGATGTCGAAGGCTTTAGGAATATTATGGGCTTGTTGTCTGCGGATTTTAGTTCCTTGTTGTGTTCGGCGTAGTTCCATCCGAGGCCGATTATTTTCGGGGGAATCAGTGGAGAAGATAGTTTAATCCGAGCGCCCGGTGTTATCTCTTTTTTCCCGGAGGAATCAAAGCCCGATGCGATGCATTCGATCATGCCCCGGTATGGTAGAATGTAGGTCTTTTTCCCGGATACGCAGCCTACATGCGCCTTTCCTTCATAAAGAAAGGAAATGAAGGAAATCATTTCTTCGCAAACATCCTGCGTAGTTCGGCTCCGACTTTCTCTATCTGGAGCTCTGATTCGTCGTGCCTCATCTTGTTCAGATTGGGCATGCCGTTCTTGCATTCCGCCATCCATTCATCCGCGAATTTGCCGCTCTGTATCTCTTTTAGGATAACCGACATGTTCTTTTTCACATGGTCGTCTACTATCCTTTTCCCCCGGGTCCTGCCGCCGAATTCAGCGGTGTTGGATACGCATCTCCACATGTATTCCAGGCCCCCGTTCTGTATGAGGTCGGTTATCAGTTTCATCTCGTGGAGGGTCTCAAAGTATGCTATCTCCGGCTTGTATCCTGCGTCGACGAGCGTCTGGAACGACGCTTTTATGAGTTCCGTTGCTCCCCCGCAGAGGTCTACCTGCTCGCCGAACAGGTCGGTCTCCGTTTCCTCGGTGAACGTAGTCTCAAGGACGCCCGCCCTTGTCGCTCCAAGAGCTTTCGATAATGCAAGCGCCATTTCACGGGCCTTCCCGGTGTAGTTCTGTTCGATAGCAATCAGTGCAGGCGTCCCGAATCCTTCAAGGTATGTTTCCCTGACGCGTAAACCGGGCCCTTTTGGCGCGATCATTATAACGTCTATGTTTTCCGGCGGCACTATCTGCTTGAATCTTATGTTGAATCCGTGGGAGAACGAGAGGGCGTTCCCTTCGTCAAGATTTTTTTGTATGCTGTCCTTGTATGTCTGACCCTGTATCTCGTCTGGTATTAGTATGTGGACTATGTCTGCCTGTTTTGCGGCCTTGTCTATGGACATTACGTTGAACCCTGCTTCCGCCGCAGCATCGAAGCTTTTGCCCCTGCGCGCGCCGATTAACACGTCCAGGCCGGAATCCCTCATGTTCTGAGCCTGCGCTGCTCCCTGGTTACCGAATCCGATGACCGCTATGGTCTTTTCTTCCAGGACGCCTAGGTCGGCGTCTTTGTCGTAGTACATTTTTGCCATTTTAAGAAAAACACTTGAATGTTTGCAATATGTATTGGGGCAGAAAAGAAATAAATCAAAATATGCAGGTTAAAGCGGCAGGGCCCCGTCGGGGGGTGGTATAACAGGACCCTGCCGCCATAATCCAAATGAACACCAATAAAAGGGAAGCGGCATGGGCATCGTTCGGGGGGTGAACAGACACCCATGCCGCGTTTTCTAAAATGATTGAATTAACACCCTCCCTTGTACAGGCACGACCAGCATGTCCCCCTTCCAAGGACCGTAGGCGTGAACCTGCAATAAGGCGCTATGCTAGCGCACTCTTCCCCGGTGCAGGCTATGTGCAGGCCGCTTATGCTGTTGCAGTCATCGCATGTTTTGTAGGGTTGATTTGCATTGGCTGCGATGCATTTAGATAGGTAGCACAGGGTATCCGCCGGGCACTGCGTTCTTACGGTCGTGCATTTGTTGTTGGTTCCGCATGAGGCTTTTATCACGTATAATGGATTGCCGCGATCGCAGCTGTCATAGGTCGAACCCCCGCCGGTGTCAGTGCATGCTCCCGATTCGGTCGGCGCCCCGGAATATGGAGCATCGGAAACCTGCTCAGACGCTGCCGGATTAGCCAACAGTATCGAGAACACCAGAACTAACAAAAAGATTATTTGTTTTCTCATAATTAGAGGATATATTATTTCTTAAGTAAGAATTATAGAATTTCTGCTTAATATACTAATAAAATAACATCACAAGTTAGACAATTTTTTGATTAGGAATAGAAAAATTGGGTTCCAGCAGAAAAAGGGCGCATAACAAAAAGAAAAAAATCAACGGATAATACATATATATTATATAGTCATCTTCAGAGCCATTCTGACCGCAAGAAGCAGACCTATTATGGATCCTGCCAGGAGACCAGTCATCGTACCGACGTTCCCATAAGGCTTCCCCAGGAGGTAACCGACGATTATCGGGACGATTATGTAAACAGCGACTTCTATACCTGATACCGCCCCCTTGTAGAATATCTCCCCCGGGAGTATCTTCCTTTTGGGATTAAGATATTTTTCTATCAGCGCCTTTTTATGATTTTTTGCGCCTGTCATCTCGAATGCCCCCCGATACCATCGAAGAATTTTTTGATGTTCTCCTCGGTTGCTTTCACGCAGGAGTCCACTAGAGTAAAACTGAAGCATACGCTCTTTTTCCCGGCGCCCGCCTGTTTCCCGCGATAGACGTCCTTAATGCAGGCAGAAACGATGCCGTCATTCAAATGCTTTAACAGAGACACCAAATAAGCCTCGTCTGTCTCATCGGACAGCACGATAGAATAGTCCCGTTCAACGGTCCCGTAAAACTCTCTTTTGAATAATGCCTTTTCTTCTTCGTCCAATACCTGCAGGTTGGATATCTTGAGAGTAGACTTCTTCCCCCCGGATTCAAGCACCACCGTATCAGGGGTCACGGATCGAACGATCCCAATGTGCCGCGTCCCCGAGTATATGTGACGCAGGCATATCTCTTTTCCTACTGATTTTTTGAGATAATCCAGTTCGGAGATAAGGGAATGGATCGCCTTATCGCTTCTCCCCATAGCCCGTTCCACGTCGTCGAAATTGCCCGCCGCATCCTTCATGATACGGATAAAGCGCGCCTCATCCTTCTTCTTCACGGCGTCCGCTAGTTCCCCCGCAGTCTCAAGGAAAACCCTGTGCACCTTCGATACCTGGGGATTCTGCATCTGTATGGAAGCATACAACTCGGGATTCTGCCCCACTATGCGGCCGATCATGTCCAGCATGAGGTCGTATATCGGCGAGGAGTATTTGCGGGATTCCTTTATGTCGAAGTCAAGTTTTTCCAGGGTCTTTCCAACGGATATGTAATTAAAGTGGGTGAGCCCCTGGACGACGGCCATGATGTGATCATGCTCTTTTGGCGTGGAGTCGTATACCCTGGCCTTATGCTCCCCGAGGAATTCCCGGATAAAAGAGGTCCATCTCTTTCCCCTGACGGGCGTGAGAACAAACACCTGTCCTTCGAGGCCTCCTACGCGGTGCCCGAATACCGGATGAGTGCCAAGAACCTCGGCATCCCTGGGAGCGTATTTCTCCATGTACTCGCAGGGCTTCTCTTTGACGCTCGTAAGATCCATCAATAAAGAACCTGCCATCACATGAGGCGCAACCTCTTTTATCACGTCGAGAGTCGCATTGATCGGAACAGAAATGATCACGATGTCTGCGTCTTTTGCAGCGAGCGCATTATCCTTTACGTATCCTGCGCCGATCTTTCTTGCAGTCTCCCGGCCTGGGATCTCATTCGGCCCGCTTATGGTTACGGGAAATCCTTCGACCGCGAAAAGCGAAGCAAAGAACCTGCCCATGCCCCCGTACCCGCCTATAATCGCTATCCTGGGTTTCTGCCCTGCAGCCGTTTTAGCCATTTCCAGAGAAACAGTAATAATAGGCGCTTTGAATAATATATCACCAATAATGTTGAAGCGGGCGTTTTCAGGATTTATACCGTGCAGCAAAATAATTATCTGCCAGATGGAAAAGAAAACAGCTATAATAATAGGCGCGGGACCCGCAGGACTGACAGCCGCCTATGAATTGCTTGAGAAAACGGATATCAAACCCATAATCTACGAAGCAAGCGACTCGATAGGAGGGATATCCCGCACCATAAACTACAAGGGCAACCGCATGGACATCGGCGGACACCGCTTCTTCTCCAAATCCGACAGGGTGATGGACTGGTGGAAGAACGTGCTCTTTCTCCAGGGGGAGCCCTCGAAAGACGAACTCATCCTGGACAAAAAATACCCCGGGCAAAAGCACAACCTGAAAACAGTCCCCGGCGGCCCGGACCCGGAGAAAACAGACAATGTAATGCTCATAAGAAAGCGCATTTCAAGGATCTTCTTCCTGAGAAAATTCTTCGACTACCCGGTCTCGCTCAACGCAAACACATTCAAGAACCTGGGCATCGTCCGCATAATAAAGATAGGGATAAGCTACGTCTGGATACGCGTATTCCCGATAAAAAAAGAAAAGTCCCTGGAAGACTTCTTCATGAACAGGTTCGGAAAAGAGCTGTATGAGACGTTCTTCAAGGATTACACCGAAAAAGTGTGGGGCGTCCCATGCAGCAAAATAGACCCGGACTGGGGGGCGCAGAGGGTAAAAGGCGTCTCCATTTCCAAAACCATCGAGCATGCGCTAAAAAAACAATTCAAAAAAGACGAATCAATATCGCAGAAGAACGTAGAGACCAGCCTGATAGAACAGTTCATGTACCCCAAATACGGCCCGGGACAGATGTGGGAAACGGTCGCGGACAAGTTGAGAGCAAAAGGCGCAAAGATCCATATGGATCACGAGGCGATAGGGCTGATAAACGAAGGCAACAGGATAAGCGGCGTGAGAGTGCTGGACAAAAAAACAGGACAGATAACAGTCAACAGCGCAGACTATGTCTTTTCCACCATGCCGGTCAAAGAGCTGATAGCAGACCTGGAGAACGGAGCGCCCGAGGAAGTAAAGAAGATATCCGACGGACTGGTATACAGGGACTTCATAACCGTCGGGATCCTGCTCAAAAAATTAGCGATACGAAACGAGACGGATCAGCACACCGTAGGGAACATCGTCCCGGACAACTGGATATACATACAGGAAAGGGACGTCTCGATAGGCCGCCTGCAGATATTCAACAACTGGAGCCCCTACATGGTAGCGGACCTGGAGAACACCGTATGGATGGGCCTGGAATATTTCTGCAGCGCCAAAGATTCCTTATGGAACAAGAGCGACGAGGAATTCAAAAAATTCGCAGCGGACGAACTGGAAAAGATAAGCATCATCCGCAAAGAAGACATACTGGACTCGACCATAGTGCGCGTCCCGAAGACGTATCCTGCGTATTTCGGAACGTATCACAGGTTCGACATGATCAAAAAGTACGTTGACACCTATGAGAACCTGTTCCTCATCGGAAGGAACGGCATGCACCGCTACAACAACCAGGACCACTCCATGCTCACCGCGATGCTCGCTGTCGAGAACATCGCAAAAGGGATCACATCGAAGGACAACATCTGGGCAGTGAACACCGAAGAGGAATACCACGAGGGGAAAGGCAATTAACGAAAAAGACGTGATTTATCTCTCTCTTACCTAATTCTAAGATAATGGCCTCAGACAAAAAAAGCGTCCGCGAATCAGTAATAGCCGGCTCCTGGTATCCCGGCAAAAAAGAGGATTTGGCAAAGCTCATAGATTCATTTCTCGGGAACGCCGACAACGCCGGTCTCGGAGACGTAAAGGCATTGATCGCACCCCATGCCGGCTACGCATACTCCGGGCAGGTTGCGGCCCACGCCTACAAGCAGATAGCCGGAAAAGAATACAAAAAAGTGATGATACTTGCCCCCAGCCATCACGTAGGCTTCAGGGGCGCATCCATCCCGGATTATACCTATTTTGAAACGCCCCTGGGGGAGATAAAAGTATCCAGCGCCGCAGGATCACTGAAAAAAGAGTCAAAACTCATACAGTCCATAGACCTGATTGAGGAAAAGGAGCATTCTTTGGAGATACAGCTTCCGTTCCTGCAGAAAGTCCTCGGCTCAGGGTTCGAGTTGATCCCGATGGTAGTAGGCGACCTCTCCGAGAAAGACAGAACGGACCTTGCCGAGTTGTTAACAAAGCATCTGGACGATGAAACGCTCCTTGTCGTAAGCACCGATCTCTCCCACTATTATCCGTATGACACCGCCGCGTTAATGGATACAGAATGCACCGATGCCATAACCGACCTGGATATCGAAGCCGCGGAAGGCTGCGAGATGTGCGGCATGAACCCGGTACTTGTCCTGCTGGAGATAGCAAAGAAACTGAACTGGAACGCGCATCTGTTGAAATACGCGAACTCGGGAGATGCGACAGGCGATACCTCCGGGGTTGTTGGCTACGCTGCTATCGCATTCTACTCCGGGAAAAAGGAGGGGAATAAGGGAAATAAAAAAGGTGCTGCCGGCGACTTGAACAACGCGGAAAAAAAATATCTCCTCGGCCTGGCAAGGGAAACGATAGAAAACTATGTCAAATCAGGCGAAGTAACTGAACCGCATACCGACGACCGGAAATTGAAAGAGACGCGCGGAGCCTTCGTAACGCTGGAAAAGAAAGGCCAACTGAGGGGATGCATCGGCCACATAGTGCCGGTACAACCGCTGTTCCTTGACGTAAGGGACAACGCCATAAGCGCCGCAACCGAGGATCCGAGGTTCCGGCAGGTGGTGGAAGAAGAGCTCGACAAAATAGAGATAGAGATATCGGTCCTGACGTTCCCGGAAGAGATCAAGACAAAAAGCGCCAAGGAGACATTGGAAGCAATCAAGCCAGGGATCGACGGTATAATCCTCGAATATAAAGGCAGAGGTGCTACATATTTGCCGCAGGTATGGGAGCAGCTGCCCGGAAAAGAGGAATTCCTGGACAGCCTGTGCATGAAGGCGGGACTATCCCCCGGCGACTGGAAGCAAAAGGATGCGAAGATCTCGCGCTACCAGGTGCAGGCATTCAAGGAATCAGATCTGCCGTAAATAAAGGAGTTAAAGATTATACTTCACCGACGGGTGGACGGCATTCAGGTTGTAAGAAAAGACGAGGCCATTTGATTCTTCCATTACCTCATATCCTACTTCTCCCCGCTTCTTTGCCCCAGGAGCAATCTCCCCGTCCCTAAAACAATTTTCCAGAGCGCCCATGATCGCTATACTGGGCTTGGAATTGTGACCTGCCGAATCGGATATTTCACTGTTTAGCATCGTGTTGATCACCTGGACCTGGCCGGGGTCGGTATTTTCAAAAGACACGTCCACTATCAGAAACTTCTTCCCTTTAGAGGCAGTTATGGCAAGGAACTTGCTGCCTTTCTCGTCTATGACGCTTGCGTATCTGACAGAGTGAACGGTGATCTTCATACCGTCTACGCTCGCCGATTCCCCTACCGAGAATTTCTTGGTCTGGTTCTTATCTTCTGCGCGGGTTGATTCAGTGGTGCAGCAGCTCAGGAAGAGAGCAAAAAACATCAATACCGCCAGGCAATAGATAGAGAGATTTTTCATTTCTCCGCTTATTATTAGATTAGTGCAGGGACATATTTAACGTTTGTCTTTTGCCGAAAGTTCATCTATCCTGGAAAGGGTGTCGATGTCTTCCAGTCCCTTGTCAGTGCGTATGCGCACGAGCCGGGGGAAACGCAGGGCATATCCCGATGAATACGTCGGCGACTTCTGTATCTCTTCGTACGCGACTTCGACAACTATC
The DNA here is from genome assembly GCA_049299895.1 of Candidatus Altarchaeia archaeon. Lineage (GTDB taxonomy): Archaea > Altiarchaeota > Altiarchaeia > IMC4 > QMZM01 > CAIYYO01. Next base: position 65,829 of record JBAQYF010000031.1, read on the forward strand.
CTCGGCTTAAGCTTTACCTCTTTTCCTATCTCCTCGGATATCTCGGGCTGCAGAGTCTCGGTCAGCTCCTTGAATAATTCGTCGGTGAATCCCGTCCCCATCCGGCCGATAGTGAGGAGGTCTCCCGTATCCTGGTCTCTTGCCGCGAGGAGGAACGATGCGAGCCAGTGCGCTCTCCTGCCTTCTCCCCAGGTGGCGCCGGTTATGACCAGATCAAGGGTCTCCATTATGGGTTTTATCTTGTACATGTAACCGACCCTTGAGCCGGGTTGATAAGGAGCGTCCAAACTTTTAGCCATCACGCCTTCATGCCCCATGTCCAATGCGTGCTTGTAGAATTTCCCGGCGTCTTTTGCGTCGCTTGTTACAAGCTGCTCTGCCAGCTTGAATGAATCGGTCTCGCGGACGATGCCTGCAAGAAGAGTCCTCCTGTCAGAAAATTTGGCATCGATTATGTTCTTTCCCTGATAGTATATCACGTCGAAAAGGTTCATCTCCACAGGGATCTCTTTTTCCACCTCGGCTATGTCGTATTTGCGTTTCAGCCTCCTTGAGAGGTCCTGGAAGGGCCTGGGCTTTCTGTCTTCCTTGCCGTTGATCGCGACCATCTCTCCTTCCACGATGGCAGAGTCGGTAGTTATGTTTTCTGCGGCGTACCGGACCATCTCGGGGAACTGTTTTGTGATGTTCTCCAGGCGGCGGGTGAAGAGTTCTATACCTTTTCCGGTCTTGTGTATCTGCACGCGCGCGCCGTCGTATTTTATCTCGAAGGCTGCGGTCCCGAACTCTTTTAGGGCCTCTTCTACGCTGTTTACCTTCTGGGCGAGCATGGACTCTATCGGCCTCCCGGGTATTATGTCTATCTTCTCTAGGCCGGAATTCCCCCCGGTCTTTGCAACGCGCGCAACTTCCCCGTAATCCGAGCACAGGGAATATGCCCGCTCGACCAGCTTTGCGTCCGCGCCGTATGCTTCCGCAATAGCGTCGCGCAGTATCCCGCTTCCTACGCCGAGGCGCAGCTCTTCCAGGATAGTCCTTATGATATAGCGCGCCTCAAGCGGGCTGGAAAAGGATAAAAGCTCGGCGATGTAGGCAATCTTCCTGTCCTGCGAGCCCTTGCCCCCGAGGGACGCCAGCTTTACAAGGTTCCCGTATACCTTTTTTACCTTGAGGTCGCCCCCAAAAAGCGTCGTCTGCGTCTTCTTTACAAGGACCTTTTCCGCTGCTAGGCCGGTATCGCCAGTCTCGCGTATGGCGTCTTCTATCTTTGCCTCCGTCACGCCGGAGACGGATGATATGGCCTTCACGGCCACTTTGTAGCCGACGCCCAATTCTTTCTCGCTCCACAGCGGGAACACGCGCCCGTAGAGGAACAGCATTATCACGGGGAGATCTTCCTCAGGCACCTCTTTGAGGAATGATGCGACTATGGAGGTCATCTCCAGGCGGCTCCGGGTCTTATCGAGCTCGGCATATACTTCCACAAGCCTTGAATAATCCATTGTATATATGAATATTTGTCATCCGGGTCTTAAATCAGGCAACCGGGGGGAATAGAACAGGTGACCTAGGCATTTGCAGTCAGAGCAGCCGAAACCGGCAACGGAAGAAAAGCGCTCTTGGATTCTTTCCGCTATCCTGCATTCCTCTCTTCGACCGGAAGAGAAGCAATGGATTTCAACTATCTTTCCCCTGCGCAGAAAATAGTCTATGTGCCAGTGCATCTTTTTCTTGCTGCGCAGGTGCCGCAGGATACGCGGTTCAATGCCATTCAACGCCGAGCCCACATATGCATAGTACCCCCTGCGAAAGCGCATGCGGCCTAATTTTCCTATCCCGATCTCCCGGTCCGCGTCGAGCCGGATGAGCAAAACGTACGCCCCTTTCATCTCTCCTCCGAAAGTACGGCGCCGTACACGCCCAGAGAATGATGTATCGCATTGATGATCAGGGTCCTGCGGCCAAGCACGCAGCGGATATTCCTTAGACTGCAACCATCTGAAAGATAAGGCGAACAGAATGCGTATTCAAGGAATGATGCAACGGACGTCGGAACGCCGCTGAGAAACAACGTCCCGGCAGGCGGATCCTCGCCGACGAAGAGATCTATGCCTCCGGTAGCGGCCCGGGTCATCAGCAGGATATTTACGGAAAGCGCCTCTTCCTTTGCGCGCGCATCGATATCCTTCATTCCTCGGGCATCGACATTGGACATATATTGCGGCGGCTCGTATTTGTATTTTACGCCTTCGATTATGTCCATGCATTGCAGAACAGATGATGCGACGCTCCTTTCATCCGAGAAAGAGGTGTTTTTCAGGAGTACTTCCCGGTAGGCTTTTGATTCCGCGATTGTTGATATAGTAACGCCGGACAGGCGTTTCACAAGGGGCAAGGGATCAGGCCTGCACTCGAACGTGTCTGCTTCCCCGGCCAGGCGTATCTTTGTCCTGACCAGCGAGAAGAGTTTCTTTGTCCCGGATATGACATACCGGTCCATTCCTCATTCCATCGACAGGTTCTTGTACAGTTGCTCTAACTGGTCTATGGACCTTTCGACAGAGTGTTCCTGGACGTCTTCCTTGCAGTTCGCCGAGAGCTTTTCCCTGTTGCGGTAGGCTGTGTTTATCTTTCCCATGAGGTCTCTTGTGTCCCCGCATTCGTACAAGTAGCCGTTCACGCCGTTCTTTATGGTGTCCTTCAATGCCAATGCGTTCGCTCCGACTACGGGCGTTCCGCAGGCCATGGACTCCAGCGCTACAAGGCCCTGTGTCTCCGCCGTCGAGGGGAAGACGAAGATATCAAGGCACGTGTATAGCGCCCTTAGGTCTTCCCGGGAGAGGTATCCTAGGAATTTAACGTTCTTATGGCCCGATGCAAGTTTCCGGTAGTGTTCTTCCGCTGGGCCTTTTCCGGCTAACAGTATCTGGCCGTCGAAATTGTCCGCTATCGAGATGAGGTCTTCCAGGTGCTTCTCATAGCCGAATCGTCCGCAGAAGCCGATCGTTTTCCCTTCGGCTATCCCGTTCTTTTTCTTGAATTCTTCCATCGGCGAGGGCCTGAAGAAATTCAGATCCACGCCGTTCGAGAGGACAACCGGCTCTTTTACGCCCTTTGCTATTAGCCTCTGTTTTATCTCATTGGAAGGACACGTTATCGTATCGCATGAATTCAGCAGTTTCTTCTCCCAGAAATTATAAACCTTAAGAAGAGTCTTCTTCATAGTCTCGTTCCTGGTGATATAATTCATGTACTCGTCCGCGGGCGTATGGTAAGTGAGCATCCGCGGCAGGCTGTATTTCTGCGAAACATGCATCCCGGCAATAGCCATGGAGAAGAGGCCGTGTATGTGCACGACGTCAAGGTCCCTTGCCTTGCGCACTATGTTTATGGGCGCAGCTATCCGCATCTCTTTATAGAACTTGAACTCGAAAGACCTGAAAGGATACTCGCCGTCCCTGGGCTTGTACCTCCCGGCAGGATAATAGATGGACACTTCATATCCTCTTTCTTCCAGCTTTTCTTTCCAGAGGTTCACGGTAAAAGTCACGCCATTCACCTGCGGAAAGTAGGTGTCAGTGAACAGGCCTATTTTCATTGTAGATCACCCTTTAACCAATAATTCTTCATATATCCCCTTTAATTTCGCGCCGACCTTCTGCAAAGAATGCTCCTGAGACATTGCGTATGCATTGTCGGCAAGCTTCTTTCGCAGCTGCGGATCCCCGGACAGAAGCCCCAGTTTTTGCTTGAACTCCTCGTCCGTTTTCGCCTTGAGACAGTCCACGCCGTCGGTAAGCCAGCCGGCATAGGTCGGATTGTCCCTCACAACAAGGGGTCTGCGACACGCCCCTGCTTCGAGTAGGACTATGCCCTGGTTCTCGCAAAAAGAGGGAAATAGGAATATGTCAGTCCCTGAATACGCCGCAGTTATGTCGTCTATGCAGTCTACGAGGAACCGGACGTTCTTCGGCGCATCGTCTATCATATGCCTGACGCGGGGGTCTTCAACCTTCGGGTATCTCCTGCCTATCCACAAAAACTTCCGGTCAGGCATGCCCTTTGCAAGGGAAACAAAAGTCTCCAGGCCTTTTCTTATGAACAGATGGCCAACCATCAGGGGAACGATACCCTCAAGATAATTTTCCTCCCGGAAGATTTCTCTCTTCTCGGCCGATTCCTGGAAGCGCTCGACGTCCACGCCGTTGCTTATGACGGTGATCGGCTTTTTCACCCCGTATCCCAGTAGAACGTTCTTCGTGTATTGAGACGGGCATAAAACCAGGTCCGCCTGATTGTAATAGAACGTGAGATACTTCTTCAGATAAGGCGCAATCGAGTTACTGAACCGGTAGCTGTCCCGGAAATCGTCGGCGGTCATATGCGCGTGGAGGACGACCTTTTTCCCCCTGCTCTTGAGCTTCCTTGCAAGATACAAAGACCGGAGACCTACGACGTTCAGGTGTATTATGTCATAATCGTCTTTGAGATTATTCGTGTAGCATACGTTGTTGAGCTCAAGCGCCCTGCGCTGATGGTTTATGGCCGAACCGATGCCCGATACAGCCAACATGGACTCAAGCTCCAGATAGAGACAGACCTTCATCTTAAAAGTATTATTAATTGTTTAGGGATAAAAACTCAAAGGAAAAGAAAAAACCCATAATATGCAAGAAAAACAGGCTATTAGTCCAGTTCCTTTATCCCCTCGCCGGATAGGCCGATATCTGTCCCCCTCTTGCAGGCGATGCAGACGCCCTTCATGGGATCGACGCAACGGGTGCATACGCGTTTACCGCACAAAACGCAGCTTGACAAGTACCCGGACTTTTTGCATATGTCGCATAAACCGGCTGATTCCATAGAATAGATATTGTAATACGAAAGAGATAAATCAACCCCCTAGTATTTCCCTTCGGCGCTCCTGTTCCCAAGATCGGTGTCTCCTCCGTCCTTGCAGGCCCTGCATATGCATTTGCTGGCCAGGTAGCACTTGGGGCATGCCTTTTTTTCGCACAGGACGCAGGAGGTAAGATGCGCCTTCGCCCCGCATATATCGCAGATGCCGGATTCCATGGAACAGATATTGGAAGGAGAAAGAAAAAAATCAGAATATTAACAGCCTTCGACGACGATCGCCCGGGTCTCTGCCGACTTTTCTCGCAGAGGCGCAATCTTCCGGTATTCCGGAGACTTGAAGCATTTCTCCCACTTTTCCATCGAGTCGAATTCGATCACAACGATCCTCCCGGGATCCCAGCCGCCCTCGAATGGCATGACTTTTCCGCCCCGCGCAAGGTAACGGCCGCCGTGCTTCTCGACGAGCGGCTTTACCTTCTTTACGTACTCGGAGTACATCCCTTTATCAAAGGCCTTTATTTCGATGATCATATAGACGGACATAGTCGAACCTCAGAGAGTATTAAAATCAGATAGAAATAAAATAAAAAAATAGAAAAAGAAAAAAATACGCAACTTATTTCACCGGCTACGGCCTTCCCTGTCGCGCTCTCCGCCTTGAAGAACAGCGCGAACTCTCATATATCTATCGTTTTCCTTATCTCTTCCGCGACGTATATCTTCGGCTTCTGCGTTCCCTGCATTTCCTTGAGTATCCCGTCTTTTATCAGTGCATCCACTGCTTTTCTGGCTGTGGGGTAGGTGGCGGCCATGGTCTTTTGCGCCTGAGTTACCGTTATGTAAGGATTGGTGAAAAGATGATCTATCAACTCCGTTATCCGCGGATTTTTATAATTTGTCTGCGTTCTCTTCCGGTAGACTTCTTTTAGTTCAAGCAGCTTTGTTGCTCTTTGAAGCGAGTCGTTCGCCTGCGTCTCAATTGCCTCAAGGAAGAACTTGATCCACGGCTCAAATGCACCTTCTTTGTTAGTTTTCAGAAGCAGCCCAGAATACACGTCCCTATTCTCGTCAAGATATCCGCTGATATAGAGGAGCGGCTTGATCATAAGCCGGTTCTTGCACAAGTAGAGGGTGATGAGGGCTCTGCCGATCCTTCCATTCCCGTCCCTGAAGGGGTGTATCGTCTCGAACTGGTAGTGGATGAGCGCGATCTTTATTAGGTTGGGCATCTCATCCTCCCGGTTTAGGTAGTCCAAAAGCGACTCAATCAGGCTAACAATTTTCTCCGGATAAGGGGGTATGAACGTAGCTTCCTCCTTCTTTGAACCGGGAGGACCTATCCAGTTCTGTGTGTTCCGGAATTCCCCCGGCGACTTGTCTCCTCCCCGAACCCCCCTCATCAGGATCCTGTGCATCTCCTTTATGAGCTCCAGAGTAATCGGTTTATCTACAATGTATTTTAGTCCGTATTTCACGGCTTCCACATGGTTTGCAACTTCCAATGCATCCGGGACATCTCTTTCTTCCCCTTTCGCCTCGGATAGAAGGAAATCTGAAAGGGATATCCGTGTTCCCTCTATCCGGGAGCTGAGGATAGCCTCTTTGTGCAGATAAGGCGCAATCAAAAGGTCTGGATTTGGAAGGAACAAGGCTGCGCCCGAGAGCTTAGCCAGCCTGGCGGAAGCCCGGGCAAGGATTAGGGCAAGCGATTCATCGTAAATGATCTTCGGAGGGAGGTTATTAGGAATAAACGTAGGATACGTCTCGTTCCTGTCCCTTACGACCTCGATCCTGCCATAGGCCGATGCAAAATCATCAGAGTTCATATAAAAATGTATTAAAATATTTTAACACTTCCTTTAATATATGTATTCTGGAGTTTAAAAATGGAATTAAAGAAAAGAGATGATTTCTTTAATAGATTGGGTTTTGTTAAAGTAAGTGTTAATAGATGGGAAAAATACAGAAAAAAAGAATAGACGATGAAGCGGTTTATTTCACCAGCTACGACCTTCCCGAACGCATTAAACGCTTTAAAGAACATCAAAGCATTCGCGTAGCATTGTGACTCTATTGCACGCAGAGTGCCTTTCTGCAGGTTGTGGGTCTCTTTGAAATACTGCTTGAATGCGAACCTGCAGTTCGTTCGGACTCCAAAATCCTGCGTTTTATGTGAGAAAGGAAGATTTGCGCATTTTAACCCCTTAATCCCTATTTCATTTATGACTGATCGTATCGCCCGCTTTACCGTTAAGAGTGCCAATGGCGAGGTTCAGGATGTCGGTTATCGCATCTTTATCCTTACCTCATTGAAGGGCTATGGCCTGGATTGCTCGATGCCCCTTAATGTGCCCGGCGGAGGGGTCAAAGTAGTTGTCAGAGGAGACGAGCAGACAATTAAGGATGCGATAGATGAATTGCGAAAAGACAAACCAGACATCAAGAAAGTTGGTAAGATTTCCGTTTCTGATCCAGATTACAATGTTCCGGCTTCTGAATATAAGCCATTGACGAATGATGATATACAATTTTTAACTTTAAACCAGCTCAGCAAGGGTATTCCAGCAATAATTGGGATGCGTGACCACATGGAAAATGCCTTGACGCCGAAAATCGAATCCATTAATGAAGTGGTAGGAGGGCTGGACGGAAAATATCACACCATTTCCAGAAATCTGAATTATGTTGTTATAGGGGTCGGATTGATCGTAGTAATAGCAGTTGTTTACGGTTTCTTATTGTTTGTCAGGTAGCTTCCAGTTAAATAAAAAAAAATAAAAAAATATGAAGCCAGCGGGTTTCATTTCACCAGCTACGGCCTTCCCGATCGCATTAAACGCCTTGAAGAACATCAAAGCATTCGCGTAGCAGTGGGATTCTATTGCGTGGAGGACATCCCTGTCGGAAAATATCCCTCAAGTATTCCGGCAAGTGGCGATCATGTGTCGCATTTGACGCAAGACCTGATTTCATACAGCCCTTTGAGGGCGTTTATTATTTGGTCTTTATATCCAAGTATGCCGAATTCTTCCAGCACGGTAGCTTCAAACGCGAGCCTGTCGCTTCTTTTCAGTTCCTCATATAAAGGTAGAATGTCCCTTTTCTGGAGCGGCGAAAATTTTGTCAGTATCCTTGTTTTTTGCCTTTGAGTAAGAAGATTTGGGTTTAGCATAAATGAGTTTTTTCTAAGTTTCGTGGCGTTCAAGTCCAGCGCACCCTCCCCCCTGCCAAATCCCAGCGCTTCGAGATAAAAGAGGCCGATTGCGCTGTTCATCAGCGCATGACATAAATCGATGTCTGTAGAATCATTCTTCCGGGTGAAGCGAACGAGCCTTTGATTGACAAATCCGCGTTTGGTTAATTTTGCAAAAAACAATCTGTCCCCTGGATTAATACTAGTAACCAGATCCGCTACGGTGTCCGGTCTCATGCCATACCACTCCAGCCCGGGCCTTTTAAGCACTGTTTTTAAAGGTTTCCCCTTTTCGTTTTTCGCGCGCTCGAACTGTTTTACCCACTCAAGCGCCCCCTTATGACCCAGACGTTTAAGTTCGTCGATTTTTCTCGTACAACAAAAAGCAAGACCGTCGGGCCGGATGGTTAGCGCACGGATAGACGATGACGATTTCAACACTGGGACTATGTAATCTTTTTCAATGCGCTGGGTTTGATCTGCCGAAGGGAAGAACATCTTATCCCATCCCCTTCTCTCTCCGCGGTTTATAGCAAAAAGCTCGCTTGTTTTTATCAATTTAACGGATATGCCGTTTATCCAGCGGCAATCGGCAAACAATGCGTTCAAGCCAAGCCCCCGGTCCAAAAATCCTCTTATCTCATAACGCGAATATACCTCCTTTTTCATCAGGTCGCTTTCAGATTCTACGCCGGATCTGATCAGGGCCGTTAATTCGCTTATTTGTCCACTTTCAGACAGCAGTTTAAGAGGTTTCTCCAGTGTAACGAAGACCGTCTTTTCGTCCTGGTCCGCGGGCGGCGACCGTACCTCCCTTTCCGGTTTTTTCTTTAAAACGATCAAGGTTGTTACAACTTTGGCGTTGTCAAACCAACGGCCTTTGCCCGAGGTTATTATAAATCTCACGTGGAAAAAGCGGTTTAGCAGGGCTTCAAACGTTTTACCCCATTCCGTAGACAGCCAGGAGTTTGACACTATGACGCCTATTTGTCCTTTCGGCTCCAGTATTTCCCACAGATAGAAAACCAGATAAGCATACAGGTCGCTTCTCGAATCCAGCGTCCCATCCCCGGTCAGTTCCTTCAGCCTGTCGTTTATTGTTTCGCCTATGCCCGGGTTTAAGAGCTCCAGGTCCTCCTGCTTTACGAAAGGCAGGTTTGAAACGACATAATCTATGCTGGGCAGGGCCTGCTTCACGAAGCTTCCATCAATGGGACTGCGGAAAACAACCTGCATACCGTCCTTAAGGTTTGTCGCGTCGGATTGAAAGGCATGAATGATCTCACCATAGTTTCCGGGCTCAAGTAAAGCCAGTGTTGTTAAGTGTATCGGAAACTCGAATTTATCGCTCGCCCAGACGGTAAAAAGCGCCTGCCGCCTGTCCAATCCCGCTTCCCGCTTCATGTCGTAAACTGCACGGGCTATGGTGCCGGTACCGCAACAGGGGTCAAGGACATTCAAAGTTTTGTTTTCTATAGTAAGGTTCACAAGCAAATCGGACAACCATAGAGGCGTGACAAACAGCCCTGAGACCTTCCTCTTTTCTTTATTCACGCTTTTTTCCAGTAGTTCGTGCAAAAGCGCCTGATCTATGTCTTGCAATTGAGCGGCGCATAGAACTCGATTAAGCTCGCAAAGGACTTCCCACACGGGCTTTGGGATGCACTCTTCTCCAAGCTGGGGCCCAAAAACGTTTAGGAAATCGCATTTTTCAGATATTCTCTTAAATATCTTCAAGGACTCTTGGACGCCTTTACCGGAGTTAATCGACTCCACTTCTCCCGCAGCGCCGTAGTATGATTTTAGGATATGTGCAAACAGGAGCTTGTTAAACCATGCAAATATCACGTTTCGCGACAATACGTCCCAAGGCTGCTGATCCTCAGGGTGCCCGGTTCTCTCCGCCCTCCACCACAAAATGACCGAATCGCTAAAGCCCGAATCGCTCTGCGCTTTCTTTTTCAGTTCGACGGAGACCAAGTCCACGTTCTGAAGAACCAGGTTTGCGACCGCTTCCCCAGTTAGCGAATCAACCAGCGGAACGCCGTTTATGACGCCCTCATTAAAAAACCCCACCAAGCAGTCTAATATCTTGTGGAGCATTTCGATCCATTTTTCTCTTGCCGATTTCACCTGAGAACGCACGACAGTTTGTCCAGGCATATCCCAGGTTTTTATGATCTCAAGCCCTTCGCCAGTAGTAATCTTGTAGAGAACCGCTGTCGACACGTTCCATAAAAGAAAGCTTCGCAGCCCGAGAATTTGCGCCTTTGTTTTGGCGTTCTCCACAAATTGGGGATCGTTTATGGAGGTGTCAGGGAATTTCAGCTCCCAGCCTTGAAGGATCCTGCTTGAAGCCGAATCTGCAAAGAGCAGGACGTCGGGGAAATATGTCGCCGCCTGAGAACTTAAGCCGGATTCCCCGCCTGCACGTTTGAGGATTAATGATCTACTTTGGGCCCAGACGTTTATTTCGGTTATTACGTCTATCGCCCAGCTACGTTCGTTGTATCTTACAGCAGGCATGGCAATATCCTCATTAATTGATCAGTATCTTATTTGCTTTGCCAGTATTTATTCAGATTTATTTAGAAAATTTTTGATTATCTTCTGTTGCACCTCGGTGATGCCGTAAATTTTATAGACCTGTGAATCTATTTCTTTCAGTATCCCGGCCTTTTGCCTGTCGTCCACACATTGCAATGCGGAGTCTACTAATCGCTCTACTTCAGCTACCTCCGCCTTTGAGGGTTCAATGACGGGCAAAATTCCCAGCCATGTAGGTAGATAGTGGTAGTAGCCCGAGCCGATTTGTATGCCTTTGTAGATTATGCCGTAGATAAAATCAAACAGAGAAGAGTTCATTAAACCGGTGAAGTACTTTAAGTGCGGGGAGGAACTTGGGGCATTAGGATTGACGTAGGCTATGGGGTAAACGTCCTTGGTTACAAAAACTCCCTCCGAGTCGTAAGTCGCAGTAATTTCCCGTGCGTGCTGGCAGAACATTATTTTCTCGCATTCGAAATTGGATAGCGGAGGCAGCTTATTGTCGACTTCCTTTAACTTTTGTTGGTCGTAATCTATGTAGTATCCGTTCCAGTTTACCTGGAACTTTGCTATCTCGTTCATCCGAGAGTAGCTTACGCCGCCAAGATACTTCTTGACATTCTTAGGGTCTGTTTTGCGCTCGTCGAAATCCTTCCGGACGAACCGTTCGCGCAGCCCCGTTTTATGAAAAGAAACGGCAGACCTGAAACAAAGATAGTCGCTTATCGGCCGACTCTTATTAAAAATGGTTAAAAACATGCCCACTATGTCGTCCTCATAAGGCAGGCAAAAGTAGGTCAGAAGATTATCAACGGACCGATAAAACTCTTGGGGGACAAGCGCCGTTTTGCAGTTATCCTGCAACTGGTCAAAACTTCGGACGGATATTCTGGTAATTATCTTACTGCCTTTCCTTGGTGGCATATTCCGATACCTGACAACTATAGGGTATACGCCCGCCTTATGGAAGATGTCCATCTCCGACAAGTCCGCCAGTTCAAGGAGCTCAAAATTTTCAAGGAGGTGCTCCCGCAGCTTAAAGGCGTATTGCGCAACCTGAAACTTGTTTGGGAGGATCAGAACGATTACACCACCTTCGGCCGACATCCGGTTGCATTGCAGGATGAACGCAATATATAAGTCAAATGCACCGGACAACAAGTCAGCCGGAAAGTTGGCTTTGCAGACCGTTTTTAGTTTCTTTGAGAGTTTTTTTGATTCCATGTAGGGGGGATTTCCAAGGATATAGTGAAAGCCGCTTGAATAATGGCCCGTCCGGTTCTTGATCTGCAAAACATCGGGTTCGTCCTCGCTTGAGTTTATCAGCTTCCTGTTCTCCACCGAGTTAGTTTGGTAAATCCTAAAGTTAATCTTGCCGTGTTTTGACAGCACCTTGGAGTCTATTTCAAGGGCAAGCATCACATAAAGATTTATCTTTGTAAGCAGACATGCAGTCGGATTTATGTCAAAACCGTAAAAATGGATTGCTGCGTATTCTAAGATTTCCGGCGGGGCGATGTTCCTCGCCTTGAGCACCCGGATGGCTCTCTTTAAACTGGCTACGAGAAAAATTCCAGACCCACAGGAAATGTCTATAAATTTTTTGTCAAACAGATCGGGGTCCTTCTCCAGTTCAAGGGAATCAACCATATGCTCTACGACTTGCGGAGGGCTATAAAACTGTCCCGTCTGCTTCCTTGTTCCGTTACGGTGTATGTAGCATTCATATGACCTCCCCAAGAGATCATATTCCGATGGATCCAAAATACTCCCAGAGTCCAGTTTATATTCCTCTTCCAAGTGAAAGTTAAAAGTATCCCTGAAATGCATTTCCGTCAATTTAATTTCCCATGGAGAATATCCTAAAAGACGCAGGTTGTTTTTTACCATTGATAGCCCAAGCCCCAATATAAACTCATCTGGTTTTCCCCCGCCGTCTTGGGTGGACTCTTGAAAATGAATCGGTTCTGCGACTTTCTGCAAGTCGGTTGGGTGTGCCGTCTTCATTTTCATCAACATCTTTTGCCTCGTTCTTATTTACGCTCAATAATAGGAGACTTCAAATTACAATAAATTAAATACCAACAGAGATCTGGAAAAATGAATTATATTTAGAATATTTTTCAATTTCCCATTAGTATTAATGATATTGATAAGTACATAGTTAGCAAGATAGATATACGAAAAATAAAAGAAAAAAAAGAATAAATGAAGATGATCCTAAAGGATCATTTCACCAGCTTCGCCTTCCCGATCGCGTTAAACGCCTTGAAGAACATCAATGCGTTCGCGTAGCAGTGGGACTCTATCGCGCGCAGGGTGTCTTTCTGCATGTTGTGAGTCTCTTTGAAGTACTGCTTGAATGCGAATTTGCAGTTCTTCCCGAAGATCTCTTCGTCGCTCTTGCCTGTTCCAGGGTAGGTCTTGAGGGTCCACTGGTACATGTTGTCGTACAGCTCCGGCTCGTAGATCTTTATGGTACTCCATACGAGGTCCTGCCAGAACGTTGCGACATTCCCTTTCAGGACGTCTCCCCTGGGGAACTGTCTCTGTATTAGTTCCAGAGGGGTTCCCGTAATCCCGTGCTGTGCTATCCTCACTTCGGAGTTCATCTCGCGCAGGCCTTTTGCTATCTCCTTGGTCCTGGGTATGTCTATTCCGACCTTTGGGATCTTCTGTCCTTTCTCGTCGTAGACGTTTCCGTGGATCGTTCCGTTGGCCGTCGCAAGCAGGTTCGGCTTCAGTCCCGCTTTGTTTAATTCAGATATGAATACGCTTGCCTGTTTCGGCGTCGTCAGTATCAGGCCGTTCGCGTCCTTTCTTCCGACTTCTCCGACTTCTACTTCCAGGCCGTAGGATTTTATCTTCTTTTTTGCCATGGCCTCTTTTATGAACAGGCCGATCTCTATTGTGGCCTTCAGGTTTCCTGCCAGTTCTTCCTGCTCGGTCTTTCCGTCAAAGTTGAAGATGTGAGATGCGTCTATCGCAAAGGACGTAAAGCCTGCGTCTATCTGGCCTTGTATCAGGTCCTTTGTTCCCTGGATAGTTTCAGGTGATCCGTCTTTTACGCCTATGTGGTCTGCGTGCAGGACCCATTTCTTTATCCCGACCTTGGATGCGGCCTTTATCACGCGGTCAGAGAAGTCTTTGGGCGTGTAACCGGTGTATCCTCCTTTCAAATCACATTCAGACCTTGCTATCTCGATTATTATCGGCGCGTCCAGGTCTTTTGCGGCCCTGAATAATCCTTCGGCAACACCCGGGATGAACCTGGTGTTCGCCGCCATAATGATACAGTCTTTATCCCTTAACGCGTTATACATCACGTCTCCTGCCATTGGTTTATTAGCCATTTTATGTAATCACCTGATTAGATCATTTGAGCATTTGTTCCACTTTCTCGATAACGGTCTTGCTGCCAATGTATATAGGCACCCTGTGGTCCACTTTCTCGGGCTCTATTGAAAGGATATCCTTTGAGCCGTCGCTTATCCTGCCCCCTGCCTGGGTCATTATGAATCCAAGCGGGTTTGCCTCGAATAACAAACGCAGTTTCCCTTTCTCGTGGCCCTGGAACGCGGGGTAAGAGAACATTCCTCCGTATTTGAGTATCTGGTGTACGTCGGCGACAAACGAGCCCGAGTAACGCAACTTGTATCCTGCGTTCTCCAGGTATTCTATGAAAGCCTTGTGCTTCGGCATCCATTCCTTCTTCAGCGCGCCGCTCGCGTACAGGTTTCCTTCCGGGACTTTCAGGTCTTTTACCAGCAGGAGGTATTCTTTCTTTTCGTTCAAGGCGAATATGTGCACGCCTTCTTTAACTGTGAGCGTCAGTATCGTCATCGGGCCGTAGAGTATGTACATCGCTGCGCGCATGTTCTTTCCTGCCTGCATGACCTTCCCGTTGTCGTATATCCCGATTATGGTCCCGACTGCGAGGTTGACCTGTATGAGAGATGAGCCGTCAAGCGGGTCCATGGTGACTGCGTAGTTTCCTTTGGCCTTGGGGAATTTAACGACGTCGTCTTCCTCCTCGGAGGCGAGTTCTTTTACAAGACCTGATTTCCCTAAAACATTCTTCAGGTGCTCGTTACTCCATTTGTCAAGTTCCATCTGGGTCTCCCCGTAGATGTTCTTCGTGTCCACGTATTTCTGATTGGTAATAAACGCGCCCCTGATCGGATCGGCCTGTTTTGCAATAAGCTCGATCAAATCTTTCAGATCCTTGTCACATTTGGTGCCGTTAAGATATTCCCTTAGTGTTGTCATTCTGGTCCTCCGAAAAAAGATAGTTTTTTTACTTATGTCAATAAATTATTAACGCAACTGTTTATATACTTTTATGAGAGGGATAGGACTTTAGGATAGCCATTTAAGCAGGCGTATTATCCCCATCTTGGCCGGCTGCCTGTGAGCGGATACGTCGCCTCTGTTCTTGATCTCTTCCAGGTTCTTGTGGTAATATTCGTAGGCTTTGTATAGCATTTCCTCATTTTTCAGCGTGGGTTTCCAGCCAAGCTCTTTTTTTATCTTTTGCGTGTCGAAAACGAAGGTGGAAGCAATCATCTTGTACTGGTATGGGCCCATAGGAGACATTTTAAGTTTGTGGGCAAGTTTCATCGCAAGGAGAGCGGGCCCTTTTGGAAAGAATGCGACATGCGCCTTCGTATTAGCCCGGCTTATCACGTATTCATACATCTTTCGGAAGGTTACGACATCGTCCGAGCCGATATTGTATACGCCTGAGCCTTTATGAGCTACCGCCTTCATGCAGGCGTCTATGAGGTCCTGGGCGTAGATGAACTGGTACCTGTTGCTCCCGTCTCCTACGATCCATACCTTTCGTCCCTCGTCTATGAATTCAAAGAGTATCGCCAGAAGCCCGAGCCTTCCTGCGTCCATGATCGTCGGGCATCGAATGATCGTAACATCCAAATCGGGTGCGTATTCAAGGAGTATTCGTTCTCCTTCCAGTTTAGACCTCCCGTATATTTCGATTGGGGAGGGAGGTTCTTCTTCAGTTACAAGGCGGTCGAAGTTTTTCCCCCAGAGGCAGTTACTGGACGTGTAGACTAGCTTTGGTACTTTGTATTTCTTCGCATAATCCGCAACGTTCCTTGTGCCTTCGACATTTGAGGACCACAGGCGTTTTTCATCTTTGACTTCGTGTGCGAGCAGGGCTGCGCAGTGGAATACTGCATCAAATTTGTATTTGAAGAAGATACTGTCCAATAGGTCCCTGTTGCGTATGTCCCCCTGGACGGAACATAAATTTGGATGCGCAAACGGGTCTTTTTTCAGGTCGATATTAACGCAGCATATTCCTGTATCAAGCAGTTTTTCTTTGAGCAATCCTCCGAAGAATCCCGAACCGCCGGTTATTAAAACAGTCTTCATTTTTTGCATTGTATCTTATTTCTCAAACTGAGATTGCTGTTGAACGCATAAAAACGTATTAATGTGAAATTGACAAAAAAAGCGAGGAAAGTTGCTATTATCTTTGCCGCAAGCATCCCCTGGAAATGCAATACATCGATGAGTGAGAGCATCACCAGCTCATTTGTCAGAAGACCTCCCAGGCTGGAAAAATAATGCCTTAGAACTGCCCGCCTGAATGTAAGACGCCCCCGGTCGAATATGTAAGAGTTGCATAACAGGAAATTTACGAAAGTACCTAGGCTGAAAGAGAATACTACTGCAATGGGATAATAGATCGACAAATACATTGTGAAGAAAAAGAAGGAACCCACGTCCGCGATGGCCGCCATGCTTCCTGCAATGCCGTAGCGAAAAAGCTGGGCAGATAGTCCATTAAATCTGTAAATGCGCTTCATAAACCAGTGATTAGTCCATCACACCGATTTATAAATAATAGTCTTGAGGATTAAAAACCGCCGGTTCCATGGGCCTTTTTTAGATCTAATGCAAATGAATTTATACAAAGGTTTTACACAAAAATGTTCTCATCAGACGATGATGTCCTAAGGATCCTCGAAGAAAAAAAGGAATATCAGGAGATTAAACATGCCCTGAACGTAAAAAAGAAAACGGATCATGAACTGAGGGGGAATCTGGAAAGGCTGGAAAGACGCGGGAAGATCAACCGTATCAAGACGGACGGGAAGGAGTATTATGAGAGAACACAGGAAGAGGGCCAACTCATCAGCAAAAAACTTGAAGTGCTTTTGGCCGCCGTCATCATACTCTCATTTACGCTGGTTTACGCGAACTTATACGTGAGTTTAAAACAAATACCCGGTCCGCTTTACGGAGGAGACTACTATCTGCACTACGGAATCATAAACCACATATACAACGGCAACGCCCCTTGGACCTGCTCCGAGTACCAGGACCAGTACGCGTTTCATCCCTGGCTTCTCCACCTGACGGTGGCATTGATCGGAAAGATAACCGGGAATCTCCTCGCATCATTCCTCTTCTATTTCCCGGTGCTTGTAGTAATCGCAAGCGGTCTCCTTTATTATCTTATAGGCAGGGAATTGTTCAAAGAAAGGGCATTTGCCCTGCTCTTATGCCTTGGAGGGATGGGAACAAGACTTTCGGTAGATTACATACCTGCAAACTACACTCCTGCTGTTACCTCCCTTCTCTTGTTCTACACGGTTTTCAAGGCTTTGAAAACCGGGAAAACAAAATGGATAGCGTCGGGGGGTATCGCCTTCGGGCTGTTCATCATGAGCCACATCGCAGCACTTGCCCCGGGGGCTTTGCTTTTTGCAGTTTTGTTCGCGTATTATTCTTTTACGCGGAACGTAAAAATCGATCTGGATCCGGACAGTATGAAGATGCGCCTGCAAATAGATAGAGAAAAACTGTGGATATCCCTGGTGAAGACGTCTAAGATTCTGATCCCCATGGCAATTATCGGATTTGGGATAGGTCTTCTATACTGGGGTCCCGTGTTCTTCAGCTATAAGTTCCAGGTAAAGAACGCATGGGGCGATTATGCAGAGGACTATGCATTATATGGCGGAACCATGGCAAAGGAGACCATTCTAGGTTATCTTTTCAATATCGAACCGCTCCTAAAGACTATTAACATAGACACTTGCAGGGCATTTATAATATCCCTTCTGACCCTGACAGGGCTTGTTGATGTGATAAGAGATAGAAAAGAGATGAGCGGTTCTTTTATGGCATTGACATTTGCAACAGGGCTAATCGGCAGCCTGCATTATATGGTGACACTCATATTCCTGAATGCTACTTATTCGCCTGCACGCATCGACACATTCATACTCGCACCTGCTGCTTTCATCCTTATGTTTTACGGGATGTACACTCTGTACAGATTCCTCAAGGCGGATACCGGCAAGAAGGTCTTTATAGGCTGTATAGTCTTATTCCTCCTTTCCCTGACGTACGACAAGATACTGGGAGACTACACGAACCAGTGGACGAAGCTGGGCCAGAGCCCGGAAAACCCCGCAACGGCTGCGATGGCATCATGGATCAAAGAGAACACAGATAAAAACGCCGTATTCCTGTCAACCGAGGAACTATCTTTTGCGCTAAACGGCCTTACGGGAAGAAAACTCGTAGTCGACAGGAGAACCCATTCAAACCCCTATGTGGACATAAACGAACGGCTGGCAGACGCCTCAGTGATGCTATACGGAAACAACGAAGAAAAGACGCTGCAACTCCTCGCGGCATACAACGTCTCCTACGTATACTGGGACAGCGTCTGGCCAACGTTAGCCGAACGGGAGCCTATGCTGGTGCAGCCGAAATACGCAGAATACCTGACAAAATACGGAGTAAAATACCAGGCCGTAACCACATACCTGGACCCGGCATGGTCGAAACGCTTCAAAAAATATGGCATGCTGATGGTGATCCCTGCGAAAAACGAGCCCATGCAGCCCTGGAGCAACGAACTGAACAAGCACCTTACATTGGTCAAGGGAATAGACATAGAAGGGCAGGCGGCGTACAGGATATACAAAGTCGGATAAGCCTGATAAATATACCTAATCGGATAATAATAAACCCAAGAAAATGGCTAAAAAAGCGCTCATAACAGGCATAACAGGACAGGACGGCTCATATCTCGCAGAATTCCTCCTCTCGAAAGGCTACGAAGTGCACGGGATAATACGCAGATCCTCGTCATTTAACACCCAGCGCATAGACCACATATACGCCGACTACCACGAACCGGATACAACGCTTTTTCTGCATTACGGCGACCTTTCGGATGCCAGCGTATTGACCAATTCGCTGCTGGAAATAGAACCGGACGAGGTCTATCACCTGGGCGCCCAGTCCCACGTAAAAGTCTCCTTTGACATGCCGGAGTATACCGGCGACGTAACGGGCCTTGGAACGACGAGGATACTTGAAGCTATCTACAGAAACGGCCTGGAAACGCGGTTCTACCAGGCCTCTTCTTCCGAGATGTTCGGAGCGTCCAAGCCGCCGCAGAACGAGGATACGCCGTTTTATCCCCGGAGCCCGTATGGTGCTGCCAAAGTCTATGCATACTGGATGACGAAAAATTACCGCGAGGCATACGGACTCCACGCATGCAACGGCATACTGTTCAACCACGAAAGCCCAAGGAGGGGCGAAACGTTCGTCACAAGAAAGATCACAAGAGCCGTCGCCAACATCCTTGCAGGGAAGCAGAAAAAGATCTACCTGGGCAATCTGAACGCGCAAAGGGACTGGGGCTTTGCCCCGGAATACGTTGAAGCTATGTGGCTGATGCTCCAGAAGGATGACCCGGGGGACTATGTTCTCGGGACAGGGATAAGCCACAGCGTAAGGGAGTTTGTCGAAGAGACCATGTCCTATGCAGGCATAACCCTGGAATGGTCAGGCAGCAAAGGAGACGAGAAGGGCATAGTAAAAAGCGTCGACCCACGCTACAAAACAGTACGCAGGGGGGACACGCTGGTAGAGGTAGACACAGGGTACTACAGGCCCACCGAAGTCGACTATCTCCAGGCGGATATCACAAAAGCAAGAGAAGTATTGTCATGGGAGCCAAGAGCAACTTTTTCAGACCTTGTGAAGATAATGACAGACTACGACATGAAGCAGATAGGATTAGAGCCCCCGGGAGAGGGCATAGAGATATCGAAAAAGAAGGGCTTCAACTACACGAACCACGACTTTGCAGTCTATAGCAGGATAAGGGAAAGATAGTTTTTGATGCGCCAGCACGTTGAAAGACAACAGAAAAATACTTGTCGGGGATTACAAGGTCGACGAGGAGGATAAAAAAGCCATACTTGAAGTCATCTCCTCCGGCAGGATATCAGAGGGTAAAAGGGTCCGGTCGTTCGAAAAAGAATGGGCGGCCTACAACGGCACGAAATACTCGGTCCTCGTAAACAGCGGAACGTCCGCCTTGATAGCCGCACTGGCAGCGCTCAAGAACACCGGAAAGATAAAAGAAAAAACAAAAGTAATAACGACACCGATAACGTACATAGCGACCTCCAACGCAATAATGCTGAGCGGCCTTGAACCGGTATACGTAGACGTCGATCCCATAACTTTCACAATATCTCCTGAAAAGATAAAGGAACGCCTGGAAGAAACACCCGATGCGCAGGAATATTCAACCCTTTTGCCAATTCACCTCACAGGTTACGCATGCGACATGGATGCGATAAACAGGTTATCTTCGAAATACGGCCTCACAACTATCGAAGACTCATCCCAGGCCCACGGAACGCTATACAAGGGAAAACGCACAGGTTCCATGTCTGCGCTGTCCACTTATTCATTTTACATAGCCCATAACATACAGGTCGGAGAGATGGGCGCAGTGAACACAAACGACCCGGAGTTGTTCAGGCTGATAAAAAAGATCAAAGCCAACGGGAGGATGTGCGACTGCCCCACATGCACGAGAACAACAACCGGCTGCCCCAAGATGAAGAGCTACCGCGGCCTGGACGACTTTGATCCCAGATTCAGCCACGACATGATAGGATATAATTTCAAGACGATGGAATTCCAGGCCGCCCTTGCCTTAACTCAGCTTCGGAGGGTGGATTCCATAATACGGAAACGTCGGGAGAACGTTAAATATTTGAACGATGCTCTGGAGAAGCATTCGGACGTCCTGCAGCTCCCGGAGTATTCAAAGGACGTAAGCTACATGGTCTACCCACTGGTCATACGCAGGGATGCAAGGATCACAAGAAAAGAGCTGCGCTGCGCCCTTGAAAAAATGGGGATAGAGACCCGGCCTCTTTTCGGCTGCATACCTACGCAGCAGCCGGCTTATGAATTCCTCAGGAAAGAATACGAAGGAAAGCTTCCGAACGCAGAATTCCTCGGCAGGAATGCATTCTATATAGGATGCCACCAGTACCTCGACGGAAAGGATCTGGAATACGTAACAGAATGCTTCAATGAGGTGCTAGGTAATGCCTGAAAAGAACTCTTTATGGAAAGGATGCACGACCCTCGTTACGGGAGGCAACGGTTTTCTAGGCAGGAACCTCGTTCCCAGGATAAAGGAAAGATGCGATAACGTCATCGTCCCGGCAAGCAGGGAATATGATCTTAGAAACCATGAAAGCGTTCAAAAACTATTCAGGGAATCCAAACCTGACATAGTTATACATGCAGCGGTCCACGGGGGAGGGATCGGCCATATGAGGCAGAATCCTGGCAGCATATACTACGACAATACTATGATGAATACCCTGGTAACAGACGAAGCCAGAAAGAGCAGGGTTAAGAAATTCATAGGCATCGGAACAATCTGCTCTTATCCGAAATATACTTCCGTGCCATTCAAAGAGGAAAACCTTTGGAACGGGTATCCGGAAGAGACCAATGCCCCATACGGCCTTGCAAAAAAGATGATGCTGGTCCAGACAAACGCCTACCGCGAGCAGTACGGCTTCAACGGGATACATCTCCTGCTCGTCAACATGTACGGCCCCTATGACGACTATAACCCGGACACTTCGCATGTGATACCTGCGCTTATAAGGAAATTCACGGAAGCAAAAAGAGAAGGCAGAAAAACAGTCGAAGCATGGGGGACCGGCCAGGCCTCAAGAGAATTCCTCTACGTCAAAGACGCAGTCGAAGGAATCATCCTCGCAACCGAAAGGTACGACAAAGGGGATCCTGTGAACATCGGCGCAGGCTTCGAGATAAAGATAAAAGACCTTGTGGACCTTATAGCGGAACTCACAGGGTTCGACGGCGAAATAATCTGGGACGCATCCAAACCCGACGGACAGCCCAGGAGATGCCTTGACACCTCCAGGGCAGAGAAAGAATTTGGATTCAAAGCAGGAACGCCGTTCAGACAAGGTTTAAAGAAGACCATAGAATGGTACGAAGAAAATTGCCTTTGAGTATAACCTAAAAAAAATGGATGTCACATTCCTCGGAACGAACGGCTGGTATGACTCGGTAACCGGCAACACCATAAGCACCCTTGTGGAAACGAACGGATATTACATCCTCTTGGACGCCGGAAACGGCATCCACAAAGCAGACCAGTTCATGAAAGGGGATAAGCCAGTTCACATGTTCCTAAGCCACTTCCATCTCGACCACCTTGCGGGCCTGCACATCCTCGCAAAATTCACGCACGCCATGGGACTTGACATATACGGGCAACCGGGAACCAAACAATACCTTGGAGGCATCATGAAACACCCGTATACCATCCCGTTCAAGGAGCTGCACTACAGGGCGCACGTGCACGAACTATCAGAAGGCGTGCACGAAATACCCTACAGAGTAGAATGCCTGCCGCTCATACATGCGGACCCATGTTACGGCTACCGCTTCGAAGTGGATGGAAAGGTCCTGGCCTATTGCACCGATACGGGATACTGCGAAAACGCAGTGAAACTCGCACGCGGCGCAGACCTGCTCATAACGGAGTGCTCGTTTAAGAAGGGACAGAGCAACCCTGGGTGGCCCCACCTGAACCCGGAGGATGCTGTAAGAATAGCACACGAATCAGGGGCAAAAAAACTTGCATTGACTCATTTCGATGCGAACAACTACAGGTCGCTAAAAGAGCGCGACCTGATACTGGAAGACCACGGGGACGTGTTTATCGCACATGACTGCATGTCCCTGAGAGTGTAGGGCGCCTTAATAAACTATAATCGGAATTATTAATCAAAAGATGAAAGTAGTCATACTATGCGGCGGATTTGGAACGCGTTTGCGTGAAGAGACTGAATACCGACCTAAGCCCATGGTTGAAGTAGGAGGCCAGCCCATACTCTGGCACATAATGAAGATGTACTCTTCTTATGGCTTCAATGATTTCGTATTATGCCTTGGTTACAAGAAAAACATGATAAAAGAATACTTCCTGAACTACGAGGATATGCACAATGATATTACTGTTACCCTTGGCAGGAATAAAAGCACAGAAGTCCACAGCAGGCATGACGAAAACGGATGGAAAGTAACCCTCGCCGACACCGGACAGGACGCGCAGACAGGAACACGGGTCAAAAGGGCGCAAAAATATGTGGGAGACGATTCATTCATGCTCACTTACGGAGACGGGGTCGCCAACCTCAACATCGCAAACCTTGTCAAATTCCACAAATCTCACTGCAAGATAGGGACCATAACAGGAGTCCACCCTTCCTCAAGATTCGGAGACCTGGTGATAAAAGACAACCAGGTCATGAGGTTCCATGAAAAGCCCCAGGTGAACGACGGCCTTGTAAGCGGGGGATTCTTCGTATTCGAAAACGAATTCTTCGACTATTTGAGAAGCGACGATGATTGCTTCCTTGAAAAGGAGCCGCTCGAGAACCTGACAGCCGAAGGCAAACTTATGATCTACAAGCATGACGGCTTCTGGCAGTGCGTCGATACCTACCGGGAGCTGGAATTATTGAACAAACTGTGGAAAAGCGGAAATCCCCCATGGAAGATGTGGAAATAGAGATAAAAAAATGAATAACAATTTCTGGAAGGACAGAAACGTCTTTGTCACAGGATGCACTGGCCTCCTCGGCTCATGGACGACTAAATACCTTGTAGAGAAGGGAGCCAACGTTACGGGCCTCGTAAGAGACCTTGTTCCAAAATCTAACTTGAACACCTCAGGAATATATGACCGAATCAACATAGTAAGGGGGTCAGTCGAGGATTATTCCGTTTTGGAAAGGGCTTTAAATGAATACGAGATAGAGACTGTCTTCCATCTCGCAGCGCAAACCATCGTCACAATAGCTAACAGAAACCCACTCTCGACCTTTGAATCCAACATCAAGGGCACATGGAATCTTCTGGAAGCATGCAGGAGGGCGCCTCTAGTGAAAAGGATAGTCGTCGCGTCCAGCGATAAAGCCTACGGAGACCAGGAGAAGCTGCCATACGACGAGAAAACCCCCTTGGAAGGACGCCACCCCTACGACGTATCGAAAAGCTGCGCAGACTTGATATGCAGGGTATACTATGAGACCTACGGACTGCCAGTATGCGTGACCAGATGCGGTAACTTCTACGGCGGAGGAGACCTGAATTTTAACAGGATCGTCCCTGATACCATACGCTCTGTCCTCAACGGAAAACCGCCTGTGATCAGAAGCGATGGGAGCTACATAAGGGATTATTTCTACATAGAAGACGGAGCAGAAGCATACCTCCTCCTTGCCCAGAAGATGGACGACCCCAAAATACATGGCGAGGCATTCAATTTCAGTAATGAACTGCAGATAAGCGTCCTTGACATGGTTAACAGGGTGCTGAAGGTCATGGGAAGCGACCAGAAGCCAGTCATCCTCAACCAGGCATCTAACGAGATAAAGCATCAATATCTGTCAGCGAAAAAGGCAAGAGAAATGCTCGGCTGGAAACCTAAATACACTGTCGACGCAGGCCTCAAGAGAACAGTCTCCTGGTATAAGGATTTCTTCAAGAACAGGAAAGCGTAGAATAGAATCAGGCAGACTGCAATTTATATTCCCAGTGTCCAGTATAACTTTATAGTGGGGCTCATATAACCTGACATCTCTTTTTTTATATGAACGCCCCCTGGAAAGGTGGTCATATGCGTACGAGGGTTGCTGATTACATCACTCAGAAAATACAAGAAGCCAGGGCAGATGCTGTTTTTTTGATAACAGGCGGAATGATAATGCACCTCTCCGACGCATTATACAAGAACAAAAAGCTCAAGGTCATATGCTGCCACCATGAGCAGGCCGCAGTAATGGCCGCCGAAGCCTATGGAAGATTCACTGGAAAACTTGGCGTCGCATACGTAACGACCGGCCCAGGGGCCCTAAACACCATAACAGGGGTTGTTGGAGCATACGTCGACTCCTCGCCTACGATAATCGTCTCAGGCCAGTCCAAAAGATCTCTAGCCAGAATAACCGGCCCAAGGCAGTTCCCTTTGCAGGGATTCGACAGCCTTCCCTTATTCAAACACATCACAAAATACGCAGTGATGTTAGACGACATATCAAAGGTCAGATACGAAGTCGAAAAATGCATATACCTTGCTCAGGCACACCGCGTAGGCCCGGTATATATCGAGTGTCCGGTAGACCTGCAGGATACCTGTTTTGACCCGGAAGAATTTCCGGGGTACACACCCCAACAAGAGGATTATTCAAAGCTGTCAAAAGACCTGGAAAAAAAGATAGAGCTTGCAGGAGAGGAGATAAAAAAGAGCAAAAGGCCATGCATCCTTGCGGGGGCAGGAGTGCGCCTCTCCGGCGCGATAGAAGACCTGCATAAATTCCTGGAAAAGACAGGCATCCCAATCATAACTTCGCGGCTGGGCATGGACATCATAGGCGACGACCACCCACTGTTCGTGGGACGCCCCGGAACATACGGCGACCGGGCCGCAAACTTCACTGTGCAGAACTGCGACCTATTGCTGGTGATAGGGTGCCGTCTTGGAATAGGCTTGGTAAGCTATGATTTCCAGAATTTCGCCCCGAAGGCAAAGAAGATAATGGTGGACGTGGATGAAAAGGAATTGATAAAGCCCTCGGTCGTACCGGATATCCCGATAAAAGCAGATGCGAAGCTCTTCATAAAAACGTTATCCGGAAAACTCGGGAACTACAAACTGAAGAATAGCGAATGGGTCAAAAGAACCAGAGAATGGAAAAGAAATTACCCAGTCGACCTGCCAGAATACATAAAAGAAAAAGAAGGCATAAACTCATACCATTTCATGAGAGTGTTCTCAGACAGGATGACAGAGGGCGACGTCTTCCTTGTCGACACAGGCTCATGCTTCCATGTGCACGCCCAAGCATTCAAAGTAAAATACGGCCAAAGGCATGTGATCACCGGCGGATTATCCACGATGGGATACATGCCAGGATCCCTGGGTGTCGCGACTGCAAACCACGGAAAAGACGTTTACTGCATCACAGGGGACGGCTCGATACAGATGAACATACAGGAACTGGAAACGATAGCCTACAACAAGCTTCCGATAAAGATAGTGCTTCTCAATAACCAGGGATACCTGCTCATAAGGCACACGCAGAACAATTTCTGCGAAGGCCACCTCATAGGAGAAGGCCCAAAGACAGGAGTAGGCTTCCCGGACATGAAAAAGATCGCGAACGCCTACGGCATACACTATATGAAGGTCTCGGAAGAAGGCGAACTAGAAAAGAAGATCGATGAACTGCAGGCCTACAAAGGCCCCGTGATCTTCGAGGTCATGACACCCCCCAATCAGCTCCTGATGCCAAGAGTCGCCTCTAAAAAGCTCGAAAATGGTCAGATGGCATCGATGCCTTATGACAACATGTTCCCCTTCCTGCCCACGGAAGAATACAATAAAACCAGTTTAATAGAAGATGTCCAGTAAAGCGATCAGAGAAGAAAAACTAAGGGTCGCAATACTTGGAAGCGGCCTGATAGGAACCGACCTGCTGGTTAAAGTGAAAAGGTCCGAGCTGCTTGAATGCACCTCATTCATCGGAAGAAACCTCCAGTCCCCAGGGATGGCAAAGGCTGTAAACATGGGAGTTAGGATATCGGATCAGAGCATAGATGAAATACAGAGAGACCCCGCCAGTTACGACCTCGTGTTCGATGCCTCATCCGCCCAGAGCCACAAATATCATGCACTCATACTGGAACGCCTCGGAATAACCGCAGTAGACCTTACTCCTTCGGGGGTGGGAGAGATGTGCATCCCCGCCGTGAACCTGCATTACTGCGTCAATTATAAGAATGTCAACATGGTCACATGCGGCGGGCAGTCGTCCATCCCTCTCGCGCACATGATAGGATTGACCCATAAAAACGTCGAATATATAGAGGTCGTCTCGACAATAGCCTCCAGGAGCGCAGGACCTGCGACCCGCTTGAACCTGGACGAATATATAGAGACAACAGAGAGAGGCATCAAAAAATTCTCAGGATGCAGAAAAACAAAAGCGATACTCATACTCAACCCGGCTCAGCCGTGCATAAACATGCAGACCACCTTATCCGCAAAAGTTACGGACCCGGATATCGAGACGCTGAAGATAAAGGTGGCAGAGATGGCTGGGAAGATACACGAATACGTACCCGGCTACGAAGTGGTAGTTCCTCCGACACTCGAAAACGACAGGATAATAATGACAGTCAGAGTCAAAGGCCGGGGAGACTACCTCCCAAGCTACGCCGGAAACCTCGACATCATAAACTGCGCAGCAATAGCTATGGCCGAGGAATACGCAAGACACAAGATGAAACACCAAAAGAAGTGATATATGCACCGGAACTAATAATTACCTAAAAATGCCCAAGATACTCATAAGCGACAGCACGCTAAGGGATGGAAATCATGCAATTAAGCACCAGCTTTCCGTCCCCCAAATATCGTCTTACTGCGAGGCTGCTGAAGCTGCGGGCATCCCAATAATAGAAGTCGGACATGGAAACGGCATAGGAGCATCATCTATCCAGGTAGGCCTAAGCAAGGTACCAGATGAGGTGATGCTTAAGACTGCAAGAGAAAAACTCAAAAAAACAAAGCTTGGAGTATTCATCCTCCCGGGCTTCGGCACGATACAGCGAGACCTCAAGCCCGCAATAGACATGGGAGTAGACGTCGTAAGGGTGGGATCGCACTGTACCGAAGCGGACCTCACCGAAAGACACATCACCTACGCAAGAGAAAGAGGAAAAGATGTCTACGGCTCTCTTATGATGACTCACATGGCATCAAAAGAAGTCCTCTTGGAAGAATGCCAGAAGATGGAATCCTACGGCGCCCAAGGAGTCATACTAATGGATTCCGCTGGAGCATATCTCCCAAAAGACGTCACGGAAAAGATAAAGGAGCTCGTCGCCCATTTATCAATCCCTGTCGGATTCCATGCGCACAATAACCTCGGAATGGCGGTAGCAAACTCTCTCGCTGCGGCAGACGCGGGGGCAACGATACTCGACGCGACCGCAAGAGGATTCGGAGCAGGAGCTGGAAACACGCAGATAGAAGTGCTAGTTGCAGTTCTTGAAAAGATGGGTTACTCAACGGGAATCGACCTCTACAAGATACTCGACGCAAGCGATATCGCAGAAAAGGAGGTCATAAATGGAATCCCCGCAATAAGGCCGACAAGCATAGTAAGCGGTCTTGCCGGCGTCTTCTCCGGGTTCTCCAAACAGGTCGAGAGGGTAGGCACAGAATATGGAGTAGACCCAAGGGATATCTTCTTTGAGCTCGGTAAAAGAAAGGTCGTAGCTGGGCAGGAAGATTCAATCGTTGAAGTAGCAATAGAATTATCAAAAAAACGGATGAAGACATGACAAAGCCGGCACAGGAACGGATCAGGAAAGACTGCAAGGAAGCGACACAAGATACAGCACCGCTGCTTGCCAACCTGAAGAATGAAACAATCCTGGTAACAGGCGGAACGGGATTCATGGGAACCTGGCTGACGGAAGTGCTCGCTTACCTAAACGACAACCAGGGTTTCAATACAAAGATAATCCTTCTCTCGCAGAACGCCTACAATTTCAGCTTAAAAGCACCTCACCTAGCAACAAGAAAGGATGTCTCACTCATAGAAAAAGACGTTCGAAACCTAATGGAGATACCAGAGGAAGTATCATACATAATCCACGCAGCGGCTAACCCGGACAACCGTCTCCACTCCTCAGACCCGATTAAGGTCATGAGCGTAATATCCAAAGGCACCGAGTCAGTACTATCCGCAGCTACTAGGCTCCCGAACATAAAAAAGATGCTCAACATAAGCTCGGGACTAATCTACGGACCACAGCCCCTGGAACTAGAAAAGATGTCCGAAGAATACCGGGGAGTTTCCGACTGCAGTTCCATAACCTCGATATACCCCGAAGCAAAAAGATATGGGGAAAGCCTCTGCACGGCATACCGAAGCCAGTTCAAATTACCGATAGTAACTGCAAGACCGTTTGCCTTCATCGGCCCCTATCAACTCCTTGACAAGCCATGGGCAATAAACAACTTCATACGAGACAGCCTCATAGGAGGCCCAATACGCATACTCGGAGACAAAGAAACCGTTAGAAGCTACATGTACGCAAGCGACATGGCAGTCTGGATCCTGAGGATACTAGCAAACGGAAAACCAGGCCTCACATACAACGTCGGAAGCCCCCACGCAATAACCCTAAAGGAACTCGCAGAAAAGATCGCCCAAAATTACCCAAGCCCGCCTAAGATTGTCTCGGACGAACAAACCCGCGGAGGCGCCAAGAGATCGCGTTTCATCCCGGACACAAGCCTCGGAGAGAAAACGCTGGGCCTCACACAGAAGGTCGACATAGACGAAGCCATCAGATGTACTATCATGTGGAACAAAAGCTTTTATGGAGACCAGGCGATTCATTGAACCGAAAGACGTAAATTGCGCATTCGGAATAGGGGTT
Source organism: Candidatus Altarchaeia archaeon (assembly GCA_049299895.1). Taxonomy (GTDB): domain Archaea; phylum Altiarchaeota; class Altiarchaeia; order IMC4; family QMZM01; genus CAIYYO01. Next base: position 95,302 of record JBAQYF010000031.1, read on the forward strand.
GACATCGAGGGTATCAGCCGATTTCGGGACCTTGACCGGACCAAAAACAAGCACTTCCTCTCAAGAGTATTCACCGATAAGGAAGTGGAATACTGTTTCTCAAAAAAAGACCCTGCACCTCATCTGGCTGCAAGGTTCACGGGAAAAGAGGCCGTCATCAAGGCCCTAAGCAGCCTGGGAGAATCTTGTATAAGCTGCAGGGATATAGAGATAACCAACAACGATAAAGGCCTTCCAGAAGCGATATTAAATAATGTAAACCTAAATAAGTTAAAAATAAAACTAAGCCTCTCCCACTCCCAGGACGCGGCCATCGCATATGCAATCGCGGTCCGAAAAGACCGGCAGGAACCTGTTAGGGGGATACTAAATCAAAATAAAATGGACAAAGTAAAGAATATCTTCTCCAAGGTGATGGGCATTCCCGAATCAGACGTAAACGACGCTATAACCTACAATTCCTTCGAACCATGGGATTCTCTAAAGCACCTGGAACTAGTCTCAGAGCTGGAATCGGAGTACAAGATAAACATAGAGATGGACGACATAATCGCGATGGAGAACTACAAGAAGGTCCGCGAAATAGTCCAGAGATACATAGATAAAAAAACCTAGCCAAGATGAATTTTGCCCAATACCTGCTTGAAAAAAACAACATGCCGGAAAAGGATTTCGTAGTGGGAAGCAAAGAAACGATATCCTACGGGGAACTCCGGAAAAAAACAGACGACCTGGCGGGTTACTTGCACAAAAAACTGGGCGAAGGAAATGAAATAATACTCCTCTCAGAGAACAACGCGTTTTTCATTATAAGCTATCTTGCCATAATAAAAAGCGGAAACACCGCCTTGCTTCTGGAAACAAGGATACCTGAAAAAGATCTAAAATACATCCTGGATATATGCTCGGTAAAAGCCGCATTCATCCAGGAAAAATTCAAAACAAAGCTCGCAGACGTCTTTTCAGGGAGGGAATCGGAAAACGGCATATACACGGAATCCATGCTGCATGAACTAAAAAGAGAGATCCCAAGGAACGTGGACGCAAACGATGATGATCCTGCAGTCATCATATTCACTTCTGGAAGCACTGGAACAAAGAAGGGGGTCATCCTCACTCACAAGAACCTGAGAACCAATACAAACTCGATAATACAGTACCTTACTCTCACGGAAAAAGACAGGATAGAAGCGGTGCTTCCTTTCTTCTACTCATACGGCCTCTCGCTTCTCAACACGCACCTGAGAGCAGGAGGCAGCATTGTGATAAACCACGGCATATTCCTAGGCTCAGTCATAAGCGAGATAAAAAAATACGAATGCACCGGATTTGCGGGAGTCCCGAGCACGTATCAGATCCTGATAGAGAAAACAGATTTCCTGAAACATGATTTCCCAAGCATCCGATATTTCACCCAGGCAGGAGGAAAGCTCTCGAACAAATTCATATCAGAGATCGCAGATGCATTCCCGGATAAAGAAGTATACATCATGTACGGCGCGACCGAAGCAACGGCCCGCCTCTCATATCTCCTGCCGGAAATGCTCAGAAAAAAGCTCGGCTCCATCGGAAAAGGCATACCCGGAGTGACCCTGCAAGTAGTCGACGCAAACGGATCGCAGGTTAAGCCGGGGGTAGTAGGAGAGATCATTGCGATAGGGGACAACATCATGAAGGGGTACTATAAGGACCCCGAACTCACGAAAAAGACGATCAAAAACGGAGCCCTGTACACCGGAGACCTTGCCGTGGTCGACGAGGACGGCTACATATACACAGTGGGCAGGTCCAGCAACATCATAAAATCTGCGGGCTACCGGATATCGCCCACAGAGATCGAAGAAGAGATAAACAAGCTGGAAGGAGTCATCGATTGCGTCGCCTTCGGGTTTCCGGACAGCATAATGGGCGAATGCGTGACCGCGGCGGTCCTGACAAAGAACGCATCCAGTGAGTTAAAGGAGACTATCCTGCTTCACTGCAAAAAGACCTTTCCGTCGCATAAGGTCCCAAAACACATAGTCTTCATGGAGGAATTCCCGCTCAACTCCTCAGGCAAGACAAACAGCCAGAAGATAAAAGAAACCGCGAAAGAGAGGATAGAAAAAGAATCATAGAGCACCCAAAGATATGCCAAAGAGCACTGAAGACACGGGGGCAGCTCCCGGCGAGAAAACCCACCATGTATCAGTCTCCTTAGAGGAAATTCTGAAACTAAAGCAGTACTCCATCCCTGATGAGGAGAAGAACCGCATGCTGCTTGTGAACATAAAAGAGCAGCTTCTTTGCGCAAAAGAAAACAGGCATATAAAGAGCTTCTTTGAAAAACAGGGAATCGACATAAGCTCGATCAATAAGCTGGAGGATGTGCCGACGATACCGGTGCAGATGTTCAAATATTTCGACCTCAGGATAGGCACCCCTGAGAGCATAGTCAAAGTCCTCAAGTCCAGCGGCACGACAAGCGGATTACCCAGCAGGGTCCCCCTGAGCAAGAAGACGACCATGAACCAGACAAAGGCCCTGAATTCCATCTTATCAGATTATCTTGGCAACAAGAGAAGGTTGTTTCTCGTAATAGACCATGAAGGAATCAATGCGCCCAATTCGGAAATCACCGCAAGGACCGCGGGGGTGCGCGGCCTTTCCATATTCTCAAAAAAGATAATCTACCTCCTAAAGGAAGTAGACGGAAAACTCGTATTGAACATGCCGGCAATAGAGGACCTGATCCAGAACCACAAAGATGAAGAGGTCTACGTCTTCGGCTTCACCTATATAGTATGGTCTGTCTTCTGCAGGCAGGCAAAGGAGCAGCTAAAGGGCAGACCGTTCAATTTCCGCGAGGCGATAATATTCCACAGCGGCGGATGGAAGAAACTCGAAGAAGAAAAGGTCTCAAAAGAGGTGTTCTCGGAAGAGATCGCAAAAATATTCGGAACAGACCCAAAAAAAGTCCACGACTTCTATGGAATGGCGGAACAGACGGGGATAATATTCGTAGACTGCGAACACGGAAACAAGCACGTACCGAACTTTGCGCAGGTGATAATACGCGACATACAGACGCTTAAGCCTTGCGAGATAAATGAGACGGGCCTAATCGAGGTCATGAGCATCCTTGCTGACAGCTATTATTGCCAGGCGATATTGACCGAGGACAAAGGATTCCTCGCAGGCATAGATGATTGCCCGTGCAAAAGAAAGGGCAGGTATTTCCGGTTCAAATCAAGGGTCGAGAAGGTAGAGATGCGGGGCTGCGGAGACACCTTCAAGGAGAAAACATGATAAAGTGCCACCTACTGGACGGAAGATTCGAAGAGAAGGAATTCGAGGACTTCGATGTTATCGCGCAGACAATAAACAAGAACCGCGAAAAACTGTACGAACTTGAGATAAGACAGATAATAGAGATACTGTGCCAGCTTGGAAGAAAGATAATCAAGGACAAAGAGATAAACAGGATACAAGGGGTAGGCTACATTGCCATGTGGCTGCGCAAAGACCGCCTGGAGGACGTCTGCAGGATAAACTACATGGACGAGTCTTATTACGAAGAATTCACGGAGGCGTCAAAGGACCTAAAACTGTGCATGCAGCCCAGAGGCATAGTATGCCATTCTGTTGCGGGAAACATCCCGACCCTCGCCTTCTTCTCGGTCGTGCAGGCGATCCTTTCAAAAAACGGGAGCATCGTCAAAGTCCCGGAACACACTAAAGACATAATACTCGCGATACTCAAGCACCTTGATGAAACATCAGTCGTAATCGATGGAACAGAATACCACGGAAAAGACATAGTAAAATCGATATCATTAGTCTGCTTCGAAGGAAAAGACCAGGAAACAAGCAAAAAATTCTCGATTGTCGCGGACTGCAAAGTCATCTGGGGCGGCTCGGACGCCGTAAAAGCAGTCACAACTCTTCCGCAAAAAGAGCACTGCGAGATAATCTCATACGGGCCGAAATATTCGTTCGGCGTATTTGACAGGGAGTACATAGAAAATGGCCCGTTCGAAAAAGCGCTGGAGGGAGCAGCCTCGGACGTCGCAGTCTTCAACCAGATGGCCTGCTCTTCACCGCACGTCTACTTCTTTGAGAAAAGCAACCGCCCGATAATGGAGATAGCTAATATCCTGAAAAGGTGCTTTGAGAGCCTCCCGGAAAAATTACTCAGGCAGGAGATACCCGAAAGCACTGCCTCAAGGATAATAAACGCGCGCGGAATGTACTTCCTTGACAGCGAAAAATGGATCGTAAAACCGGAGGATCTGTCCTGGACGATACTCGTGAACAAGGATATCAGGCTGGAAGAGCCGGTGCAGGGCAAAGTCGTATTCCTAAAAGAGGTCGAGAGCGTCGATCTGGTCTTGGACCTTATAACCCGCAAGATACAAGCGATGAGCGTCTCCATCCGAAACGACGAGAAGAGAAGGGCTTTTGCGAAGAAAGCAGCATACAGGGGCGTAGACAGGATAGTTCCCCCGGGAAAGATGCACGAATTCGACCTGCCATGGGACGGGATACTGGGCCTGAACAGGATGGTAAGATGGGTCATTTTAAAGGATAAATAAATATCCCCACAGCAAGCTGTGGGGTATTCACGAACTATAAGTTGTGAATGTTGCGTTTGATCTAGGAACCCATGCTGCAAGCAGCGGGGTATTACCGATAAAATAAAATTAATAGAGGGTAAAAATGCTCAAAGACAAGGTGGTATTAATAACCGGCGCAGGAAGAGGGATAGGTAGAGTGGTGGCATTACTTGCCGCGGAAAACCACGCAAAGGTCATCATAAACTATAACAGAAGCGAAAAAGAAGCAGCTAAGGTCGCAGAAGAGATAAAGAACAAAGGCCTTGAAGCGATGGCAATGAAAGCCGACGTCTCGAACGAAAATGAGGTTCGAGCGATGTTCGATTCCATCCGGGACAAATTCGACCGACTGGACGTAATCGTCAACAATGCAGGCATAATGAAGGGGAACATGCTGATGCTCACAAAAACTGAGGAATACGACGAGATCAATGATATAAACGCGAAAGGCACGTTCCTGTGCATGAGATACGCATCGAAACTGATGCTGAAGCAAAAGTCCGGGAAGATAATCAACCTCACGTCGATCATAGGTACCAACGGGGAGAAGGGATATGCTGCATATTCTGCAAGCAAAGCCGCAGTCATCGGCATGACATTGTCCGCGGCAAAAGAGCTTGGAGCGCTAGGGATAACCGTGAATGCGATCGCTCCGGGATTCATAGACACCGACATGACAAGCGGGCTGAAGGAAGAGATAAAGCAAGACATAATAAAGAACATCGCGCTAAAAAGGATAGGAAAACCGGAGGATGTTGCAAAAGCCATTCTGTTTCTGAGCTCTGGCCAGAGCGACTACATAACCGGCCAGGTCATAGGAGTAGACGGCGGACAGATAATGTAACGGACAAAAAAAGATGACACCCGAAGAATTAAGAAAACAGGTCCATACGCTTTTCCACAAATACAAGTATGAAAACAACGATGACGGCCACCTGGACATACCGATCAGGGACACGAAAGGAAATATAGTGGGACACATGAGCCCATGCCAGGCCAAAGAGGTGATGGATACATCTAAGCTAATACCCCTCTTTGCGCAGTGGAGGAACGAGAACAACTACGCGTTCGCGTCGCAACCGAAAGCAACACCCGAGGGGACTTCAAAGTGGTACGACAACTATCTGATAAACTTGGACGACCGTATCCTTTTCATAATCAAGACGATCGACGGCGAACCCATCGGCCACATGGGCCTCTGGACATTCGATTATGAGAAGAAGACCTGCGAGATAGACAACCTGATAAAGGGGAAGAAGAACCCTCTTCCAGGCCTGATAATGTTCTTTGCTGCAAAGGCGCTAATGGAATGGACCTACGCAAACATCGGGGTAGAGAGCCTTGGAGGGAGGATGCTGAAAGACAACAGGGCCGCAATAACCTTCTGGGAGAGGCTAGGATTCACAGTCATAGGAGAGATACCCCTCGCAAAGATCCAGGATCCCAATGTTACAGGCTGGGAAGAGCTTAATCCTGGAGACACGAGGAAGCCGGACAGATACGAGGTCGTAACTACTGATAGAAAGGATATCTACGAAAAGAACATAGCAAAGCAAAAACAATGAAACTCTCAGTCAGCGCACGCTCAAAGGAGATCGTGCAATCGGAAATCAGGACTATGTCGATAGAATGCGACAAGGTTAATGGGATTAACCTTTCACAGGGAGTGTGCGACCTGGACCTTCCATTGCCCGTGAAGATGGGGGCAAAAGAGGCGATGGATGCAGGCATAAACCACTACACGAGATACGACGGCCTGCCGGAGCTAAGAAACGCGATAGCTTCAAAGATGCGCAAATACAACAATATCGAATCCGACCCGGAAAAAAACATCATAGTCTCCTGCGGAGCGACCGGCGCATTCTACTCGGCATGCCTCGCCCTCTTGAACCCCGGAGACGAGGTCATCATCTTTGAGCCGTACTATGGATACCACATAAACACCCTCCTTGCGACACAGGCAAGACCCGTTTACGTCAGAATGAGCCCGCCGGACTGGTCATTCAACATGGAGGACCTTGAGCGCGCGGTTACTCCGAAGACGAAAGGCATAATGATCAACACCCCTGCAAACCCGTCGGGGAAGGTATTCACAAAAAAAGAGCTGAAGCTGCTTGCCGATTTTGCGATAAAACACGACATCTTCATTTTCACAGATGAGATATACGAGTACTTCATCTACGCGGGAGCAAAGCACATAAGCCCAGGATCGCTCCAAGAGATAAAGGACCGGACCATAACGATCTCAGGGTATTCCAAGACCTTCAGCATAACGGGATGGCGCATAGGCTACTGCGTATGCGACGAAAAGTGGGCCCAGATGATAGGGTACATAAGCGACCTTGTCTACGTCTGCGGACCGGCCCCTTTGCAGGTAGGCGTTGCAAGAGGGATCGAAAAGCTCCCGGACAGTTTCTATAAAGCCCTGTGCGATGAGTATGCAGCAAAAAGGGAGATTATCTGTTCGGCACTGGAGGGTTCAGGTCTTACTCCATACGTCCCGCAGGGGGCATATTATGTGCTCGCAGACGTAAGTGCTATTCCAGGGAAAACAAGCAAGGATAAGGCGATGCACCTCCTGAAAAAGACTGGCGTCGCAAGCGTGCCAGGCGAAGCGTTCTATCACGACGATGGAGGAGAGAATCTCGTAAGGTTCTGTTTTGCCAAAAAAGATAGCGAACTAAACGAAGCCTGCAACAGGCTCCTAAAATTAAAGCAATGAATCGCACTAATATAACTAACAGAGGCTTTTGACATGGACAAAAAGATCAGTTTTGCAGGACCTTGGATAACCCAAAAGGAGATAGACTACGTAGTCGACGCGACCAAGAACGGCTGGTATTCCACATATGACATGCATGCAAAAAAACTTGAGAGGGCAGTATGCGACTATCTCGGCGTAAAATACGGCATCGCAACGCACTGCTGCACACAGGCGCTACACCTTGCGACCGCCTCCCTCGGACTAAAAGCAGGCGATGAAGTGATATGCACTGATTTTTCTTGGGTCGCTACCGCCTACGCAATATCTTATACTGGCGCAAAACCGGTCTTCGTGGACATAGACCCGGACTCCTGGTGCATCGATCCTGCGGCAATAGAAAAAGCGATAACAAAGAAGACTAAAGCAATAATGCTCGTGCACACCTTCGGGCACCCCGCGCAGATGGACGAGATAAGGGAGATAGCACAAAAACACGACCTGCGTGTCATCGAAGATGCTGCGCCCGCGCTCGGAGCCCAGTTCAAGGGACAAAAGACCGGGACGTTCGGGGATCTTGCCTGTTTTTCCTTTCAGGGGGCAAAGCTTGCAGTCAGCGGCGAAGGAGGAATTATCGTCACAGACAACGAAGAATTATACAAGAAAGCAGCCCTTCTGTCTTCTATGGGCAGGACCGATTCACAGGCGGTGTTCTGGTCCGACTCCCTGGGATACCAGTACACAATAGCAAACCTGACCGCTGCCCTCGCCCTCGCGCAGGTCGAGAGGATAGACGAGCTCCTGGCAAAAAAGAGACAGATATTCAACTGGTACTATGAGAGGCTCAAAGACGTCCGCGGGATAAAGGTCATAAAAGAGAAGAAGGACTGCAAAAGCAACTATTGCTATCCGTCTATCCTGCTCGGGAACGAGATAAAAGTCCCGAGAGACGATGTATTGAAGGGATTAAAGGACAGAAACATACACTGCAGACCTGGATTCCCCAGGATGAGCAGATTCCCGCTGTACGCAAAAGACATAAGGTTCGCAAATCCCCAGACGGAAAAGGTCGAAAAGAGAGGGATATCGCTCGCTGCAGCGGCAAACCTCACACATGAGGATATTAACTACGTCTGCGATTCGCTCCTTGGTATTATCAAAGGATAATGAAAAAGGAAAGAACCGAAAGCGTCATCAGGGAAGAGATACATGAGAAGGTCCGGGAGATATACAAGATACGCCGGGAAGAAGAAGAGACCAAAAAAGAGAATTATATCAGCTATGCAGGCAGGGTGTACGACGAGAAAGAGATCATCGCCTTGGTCGATTCGTCTCTCGATTTCTGGCTTACTGCAGGAAAATATGCAAAGGAATTCGAAAAAAAATTTTCATCATTCATCGGAAGGAAGCATTCACTTCTCACGAATTCCGGCTCGTCAGCAAACCTCCTTGCGATTTCCGCGCTCACGTCAAAAAAACTCGGAGACCGGAGGCTTAAACCCAGAGATGAGGTAATAACCACTGCATGCGGCTTTCCGACTACTCTGAACCCGATTATCCAGAATGGCCTTATCCCTGTTTTCGTGGATGTGGAGTTGGGCACGTACAACATACGGGCGGACTTGCTCGCGGATGCCGTATCTGAGAAGACAAAAGCTATATTCGTAGCACACACCCTAGGTAACCCGGCAGACATCAAAAAAATAAAAAAAACAGCTGATGAACACGACCTGTGGTACATCGAAGACAACTGCGACGCGCTTGGATCAAAATACGACGGCAGGTATACGGGAACCTATGGAGACATATCGACCTACAGTTTCTACCCGGCTCATCACATAACCATGGGCGAAGGAGGCACGCTCTGCACGGATGATGATCTTCTGAACAGGATAATCCTCTCGTACAGGGATTGGGGCAGGGACTGCTGGTGCCCTCCCGGAAAGGATAACACATGCGGCAAGAGATTCACCCAGAAATTCGGAAAGCTACCTTATGGCTATGACCACAAATATGTGTATTCGCATATAGGCTACAATCTTAAAGTAACGGACATGCAGGCTGCCGTGGGCGTGGAGCAATTAATAAAGCTTCCTTCATTCATAGAAAAAAGAAAGGAAAACTACAGGAGCCTTTACAAGGGCCTGGAAAAATACGAAAAATATTTTCTGCTGCCGAAAGCAACACCGGGATCGGACCCTAGCTGGTTCGGCTTCCCTATACTCGTAAAAGAGGGTGCCGGATTCAAGAGGGAGGATATCGTAAAATTCTTGGAGGAAAACAGAATAGCGACAAGAATGCTATTCGGAGGCAACCTCTTGAAGCAGCCCGCGTATGAGGATATTGAATACAGGTGCATAGACACCCTGGAGAACACCGACTTAGTTATGGAGAACCTGTTCTGGGTTGGGGTCTATCCAGGTATAAGCAGGGAGAAAACAGAGTATATACTGTCGGTTTTTGACAGATTCATTGAAAAAAAGGATTAAATATAAAAATTATTTGATTCCAATTATGTTAGTATTACGGCAGATGTCATAATCATTTTTTGATACATAAACAATCCAATTAATGTGATGAAAGCCGGGTTTTATACACAATATAAGGAATTCAGTCAAAATAGGATGTTTCAAGCTACATCCACTGGGATAGGAGACGATCTTAACTACCCCTTAGTCTATCTTCAGAAAGCGGCGAACGATGCAGGCATCAAGGTTTCTACAATCGATACCGAGCCTCTCGAAAGTTATGACGCGATATTCTTCCTGGATTTCCCGAAGAAAGAAAACAGATATTACAGAGAGTTGGTAAAAATGGGACTTGAAAACATGTACCTGGTAATGTTCGAAAGCGAGATTATCAGGCCCGACAATTTTGACCCAAAAAATCATAAGCACTTCAAAAAAATCTTCACATGGAAAGACACGCTCGTAGACAACAAAAAATATTTCAAGATATTTCTACCAAACGATATCCCAGATGTTTTTCCACCAGGGCCAAAGAAAGACAAATTATGCGTGATGATAGCAGGGAATAAATACGTGTCCAGGTCGCTGCAATTATACGGTGAACGGGTGAAAGCAATCAGGTGGTTTGAGAAAAACCATCCGGAGGATTTTGACCTCTACGGGATAGGATGGGACAGGTACAGATTCAAAGGGCCTAAACCCATAAGGGTTTTAAACAGGATAAAAGGCCTAACAAGGTTATTGAACCCGCATTATACCTCATATGCAGGACAAATAGAAAGGAAAAGGCCGGTACTGCAAAGATACAAGTTCTCGATATGCTACGAGAACGCAAGAGACATACCTGGATACATCACGGAAAAGATATTCGATTGCTTCTTTGCAGGATGCGTGCCAGTCTATTGGGGCGCCCCTAACATAACAGACTACATACCGGAAGAAACGTTCATAGACAAGAGAAAATATTCATCCTATGAGGAGCTATATGCGTATCTTAAGAACATGCCTGATAAAGAGTATGAGGGCTACCAAAAAGCGATCAGGAATTACGTAAAAAGCGACATGATTCGCTTATTTTCCGCCGAAAATTTCGCAGAGATTATCATCGAAGAGATAAAGGACTCAAAGCAAGATGGAAGAATCTAAAGAACGTAGCACTGAGATAAAACTTTCCATAGTTATCCCGACATACAACGGGGAAAAATATCTACATAAGCCCCTTGACAGCATAATCCCCCAACTTAAAGGCATCGAGGACCAGACTGAAATAGTCATATCTGACAACGCATCAACCGACAAGACTGCACAGGTCGTGCAGGAATACATAAAGAACTATCCGAACGTGCGCATCAGATTCTCAAGGAACCAAGAGAACTTGGGCCCGGACAGAAATGCGCAGATAGTAATAGAACGCTCGGAGGGGGAATACTTCTGGTTCTTCAGCGACGATGATTCTATAAAAGAGGGAGGGCTGCAAAAAGTCCTTGGAGTAATAGAAGAACACCCGGAGTTAGCGACTATCTTCGTAAACTACCAGGGGGATTCTCCGCTGAAACTAAAAGAGGACGTCCTGTGCAAGAACGGCAATGAGTTCTTTGATGTAACCTGCTTCAAGAGCGGGCTCATGTCGAGCAACATACTCAAGAAAAGCATCTGGACGAGCGTGGACTCGTCAAAATACGCAAAATCCAACTGGATACATATCGGCGTCCTGACTGAAATACTGGTAGACAAACCCAGCTATGTAATTTCCACCCCTTATCTGGTGCAGGGAATAGTCGAAGAAGTTGGTATCCGCTGGGGTAAACAGGAATCTGCAAGAATAGGCCTTCGATATGCCAAAATAATTAGAGGCATGAGCAAAGAGCACTACGAACCCAGAGTCATAAAAAAAGGGATCCATTCGATACGGGGCGGATATTTCCTAGACCTTCCTCTGGCCAAAGCCATGGGGCTGAAGGTGGATTATAAGCTATTAAAAGAGTTCTACGCAGTCTACGGCGAGATCCCGGCATTCTGGCTCCAGGACCTTCCAATACTCCTCACGCCGGGGGTATTATTCAAAGCCGCCTACAAGATCGTATATCCGGCACGCAAGAAGATCAAGCGTTTTTTCTTTGAAAACAATGCAGAAAAAATGGATGAAAAGGCATCAAAGAATCCCTTTGTAAGCATTTATGTCCCAGTATACAACGCACATGAGACGATAGACCGGACCATGGCCTCGATCCTGAAACAGACATACGACAACTATGAAGTCATCGTGGTCGACAACGCCTCATCCGACGACACGTGTAATATCATCAAGGGTTTCAATGATCCAAGAGTTGTGATCCATGTCAATGAAACAAATATAGGCGCGGAAAAAAATTGGGAGAAGTGCATAGAGCTTGCGTCAGGAGAGTATACTGCAGTCTTCCACGCAGACGACATATACGAACCGGACGTCATTGAAAAGGAGGTTAACGCATTCATGGAAAACCCATCCCTCCTAGGCGTTTTTACTCTTGCAACGTTCATTAACGACAGGGACGAAGTTATAGGGAAATCAGTTCTTCCTGCCAGGCTGCGCAGGAAAAAAGTGTACGACTACCCGGACATTCTGCTTGCGGTCCTTGACAGCCCGCTAAAGAATGTAAACCCGTTTATGACGCCTGCAGTCCTTGTGCGGACAGAGGTGTATAAAAAAATCATGCCCCTGCGCACGGAGGAGATCCGGACTGCAACGGACTTTGATCTGTGGCTCAGGTTGTCAAAAATGGGCCCTGTGACCATTCTAAGCGAAAGACTCCTGAATTACAGGATGAGCGCAGAACACATAATCTTCAAGCAGGATCGCTCCAGGACATATGAAGAAGGCTTCTTTAAAGTCCTCGACGATCATACCGCAAGCAAACCCAAGGAGCTGATGATACCAAAAGAGGTCCTTGAGAGGTATGAGATCAGGCGTAATATAGACCGGCTAAAAAGGTCTGTGAACTGTCTTTCCATGGGCGATTATGGCTCCGTAAAAGGTCTTCTGGAGAATTTTCCCAAGTGGTCCTTTCTTTGGCCCATACTCAAGAACATTAAGCAGCCAGTGCTTTTAGCCTATTGGAGTGCGGGTAATGTCATCCTGCTGACAGCTTATGCGGGCCTGGGTAAGCAACTGGGCAAAGGCCTACAGTGGTACCTGCATGTCTGGAGAAGGAGATGGCTCAAGTGAAAAAAAAGATTCTGGTGGTAGACTCTTCAGCAGGCATCGGAGGGGGCCAGAGGATTGCATTTGATATCTGTTCATCTCTAAGGGGCCGTTTTGAGTTTATAGTCACATCCCCAAAAGGAGTATACAATGAGAAATACTCAGAGATCAAAGTAAAAACGCGTATTCTTTCAGGAAGTTTTCCCATAAAACAGGTCAGCAGGATAATGATTGAAGAAAAGCCAGACATTATCCACGCCCACGGTACAAGAGCCGCCTTATGGGCACGTGCGGCAGTTCTGCTGACTAGAAAGAAGATCGCATTAGTCTATACCCTGCACGGTCTACATATATCCAAACGGGCTTTTCCAAGGAGGGAGATGCTTCTGCTGCTTGAAAGAATAATGAACCGATGGACAAGCGTTCTCGTCTGCGTGAGCGACGGGGATCGTGAAGAGGTACTGAGACATAAGCTGATAGATCCTGCGAAGATTGTCGTCATAAAGAACGGGATAGACGTTGACGCATTCAGAGCGGGCGCGAGGAACGCAGGGATTATAATAGAGGAGCTTAACATTGAAGGCTTCACTGTGTTATGCAGCGTTGGGAGACTGCATCCTCAGAAAGATTTCTCAACTCTGCTTAAGGCTCTTAAGATCATCAACGAGAAGGAGGGTAGATTTGTCCTGCTCATAGCAGGAGACGGCCCGCTGCGAGGCTCTCTCGAATCAGAGGCAGAAAGTCTGTGCGTCTCATCTAAGGTGCGGTTCCTCGGGTTTCGGGAGGATGTTGCCGGCCTCATGGCGGCATCGGATATTATTGTTCTTTCAAGCAACTGGGAAGCATTCGGACTGGTATGCGTTGAAGCTGGAGCCGTCAAAAAGCCGGTTATAGCTTCTGACATCGAGGGCGTAAGAGAGGCCGTGCAGAGTGGCATCACTGGCTACCTATTTCGGAAAAACGATTCCATAGACCTTGCGGAAAAGATTTTTCTTCTCGCTTCCCCGGAAAAAAGAGCATCACTTGGCCTGGCAGGCTATGAATTTGTCTCAAAGAACTATGATATTAGGCGCATGGCTGAAGAATACCGGCGCCTGTTTGACGCGCAAAGACCTGCACCTTATTAGATTTGAGTTCTTATTAGATTACGATATGTCTTCATCAACAGCGAAGGTCCTTGCCAAGGGCACCTTTTGGGGCATCCTGAGCGCCTTTTTCATAAAGTTCCTGGGATTCTTCTACACGATAATGCTCCCGAGGCTATGCCCGAGCAAGGTGGAGCAGGGCATATTCTTTTACGCGCTCAGCGTCGTTGCTATAATAGCTGTTTTTTCAGACCTTGGCCTGGGCCCTGGAGCCCTCGGAAGATATGTACCATATTATATCGGAAGAAAGGAGTATAACCATGCAAAAGCGGTCGTCAGGATCTCTCTACTCGCCGGCACTGCATTCTCGCTTGTCTGCGCGATTCTACTGATCGGTTCCGCGGGCTACCTCGCCAATTTTTTCAACAGTCCAACTCTAGTCCCAACTATAATCCAGGTATTTTATATAATGGCTCTTTATCTGTTTTTCATGAATTTTTTCCTGATTGCAGCAAATTTTCTCGGAGGGCTTAAGATACTTAAACTAAGCTCTCATATGAACAACATACAGAGCCTGGCTAAATTGTTCCTCACGGCTTTTTTTCTTGTATTCCTGGGCCCGTACGCAGTCAACATAGCCTGGGGTTTTACTCTCTCTTTTCTTGTGGCCTGCGTCTTCGGATGCTTCTGGGCATACAGGGAATATCGCAGGATTCCTTTATCCGAGGAGATAGTTGACAACAGAAAGCTCCTCGTGGAGATGGTACCTTTCGGTCTCGTGCTTGTCCTCTTATCGTCTATGTCTACTATCAACGGTTACGTTGACAGGCTTATGCTTGGTTATCTTATCGGGGGTACGGCAAGCCTTGAGATGATCGCAGTCTATTCCTTTGCCGTGAATCTTGGCGCAGTTATCTATCTGTTTTCAGGACCTGCCGTCGGAATATTCCTGCCGGTTATCTCGGAAGCATGGGGAAGGCAGGATCACCTGGAAATAGAGAAGGCATCTTCCACGCTTATGAGATGGATCCTCTTTCTGTCAACGCCTGTGTTCATCACTTTTGTGGTTTTCCCCCGGGAGATACTTTCGATATTATACGGACCCAGCTATGGGATAGGAGCTATGGCGCTTGTTTTGTATTCTATCGGGATCTTTTTCTCTCTTTTCTCCTGGCCGGTGTATTATGGCCTGTCTGCTATGAGGAAGATAGGTATAAGCATAAAGATACTCATCGTAGGCATGGTCATAAACATCTCCCTGAACGCATTACTAATCCCCATTTATGGAATTGACGGGGCTGCATTCGGTTCCGCGGTCTCGCTGGTCATGATGACAGGGATATATCTTTACATAAGGGACAGAGTTTACATGAGGATCCCCTGCAATATGTACAAAGGCATATTGGCGGGGTTTATTGTCCTTGGCCTGCTTCTATGCCTCAAGATATCCCTTGGCTATTCACCTGATTTTGTAAGAGAATTTTCCGTTTCAGGAGGGGCAGATCAGGAGATCATACGCAAAATCCTGAAAGCTGCATTCTTGGGATTACTTGGTGCCCTGACCTGCGGACTATACCTCTTTTTTGTCATAATCTTAAGAGCTTTAGAGACAGAGGATATTGAAGTGATCGCAGGGGGCATGCGCAGGATGGGATTGCCAGGGGGAATCATAAAGAAGACAGAAAAGATGCTAGGCAAAAGGGATATTCCGGCTTAAAATTAAGTAAGTATAATAGTATGTTATGGAACCTGTTTTACAGCTTGCCCTGGATTACGTAGACAATAGCAGAGCGCTTAAGGCGGCTAAAGAAGCATCGGCCGGAGTCGACTGGCTCGAAGCCGGGACTCCGCTTATAAAGAGCGAAGGCCTCTCATCCGTAAGAGAGCTACGCAGATTGTTCCCAAAGCACAAGATCATCGCCGACATGAAGGTCATGGACACGGGTAGATTCGAAGTCGAGGCCGCAGCGAAAGCGGGAGCTGACATCGTAACGGTCCTTGCAGCGGCAGACGATTCCACTATCATTGAGGCAGTAGAAGCGGCTAAGAACGTAGGCTGCGAGATAATGGTCGACCTCATAGGGGTCCCTGAACCGGACAACAGAGCAAAGGAGGTTGAAAAAATGGGCGTTGACTATGTCTGCGTTCATTTGTCGATCGACCAGCAGATGAGGGGAATAGATTTCTTCTCTGAATTGCGAAAAGTTGCAGGGGCCGTTAATATACCCGTTGCCGCGGCCGGAGGACTTAATACGGAGACTGCGGCTCCGGCAATCAACGCGGGGGCAAGTATAATCATCGTGGGCGGGGCCATCACAAAAGCAGAGGATTCGGGCGCCGCTGCAAAGGCGATAAAGAAAGTCATGAAGAGCGGGAAAATCGAAAGCTCCAAACTGTACAAGAAATACACAGACCCCCTCAAGGCCTTTTCCATGGTGTCGACGGCCAACATAAGCGATGCCATGCACAGGCTGCCCTGTATGGAAGGAATCAAACAAGTATCGGGCGGAAGGATATTTGGTCCCGCGGTGACGGTGCGCACATACCCGGGCGATTGGGCGAAACCGGTCGAGGCGATAGACAGCGCCAATGCGGGTGATGTATTAGTCGTTGACGCAGGCTCAGGGACGGCAGCGGTATGGGGGGAACTTGCATCGCACAGCGCGATCACAAAAAAAGTCGCAGGCATCGTGATAGACGGAGCTGCAAGGGACATCGAGGACATAAGGAAATCGGGTTTTTCAGTATATTCAAGGTATGTTTCTCCCAATGCCGGCGAGCCTAAAGGATTCGGGGAAATAAACGTACCTATCAGATGCGGCGGCATGTCTGTGCGGCCTGGCGACTACATTATAGGAGACGCCGACGGAGTGATAGTAGTCCCGAAAGAAAAGGCGGTCGAAGTTGCGAACAGGGCAGTCGACGTCCTTGAGAGGGAGAACAGATTAAGGGAAGAAATAAAGAAGGGATCAACCCTTGCAAAAATAACGGAATTAAAGAAATGGGAGAAAAAAGAGGGTTGCTCTCTCTAATCGGTTGAGAGCATCTTTCTTATCTCGTTCCCTTTCTCGAACGCCGCATCTACGCACGCCATTATCTCTTCTTCGTTGAAGGAGCCTGTTCCTCCTTTTTGCATGGCGTTTATGTTCTCGGTCGTTGCAACGGTCAGCCGCGCATCCATTGCGTATTCTTCGTTCAGGGACGGGTCTATAAGCAGGTTTTTCCCTATTTTCGCAGTGGTGCAGGGTATCGGCACTCTTGATATGGGAAGTTTTCCTGAGTATTCTCCGTAGATTATCTTTCCGTCTTCGTATTTCGGGAGCCTTGTATTGAGGAGCGCGGACATCGATGCTATTCCTCCTGCATCTATCAGGTTTCCGTCGTGGTCGAGGATGTGTATGTCTATGAAGACTATCCATACGAGGTTGTCTTCTATCAGGAGTTTCTTTGTGTCTATCGCGCCCGATTCTCTTATGCCCCTGTCTATTACCCTTGCGACCTCTATCGAGTCTTCATTCGGCGGGCCTGATTCGAATCTTGGGGATGCCATGGGCCTAAATTCCGTACTCGTGCTCATGACTCCATCCTTGGGCCGGTCAGGGAATGGTTCTCCTACGTCTATACTTATGCCTGCGAGGACCTTGGTTTTTCCAAGTTGTACTAAGCAGGATCCTGGGGCCTTGTCTTTTACGTAGCCGTTGTCGATTATGATCTTTCTGTGTTCGTCGAATTTTCTGCCATCCTCTCTCTTGCTTTCATTGACAAGATTGGTAATGTAGTCCTTTTTAAGGTATCCTTCAATCTCCATTTTCTACTCCTCCTTCCCCTACGAATTTTTTCATGCTGTCCATGAGGGTCTTCCTCTGCAGGTCGTACACCTTCATGCAGCCGTCGTATGCGAGCTTGTATGCTTCCTTGAATTCATCCCTTGAAAGCTTCCCGTCCATCTGCAACAGGACGATCTCTCCTTTTTTAGGTATAAGCGCCATCGGAAGGTCGCATTCCCCGAAGTTGTCCTCTTCTTTCATGAGGTCGACTACCACTTGTCCGTCCACCTTTCCTGCTGAGCACGCGCTGACGAGGTCCTTCATCGGGATGCCCGCATCCGCGAGAGCAAGCGATGCCGCCGTCAGTCCCACGCACCTTGTTCCCGCGTCTGCCTGTAGTATCTCTATGAATACGTCTATCACCGTGTTCGGGAAACGCTCCAGCATGACTACGCTCGCGAGCGCTTCGGAGGTGACTTTTGATATTTCCACGCTCCTTCTGTCGGGGCCGGGCTTTTTTCGCTCGTCCACCGAGAAAGGCGCGAGGTTGTATACGCATCGAAGCATCGCCTTGGTCGGATCCTGGAGGAACTTTGGATGAAGCTCCCTGGGACCGTACACGCCCACCATGACCTTGTTCTTACCCCATTCAACATACGCTGAGCCGGCCGCTCTTTCAAGCACCGAGACTTCCATCTTTATGTCCCTGAGCTCTTCAAAGCCTCTGCCGTCCAGTCTTTTTCCGTCCTTGATCAAAACTACGTCGCCGTTTCCTGACATTTTTCAATCCTCTGATTCATTAAAGTGAAATATGATTTAACGTGATTCCTTGTCCAGGTATTCTGCTATCTGATCGGTCAAACCCTGGGTCTGCGCGTATTTCTCTATCTTCTTTATGGTGTTTACCGCAAGGTCCATGTTCCCGTCTTTTATCCAGATCTTGCCGTTCTGTCCTACTATTATCCTTGAACCTGTTTTCTCCCTTATCATGTTGAGCATTGACTTCTGCTTTCCGACGACCCTTGGGACTCTTTTTGGGTTGACGTCTATTATGAGGCCACTTTCTATCTTCCAGGGCTTCATGAGCTGGCAGGAATATACTTCATTTACTGAGCCGATCTTTGCAGTTATGATGTCTCCTACTTTGTAGTACCTTGAAAGGTCAGTCTTCGCTGCATCCCGGGAAACCTCTTCTCCGGACATGGCGCAGATGTAAGGGGAGTTGATATCGACAAGCCATTTGCCGGTCAGAACGTCCATTATCACGCCTATGACAACGTCCTCTCTTTTCGGGATGTATCCGCCGGACGATGGAACGACCTTTATCTTCCTGCCGTCTACGCGGACAAGACCCTCCACCGCAGAATAAACATTCCCTCCTTCCATGTAACAATTCATGTCCGGGATTATCTCATTTCCTATCAGATCTCCTGGAACCACCAGGTCCCTGTCTTTGATATTCAACATAAAAAACGCCTCTACTATTTCTCCATTAACTTGATCTTGACTTCGCCGTGCGTCAGGGAATTAAGCTTCGAATAAAACTCGTCCTGCACGCCCGCCGGGATCTCAAGAAGGGACATAAGGTCTCCCCGGTCCCATTCCTCTTTCTTTACTTCGCCGTATTCGCGCAGTATCCTGTAAGTGTTTCCCGCGTAAGTCGCAGGTATCTTGACCGCCATCTGGACGGTGTCGAACTTTATGGGTAAGATGGGACGTATCTCTTTTACAACGACGTCGACCTGCTCTTTTGCGCTCTTGAAAGGGTCTATCATCACGCGCGCTTCCTCCATCGCAGCGTCTATTCTCGCGGGGGGATTAGGCGCCTTGGTCTGGGGGTTTATCGAGTTGCGCGAGATATAATTGATGATCTGCTTGCGCTTATCATCTATCATCTTCTTGCGCTGCTCCGCTGTAAGATGTATTTCTCCTTTGTGTATTATCTTGTCTACGACTGCTGCCAGGTCCGATGAGCCGAAGACTTTCATCAGGTTCTCATCCGCAGCTTTCTTGCTGGCGGACGCGTCCTTGAATACTTCCTGGACTGCCAGAAGGTCGCCTAACGGAACAGGTGTCCCTTTCTTGTATTCCATTGCAAGATCGGGGTCTACGTAGAGTTCAAAGGTCTCTCCTCCCGTTTTGAGGCGGGCGATAATCGCTTTGTCTAGGCTTACCATTTTTCCTCGGGACTAGTCCGTTAGAAACACTTTGTCGGACGAAAAAAGAACCACACCGGAGATCCGCAAGATAAAAAGCCTTTTATTCGGCCTTGGTTTTCTTGTCGGCTTCCAGATCCTTATCCAGCTTCGCGAGGGATTTGCCTATCTCTTCTTTGTCTACTCTCTGATATTTGCTTCCTATTTCGACAGTGATCATCTCAACGTTCTCTTTTTTTATCTTTTCTTCTGATACTACGTTGAGCCCTCGTAAAGCCAAATCAATGGCGTCGGTCCGGTTCATCCCTTCCTTGTAGTATTTCTCGAATATTTTTTCAACATCCGCCTTGCCTGTCCCGATGGAGGTGGCGGTGTATTCCGTGAATGCTCCGCTGGGGTCGGTCTCGAATAAGTAGGAGTTCTCGTTTACCCCTGCAATAAGTAGGGCGGTACCAAAAGGCCTTGCTCCGCCGTATTGAGTATAGTACTGCTTGATGTCGCATATGTCCCTTGTCAGTCCGGAAACGGATATCGGCTCGGCGTATGCGAGGCGATTCCTCTGCGCTTTGGTTCTCGCTTCCTCGATAAGCCTTCTTGCATCGGCTACGAGACCCGATGCTGCGATACCTATGTGCTCGTCTATCTGGAAGATCTTTTCGATAGAAGAAGGAACGATAAGTTTCGATGCTATGTTCTTGTCAACCGCTAGCAGCACGCCACCCTTGTAGGTTATGCCGCAGGCAGTAGTTCCTCTCTTTACAGCTTCACGCGCGTATTCAACTTGAAACAGCCTCCCGTCGGGGCTGAAAACTGTTATGGCTCTGTCATAAGCCGCCGGACCCATCGGATACATTCTTTTCTCACCTAGCGAATAATTTAATAGGATTTATTGCTTAAATAAGGAGGGGAAACCAATTCTTGCAATACTATTCAATATAGGACCATGAGGTAATAAGGTGAAAGATTTGGAAAAACATCCCGGGGTAATCAGCCCGGGGAATTGACAGAAAAATCAGCGGGAGAGTTATGCGTTACCGAATATCTTCCTTGCGGTCTCCAGCCTTTCGCGCACTGTCTCGCCGTTCGTCTTCTCGGATACCTGGGTGCCGCCCGAATACTTGAGTATGTCGGACACGTTCACGGCCACGAGTTCCGCCGCTTTCGAAAGCGACATCCCGCGTGAATACAGACGCGCCCCCAGCTTGATCCTGGCCTTTTTCACGACGTTCCCCTGGAAGAATCCGTTCTTTTTGTCGAATTGCTTGACGTCTTCCATCAGGCCTTCCAGGTTCCCTGCATTTATCTTCCGGTTGGCGTTCTCAAGTAGTTCACCGAACTGGGATTGATAATGCCTTTTCAGGAAAATCTTATGGAAAGAGTAGCTTATTATGCCCACGTTTATCGCATCCGGATTCTGCGTTATGAACGCGATGTCTGCGCACTGGTCGGACAATTCCCGGAGCAGGTACGGGTTCCTTTTTTCCAGCGCGGAACGCAGTTCCTTTACAACGTCAAGATCGGTATTCTCATTCATTCTGGTTCTGTTATTATATGTGGAGGAGATTTATAAGCCCCGTGGAAACCGCCACAAAAAAAGTGTATTTAATCAATTTAGCGCATAAGACCACTATCACGAATTCTTTATAATTCATCTTGGCAAGGCCCGGGATGACAGTCAGGGGATCAACGGGAATGGGCAAAGGGATCGGGGCGGCGAGTATCAAAAAGAGGCCGGGCCAGCCGTGTTTGTCCATCAGGTGCTTGGCTTTTTTCAGGTTTTCTTCTCCGAGCCTTTTTTCCACAAGCTCCGTTGCGTAGAATCCGATAGCGTAGTTTATGGACGTCCCGATCGTTGCGCCTACGGTGGCAACGACCACTATTTGAACGAGGTCCAGTTTAAGCCCCACCATAACGGGAAGGACTGCTTCGACCGAGAAGGGGATGAATATCGTCGAGCCGAGGATCGAGGAAATAAACAGCCCTGCGAGCCCGTAGTGCACTATCAGAGACGTCATCCAGCCTATAACGTCATGGAACATACCGGGTGGGTGCTCAATTGGGGGCATGATATAATTTATCGATATACGCCCATAAAATATAGATACCTGGAAAATGGAGCCGATAAAAGACTTTAAACGCCCTACGGGCAACGTGGACGAACTGGTCAAAGGGATGTATGATTCCGGGGGATTCACCGCAAAGAACCTCGGCATCGGGACAAACATCCTTGAGAGAATGGAGAAGGACGAATGCACACGCTTCCTGTCTTTTCCGGCGTGCATCATATCCACGGGAACGCGCGGGGTCATAAAAGAGCTTGTTAAAGAGAAACTGTTCGACGTTGTGATCACGACCTGCGGAACGCTGGACCACGATCTTGCGCGCCTATGGAAAGATTATTACCACGGAGACTTCGCATTAGACGACAAAGTGCTCCACAAGAAAGGAGTAAACAGACTGGGCAACATTCTCATACCGAACGAATGCTACGGCGAGATCCTTGAAAAGAAGCTTCAACCGATGATCGAAGAGCTATACAAGGAAAAGAAGGAATGGTCCGGCCACGAACTCATCTGGAAGATAGGCGAGAAACTGGAGAAAGACAAAAGAAAGGATGAATCCATAATCTACTGGTGCTACAAGAACAAGATACCTGTCATGGTGCCGGGGATATTCGACGGCGCATTCGGCTCACAACTGTGGCTGTTCTGGCAGCAGCACCGCGACTTCAAGATAAATTTATTCCAGGACGAACAGGCGCTCTCAGACGTCGTATTCGACGCGAAAAAGGCGGGGGCGCTCATGATCGGAGGCGGGATCTCGAAGCATCACACGATATGGTGGAACCAGTTCAGGGACGGCCTGGACTATGCTGTTTACATAACTACTGCGACTCAATACGACGGAAGCCTATCCGGCGCGCGCCTGCAGGAAGCGATATCCTGGGGCAAGATAAAAGAAGAGGCAAGCCAGGTGACGATAGACGGCGACGCGACGGTGATCCTTCCGTTGATGGCGGCGGCGTTGTTTGAGAGATTGAAAAAGTAGAGAATTAATTCTCTAATGAACCAAACCGGGAAAAAAATACGTCGCTATTATCAGGTACAGGAGTAGCGCAGATCGTATCGACATAATATATATCTTCTTTCCTCTCAGTATCTGTATGTTTATCGCGGTATTCGCTATTGGGAGGAGCAGTATTATCGGGCTTATCGACCATGCGAAGTATCCGAATATTATGTATTCGCTCATCCTGTCCGCCGCCCAGTCCATGAGTTCGCCTACTTTTGATTCCAGTTTCTTTGCCCTTGCGACCGCGCCGTCCAATAAATCGAGGAGCGTTGCCGCGAGGATCGCAGCTATCGGATTGTATAACACGAATAGGGAGGCTACGACTGAGAGGCCGGATATCTGGCTGGGGGTTAACGGCAGGTTTATAGCAAGGTGCTTTCTTGCCTTCTTGAATGATTCTATAGGATTATCCATAACAGGAGTCCTCCGGTGAATAATATGTCCGCTATTATCATGTTCTTCATGGATTTTGGATAGAGCGAGAAATGCATTATCGTTTTATTGAAAGGATAGAAGGGGCGCGTCGGCCTTGTTAAAAAGTCGAGGAGGTAGTGAGCCAGTAGCGGGAAGAACATTACTGCGAAATTTCCGTATGCGTATGACAGGAGCATGATCGCTGCGCTGAATAATGCCAGCCCGTATAGCTCGTGGAAGCGGGAGCGGGATTCCGTGCCGTATCTTCCGGTGCGTATGGCCCGCATCGTGTGGCTCAGGTGGTCGAGGTCGGGGATCAGGCCGAATAGCACTCCCAGGAGTATCAGGTTAGGGTCCGCTGTCAGGCTGCATGCCACCAGATACGATGCTAGTATGTGCGCTGCGAGATTCATCGTTTATTCCTTTTTCAGGTATATTGTTTGGGTGGGGAATGGTATCTCTATTTTCTCCCTGTTCAGGGCGTTGTATACGCCGGTGTTGAGTTCGTCGGTTATTTTGAGCTGGTCTTTGAAGCTCTCTATCCATGCTACCAGTAAGAAATTCAGGCTGGAGTCTGCGAATTCTTTGAAGAACACCTGGGGTTCAGGGTCTTTTAGGACTGAACTGCTTTTCATGGCTACGTCCATGACTGTTTTTTTGACTTTTTCAACGTCTGAACCGTAGGCTACGCCGAAGTTGATCATGACTTTCAGCCTGGAATCAGGAAGAGCGTAATTCGTCACTTCGTTTATGACGACTTTTTCGTTGGGTATTATGACGAATGTGTGGTCCGGGGTCTGTATCTTTGTCGTTCTCAGGCCTATGTCCACTACTTCGCCGCTAAATGAACCAACCTGTATGCGGTCTCCCCGCGCAAAGGGGCGGTCTACCAGGATGAAGAAACCTGCCATCAGGTTTGAGAGGGTGTCTTTTGCCGCAAAACCTATCGCGATACCTGCTATCCCCAGGCTTGCGACAAGGGGTGTTATCTCTATTCCCAGTTGCGAGAGAATGATCATGACTCCAAGAGCGTATATCCCGAATTTTACCAGCTTTGACAGGAAGGGTATTGCTTCATCGTCCAGGGTGCTTTCGGTCTTTGAGGCTATCCGGCCCCCCAGTTCATTGATCAGTATGCTCGCGATCCCTGCCGTTACATAAGCAATGATGGATATGAACAGTATCGTTACCCCTTTAGTGAAATAGGCCATATATGGGCTTCCCTGGAGCAGGTAATCTGCCGCTATTTGCACGCCCAGGAGGATTATGGCATAATATATGGGTTTATGTATCAATTCAAGTATCAGGTCGTCTGCCCTGGTCTCGGTTTTCTCCGCGATCTTTTTAAAGTATTTCTCAACAAAGAAAAAGACAATCTTTGCCGCTATGACTGATGAAAGAACGATTAAAACGGCTATAAGCAGGTTTTTGAAGGGAATAAGAGATTCCGGGAGATAACCAGTCATGCTTTGATCTATGATCTCTGCTATTTTGATAGTCTCATTAGTCATGATATCTATTAGGTTTAGGGGTTTTTAAGGTTTCCGCAGGGATGAATCACACTAGTCGCAAAAAAAGCCATATTAGCGTCGATTAGTCAGGATTTACCAGGCTTTTAACCTGATAGAATCATGGATGGAAACGAAAGGTATTTATATGAGTCATGACTAAATCATAACTATCAAAAAATTATCATAGTTTATCCAAGACAGACCCGCAGTTTAATCATGACATCGGGGGAATAAATCATGAAACAACAAGATTCATACAGCGACGAATTCGACCAGCTCACGGGCGAGATATCGGACGTAGTAGAGGAAATACCCGATCCAGTCGTCGTAGGAAAGCTCCTATACAACATAGCCTCAGAAAAGAAGAGCTATAACCTTGTCGTAAAGGACATAAACGCCAAATTCGACCAGTTAGGCGAAAAACTCGACAGGATCGCGACCCTCCTTGAGAAGATGAGCGAGAAGAAGGAAGCAGTCGTGACTGAAAGAAGAGCAGAAAGCATAGAGATATCAGACAGAGACAAAGAGATACTCGACTTCGTCAAAGCCAGGAAAAGAGTCTGCGCGGACGACGTACAAGACAGGTTCCAGTATAAGGGCAGGAACGCTGCGAGCGCGAGGCTCCACAGGCTGTACAGGGACAAGGTACTGGAAAAAGTGCACGCAGGAAGAAACGTATACTACACGATAAGAAATCAGGACCAACCGGCATAATTACATTCAACCAACCACCTCCATCATGCTCCCCCGAAAGGGGGACTTGATGGTTATGATCAACCAACCACCTCCATTCCAACAATGCCCCCCGACAAGGGGGGCATGGAATGGTAAAAATCAACCAACCACCTCCATCATACTCCCCCGAAAGGGGGCATGATGGTTATGATCAACCAACCTCCTTCATTCTCTTCCCCATGCAGGGAAGAAATGGTAATCTTTCTGAGAATAATTCTTTTCTGGATGATGCCCACGGGGCGATAAAATAACGTAGTCGCAGCAATTCGGTTTATATTAAACAGAGCGTATTAAAGAATCAGTCATGACTGGTGCGCCGACAGAAGAACGCATACTCAGTCAACTATCTGCGACACGAACCATTCCCGGTCGAACTTCTTCAGGTCTTCGTATTTCTGCCCCATCCCAACGTAGATAACGGGCTTGTTCGTCACATGGGATATCGACAGAGCCGCCCCGCCCTTTGCGTCCGCGTCCATCTTCGTGAGTATGATCGCGTCTATTCCTATCTCACTGTTGAATTTCTCGGCTTGATCCAAGGCGTCGTTTCCTGTGAGGGAGTCGCCGATGAATATCTTTAAGTCCGGTTTGTTTACGCGGACGATCTTTTTCATCTCGTCCATCAGGTTCACGTTCGTCTGCATCCTCCCTGCGGTGTCTGCGAGGACGACGTCTACGTTCCGGGCTTTTGCATGGGCCACTGCGTCGAACATGACTGCTGCGGCGTCGCCCGTCTTCTGGTGTTTTATGAGTTTTACCCCTACTGAGTCGGCGTGTTTTTCTATCTGTTCTATCGCGCCTGCCCGGAATGTGTCCCCTGCTGCAAGCACGACGGAAAAGCCGTTGTTCATCAGCATCCTTGCCATCTTTGCTATCGTCGTGGTCTTGCCTGTTCCGTTGACCCCGAAGAACACTATCTTGTAGGGCTTTTCCCCTTCGCGTATGGATCCAAGGAGGTCCACTTCATTGTCGGGTGTGAGAACGTCTATGAGCGTCTTTTTGATAGAGACCTTGATGTAGTGGTCGAGGCTGTCTTTGTCTATGTCCCGGTTCAAGAGGCGTTCTCTGAGGTCCCGGAGTATTGCTTCCGAAGTCTCCATCGCCACGTCGTTTTCGAGGAGGTCCATCTGCAGTTCTGTGAGCACGCCGTCCAGGTCTTTCTCGTTCAGCCTGATGGTTTTACGGAATATCCCTTTTATCTGGGTGATGGTGGAAAGCTTTACGCCCCCCTTATCGCCTGAGTCGCGCGAGGGAACGTCTTTTCTGTCCCATGCCTCCTGGATGGCATCAATCTTCTGTATCTCCCGGACCGCGGAATGTTTCTCTTTAACTGTCTCAGCGTCGGTTTTGACCGTTTCGTCCTGTATCCTGGACCTGGGAATCTCTTCCTTTTTGTCTACTTTGAAGTAGTCTTCTCCGGGTTCCCGGCTGACAGGCCTTGCCTCCTCGCGGGGGACCGTAACCTGCGCCGAGAGTTCCTGGAACTCCTTTTCCGCTACTTCCTCGGTCTTGCCGATGAATTTATTTATTTTGTCCTTAAGAGACTTGAACATTTTTCACTGTTACTTTTCTCTTATTTTTTTTCCTGCTGCATATGGGAAATAAGATGCCTGTATTCGTCATCCAGCGCCTGGATAGCGTCCGTGGTCTCGAGTGCCGCCTTTCTCATCTTCTCCTGGGCCTCGCCCGCCTGGCGGACCCTGTCCTCAAAGAATTTTCTGGCCTCAGGTATGCTCTTTTCAAGGGAAAGGGCCGATCCTACTCCTACGAGGATCTTGTCCGTTTCCATCAGTTTCGCGCGTATGAATGAAGCTGAGCCGACGGAAACAAGTATCTCCGTTCCGGCCTTGTTCTCTTCGAGAGCGGAAATCGCATTCAACGAGCCGCGCAGCTCTTCCATGGTCGTTTCCAGTATCTGCATCTGGCGGTTGATCGATTCCATCTGTCTTTTGTATTGCTCGGCCTCCAACATGAGAGCCTGTATCTCTTCCCTTCCGTCTGTTGTTTCCATTCAAACACGCTCCAAAATTTTCACGTTCTTTCCGTCAGCGACTATGACTTTCTCCGGCCTCCTCCTGGCAAAGACCCCGTCTTCGACGACGCCTGGTATGCACTTTAGGTCCGTTTCCAGTTTCCCGGGATCGACGATGTTGAACCTGCAGTCCAGGATGAGATTCCCGCTATCGGTTACAAAGCCTACGCGCCTGCGGGGAAGACCCCCCATCGCGACGATCTCGTCCCATACGTATTTTTCAGAAAAAGGAAGGACTTCCAGCGGCACCGGAAAATTCCCGAGCCGGGAAACCATCTTTGACCGGTCTACTATGACTATGAATTCTTTTGAAGCGGACGCGATTATCTTCTCTCTTGTATGTGCGCCGCCCCCTCCTTTTATGAGATTGAACTTCGGGTCTACTTCATCCGCGCCGTCTACGTCCAAGTCCATTTTCGGGTGTTCGTTTACGTTCGATAGTCTTATTCCCAGGCTGCCTGCGAGTTTTTCCGATGCAACCGACGTGGGAACGGTCGTTATGTCGAGGCTTTGCTCTTTGATCTGCGCGGCGAGTTTTTCAATAAAAAACCGGACAGTGCTCCCTGTTCCGAGCCCCAGTATCATACCATCCTTAACGTAGCTGACCGCTTTTTCTCCGGCCGCTTTTTTCGATGCTTCCGCATCAGTACCGTTCATTTGTTCACCTTGTGTATGTTCCGGATAATATGTCCTCCAAGCGCGGGATTCTTGCGGAACGCATCTATTGCTTCCATCTCCGCGACGATCTCCAGGAGCGCCAATGCCTGCTTTTCCAGGTGTCCCGTCTGCTGGGCATCCCAGAGAAACAATTTAGCCTCGTCGAATCCGTTCTTCTCGACGTTGCGTCCCACGCTGTGCAAAAACGTAGGATCGAAGAATTGATCCTTTATTCCGGGATGCTCCCGTACGAAACGTAAAAATTGAGTTAGTTCACCCATGGAGAATTTTGAGCCCCAGGCTCTTTGTCATTAGGTAAATATTATCTTCTTTAAATAAGAGCGCATGCCTATACGAACCTCGGCCTCTCGGAAACATTCCTGGGAAGGGGAAGGGGCTTGTACGGCAGACCGGCTGTTTGACTCTTTACTTCGTCTATTAGTTCATTCAGGGTCATTTCTTTCTGTTCGCCTGTCGCTCTCACCCGGATCTTGTATTTCCCGCTCTTCTGCTCGTTCTCGCCGATAACAAGCGTGTAGGGGATCCATTCGGTCTCGGCTTCCCTTATCTTCTTTCCGACCGTTTCATTGCGCTCGTCTATGTCCACGCGTATGCAGTTCTTCCCTATCTCGTCTGCTATTTCTTTTGTGTAATCGTTGAACTGCTCGTTCAATGGAGCAAGACGCACCTGGGTCGGCGACAGCCACACGGGGAGCATGGCTTTTTTGCCCTTCTGCGAATTGAGGTATGCCATTTCCAGGAGCGCGAAAACGTTCCGGTCTATGCTTCCAGAAATGCTCGCATGGAGCATAATGGGGTGTTTTTCCTTTCCTTCCGCGTCGATGTATTTTATCCCGAATCTTTCGGTATTTTCAATGTCTATCTGCACGGTCGAGAGCGCAGATGCTTTGTTCAATGCGTCGACGAAGTTGAATTCGAATTTCATGACAAAGTAGAAGGGGCGCGAGTTCCACATCTCTATTATCACGGGTCTTCCTGCGAGCCTTACGAGTTCGTCCGCGAAATCCCTGTTTGCTTCGTAGAATTCGCGCACGAACCTTATCCCTATTTCATATTCGACGCCCAGGTCTTCCATCCACTTCAACGAGAGCTTGAACTGCTTCAGGAATTCCTCCTTTGCACCGACCATGTCCTTTGTCAACGTGTGCATATCAGGCATGGTGAATGCCCTCAGCCGGCGCAGTCCCACCAGTTCTCCGCTCTTTTCGTAGCGGAAGCTGTAATGGGATAATTCATATAATCGGACAGGGAGGTGCTTGTATGATATGGTCATGTCATGCTTCATAAGGTATTGCCCGAAGCATGCTGCGAATCTCAGGAAGTATTCTTTTTCCCCGGACATCAGGCGGTACTGTCTTGCCGGGAAACGGTCCAGGTATTTGGACAGGCATGGATGGGCTATGTCATACATAATAGGTGTTTCCACCTGCATTCCCCCGAGGCCTGCGACTATGTTCGATACGCGCTCTTCGAGTAGCCTCTTTATCAATGAACCTTTTGGATACCAGCGCATGTTGCCCTGATCGCTCCCGGGCTCGTAATCTGCTATCTCGTGTGCACGCATGTATTTTACGTGGGGAGGCTCCTGGTCTACTGCGCGCACTTTGTTGACTTCGTAGTCCGAGAACTTTTTTAAGTTCGTTTCTTCCTTTTTGAACTTGTATTCCGGGAGGGGTATGAGTTTGCCCTGCATGTCCAGTACGTACCACTCGGATTTAAGGGAGTCCTCTGTTTTGAGCGCCGCGGATACGCGGGCTTCGGCTTTTTTCTCCTCCTTTGCTACGGATGCCGCCTCGGGGGCTATGCCTTCCGGGAGGATGGTCCTCGAAAGTTCCGACAGCGGGTGTCCCTTGCATTTTATCTCGAATCCCTTGTACCAGCCGAAAGGGGCCTTTATGACCTTGGCATCCTCTTTCTTCAATATTTCATAGGCGTCGTCCAGGACCTTTTTTGCAGTCTTCGGAGCCGACAGGGAGCTTGAAAGGTGGGCGTAGGGATACAATGCGATAGATGCAGCGGCAACGTCTTTTGCGGTCTTCTTTATTTCCGCGACCAGCTGGCTTGTAACGGAGTCCAGGCCGGATTCGTCGACTTTCTCCACTGCGATGAAGGCTACGAGAACGTTTTCAGCGGAGTCCTGGGTACCTGTCAGTTCCTCTGCGTCTTTTATGGCCTTCTTTTTAGCCTCAAATTTAATATAATCCGAATGTATCAGAAGAATTCGCATAGCATTATCCCTCGATTCGTATAATCTTTTAGGAGGACGTGAATAAATTATATACAATGACGCTTATCTGCCCCAGATGCAAAGGAAAAGACATAGATTACCACGGAGTACTGGGAACAGAGGAGCCCAGGTATGCATGCAAGACCTGCGGCTACGAAGGACCCCTTGTATTGGAGGAGAAAGAATCAACGACAGATGAAGAAAAAGGCCTCCTTTGCCCCAACTGCGGCTCCGACGACATTGTAAATACTATCCCGGATAACGCAAAGGACAATTTCGAACCAGTATACGCATGCAGGAAATGCGGGTACAACGGTTCCACGGCGCTTAAAAAGGACAATGCAACACACGGGGCGGGCACCTTTCCGTATACTGAGATAATGGTCTTCTTTTTCCTGTCCCTCGCATGGGTCATAGCAGGGGCGGGATGGGATTTCGCACTGCTTTTCTTTGCCGTGCCTTCTATGGTGCTGATCTTTTTCAGATACCTCCTTGGAGGAGCACATACCTATTCGGTTGAAGACGACCTGAAGAACCTCGATCAGGACGGCATGCCCAAAGGATCATAGGATCCGGCGCCCGTTTGTATCAGAAACAGAATAACCGGTATACGGCCGGGCGGCTCATCTCAGGCGCTTGCGCTCCTCTTCTATCCGCTTCATCGCGTTCTCGACGTCTATCCACATGCTCTCTATCTCTTTTAGGTCTGCGTCCATCTTCTTTCTGTCGTATTCTATCTTTTTCTCTTCCTTCTGTATGCGCAGCCTTTCGATCTCTATTCTCTTCTGGTCTTCTTCTATCTTGGTCTTGTAGTCTTCAAGCTTCTGTCCTGTTCCCTTGATCTCGTCCCACTGCTTTTCCACCTGGGAGACATTCTGGCCGAGGAATGCTTTCTGCGTTTCCAGTTCCTTCCATTCGGCTTCGATGCGTTTTTTGTCTTCTTCGATCTTCTGCATGTCTCCGGATCTCTGCCTCTTTATCTCTTCCAGCTCTTTCAGCTGGTCTGCGATGACCTGCATGTCGCACTCGAGTTTTTTTCTGTCCTCGTCCAAGTAAACCCTGCCCATCTCTATCTGCTTCCTCGTTTCTTCGAGGTCTTCGGGACGCAATTCCTGTATCTTCCTCCCCTGTTCCTCCCAGAGCATCTCCTTGGATTTTATCTCCTCCCATTTCTTGTTGACGGTCGCAAGCTCTTTTTCAAGGCTTTTTTTCTGGACTGTTATCTCCTCTTTTTCCCGGTCCAGGTCTTCGTCGAGGCGCAGTCTCTGCTTTATGAGTTCGGTCTTCTCCTCGTCCATGAGCTTTTTTTCGTAGCGGATGTTTCTGAAATTTATGAATGCAAGAGTGAATGTCAGGAGCAGGACGATAAACGTCAGATAGATTATCACGTCTTCCAGGCTCCCGGGGATCGCATCAAAAGCGTAGGCGCGGCCTGCCAGGGAAAACAGCAGGGATAGAACTGAACCGGTACGCAACCGCCCCGACTCAAAGAGACTCTTCAGTGACATGTTAACCACTCCTCTAGACGATAGTGCATCATTAATTAATGGGAATAGGTATAAATATCGTTTTTCATGCGGGGATGCAACAGGGTATGCTGGTAGCCCCAAGATCGCAGGTTGTCCATGCGCAGTCCGTCGGGACCCAGCCTCCTTTGGAGAGTGCACATGGATTCGAGGTACAGGCTGCTTCACCCAGATATTGATCGCAGGTTTTCACTGGATCTGATGAACAGCAGCTATGGCATGTTTGCATGTCCTTGGCAGGCCGGTAGTAATAATGACACCCGGGATAGGAATGACAGTCGTCCACGTTGCACGGTGCCCCAAGCCCATATTGTGAGCTGCAGCAACCCGTGCCAAACGTCCCTGAACACGGTTTTATGCACTTGCAGCACTTTGCGCACGTGCCCACGTTCTCTTTCTCCGTCCCGCCCTGGCATATCTCGCCTGCCGCAGTATCGCAGCCGCATGTGAGGCCGAATGTCTCGCATGTTTCTTCTTCGACGCATTCGCAGCACTTCTGACCCGGGTCGCATCCCGGAGCCGCGCTCTCCTTGCATTTCCTGCCTGCCGGGCAGTCTCCGCAGGTATAGCCGTATTCAGTGCAGGTCTTCTCGGGAGTGATGCAATTATTGCAGCAGGTATCCGGGCAATCCGTAACGTCGGCGATACTTCCACCGGATGCGCAGACCTGCCCATCGGGGCAGCCGCATTGTCCCCCTACGTCGGCGCAGTTCTTTTCTGTTACCGCGTCGCCCATGCATTTGTCCATCTGAAGAGTGGGAACAAGAGCGAATGCGAGCCCGAGGAAAGCGACGACTATGACCAGTCCCGCGAAGGAATTAAGCATGTAGTCTTTTCCGAGGGTACGGTTGGCCGGGTTGCCCGTAGAGTACAGGAAGGCGCCCAGAGCAAACAGTATGAGAACGATGGCCGGCGCGAACCACAGGACCATGCATACGACCGCCTGGTCTATCCCGCGCAGGCGGTCGAGGTATCCTGCCGCGGAAGCGGCGGATGATAGGAAAAGCAGGATGAGAATGAACAACGAAATCTTTTTTTTCATACCAGTAAACATATATAAAAAACATATATAAATCAGTTATACCTTAATAGTAACTGTGCCTTCAGGTGTTAAAAAGATTATGAACCGGAACAAACGACTCTTATGCATATCCGTGGTTTTCGCGGCTTTTTTCTTGTCGTACTCCGGTCAGGCATTCGCCGAACTGGCCTCCTGCAGCAAGTATCAGTATATCAACGTCAAGATCGCGCCTGAGGATACGAAAAATCCAAGACTGGAGCAGTTCCACGGGATAGACACTGGCATCCATGACAGTTTCATCATCCAGGGCCCTTACAATCCCACGTATATCTGCGGCATAATGCTCAACGAGAAGCTGGACTGGAGCACGGATTCTCTTGCCGCAGCCTGGGCCGCCAAGGGTACGACCATTAAGAAGGACGGGATAAGCATCAAGGAGGACCTGGGCGAAAATGGGAACGGCTGGCAGCTTTGCAGCGATGAGGACTGCGATAGCAATGATGCCTGCAGGATAGACGTAGGATTGATAGCTGCGTCAGGCCCGCATTGCGCACCATACGGCGTAAGCGATGAAAAAGAGAAATCAAAGAACAGCCACGGAGCAGTGATGGTCTTTGAACAGAGGTATATGGAAATGGCTTCAGATAACGGAGATACGTCTCTTTCAGTGAGCCCGACAATATACCGGCCCCTCTACGACTTGTTATGCGACGCCAAAGGGTATTGGTACGCCTGCGACAAAGAATCGTGCGCATGCGTTGACGACTATTCCTGCGGCAGCACGTCGGAAGGAAAGTGGGATTTCTGCCAGTACGGATGCGATCCCGCAACTGGAAAATGCAAAAGCGGCGAAGCGGTCAAGGATTGCTCTCCTGCAGAGGTTGCCGTAGGCGAGAGTCTCGGGCCGTTCGTGGATTCATGCAACATTGATGTCACACTAGAAGGATTAGATCAGGGCAATAACAGGGTCACGCTAGGACCGGTCACCTATGGTAAGGACGGCCAAAAGGACCTGCTGGTGGTTGATTGCGACGGCAGCGAGCAGGTAGTGACTACTGAAGAGGACACGGGCCAGGGCGAGAAGACGTGTTATGTGACCTGTAGCGGCTTGTTTTATGAGGGGAACGTTTTGAAGCCTGCCCTGGAAGTATGTTATAGGTATCCTGAGCCTGAAGAAAAGGAAGAGCCCAAGCCCGGACCCACGACGACGACCACCACGCTTTCTGAGACGCCTATCCCGAAAAAGGATATCAAGCCAAGTCCTCCGGTGCCTGTTTGCAAGCCGTATTATGAAGTGATGACCGTCCGGGGCGAGTCCTCCGATACGCCGGAAGTAAAAGAACCCGGCGAGTGCAAGTATACTGAAACGATAGAAATAAACCGGTCGGATAATTGCAAGAAGATCGGAGGAGACCTGAAGGATGAGAATTATAAGAAGATAGACATACCCGTATGCAAAGCTACCGGGAGCGTAGTCGAAGAAATGGGAAAGGACGTCATCGGGAATCCTTACGACTTCGAAGGCGAGAGAAAGAGGAGGGGGGGAGTAATATGCGACGGGGGGATAACCGACGTAGGGTGGAATATCCAGGGGGACGAAATAGAGATATCGGTGGAATCCATGAGCGGCGCCAACGCCTCGGGCGATTACGACGACAACTGCGAATACATGGTCTGTCTCTATAAAACGAACGGCGAGAGGATAAAGTGCGGCGACGGGTTGACGACCCAGTGGTATGCGCGGGCAGAAGAAGAGGTCTTCCAGACCAATTATTCCTCCATGGGCCTGGGGCAGTTCCTGTCTCTTGACACGCTTCTCGGATGGAATATAGACGACCTCGGGGGCAATTTCCAGATAGAACTGTTCTCCCGGCTGGAAGGAAAGCAGCCGGAAACGAACATCGAGAACCAGACATTCGAACTGTGCAAAGAGGGTTTTCTCACGCTGTGCACCGCCAACGAAAGCGAGAAACAGTTCTGGATATTCCCGACCAACGTGACAAAAACAGTTTACTGGGGAGTTGAAGGAAGCGAATATTCCAATCTTGCCACAAAAAAGGAAGGCACAAATGAAACTACATGGCTCCTGAACAATTCCAGGTACTTGATGATGGATCTCAAGACCTGCATGATAAGCGACAAGTACGGCACCCCCAACGAGATCAAATATTACACTATCGCAAACGACCCGGCTTACAGAATTTATGTGAACGAAAGTTACGGGAACGAGACATACTACAAAAAATACCTGAACATGTCCCTTGACTCGGACTATCTTTACTGCTACAAGACGGACCTGCGCAACACCAGCGGATGCGATGAGATGAACTACAACTGGTACAGCTTCACAGGCTACAACATAGACGAAATAGGGCGGGCTTACAGAGAAGACCTGAAGAATTGGAACAAAAACCAGGCCGTCGACGAATTATCCACGCTGGACATGGGCCGATCGAAAGTTGTCCCGGTTTACGACCCGCACCCCTGCTCAGTCTCCATGGACAAGGATTATTACAAGGAGCAGGACACTATCACCATCGCATACACGAACACTGGCATTGAATGCAGCATGGCGCTTTACCCGTGGTCTCCCGATAAATCGGCAGGGCCGGTTAAGGAATGGACAGTTTACGGTTCCGGAACGCAAAACTACACCCTGAAGAAGGAAGATGCCCCGGGCAACTATACGATAGTCCTGAACTGCGGCGAGTGCTACGTAAAAGACAGAGCCTACGTCAACGTATCCATTATACAGAACGTCATGTCGCGCGTATTCACAGTGTCGCCGTTCCTAGAGGACATACGGAACTCCCTGACTTGGACGGAGACTGGAGATAGCACCCTGTACGCGGGAGCAGGCTTCGACAGATACGACCGCTGCGCTTTGTCATGCAACGCGAGCGATACGAAATTCAGGCTGCTCTCCGGCTGCTCCAACGCCCGGGGATCCGATGCAGTAGCATGCTCGAACTGCACAGACGAAGGGAACTGCACGGTAGACTCAAACGGCAAATGCCCCGGCACCAAGGGAGACTGCTGGGACCAGGTATGCAGGATTAGGTCGAGGAACTACGCCCTGGAAGCAGAGCCGGGCAAAAAAGGGGATTCATTCCACGGCGTGCCCTATAATGGAAAGTGCCCGGCAGGTTTCCCGAAAGAGCCCATACAAATAGATTATTACACAAGGCCCGCGGACGATGCAATGTGGAGCGTCGACGCCGGCGCCCTGGACCAGGGTCAGGTTGCGACCAAATGCTATCTTGACGGGGGAGTTATAGCGACGACGACATTCGATTTCAATTCA
Source organism: Candidatus Altarchaeia archaeon (assembly GCA_049299895.1). GTDB lineage: Archaea > Altiarchaeota > Altiarchaeia > IMC4 > QMZM01 > CAIYYO01. The sequence goes on from JBAQYF010000031.1 coordinate 131,775, forward strand.
TTGAAGGATAACGGACCTCTTGTGGATATGGTTTTCGTCATAGACACATCGGGTTCCATGGATCCCACATGGGGCACCCTATGCGACATTATAGACCAAAAAGTCGTAAATACCCTCCATGATGCGGGCATCAACCTGCAGCATTATATATACGGGCTGGATAAAATTAAAAAATGCGCCAAGGGAGTTATACCGCTGCACGAAGAGAGCTGGGGCCCTGGGCTGGACTGGGTTTGGGAAAACCACACAGGCTGGAGAGAGGGGGCCAAAAGAGTTGTCATTGCGATAAGCGACCAAGACGGGGAAAAGGGAGAAGACAACCCGGAGTGGGACGAAACAAAACAGAGAAGTGTCGCAGGACACCTCATAAGCAAGAACATAATAATGAACGGCCTCTTCGTGTCGGGCGGAGATCCAAAAGTCCAGACAGAGATGGCGACAGTTTCCGGCCTGACAGGGGGGATCACCGCTCCTTTCGGCTCCGCGGAAGCGGTCGCAGAGAAATTGATAGAAATTGCTAAGGACATCAAAAAACCGGTATACGTTGTCGCCAGCAACGCCACTATCTACATGAACCAGACCGCGCCCAACGTATGGGTTCTCTACCAGAACGAGAGCCAGAACGTATCAGTCAACGTTTCCAAGACCAAGGCAAAGACATCGAACGAAGAGAACCCGGGCGAAGCGGCCCAGACCGAGGAACTGAACCTGACGGTCTATCCGTCTCTCATGATCGTAGAAACCGCCAATATGCCTTTCAATATCACTTATGTGAACATAACAAGGAACGGCAGCAGATACAATATAACGAGGGTCTATGTTCCGAACGAAACGGGCGCGGACTATGGAAAAGAGTTCATCGTTACCTCGAAATTAATCCTGAATTACACCCTGCTGGAGTCTGCAGAGTCGTTCACGGTGGATCTGAACAACTCGTACTACACGCAGGTGCGAAGGGACATAGATTACGTTGCCTGCGATTACAAAACATGCGGGGGGGGCAATTACATGAATTACACGCTCGCCCCGAATGGCAGAGGTAATACCGCAAGCTGCGGGAACATCAGCTCCAAGGGGGAGGGCAGCATAAAGACTTACAGGCAGGAAACGCAGACAGAGTTCCTGGAAAAGGAATACGGCGAAGTAGACACGCTCGAGGTGGATGCGGTAAGCCATCAGAACGTTCTCTGCAGCACCCTGGACCAGTTGAAGATAGAGGGGACGTTCGAAGAATACTATGACCCGGGCGGGAATCTTATGATATATTCCGCAAGCGACGACCCGGTTAAAATAACGATAACGCCCGACATACTGAGCGGTTTCACATTCATAGTGAACGACTCGGCCGTGGCATACAGCGCCCTCTATTATCCCGCAAGACACCAGCTTACAAGAAAGGAGTCTGCGCCCTACTCGGACTGGGAGTGGAGAAGCCTCATAGACAAATACGGCTACCAGGATCAAAGGTTCGGCTTCCCGGAGCAGTGCAAGAAGCTGTGCCCGGCGCTGAGATGCAGCTGCCAGCCAAACGATCGGTTGAACGCCTCATGCATTGACTTTGAATCCGGCTCCTCCGCAAAAAGAACCGACTGTGCCTGCGTTCCCCAGGAATGTTACCCTGATCCCTGCGTCTCCAACAGGACGTACCACGAAGAGGAGGGAAGCGTTGTCGCTAACGGAGACTATGAGACGGGCGATCTTTCTTTCTGGAGCAAGACGGATGTAGGAGGTACCGCAGACGTCGTTCTCTCGGGTCATTCAGGTTACATGCTCAAGCTCAAAGGAGGCGTGCAGCAGGTCCTTGCGAACCTCAGCACAAACCCGTACAACAAGGTATGCATAGAATACGCCCTCGCAGAATACAGCGCAGACGGAGGGATCAATCTCACCATCACTGTCGATGGGAAAGACAATTCTTTCGAAGTATGGAAGAACACGGAAGAATGCCCCGACTGCCTGGGCTGGAACAAGAAATGTTTTCCTGCAGACGGTTACATATCTAAAGTAAAGGTCGAAAGCAAAACCCTTGCGTGGATAGACAATATTAACTACGGCAAATACTACGACTACGTGGGAATGAGCACATACGCGACTGTGAACCTGGAGTACATGGACTTCATAGCAAAGGGCTGGCAGTCCTTCGGCATGCTTAAAACCTCGGCCATAACGCACAATGCCAACACATACAGCTTCGAAGTAGAAAGCCTGCCCAGGGTTTACATGGATAACCGGAACTTCCAGATCCCAAAGGAGAAGGTAGCGGCCATATTAAGCGAACTTGCAGCGTATTCCGGGCAGGAATCATCTGGGGAAGGGCTGACGGAACTGAAAAAAGCATTCGCGGAAAACGGAGTATCCCTGAATAAATACGTGCAAGTAGAGGATAATAACGGGAACTGGCGCGTGATTAACGGAAAGAGGAATTACGATTTATACCGGGACGCAGACGGCAACATCAAGGTAATGGGCATAGGCTATGAGTACGCGACACTCTCGGAGGACGATTACAAGAACGGCTATTTTGTGATAAAGACATTCTTCAAGGATCTCTACATCCCCATGTCTCCCAATGTCAAGCAATCCAGAACAGGGGAAGACCCGATATGCTACGACGTAGACATCAAATTCAGGAAGCCCACCGTGCTCACAGTGGACGTATCGCCCAGCGGCTACACTCTTACGCCCGGAACAAGAGTGACTGCGACATACACGCTCACATATTATAACGGAACACCCGTCCCAAATCAAAAAGTATACGTGGATCTTGCAGGCCAGGATATCTGGAAACTGTCACCCGAAGGAGTATACAAAGATTACATGTTCTCTATCCAGGAGATTGAAGACAACGCAGAGCAGCAGGAAATGCTGCGAAACAACCTTGCAGCCCTCGGATATTCAGACATCGCAGAGAAACTCGCGGACGCGCAATACTCAGAGAGCGCAGGGAATAAACTCATAATCACTGGAAAAATAAGCGCTACCATTGAGGTAGTGGATGGAGTATGTCATATGCTTGTCGGCAACAAAGACATTGTTATCGGAGTTGCAGATTACTTCGGAAGCAAGCTCCTTGTGTATGAAAACGAGGAGAACAAGCTCCTTGCATACACGATAACAGACGAGAACGGCGTGGCAAAATGCTCTTTTAAGCCGACGGGAACAACGGTCGGCGGCTCAAGCCCGGGCGGCAACACGTCTTCTCCTTCCTCCGCGAGCACCGGGATACACGTTGTAAGCATCAAGTCCCCGCTCTTTTCCAGGGAGTTCCTGCTGCTGGGATTAATACTGATATTCGGAGTGTTCTCTTACAGGTATTTCGGAAACAAGAAGATAGATCTGTTCAGCTGGTGGAGGGATTTCAAAGGCAAAAAATGAGAAACAAATTGATAACGATCATGGTAATAGCACTCTTCATATTGCCTTATCTACCCATACAATCGGCGGAAGCCGCTAACCCGTGGGACCAATTTAAGATATGGAAAAAGAAGGCCCCGGTAAAGGACCTTAGGAATTACCTGGCATACGAACACTATGAGCATGAAAAACTCATCCTGTATCTGCTCGTACTGGGGATATACACATGGAACATAACGACAGACCTCCTAACCAACCTGGAGACGTATGTCATTATGAACCCGAAGCCCCTGGAGCCCTCGGTCCTGAACGTTATGAATTTTTTCATCTTCAACCTGCAGGTAGCATACATCCTGGCCATCGCCGGAACCGCTCTTTATATAATCTTTGCGGCGGGAACGCCCAAGAAGAGGGCAAAGGCCAAATCCATGATGGGAAGGCTCGTAGTGGGGATGCTCCTTGTAAGCGTATCGCCCTACATCATAAATCTATTCTTAAATTTCACATCCGGCATGGCCGCAACCATCCTGAACCAGGCGGACAGCACTGTTGCTGCGACAGTATATACTGACCTCATATGGAAAACATACTGGCCGAGCGTGGCCATAATACTGGCCCCCATGGTAGGGCACTCTCTTGAACAGTGGAGCCACCATGCAGTGGTAGATAAAATCAGAAATGATTATGTAGCATCAAGCGCAGACGCCAGAAGGGACAACGTAGTAGAGCAACTCCTCGGAGCAGGAAACCCGGAAGCCATCATTGCAGATACTGCAGATACGATTATGAAGGATCAGGAGCAGATCATCAGAAAGGATGGAAACTTCAAGGCTGACGCTAAATCGTGGGGTCAAAAACAGGGTTTTCTAAGCTGGGGAACGCTGGAATCGAAGTTTAAACTCATGAAGATAGCCCCGAAGCCGGAACAGACCTTCGCCTTCCTTATGTCCGAGATAGCATTGATTATCGGGTTATATGGATTCCTCGCCCTGCGCTATCTTATGCTCATGATATGGACGGTCCTCTTCCCGCTTAGCCTGTTTTTGTCCTCTTTCGAGATGACCCGGGGCATCGGCAGGAACATGATAGAACAAACCATCTTTTGGTCCATACTCCAGGTATTCTACGCCGTGACCATAGACGTCATCGCAGTAGGTTTCACCATACTCCCGTCGGGATTCGGTTACTTCGGCCTCGGCCTGCAATTCCCGGGTATAAGCTTATTTTTCATCAGCTTCTTCTCGGTTGCTGCGGCCTTTTTGTTATTGCTCACACCGATCCTGGTGCTGATGCTATCGCAGAGGCTCAGCCAGATGGACGTGGGCTGATAGGAGGAAAGATACAGGGGCAATAAAAAAACATGCAAAGGAAAAAAGCAGTCTCTGGGTTGATAATACTTGGCATAATATTGAGCATAGCAATGCTTTCATACAGCGTCAGCGCAGCTTCGAGTTCTAATGCCGGGCAACAGGGGATGTTTAAGAGCAGAAACCTCGGAGAAGCGGTCTATTATATCAAAAGAACGGCGTACGCGTTCATGTCGCTCGATTACAGCAAAGAGGACATGAATTTTATCATAGCCAATTTCCGGGAGCTGATACTGCTTAATCCGGAGGCTTACAGCAGAGAAGTCCAGGATGGATTAAAATTCTTTCTGGGGATTATACAGCCCATGTACATATTATCCATAGCCGTTACCGCATTCTATCTTATATTCATATCAGGCTCGCCGGGGGGTAGGTCCAAGGCAAAAACGTTCATGAAAGACCTGATTGTAGGGATGATAATAATATCTCTCTCTCCTATGCTGCTCCAGGGACTGATGAACCTGTCCGCGGAAATAACCAATGCCATCCTCGACCAGACCGATGTGTCAATAGTGACAAGAAACCTGGAGAGCACATTCGGGACCCCGGCAAAGAAGGGCATAACCGAGATCGGAATAGACGCATTGACAGGCCCGGTAATAGACCCGGCACTCATGGTCCTGACGGACGACACAAGTACCCTTGAGAATCTGGGGAGCTATCTTCAATCTCATTCATGCACCCTGTGCATCATGCACTGGATGGTAACGTTCACGGAGATAGAATTAGGTTATTACACGTTTCTCCCGTTCCTGCTGGTAATATGGGGCATGGGAGTCTATTTTTTCCTGCGCTTCGCAATGATCACCCTGTTCATGATAATCTTCCCTCTGTCAGTGTTATTATACTCCTTTGAAACAACCAAAGCAGTGGGAAGGAACATGCTGGAACAAACGATAATGTGGATATTCCTCCAGGTTTTCAGCGCAGTCATCGTTGTTTCCGTAGCACTCGCCCTGATACAGGCCAACCTGAGCCTGCTTACCCTACAGGGCATCCCGGAGGAGTGGGGCGCACTTATAGTAGAAGCGTTTTTGTTGCCTATTACATATCCTCTTGTAGCGGGAATTCCTTTGGATCCAGAGGCTATTATCACCCAGTTAACGAAGGTGGGGCCATTTGTCGGAATCCAGATCGGCGGAGGCATTAGTATCCCTAATATGCTTGCAACCCCCCTTATTGAATTCATACCCTTCGTCGGATGCTTCGTAATACTCGTTGCTCCTTTATTTATAATGAGGCTGTTCAAAGGATTCCTGCCCTGAGATGAAAAATAAGACATTGATAATACTGGCGACAGCAATGCTGATGTTATTAGCGCTGGCTCCGCAGGGAGCAGCAAGACAGGGATGCTGCTCATCACATGGGGGGGTATGCCCGGATGTCTGCCCAAGCGGGGGCATAGGATACAAATGCTGCGACGGAAGCGCACTATCGGATACCTGTGCCCCATATTATCCGTGCAAGGCCGGTTCGGGAGAAACAAGCGAAAAAGAGACAGGACGACAGGGATGCTGCTCATCGCATTGGGGCGTATGCCCGGAGGTTTGCTCCGACGGCAAAACTATCGGATACAAATGCTGCGACGGAACCGCGCTGTCGGACAAATGTGCTCCCTATTATAAAGCCTGCGCACAAACAGCTTCCTCGGATGAGGATAAGTCAAAAAAGACCCCCGGAACAGACAAAGAGGACACCCCGGGAAAAAAGGCCCCGGGAGACTCGGGCACGGAAAAGCCCCCAGCAGATAAGAGGCCTGCAGAGACCTCCCCGGGAGAAACGCCCAAATCAGAAAAAAAATCCCTGAAGGATCGCATATTCGGAACCGCGACCGAGATAGAAAAATACGGAGAGGATTTGGAGGATAACAACCCGATTGCGCTAATGGCTAAAGGAGCTGCCGGAGCCACCGCAAAATATTTCGTAGTGGACGTTTTCATAAGGCTGTTCTTCCAGTACAACGTCGTATACCCCTGGATATTGAATTACGGAATGTCCTTCCCGAAAAACTACGAAGAAGCGATACTGGCCAATCCTTCTCTCATGGATTCCTCCGCGAAAGGATTTAACCCGGAGATAACGAATGCCGTCGGATTTTCAATACGCCTGATGCTCCCATTCTATGTGATGGCAATAGTCCTCACCGCGGCGTACATGATATTCATCTCGGCCTCGCCCGAGGGAAGATCCAACGCAAAAAACCTCCTTAAAAGGTTATTAGTCTCCATGATATTCTTTTCGATGTCCCCCCTCATAATAGAAACGATGCTGGTAACCTCGCAGAGCATCTCTTCTGCGATCATGGGCCAGGCGGACCCGGCGAACGTAAGAACGGTCCTTGAAGGAGGGATGTGGGGTTCTTATATCATCTTCTGCAAGCTTGGGATAACCGACCTGGAAATAGCCATCCCTTACTGGACCGCCCTTTACGTCATGGCATGGCTCCCGTATATGGTGATAGGGATGAGACAGATAATGGTGACGCTCTTCTGCATGGTATTCCCCATAGGGATAGCCCTGTACTCATTCGTATTCCTGAGAGGCATCGGAAGAAAGATACTCGAACAGACCATTGTCTGGGTATACCTGCAGGCATTCCTGTCAGTGGCAATACTGGTCATCTCCCTTGGTTCAAGCTACTATTACCTGGTCCCGTCAGAGAATAATCCGAAGCTCACAAATTTTCCAATACCCGCAGTAATGGACCGAGGAATCCTCGCGCTATGGGAATGGCTCCCCGGAGTGAACCAGGCCGCAAGCATGGACCCCACTACATTTATACCCGGGCTGCCTGCATCGTCCTGGACCCCTCCCCTGGGGATTACTTCAATCCTTGCATTTTCCATCGGTTCAATGGCCTACGCCCTGCTCATAGCAGTGCCTTTCATGATGCTCAGGCTGCTGGGCCATTTCCTCCCATAGAAACATGAAAAAAGAAAAGATCATATCGGCTTTGATAATTGCCTTACTGTTCCTGCCGCTTATGGCATGCGCCGACGACGAGGACCCGACCAGAGCAGAGCCTTTAGCGAAGGTTATCGGCGGAGAACTCGTAAAGATGTTGGCTAAATGGTGGATAGCTTACGCCGCCAAAGACCTTTTTGAGTTCCTTATCCGGATGACTGAACATCTGCGGGAATTTATCGTCGCCAATCCCCCGATGGAGGACATAAAAGGTGCGCAAGGCTTCTTTATCTCTCTGATGAGCCCGTTTTTCGTCCTGGGGATAGTGCTGACTTCGGCGTATCTCCTCTTGTACTCGGAGTCCCCGAGAGGCAGGTCCAAGGCAAAAGGGGTTCTTGTAAGGCTCATATATGCACTCATCCTCGTCTCTCTGTCCCCCTTGATAATAGAGCTTCTTTTGACGTTATCCTCGGGCCTTGCCGGGAGTATAATCGATTACACCGACGTTGCTTTCGCAGGGACAATGTTATACGAGGGAGGCCGCCACATGTTCGACGTATTTTACTGGCTTACACTGTTACACCGTACCGGGGGGGTGGAACTGCTGCTCCTCTGGGAGACGTTCCTCTTAATCATGAACTTCGTGATAGCAATGAGGTATCTTCTCGTCATACTATGGAGCGTGTTGTTCCCGGTAAGCCTCCTCCTGTTCTCATTTACGCCCACTAAAAGAATAGGAAAAAAATTCCTCCACCAGACCTTTTTGTGGACATTCGTGCAGGTCGGCTGGGCCATATCAATCCTCCTGATAAACGCATCGGTCAAAGGAATGGACGAGATCATGCCCGGGTATCCTGCAACAAAGATGGGACTAACATGCATATTCCTATTCCTCACTACCCCCAGGGTGATATGGGGACTGATGGACTGGCTCAGCCTGGGCGTAGAGGTCGTAGAGATAGTCAACGCGGCGCCGCTTTCAATGGGCGCACTGACGATGGACGAGATGAAGGTGGAAAGGGCAGTAATCGTAGAAGAACCGGCTCTGGAGGGGGTATAAGAAATGAAAAACATAAGCAGAAAAACACGCAAGAGAATAATAATACCCCTGGCGGCCATACTGGTCATAGGGTTAATGCTCAACGCCAACGCATTTGGACCGCTGGTTTTCCTGGGCTACTTTGCCAAAGAATATTCTAAAGCCCTTCCAGGCGCCATATCAAAAGCCGCGGGGAATTGGGTTTCACTCACCATCCTGCGTTTGATTCTTGCGACTTTCATCTATTGGGGCGTCTTTTCCAGGTACGCAGACGTCTGCGACCACCTGCCGGAAGTCATCCTCATGAACCCAAAAGTGATGATAGCAGACGCGGACGGCAACTACTACGGAAACCCCCCGGTGGAGAACCTCGTGAACGCATTCATCGGCATCGCGCAGCCGTTCTACGTGCTGGCGATAGTATCCGTCGCATTCTATCTATTATTCGTCTCAGGCTCTCCCCTGGGGAGGGCTAGAGCGAAAGCCAGCCTCATCCGGCTGGTCCTATCCATGGGACTGATAATCCTGACGATACCAATCATACAGCTATGCCTCGACATATCAGAGGTCTTGACCGGGAGCATCCTCGACATGGGGGATACGACAACGGGCATAGCGGTCATGAAAGAAGCGATCTTCGGCCTGTGGGATAACTATTTTATGGCCATCCTCTTCAACTACTGGAACTCCGTTTATTTCCTGATGTTCTCGGGAGTGATGTTCTTTACGCCGTTCGTGATAGTAGGGCTGCGCTATTTTATGGTATTGTATTTTACGGCTCTATTCCCCCTGACAGTCCTCTGCTATGCATTCTATTTCACGAGGAACATGGGAGGGCACATATTCAGGGAGACTTTCAGGTGGATATTCATACAACCCCTCTGGGCTCTGATACTCATAGCAGTATCCGCCGCGACAATCTCCATGCCGCTTTTGAAAGACCCTACGGCCAGGATGGGCTTCGGCCTTGCGGCATTCATAGTCTTCATAATCGCGCCGCTCATAGTAGTCAAGGTCATGGACTGGCTGGCGATGCTCATGATAATACTGACGTCGATAGAGTTCCCGGGAATGCACGGCGTCGTGGGTATGATAGACGAATTGCAGGTTGAAGGCCCGGAAACCGAGGAGATAACTCCTCCTCCGCCTATCAGGCCTCATCCCTAAAGTATAATATAGTATATATTCCAGAATATTGTATAATTATGTAAAAAGCCATGGCAGTAATACCCATACAGGAAGAATCCCAGGCCACGATAGAACAGAAAAGGGAGCAGGAGAAGATAATCAAAGTACAGGGCGGCTTTTCCCTGGAGCCCCAGACCATAGCAATAACCTTAGTCTCGCTGCTGATAGTGTTCTTCCTCTTCTTTTACACGGGCAACACACTAGACTTCCCCTATGGCGTGAGGATAGAAATCAGGGTCCTCATACCACTTCTCACGGTCGTCCTGATAGGCCTGATAATCAACAAATCCATCGTCAACTTCATGGAATACGAAAGAGGAGTCGTATTCAAATGGGGAAAATTCAACAGGATAGCAGGACCCGGCTGGGAAGTGATCTTCCCGCTGATGGAAAGATACATAAAAGCAGACCTGAGACTGGAGGTAATAAGCCTCCCACCCCACGAAGTAGTCACAAAAGACAAGGTCCGATTCCTCGTATCCCCGGAGATATTCATGTACGTCTCCAACCCAAAAGATGCTATCCTCAACGTCCAGAACTACAAAAAAGCAGTGATACAATACGTAACCAGCGCTCTTACCCACACCCTCGGGGACTCTACGTCGGACTACATAGTCGCGCACATGAACGAGATATCCGACATGCTCGGGCACGCAGTAGAGCACATAGCAAACACCCCCGGAAAAGAATGGGGCGTGGTCGTTCCCAGGGTGAAACTCGCATACATAAGATTCCCGGACGAAGTGCAGTCCGCCATGCACAAAAAAGTAGCAAGCGAGCAGTTGAAACTTGCAGCCCATGAAAAGGCCGAAGCGATAAAAACGGAAATAGACGCCATAAGAGAAGCAGGCGGAAAGCTCACCGACCCGGCGCTCACATACATGTACCTGGAATCGCTCGACAAAGTAGCCAAAGGAAAAGCAACAAAGATAGTACTGCCTCTCGAGATATCCAGAATGGCGGAAAGCATTACAAGGAGAACCAACGGCGCCATGGGAGGGGGCAGAGAAATGAATGTGCCGCCTGAAATGGTCCAGAGATACTCCGAGATGGTGGACAACTACGACAAAAGACTCAAAGACATAGAGGGCAGGTTAACCAGTTCAGAGGGAAAGGAAGACCGCAACCGCATGCTCAGAGAGGAATACAAGAAAAAACAGCTGGTAGACAAGACCATAAGAGAGGAAGCCGCACCAAAAGAGAAGCAGGCAGAAACGCCACGCGAAAAAACGGGCGCAAGCGACGACCGCGAATTGACCGAATACAAAGACAGGATCCGCGAGATAAAGAAAAGAGTGGGAATAGACTAAACGATGGAAAAACTGGACACAGACAACATATACGTAGACGAAGAAGAGAACTATGTAGCAATCAGAGTGAATACTAAGATATTCAAGATACATTCCATAATGAATGCCGCGGACGAATTCCTGGAGGAGTCCAACTTTATAGTGGACGGAGACCCTGAAAAGGACATAATAGTAAAATTCGTCCCTAAAAGACGATTCAACCGCCAGCAGCTCGCGGACCTCGCCCACAAGTTCTGCACCCTGCTCGTCACATTCAGTTCAACCAGGTGAAAGAAAAAAAATGTCTCTGCAAGAGGAACTAAAAAAACTGGATTACAAAGGGATAGGAATACTTTTGATAATAGGCCTCGTCCTGGGAGTAATATACGGCGCCTTCTTTATCAATAATATCTTTTTCGGGATAGTCGCAATGGTAATAGCAGTCTTCGGAAGCTACTTTGTACTCTCGTCATTCTTCGAAGAAGATAAGCCGGAGAAGCTGGAACCAGGAGAGAAGATGATACTGCGCACCATGGACAGGGCGTACATACTGTTCCCGAAAAAAGGGGGTTTTCTTACCGCCCAGTCAGAAAGAGACCTTTCAGTATACCTGACGGACAGGAGGATTTTTGCGAAAAAATCGTCCGAGAAAGTCATATTTGAAAAGAACATAAGCGCGCTTTCCAGAGTCTCCACCGAAAAGAGAATGCTGACGAAATATCTGCGCCTAAGGTATTACTTGGAAGGAAAAGAAAAAGACGCGCTCCTCTTCGTCGGGGACACAGACATATGGATCAGGAGACTGGGCGAACTCGGAGTAAAAGAAAAAGACGCATACGAGTCGGACAAAGAGGAAGACAATAGTTTCGTGGAAGACGCAACCAGCCTGAAGAGCAAAGTAATGAAAAAGAAATAGCAGACAGACATGAAAATAAAAAAATCCCGCCCAGACAGACGAATAATGCTCGCATTGATAATACTGATTACCGCATGCTGCCACACAGCCGCCGCCCAATCCGCAACGAGCACAACCACGACTACACCCTCATCAGGAGGCTCAGACCTTGAACAATCAGGCTTTACAAAGGCGACCTGCACGTGCAAATGCAACGAAAAGAACATAAGCGCCGTAGGCATACTGAAGGCGGGAGCGTGGGAGAAGATTATATCCGTTGAACAGAACACCGCAGCAGGCAAATGCCAGGAGCAATGCGCGAAAACGTGCGGCGGAAGGACTACCTGCGCCAACCAGTCTGATTCGGATTGCAGCACATGCTGCGATACGTTCTGCACGAGCAGCTACAGCGGAGAAGCCGGAACAAGCACGGCAGCAGGCAAAACGCCGACCGATTTATGCAAAACATCATGCAAGAGCACGTGCAAATTCAAGGGAACCATAAACGGCATAACCGGCATAATATACATGATAGCAGGGATGCTGGGCGCGCTCATGATAGCAATTCACGGGATAAGGATGGTAACGTCCCAGGACCCCCACGACAGGGACGCTGCAAAAAGCAGCATACTCCATGTGATAATAGCGTTGATCATAATTGCGATGGCTTCGGCGCTGGTCAACATGTTCATAACCATGGGGGGCTTGGAGATATAACCAGTCAGATAATAAATAAAAAGAGGCACTAAAACGCCGCTTTCATGATAACGTATCCGTCGGACACCAACTTATCAATGATGTACTTGATGGCTGCAGGAGTAAGCTTTGTCTCCCGGGCAAGGTCATCGAGGCTCTTTTTACCGTCCACTTTTTCCATGATCTTTATTATCTGAGGATACTTGGCGTATTTCAATTTATCCATGAACCCTATTTTTTTCTTAAGCTGCGGAACATCCATCGGAGGGAGGGGCGGAGGCTGAGCCTGCGCAACGAGCAAAGCCTCAGTCACTTCCTCTTTTTTGATCACTATCTCCCGGGCATCCGCGGCCTGCTTCTTGATTTCTTCTCTCAGCAGTGCGCATTGAGCCAAAGGCGTTTTTGACTTGAGGGGCGCGACTGTTCCAGTTATTTCATCCGGCTTCTTTTCAGAAGAGACCGGGGCATCCGCACCATCTATCCCCACAAAACGCTTCTTTCTCTTGTCCCAGCCCCAGTATACGTCTACTTCTTTTTTGAGGTCGCTTATCTCAGAGGAAGTCTTCTCATCCCATTCTTCTCCGGATGCTTCCTTGATCTTTTCTATAATGGATTCCTGATCCAGTGACGAGGAAACGCCCGCCTCCAGATCGTCCCGGTTAGAAACATCCTGAGGGGGCGCACTATCCAAAGGAGGGGATTCAGCCTGCTTGACCGCTTCGCTATCCGTATTCGGGATATCCCCAGGCCTGGGCGCAGCGACTACTCCTTCCAGCTTCTTCTTTTTCAGCCTCTGAAGGGTCGCATTCGCCCTTGCAAGCCATTGATCAGAAGGAGCCGGGGGGGAATGATCCACCGGAGCCTCCTCCGCAGCAGGCTGAAGCTTCTCATCGGGCATAGAATCATTCATAGGCGCAGAGACGGCATTTTCCGATAATCGATTATGATTTCTACCCAGTATTGCATCTCTTACCCGCTCATTGAAATCGTCCGACAAGGTCTTATCAGATGAGGCAGTCTCTGCTTTCTGCTCCTTGGTATCCGCCCCGTGAAAAACCCCCTGAAGCTCCCGGCGTAATTGCACGGTCTCGGAAGACTCCTGAACATTCGACTGCGCATCTATCTTCTTTTCCCCGTCCTTTTCTTCCTGCCCGCTCCCGGGAACAGAACCGGAGGATATCTTCTCCCAGGGATCCTCGCGCAGGATCATCTCATCAAGGCTTTTTTCATCAGAAGAACCGGATTCATCCGTCTTTACAGGACCATTATAAGACTTCCTCTCAGGACCCGCGTTTCCGGAGGGATGCCCGGACTGCGCAGGCGACGTCCCTTTAGAAGGCGCCTGTATACCTATCTCCTTGACGGCCTGAACCCCGGAAGAAAGAACGCCCGCATTATCGGACCCCTCTCCCTGCGAGCGATTAACAGCCCCGCCAGTCACCGTTTCACTGGAACGATCCTTTAGGTCGGCGTTTAATATCATCTCCAGATAAGGCTTTTCACGCTCCTCAAACTGCTTCCACTTGGCCTCAAGCTCCTTCCACTGGCTCTCAAGGTCGACGAGGCCTTCTTTGCGTATGTCCTCATCCACATGGCCTATCTCTTCCAGTGTCTTTCCCAGGTTTCTCACCAGTTCCAGGAGGATTGATTCATTTGCGGCAACGTATGGCTTGAATTCAGAATCCGCAAGCTCGTATACGGCAAACCCGCCTGATGACTCTTTGATAAGGTCCACTAAACCCAAAAATGCTTTTTCTCCGAGTAATTGCGCCCCGTCTTCGGAGCACGCAATGGAGGCGCCTATAATAAAGCCGTTCTGCAAGACCAGATCAGACTCATACGTTTTTTGCTCCCGGAGCATCCTGACCCGGACCACGCCCTTAAAACTCTCCGGAAGGTCTCTTAGCATAGACCCTATGTTCTTCAGGTCTCCTGCCGCAATTCTCTTCTCCAATGAAAAATCCATTTTCGGATTCATCTCTCGCTGTTCATTCAGGGTCAAGCAATATCACGCCCTCAAAGGGATCTATTTTGAAAGGGATCAATACCTCATCCCGACCGCAGTCGCCCCACGCCATCTTGGGTAGGGTAAGGTATTCCTGGAGTATCACTTTATCTTCAACGGCTTTAAGCGCGACAACTGCGTCGGAGAGTTCTTCCAGACGCTCCAGAACACGCAACTCATAAGGCCACTCCGTGAAAAGGAATACCCCTGTCGCATTGTTCTTCCGGAAAAGATTCTTCCAGGAAAGAAACTCATCCAGCGATTCACTGCCGCATTGATCTATGAGCGTGGAAACTGAGTCATAAACGACGAGGGTATGATTGTTACCTGCACTTGCGAGCGCGCCCTCAAGCGCCTTGGTTATGGAACACACATCCTTTGGATTCTTAACCTTGAACCGGCCGGACGGCGTTGCCCTGACGAGCCCCGAATAGGCATCCACGAATATGAGCCGGTTGCCCCGCACATACCTGGCGGCATCCCAGCCGAATGAACGCATCTCGTATTCAACCGACGAAATATTCTTGCAGCACGTAACGTAAACGCATGAATCACCCTCTTTGAGAGCCTCCACTGCTATCCTGTAAGCAAAAGGCGAGTTCTGCACGCCGGGATACGCCCACAATGTAGTAATAGTATTATGGCGCAAACCCCCGTCCAGGAATTCATCCAGCCTCAAGATATTAGTCTTTCGAACACCCATAACAAACCCCGCAAACGTGCAACAAAAAAGCGGTGCTTATTAACCTTTACACGTCTGAGAATATATACGTTTTCCAAACTGAACCGCGTGGTTTCCAACCACCCAGTTCCAAGTGCAGGTCACACCTGCATGCCCCTACGGCGCACCTCCCTGACCCCCCCAGGTACTGTCTTCGCACGGCTCGACAACACTACCGTTATTCCAGGGGATACATAAAAAAGGCTTAGAGATAGATATTTCCGGACTTGCATCTCAACATTTCTTATCCACAAGGAGTTATAAAAAATGCTCGTAGCCCTTTTTCTCCAGAGAACTCTCCGATCCATCCGATACCAAAACAACACCCTGCCCGCCTACGACGCCTATCTCGGTCGTGTCTATTTTACGTTTGACCTTATCGTAATGTCTCTTTGGGATAGTGTATACAAGTTCGTAATCCCCGCCCCCGCATAGGGCGGAGTCCAGAGCGGATAAGCCCATCTTTCCCGCAAGCTTACGCGTGGATTCGGATACGGGAATCTGGTCCGCGAATACCTTTAATCCCACGCCGCTCATAGATGCAAGATCATGCAGGCATGTTGAAAGGCTGTCGGAGGTATCCGTGAGAGCGTTCGCGTATTTCCCGATGACCAGTCCCTCCCTTACACGCGCTATGGGGGTAGTGGCCTTTTTCACCGCATCTTCATCCCCGGCTAAACGCTTGCCTGATAGCAGGACGCCGACTCCGAGGGATGCTGCTCCCAGGGCCCCTGTGACGGCGATGATATCTCCCCTTTTTGCTCCAGACCTGTGAACAGGCCTCTTTGTCTTTCCCACGCAGAAGCCGGACAACGTCAATGCATCAGCTTCCTTGGTGTCTCCTCCGACGTATCTTGCACCGTACGCCCTGCATTGCTTTTCCGCGGCCCGCAGCATACGATCAAGATAATCATATTCCAGCCCCCTCGACAGGCCGCATGCCATCAGGAACGCAACAGGCTTTGCCCCCATCGCCGCTACGTCGCTTACGTTGACGCTGACTATGAAGCGCCCGACCCCTTCAGGAGTCATGCCGGGGAGTATGTGCGTCTTCTGATATAGCATGTCGGTTGTGAGCACCAGGTACTCATCGCCGTGCCTTATGCATGCTGCGTCATCCCCGACGTCCAGGAATGAACCAAGCCGCTTTATCACTTCCTTTTCCCCCAGTTCGGATAGTTTCATCGCAATTTAACCGTTTAATCCAAGAATTATTAGTTTGATTAATAATGAAATTTGATACTAAAGACATCAAGAGCAGGGCAAAAGAGGACTTCGAGAAGACCTGGCTGGACACTGCGAAACTCCTGCCCGAGAAGAGCACAAAAGATTATTCCGGAGGAATCGGAAAAATCCATCCACTGCATTCACTGATACAGGATGTTCGAAAGATGTTTATTTCAGTCGGATTTTCCGAGATAGAAAACCCAGTCTACGTCCCGGAAGAAGAGGTCTACTGGCAGTATGGCCCCGAGGCGCCGGTCATACTGGACAGGTGCTACTATCTTGCAGGCCTCCCCCGCCCGGACATAGGCCTGGGGAAAACCGAGACTGAAAAGATCCACGCGATAAACCAGGAGATAAAGATCGAAAAAGTCAAGGAACTCCTGAGGGGCTACCGCGAGGGACTGATAGAAGGCGACAACCTATTGGAAGATATGGTAAACGATCTAGGCATTTCCACGGCGGAAGCGGCAAAAATCATAGACATATTCCCGGCCTTCAGAGAACTAAAAGCCGTCGCCGAGAAGACGACGCTCAGATCCCATATGACCGCTGCATGGTTTCCAACGCTTAAAGCACTCGCGGAAAAAGAGGAAATGCCTCTGCGCCTGTTCTCTATAGGCCTGCGGTTCAGAAGGGAGCAGAAGATGGATGCCACTCATTTGCGCGCGCATTACGGGGCCTCCTGTGTCATCATGGATCCCGACATAAGTCTTTCTGCAGGAAAGAAAGTTTCGGAGAAGATGATAGAGCGGCTGGGATTCAAGGACATCAATTACGTCATAAAGAAAGCGACTGCCAATTACTATGCCCCGGGTATGGAGTATGAGATATTCTCAGGGAACGTGGAGGTCGCAGACTGCGGCATGTATTCTCCCGTCGCTCTCTCCAATTACGGGATAGAATACCCTGTTTTCAATATCGGATTCGGCCTGGAGCGCATACTCATGATCAAAAAGAGACAGACGGACGTACGCGAACTCATGTACCCGCAGTTCTACAAGGTATTATCTTTCACCGACAAGGAACTCATAGAACAGATAGCAATCGAGCGCAAACCCCGGACTGAAGAAGGGAAAGAACTTGCAGTCAATATAACCGAGGTCGCCCGCAAAAACGCCAACGCCGGCTCCCCATGCAAATACGCAGCATATGAAGGAAAATTCATGGGAAAAGACATCATAGTCCATGTCATGGAAAAAGAGGACGGAACAAAGCTCCTGGGCCCTGCGGCACTGAATAACATATACGCATACCAGGGCGGAATATACGGCCTGCCCAAAGATATGAGCGCCCTGAAAAAGGATCTCCCGGATGTCTTGGAAAAAGGAGCTATCGCATCCTTCGGTTTCCTCGACGCGCTCTCCAACCGCTTCGCATCCGACATAGAAGACTCAATAAATAGGGGCCAGACCTCGGGGATATTCGCCTCCAAGATGGCCAAGACCCCGGGAGAGATAAACATATCAGTGTCAGATGCCGCCAGAAGATTCATAGGCGGCAAGAACCAGCCGATCGCCCTGAAAGGGCCTGTTTTTATGTCCGTCGAGTTCATGCTTAAATAAGGACAATATTTAAATACTGGAGCCCTAATATTAAACAGTATTCTACATATTAGGTAATCTTATATAATAAAGATGAAAACAGTCCTCCAAGTATCCCTTAACTCCCTCGACCTGCAGGAAGCGCTCAGCATAGCGGAAAAAGCCGCAAACGAGGGGATCACCTGGATAGAGGTTGGAAGCAGCCTGATAAAAGCAGCAGGCCTCGCCGCCGTAACCGAACTACGCAAAAGATACCCCAACGCCAGGATAACTGCGGACATGAAGATAATCCATTCCCCGGAAGAAGTCTCCGCCGTCGCAGACGCAGGCGCAGACATAATGATGTTCTTTTCCGGAACAGACGAAGGATTGGTCCGCGAATGCGTAAAAGCCGCCAAGGCCGCCGATATCGAGCTGATGGCAGACATCTACACAAGCGTTTTTCCAACCGGAGACGCAAAGAGATTCGAGGACCTCGGAGTAAACTACTTGTTCACAAGGTCCCAAGACCTGAAAAACGTAGCTTCTTCCGTACGGATACCCGTAGCCGTGCCTATTGGAAGAGACCCTGAAGCCGCCAAAAAGGCCGTCGAAAACGGAGCAAAAATACTCAACATAAGCGACTTTCCGAAAAGGGAGAGAATAAACAACTTTTTGGATAGAGTCCCCGGGCTACATGAGGGGGAAGATACAAAGCCGGAACCCACATACCCAAAAACCGCACCCGCAAATAAACAGATCCCTTATACAACAGCCCCAACGCCCGCTAAAGCCGCATCATCCGAATCACTTGGTTCTGCCCCGGTCCTGTCCGAATTCGAAAGACTCAACCAGCTATTCCTGAACCTCGAAGAAAAACGCAAGATAGAGGAAAACAAGAGGATACTCCTGGAAAGGAATATCGAGAACAAAGAAAAAGAGCACCGAGAGATACTGGAAAACGAAAGGAAACGAGTGGATGAGGAGATAGCAAAGATAGAATCGGAAAAAGAGGACATACGCAGATACCGGGAAAAACTGGAAAAAGATTCCGCTGAAACAGAACAGCAAAGAAAACGCATAGTAGAAGAATGGGGAAGGATAAAGCAGGCCGAGATATCGTTCGAAGACACCCAGAAGCGCAAGCTGGAAGAATACAACGCCAAAAAAGAAGAGATCTGGAAGAAATGGGAAGAAGACCAGAAAAAGAGATGGATGAACGCATCCGCGGAAATAGATGAAGAAAAGAAGAAGACAGAAGCCCGATGGGCTGACCTGGAGGACCTCGGGAAGAGAATAGACGCAGAAAAAAAGAAACTAGAAGAACAAAATGCGTCAATCAGCCAGGACAAGTCCGAAACAGAAAAGAGATTCCAGGAAGTGGCGAATCTGCGCAAACTACATGAAAGCAACCTTGCACTGCTGGAGGAGGACAGAAGGCAGATAGAGGAGCAGAAAAAATACATCGAAGAACAGAAAAAATACGTAGACGAACAGAAAGCCTCTTTCGACAGCAAATGGAACGAATACAAGGCGGGGCTGGAAGCAAACCTTGAAGAACAGAAAAAAACGCTGGAAGCTCAAAAACTCATCCTGTCAGAGGAAAAACTGCAGGTAAAATCAGAAAAACAGGACATAGAAAAACTAAAGCTGGACGTTTCCGAAGAGCTGGAAAAAGCAAGAAAGAAAAGAGAGGAAGCAGAAGAACTGCAAAGACAGGCTGCCGAAGAACGAAACAGGATAGAAGAAAGGATAACGGAAGAGCAAAAGAAGCTGGAAGAAAAACTGTCCGCAGAGCAGAAAAAAATAGAAGACCGCCAAATAGAGATAGAAGCAAGAGAAGAAGAAGCCTACAAGGCCGCGGAGATAATCGAAAAAGCCAAGAGCATAACCCAGGAAATGCTCATGGTAGAAGAAGAGGCAAGGAAGGCGGAACAGAAATGGAAGGAAGTGTCCCAGGCGGAAAAAAGGATCCGGGAAACGGAAAGAAAGATAGACGAGCAACAGAGAAACAGAAAACAAGAACTACAGGAACTGGAGAAGGAACGCTGGATGCTCCATGACGAACTCAAAAAGATAGAGAACAACTGGACCACGCTCGCCGAGATAGAGAAAAAACAGGAAGAAGAAAAGAGGATACTCGACCAAGAGCGCGCGGAAAACGCGGAACACAGAAAGTGCATAGAGGAAGAATTCAAAAAGATCGAAGGGCAGGAAAAAGAGCGTAAGGACTCCGAAGGCGTATTCGAGCAAGCGCAGCAGGGGAAGCTGAAGGAATACCAAAAGAAAAACGAAGAAGCCTGGAACGCCTGGGAAGGAGACCAAAAGAAGATATGGAGAGAAGAATTCGAAAAGATCGAAAACGAACGCAAAAAGCTCGAATTAGAAAAAGCCGAACTCAAAACAAAGGTTGCACAGATACAACTTGAATCCTGGAAAACCGCGGAAGAGTCGCAAAAGATAGAGAAAAAACTTTCCCTGGCAGAAGAAAAAGAGAAGATAACAGAAGACAACCTAAGGAGAATCACTGAAAAAGAGTACAGCCAAAGGGAGCTGATAGAAGAGATAGAAAAAGAGCGCTGGAGAATACACGACGAACTGCAGAAGGTCGAGAAAAGCTGGGCTTCCATCAAGGAGATAGAGAAAAAATACGAAAAAGACAAGGAGTCCATCGTAAAAGACCGCCTGTTCATCGAAGAACAGAAAAAGAAACTCGAGGCAGACGAACGGAACCTGGAAGAGGAATACGCCAAACTCAAATCGGAGTTGGAATCGTTCGAGAACCAAAAGAGAAACCACCTCGAAAGCCTGCGGGAGAGAGAAGAAGAACTGTCCGGGATACACGGAAAGACTGATGAAGGGGCCTTGCGGCGCAGGGAAGAGATTGAGTGCATAGAGAAGGAGCGCTGGAAAATAGACGCAGAAACGCGCAGCATAGAAGCCAAATGGGCGCAGGTAAAGGAATCAGAGAAAAAGCTTGAAACAGACAGGAACAGCATAGCGCAGGAAAGAGAATACCTCGACGAGATAAAGAAGAAGATAGAGGATGAAGCAATCAAACTCGAAGAACGCATGACGGAAGCAGCCAGGACCGAGGAGCAATACGCAAAGCAGCAGGCGGCACTCGAGGACATACAGACAAAAGAGCAGGACATCAGGGAACACGAAAAGAGAAGGGAGAACGAAGCCGCCAAAAGAAAGGAGGAAATGGCGGAAATAGACAAAGAACGCTGGAAACTCGCAGACGAGATAAAAAGATTAGAGGCCGCACGAAGCCAGATATCCGAAGCGGAAAAGAACCTCGAAGAAGAGAGGGCAGGAATAGAAAAAGAGAAAGAAGCGCTAAAAGAGGAAAAAAGCAAAAAGAATCACGTCCCAGGATACGTCCCGGACGAAAAAGCACTCTCGCCGGCAGAAGACATTGAAGACCTCGAAAGAAGAGAGAAGGAACTCGCAGCCAGGGAAAAACGGATAGAGGACCAGCAAAAAGCGAGAAAAGACGAGATAAGATCGATAGAGATGGAGCGCTGGAAGCTCACCGACGAAGCAAAGAGGATAGAAGCGCACAAAAAAGAGATAGCGCTCGCAGAGCAGAGATTCGCAGAAGAAAAAGACAGGATAGAAAAAGACAGGATAACACTCGCCGAAGAGAAGAAAAAAGTCTCCGAGCAAAGCTTTCTCCTGGAGAAAAAGCTGGCGGAAATAAAGAACGCAGAAGAGGAGATCAACAGGAAAAGGACGGAACAGTTAGACGAACTGGAAAGGAAAAAGGAAGAACTGTCGGCCCTGCACGAAAAGACCCTGGAGGAAAGGGCGAAAAGAAGGGAAGAATCCGAGTCCATAGAACAAGAGCGCTGGAAACTGGAAAGCGAGCAAAAGAAGGTAGAGCTCCTGAAGGAGAGGATAGAGGAAGAACAGAACAAAGCGGCAGAAGAAAGGAAAGCTGCGGAAAAAGAAAGAACGGAACTGCAATCCCAGAAGAAAAAACTGGAAGAGGAAGGAAGAGCCCTCGAAAGGAAGATAGCAGACATCAGGCAGGCAGAAGAAGAACTCAACAAGAAAAGAGACACCCAGGCGGAAGAACTGCAAAAGAAAGAAAAAGAGATAAAAGAACTACAGGAAAAGGCCTCAAAAGAAAGAAGCGCAACAACGGGCGAGGCAGAGAACATAGAAAAAGAGCGCAACAAGCTCATCGAGGAACAGAAAAAGCTGGAAGCGCAGAAAAAAGAAGTAGAAGACGCACAGAGGCGCTTCTCCGAAGAAAAGAAGGCGCTTGAAAACGAATGGGTGGAAGTGCGAGCCCAGAGGAAAAAACTGGAAGAGGAAACAAAGGCCCTGGAGAAAAAGATCCTCGAGATGAAGCAGGCAGAAAATGAGATCATCCTGCGAAACAGCTCCCGGATGGAGGAACTGCGCAGAAAAGAAGGGGAATTAAAAGAACTGCACGACAAGGTCTCGGAAGAAAAGAGCGGAAGAATAGGCGAGGCGAAAAACATAGAGAAAGAACGCAGCAAACTCGCGGACGAACAGAAAAAAATAGATGCGCAGAAAGCCCAGATAGCCGAAGCCCAGAGACGCACCTCCGAAGAAAGGGCCGCCCTGGAAAAAGAGAAGGCAGAGCTCCAGTATGACAGGAAAAAGACAGAAGATGAAGCGGTCGCTCTTGAGAAAAAGATATCGGAATTAAAACTCGCGCAACAGGAACCGGGCAAAAAAGAAGAAACGCAAAACATAGAGAAAGAGCGCAGGAAACTCGCGGACGAACAGAAGAAACTGGAAGAGCAACGAGCGCAGATAAAAGCGGAAGAAAACAGGCTTGCAGACGAGAGAAAGGCCGTAGAAAAAGAAAGAAAAGACCTCAAAGAGCAGAAGAGCCAGGCAAAAGAACCCGCTAAAAAAGGCTCTGACAAGGCGGCAAGCGACATAGACAAAAGAAGGCAGGAACTCACACTCCTCGAAAAGAGAATAGAAGAGCAGCAGACGGCCAGAAGAAAGGAGATGGAGGCCATAGAAAAAGAAGGCTGGAAACTCATAGACGATCAAAAGAGGCTGGAACTGCGCGAGAAACAGGTAAGGGAAGCAGAGAAAAGATTCCTACAGGAAAAGGAGCTGATGGAGAAATCCAAGGAGAACCTAGCCCAGCAGAAGAAAAGGATAGACGAAGAAAAGGCCCACCTGGAGAGAAGAACGGCAGAACTCAAAAAGCTGGAGCAGGAAATAGCCCAGAAAGAAAAACTGGAAAACTACAGGGGCATAAGAGAAAAAGAACTCGAATCATCCGGCCTGAAGACCTCCGCGGAACAGGCAGACCCCGAAAGATACCGCAAGGAGAGGCGCATCATGGAAATAGAGCGCTGGAGACTCATGGACGAACAGAAGAAGCTGGAGAACAAGTTGGCCGATCTGAAAGAAGAGGAAAAGAAGCGCGCAGAAGATACCGGAAAGCCAAAGGACAAGAAACAGGACGCATTCAAAAAGACAAGCCCCGCCGACGACCTGAAGATACTGGAAGAAGAGCACACAAAGAAGAAAAAATGAGCACATCAGGGCTCATGGTTATTAGCAATAACGCATCATTAGTTAACAGGCCCAAAAAATGTTAACGAACATACTCAATATCCTCACAGGGATGCTCCTATTGTTCTTCGTCCCCGGATACGCGCTTATCTACGCCCTGTTCCCGAAGAAGGGCCTGGACATCTACGAACGGATCTCAATAGCGATATTATCCAGCATATCCATAAGCATCCTGCCGGTATTCGCGCTAAACTACCTTTTCAAAACGCCGATCAACTATTACACAGTAGTACTATCATCCCTGCTCGTGACATGCGCCTGCGCGATAATATATCTTGCACGCACAAGGGAGATACCGGAATTCTTCTTCGAGATGCACGAATACGGCACCCAGAAGATACTAAGAGTATTATGCGTGCTGCTGATCCTTGCGGCAAGTTTTCTCCTGGTATACTCCATACACCAATACTATCCGTATCCATACCTCCTCGACGAATGGCAGCACATAGCCCAGGGGATACAGGTCGCAGACACGGGAAACATAACGCTGAATAACCCCTACTACAAAGACGGGAACGTAACGAGCGAACCCGGCTACTACGAGAAAGGCTTCCACGTGTTCCTCGCGGAATGCTTCATGCTAACAGGACAGGAACCGGCCAGGTTCTATACGATACTCCCCGCACTATTTGCAGCTATCACCGGGCTCATCGTATTCACATTCACGTACAAGACCACAAAGAACTACGCAACAGGCCTCTTTGCCCTTCTGTTCTACGCGGCCCTGAGAAGCAACATAAGCGTTCTCGGCCCCTGGTTCTATGTGCCGCTAAGCATGGGATTCGCATACATATACGCGATACTATACCTGGCAGCAATCGGCCTCGAAAGATACAGCATAAGACTGCTGACGCTGTCTTCGATACTGCTCCTGACGCTGGCCCTGATACACCCGTGGTCCGCGGCAATCGTCTATACTGTCGTCATATTATATGTGATCATGCGCCGCAGGATCCTCGCAGATAAGAATGTTATCCTCATCGCGGGCGTCCTCGCAATACCTCTTGTTTCTTTCGGCTACGTGATCAATACGATGTGGCAGGGCGATTTCTATAAAACAGCAGTTCATTTTGCCGGAAACTATCTCATAAGCGGCCTGGGAATACCTGTAAAAGAAGTCGCAAATCCCATGTATTTTGTTTCGTTCTATGGCATAGCTCCGCTGGCACTCGCCCTCTTCGGCGCATACTGCCTATTCAGAAAGAAAGACGGGCCAGAAAGAGTGTTCCTGACCTGGACTACATTCATCTTTGCAGAAATGGTATTGTTCCAGATAACCGGGAAAACGATCCTTGCACCCTATGAGAGAATAATATACTACGCGTTCCTCTCGCTCGTGCCCCTGTCCGCGATAGGCCTCTACGGCCTGCTTGAATACCTGTTCCGCAAGACACGGAACAAGGAGATACGATTCACCGCATCCCTGATATGCA
Organism: Candidatus Altarchaeia archaeon; assembly: GCA_049299895.1. Lineage (GTDB taxonomy): Archaea > Altiarchaeota > Altiarchaeia > IMC4 > QMZM01 > CAIYYO01. Next base: position 156,990 of record JBAQYF010000031.1, read on the forward strand.
TAGGCGCAGTCGCATACCTCCTGTTCACGCCCTATTACGACAACCGCGCAAACCTGTATAAGATAATAGACGACGACACGTACTACGGGATAAAGGCACTGGAAAAGACCGGCCGCCACCACGTGATCCTTGCAAGGCCGGAGATATCGTCGGCCATCTATCCCGTGACAAGGAATTACGTCGTGTCGATCAACCCCGCGCAGCTTGGATGGGACAAGCGCGGCCTGGAAGACAACAGAAGATTCTTCATGACCGACTGCCCGGGAAAACTCCAAGTAATAAAAAAATACGACGTAGACTACGTATTCGTAAGAAAAGAGGACGCACAGGACTGCCCGGGCCTGAAGCTGATATATAGGGAAAAAGGCTCCTATATCTATGAGGTAGTCAACAGTGGAAACGCTTGAAGCGATAAGGACCCGCAGGAGCATGCGGGAATTTTCAGGCAAGAAAGTTTCCAAAGAGATAATCGAAGAGATCCTCGAAGCAGGCAGATGGGCGCCGTCCGGCATGAACAACCAGCCTTGGCGCTTCGTCGTCGTATCAGACAAAAAAACAAATGAACTCCTCTCGGAACAGACGCACTACGACGACATATTAAAGTTTGCACCATGCGCGATAGCAGTCTTCTACGACATGGATTCCGGATACGAACGCACAAAAGACGTCCTGGCGATCGGCGCATGCATACAGAACATGCTCCTGGCCGCACGTTCACTCGACCTTGCCTCATGCTGGCTGGGAGAAATACTCAAAAACAAAGAAAAGGTTGCCCTGCTGCTTGAGGCACCCGCAAGCTACGAACTAATGGCAGTGATAGCACTGGGGGAATCCAACGAAAAGCCGGACAAGGGAGATCGAAAAGAAATGGACGAACTGATCTACAAATGGACCTGAAACTCAACCAAAACACATTCAACGCGCTGGAAAAGATCAAAGGCGGCAAAAGCGTTTCCTCCCTAGAATACGACCTAGACGGGAGAAAAGCAACCGTCCTGGACATCGGAGTCTCTGACAGGATAAAAGGCAAGTCCGCAGAAAAACTCGGCCTCATTATAGCCGACGCATCCATGGGACTCCTAGGCAAAACAAGGATAGACGAGGGGATGCTCACAGTAGAAATATCAAGAGACCCGGTGATTGCGACACTCGGCTGCCAGCTTGCAGGCTGGGCGATAGAGATAGACGGAAAAAAGCGGCTGGGAAGCGGACCCGCAAGGATCCTTGCCAGAAAGCCGGGAAAGATAATCGACGCCGCAGGATACACTGAATCCTCGGACAAGGCGGCGCTCATACTGGAAACAAAAAACCTCCCGGGAAAAGAGGAATGCAGAAAGATACTCGACGAGACAAAAGCAAATGAACTGATAATAGCCGCATTCCGGGAAGACTCGACTATCGGCCTCATCAACGTACTTGCAAGGATCGTAGAAGTCGGGATGTTCCGTCTGCACAACATAGGATACGATACCCGAAAAGTGATATGGGCTAAGGGAACAGTCCCCATACCCCCCCAGGGAAAAGACATAATGTACACGTCAAACGACGCCATAATATACCGCGGCACGGTATCGATGGAAACCGAAGGATGGGATGCAAATCTTACCGAAAGAACAGTATCAAAGATATCAACGGCCTACGGCAAAAACTTCAAGGAGATATTCACCGAAGCCGGAAGCGACTTCTACAAGATAGACCCCCAGATATTCGCGCCCGCGCAGATCACGATAAAAGACCTCCTGGACGGGAAAACATACTCGGCAGGGGGCGTTTATGTATTTTAAATACATAATCTATAATGATAAATCGTTATAAATGAACCTTTAAGAAAGGTCCTCGAGACATGCGCCCTTCGGCGGGCGCAGTTCACGAAACAGCGGGCTTCGCCTATCGGCTCACCCGCTTGACGGTTATACAACAAAAAAGAGGTCATATAGTAAAAAAACGGTGGTTTGAAAAAAAATGGTTGACATAAAAGTAGACAGCGAAAAGTGCACAGGATGCGGAACATGCGTTGACACCTGCCCCATGGGCCTATACAGCCTCGACAAGGGCAAAGCCAAGGCAAGAGACAAAGACGAATGCGTCATGTGCAGAGCCTGCGAAAGCGCATGCCCCGCAGGAGCAATAGAAGTAACGGAATAAATACACGCCTGCTTCTTTTGACTTAAAAAAAAGCCCCCGTTATTTCACTTATTTCCAGGGGTCTTACGTTCTTTTATAATCTTACAACAACACTGCGAACTGCGCATGCTTTATCCCGCCTATTACGAGCACATTCTCTTTTTCGACGTAGCCTGCGCAGATCGCGGAATCAACGACCCTGTTGCCGGCAAGATTAGCGATAGTCGCGCCTGACAAGACCTTTTCGAGTTCCGCCAAGGAAGCCACGCCCCGGTGATAAAAAGACGCCTTCACTTCCAACTGCAATTCCCCCTCAAAGAAAGTCTTCCCGAGAATATCCTTATCGCAGACCGCCACAAGGACCTCGTTCCCGCAGGTATGGATCTTATAGCAAAACATAAAAAAAATAATAGAAAAAAAGATTATTTGATTTTACGCAGAGGCCTCCATCCGCCGCAGGCAGCGCACTTGATGATCCGTTGACCCTCAAGCTCAGTGAACTTGGTATCCGGCTTATGGCACTCCTGGCATAGAACGTACTCCGTAGCATAAGACTCGATCTTCTGATCGATTACGTGCTTGCGCAAAGCCCTCTGGATTACGACACGGCTCCCGTCAAGAGTCCCCGGGGCTGCCAATTCCTTTAGGAGGAACGTAAAGACGTGCTTAGGGTCCCTCCCCAAAAGGTCTGCTATCTCAGAAAAGTTCTTTATGATAGTCTGATTCCCCTCGATAAAGGTGTTAGCCTGGGGGACAGTGAAACGATCGTGGCTCTTCAATCCCTCGGGAAGATTCTCCCAGCACCGGTCCAAAAGCTTGTTATAATTAGACTCCATTCTTGTTCTCTTCCTTTATCGCGCCCTTGTCAAAACGCGTCTCCTGTATGTAGTTGGGCGTTATGAACTTGCGGTTGACGTCTCTTATCAATGAATCGCAGTCCTGCTTTATCTTCTCCAGATTGGCAACGATCCTCATACGCTCTCCTTCGACGTCGTCTATCATCTCGTACGGCTCGATGGCGGTCTTGAAGTCGTCTACTTCGACCATCGTGTAATCGGAACGGTTCATCTGCTTGGATATCTTCCGGCATATCTTCTCAAGCCAAAGATTCATCTCAACCTTCACGCGGCCGCGGATCATCTTGTCCTTGTCCAGCTCGTCCTTCATGATCCTCACGACAGGGGCCATGGCAAAGGCATACTTGCTCTCGTCTATTACTTCCTCGCCGGCTGCGGCATCAGGAGCAGCAGCGACGACGTCAGTTACTTCTTCATCCACACCAGAATCCTTATCCACGTTGACCATCTTTGAAAGCCTCTTATATACTTTAAGATAATATTAAAAAGATACTATATACAGGAAATATATAGGATTTAAAGGCTAAAAAGACACCAAACAACGTAAACCACCACCACAGAGCCTATAAACACATAAAAACCAACATACGGATGAACTGGGTATAAAACAGCCAAAAACGCGGGATTTAAATACAAAAACAGAGATTAATACTTATTAAAAAAATGCTGGGGTAGCCTAGCCCGGTCAGGCAGTCGCCTGCAGAGCGACCCCACAGGAGTTCAAATCTCTTCCCCAGCTTCGGTTTAATAGGTAAGAAATCCGCTGTTGTTTCCCCAATAGAGAAAAACCCAACACCATGTCATAGACTAGCATTAAGAGGATATTCATAAGACCGGTTTTAAAAAGCTGTTTTTACCTGTCTTTTTAATTCTAGTGGTTATTTCTGTTTTAAAACCTATCTTTGACAGTTTGAAGTTTTTAGTCTTTTTTTCGGTCGTGAATTTGACAGAATTGTTCAGGTCTCGATTTTTTTTGTAATCTATCTTTAAAACGCGTTTATCGCCGATAATCTGTTTCGC